>JBPOHT010000012.1:0-120308 GCA_052035235.1 Pseudomonadota bacterium | reverse complement strand
CCCTGATGCACGTCATCGCCGCCAAGGCCGTGGCCTTCAAGGAAGCCCTGGACCCCAGCTTCAAGGTCTACCAGAAGCAGGTCGTGGCCAACGCCCGCGCCATGGCCCAGGTCCTGCTGGACCGCGGCTACAAGGTTGTTTCGGGCGGCACCGACAACCACCTGTTCCTGCTGGACCTGATCGCCAAGAACGTCACCGGCAAGGACGCCGAGGCGGTTCTGGGCCGTGCCCACCTCACGGTCAACAAGAACTCCGTGCCGAACGACCCCAAGAGCCCGTTCGTGACCTCGGGCCTGCGCCTGGGCTCGCCGGCCTCGACCACCCGCGGCTTCAAGGAGCCGCAGATGGCGCAGGTAGCGAACTGGATCGCCGACCTGGTGGACGCGATGAGCGCCGGCGCGGATGTCGAGGCGGTGGTCACCCGCGTGCGTGGCGAGGTCGAGCAGCTGTGTGCCGGGTTCCCGGTGTACGGCGCGGGCAAGAAGGCCTGAGCGGACATCCGGGCAAGGCGATCACGCGATGCAATGCCCATTCTGCAAGGCACCTGACACCCGCGTGATCGACTCGCGGCTGGCGGAGGACGGCACCCAGGTGCGTCGTCGCCGCCAGTGCGAAACCTGCGACGGTCGTTTCACGACCTTCGAGAAGGCGCAGCTGCAGATGCCCAACATCGTCAAGCGCAGCGGCGATCCCGAGCCTTACGTCGAGGACAAGCTGCGCCGCGGCATCGAGAGCGCCTGCTACAAGCGACCGGTGACGGCCGAGCAGATGGACCATGCCGTCGAGACCGTGGAACGCAAGCTGCGGGCCTCCACCGAGCGTGAAGTGCCTTCGCGCCTGCTGGGCGACTGGGTTATGGAAGAACTGCGCGATCTCGATCACGTGGCCTACGTGCGCTTCGCGTCGATCTATCGCCGCTTCGAAGACGTCAACGCCTTCCGCGAAGAGATCGAGAAGCTGCAGAAGATGCCGACCGCCGAGCAGCGGCGCTCGCAGATGTCGCTGATCGAGGCGGAAGCCTCCGCGGCGGCGCGCCCCAAGAAGTGAGCACGCCGGAACAGGCCGCGCAGTGGATGGCGCGCGCGCTGCGGCTCGCAGAGCGTGGGCGGTACGGCACCCATCCCAATCCTCGCGTCGGCTGCGTCATCGTCAAGGACGGTGACGTGGTGGGCGAGGGTTGGCACCAGCGTGCCGGTGAGCCGCATGCCGAGGTCCATGCCCTGCGCGAGGCCGGCGAGCGCGCCCACGGCGCCGAAGTCTTCGTCACCCTGGAACCCTGCAGCCACCATGGCCGCACGCCGCCCTGCGCCGATGCCCTCGTCCAGGCAGGGGTAGTGAAGGTCTGGGCGGCGATGCAGGATCCCAATCCGCTGGTCTCGGGCCAGGGCCTGGAGCGCCTGCGCGCCGCTGGCATCGCCACCGAAAGTGGTTTGCTGGAGAAGGACGCGCAGCGGCTCAATCGTGGCTTCGTCTCACGCATGACCCGCGGCCGGCCCTTTGTGGTGCTGAAGCTGGGCATGAGCCTGGATGGCCGCACCTCCATGGCCTCCGGCGAATCGCAGTGGATCACCGGAGCCGAGGCGCGCGCCGACGTGCATCGCCTGCGCGCCGAGGCCGGCGCGATCATGGTCGGTCCGGGCACGGTGCTGGCGGATGATCCGCAACTGACCGTGCGTGTTAGCCCCTCAGACCTTGCGGCCGCCATCCATGGCGCGACAGCAGGGGCGGAATTACCCCCCGCGACGCCATCCATGGCGTCGCCTGCCGGAGGGAACAGTGCCATTCAAGGCACTGTTCCTTATCTCCGGCAGCCGGATCGCATCGTTCTGGACACCCGCGCGCAGGCTCCGGCCACCGCGAGGGTATGGAGCGAAGGCGCCCGGCGCCTGTGGCTGACGGCGGGCGAGGGCGCGGCCCCGGCCGGTGTCGAGCGCCTGGTCTGCGCCACGGACGTCAATGGTGCGCTGGACCTGGCCGCCGCCCTGCAGTTGCTGGGGCAGAAGCAGGTCAACGAGGTCCTGCTGGAATGCGGTCCGCGCCTGGCCGGCTCCTTCCTGCAGGCCGGGTTGGTCGATGAGGTGGTGGCCTACGTCGCCCCGAGCTTCCTGGGTCATGAAGCGCGGCCCTTCGCGACGCTGCCGGGCCTGGAAAAGCTGTCGCAGCGCCTGCAATGGCGTTTCGCCGGGGTGCGGCAAGTGGGCGCGGACCTGCGCCTCACGCTGCAGCCTGTTTAGGAGACTGGAAAAATGTTCACCGGCATCATCGAGCACCTGGGGCGCATCAGCAGCGTCGAGACCGTGGGCGGCGATCGCCGCATGCGTTTCGAGGCCCCGGGTTACCTGAAGGGCAGCGGCCTGGGCGACAGCATCGCCGTCAATGGCGTCTGCCTGACCGCCACCGACTTCAGCGACGATCATTTCTACGCCGACCTGTCCGGCGAGACCTGCAACCTGACCACGGCGGGCGGCTGGAAGGCCGGCCAGACCGTGAACCTGGAGCGTGCCCTGACCCCGGCCAAGCCCCTGGGCGGCCACCTGGTCTCCGGGCATGTCGATGGCCTCGGCAAGCTGATCTCGCGCCATGAAGAGGCCCGCTCCTGGCGCATGCTGTTCGAAGCGCCGGCCGAGCTGGCCCGCTACATCGCCCGCAAGGGCTCGATCTGCATTGATGGCATCAGCCTGACCGTGAACGAGGTCGAGGGCAGCCGGTTTGGGGTTAACATCATCCCCCACACGCTGGCCCACACCACCTTGGGTGGACTGGCGGCGGGCGATGCGGTCAACCTCGAAGTGGACCAGATCGCGCGCTACCTGGAGCGGCTGCTGGCCGCAAGGAACGAGACATGACGAACAAGGTTACGAACATCGAAGACGCCCGTCCGCGCGGGCTGGACTCCACCGAAGACATCATCGCCGACCTCAAGGCCGGCAAGATGGTGATCCTGATGGACGACGAGGACCGCGAGAACGAAGGCGACATCATCATGGCCGCCGAGTGCGTGCGGCCGGAAGACATCAACTTCATGGCACGCTACGGCCGCGGCCTGATCTGCCTGACGCTGTCGCAGGACCGCTGCCGCCAGTTGCGCCTGCCGCAGATGGTGTCGCGCAACGAGGAGAGCCACAAGACCGCCTTCACCGTGTCGATCGAAGCGGCCAAGGGCGTCACCACCGGTATCTCGGCCCACGACCGCGCCGTCACCGTGCAGGCGGCGGTGAAGAAGGACGCGCGTCCCGAGGACCTGGTGCAGCCGGGGCATATCTTCCCGTTGATGGCCCAGCCCGGTGGCGTGCTGACCCGCGCCGGTCACACCGAGGCGGGCTGTGATCTGGCACGCCTGGCGGGCTTCGAGCCGGCTGCGGTGATCGTCGAGATCCTGAACGAAGACGGCACCATGGCGCGCCGTCCGGACCTGGAAGTGTTCGCGCGGCAGCATGGCCTGAAGATCGGCACCATCGCCGACCTGATCCGCTACCGCCTGCACAACGAACACACCATCGAGCGCGTGGCCGAGACCCACGTGACCACCGAGTTCGGTGACTTCCGCCTGGTGACCTACCAGGATTCGATCGACAACACCGTGCACCTGGCGATGGTCCGTGGCGACATCGACAACAGCAAGCCGACGCTGGTGCGCGTGCACATCCGCAATACCTTGCAGGACGTACTCGGCGTGCAGCACGAGGACTTTGCCTGGCCGCTGCGCCTGGCGCTCAAGCGCGTGGCTGAAGAGGGCAGTGGCGTGGTGGTGCTGCTGCGCAAGCCCGAGGCGCCGCGCGAGCTGGTTCAGCAGATCATCTCGCTGAACAAGGATGTGTCCGAGGAGCATCACGACTCGCGTCCGATGCTGCGCACCTACGGTATCGGAGCGCAGATCCTGTTCGACCTGGGCGTGCGCAAGATGCGCGTGCTGTCCTCGCATTACCGCATGCAGGCCATCTCCGGCTTCGGCCTCGAGGTGGTGGATTACGTGGTTCCCGAGAAGAAGTAGGAATGAAGAAGCTGAAGACCGGATACACGGCACCCAAGAAGCCCGGCAAGAAGGAATTCTCCGGCGTGCGCATCGCGCTGCTGGAGACGCGCTGGAACACCGACATCGTCGCTGCGCTGGACAAGGGTGCGCGCGAGTGCTGCCGCGACTGGGGCGTGCAGGCTGCCAACGTCAAGGTCTACTACGCGCCGGGTGCCTATGAAATCCCGCTGGCGACGCAGGCCATCCTCGACAGCGGCGAAGCCGATGCGGTGGTGACCCTGGGCGCCGTGATTCGCGGCGACACGCCGCACTTCGACTTTGTCGCCGGCGAATGTGCCCGTGGCCTGATGGACGTGCAGCTCAAGACCGGTGGCCCGGTCGGCTTTGGCGTACTCACGGTGAACACCGTCGAGCAGGCCTGGGAGCGCACGGGCCCCGGCAAGACCAACAAGGGCTACGAGGCTGCCGCGGCGGCGCTCGAGATGCTGCGCCTCGTCCGGAGCCTCGCGTGAACGAAGGTCAACCGCAATCCCGCCGCGGACTCGCCCGCCGCCTCACCGTGCAGGCGCTGTACCAGTGGCTGCTCAACGAGACCTTCCCCGAGGTGCTGCTCCGCCAGTTCCGCGAGCAGGAAGAGGGTCTGGGTCGTGCCGATCCGGCCTACTTCGAGCTGCTGCTCAAGGGCGTGGTGGACAACGCGCCGGAACTGACGCTGGCGATCACGCCGCACCTGGATCGTCCGCTGAACCAGCTTGATCCGGTGGAGCACGCCATCCTGCTGGTAGGCGCCTACGAGCTGCGCTTCTGCCTCGACGTGCCCTGGAAGGTCGCCGTCAACGAGGCCGTCAACCTGGCCAAGACCTTTGGCGCCGAGGAAGGCTTCAAGTTCGTCAACGGCGTGCTCGACAAGCTGGCACGCGATTCCCGCGGCGCCGAGATGAGATGATCCGCGTGTGGAGGGATGCCCGGTGGGCATCCATCCCGACCGCGGGTCTGCAGGCTTGAGCGGCGCCGTCCTTCTGCCCTGGGCGGCATCGCGCAAGTAGTGGGGTACTGGAGCCATGGACGAGTTCTCTCTCATCCGCCATCACTTTGCCGGCCTGACCCCTGCGCGCGCCGACGTGGTTCTGGGCATTGGCGACGACGGCGCGTTGCTGCAGCCCTCGCCCGGAATGCAGTTGGCCGTCACCTCCGACACCCTGGTCGCCGGGCGGCATTTCCCCGAGTCCACCGCGCCGGCCGACATCGGCTGGAAGGCCCTGGCGGTCAATCTTTCCGATCTAGCCGCCATGGGCGCGGAGCCGCGCTGGTTCACCCTGGCGCTGACCCTGCCGGTGGCCGACGCATCCTGGCTGGAGGGTTTCGCCGCGGGCCTGCGTGAGCTCGCCGTGGCCAGCGGCATCGCGCTGGTGGGCGGTGACACCACGCGCGGTCCCCTCAGCATCACGATCACCGCCATGGGCGAGGTGCCGCTCGGCAAGGCCCTGCGCCGCGACGGTGCGCGCCCCGGCGATCGCATCTGCGTCACCGGCACCCTGGGCGATGCGGCGCTGGCCCTGCGCCTGCTGGAGCAGCCGGTGCTGCCTGCCGTGCTGCGCCAGCGCCTGGACCGCCCCACACCGCGTATCGCGGCGGGCCTGGCGCTGCGCGGGCTCGCCACTGCGGCCCTCGATCTCTCCGACGGCCTGGCCGGCGACCTGGGCCATATCCTGGCTGCCAGTGGTGTCGGTGCCGAGATCGACCTGGCAGCGCTGCCGGCCTCGGCGCACTTCAACGGCTTGGCGCCGGCCGCTGAGCGCACCGAGCTGATGCTGCGTGGTGGGGATGACTACGAGCTCTGCGTCTGCCTGCCGCCGGAGGCGGTGGAGGAGGCGCAGCAGCGGCTCGATGTGCCGCTGACCGAGATCGGACGGATCACGGCTGAGCCCGGTTTGCGTGGCCTCGACGCCTCAGGAAGCCTGCAGCCTCAGGACGCCTGCGGCTACCGTCACTTCTGAGGGGCGGCCAGCCCGGCCTTGAAACGCTCGATCAGTGCCGGGCTTTGTTGGGCGTGGAGTTGCGTGCAATCCAGGTAGCGCTTGAACAGGCCCTGCTGTGCCTGGTCTTCCCGCGACTCTTCCTCGATCCGCGCCCGCGCCGCTTCGCGATAGGGCTTGAACTGCTCCACGTTGCCGGCGCCCAGGAGCTGCGAACCCAGCAGGGACATGAGCAGCGCCGACTCGCCGCTGGTGTCGGTGCCGCCGCCGGCGCGATTCACCGCATTGATCAATTGCCCGCAGTACACGTACTTCTCGCCGAGTGCGCGGTCGGTATCGGTGGGGGCGTCCTGGGCGAAGCAGGCGAGGGGTAGCACCAGGGCCATGGACAAGCACAGGGTTCGGAGGATCTTCTTCTGGCGTGACATGGGATGTTTTGCTGGCCGGCGATACGGTGAGTCGATCAGTTCAGTACGTCGCGCGCCTGCACGAACTTCTGCATCCAGTACTTCTGTGCCACCGGAGCGACGATGATCTGGCGTCCGCTGGCCGGGGCATGCACGGCCTGGCCGTCGCCGAGGTACACCGCCACGTGGTCGATCCTGCTGCCGGTGAAGCTGTAGAACAGCAGGTCGCCGGGTTCGGCGTCGTCCAGGTCGATCTTGTGGCCGATGTCGCTCTGCTCGCGCGAGCTGCGCGGCAGCTTCACGCCGGACTGGGCGAAGACGTACTGCACCAGGCCACTGCAGTCGAAGCCATCGGGATTGTTGCCGCCATAGCGGTAGGGCCGGCCGATCTGGCCGAGCGCGTCGACCACGATGGTCTGGCGCAGGCGCTCGACCTCTGCGCTGGAGCGACCGCTGCCGCCACCGAAGGACAGGCAGCCGGAGAGCAACAGGGCCAGGCCCAGGGCGAGGACGGCGCGCATCAGGCCGGCGGCTGCGTCTTGACCATCGAGGGACGGCGCGCGAACTCGCTGAACCAACGGTCCAGTGCCTCGAATTCCTTGCGCCACTCCAGGTAGGGCATGCGGAAGTCGAGATAAGCCAGGCCGACACCGGCGGTGATCTCCACCACGCTGGGCTTCTCGTCCTTCAGCAGGGTATGCGCCTCGAGGTTGAGCAGTTCCAGGCTGCGGCGGATCGCAGCGATCTGGCGATCCAGGAAGCTGTGGTAGACGATGCTTTCCGGACGCCGCTTTTCCTGCATGGTGGCGACGGCGGCGTCGATCACGCCTTGTGCGATGCGCTGGCGGCGGCGTGCGGTCCAGCGCTTGGTGCCGCGCGGTAGCGGTGCCAGGCCGTGGTACTTGGCGTCGAGGTATTCGATGATCAGGTCCGAGTCGGGTAGGGCCTCACCCTTGTCGGTGATCAGGGTCGGAATGCGCGACAGCGGGTTGGCCGCGAGCAGCTCCGGTGGCGGGCTGTAGGGATCGGTCTCGATCTCCTCGACCTGCTCCGACAGGCGCAACTCCTCGATCACGACGCGCACCTTGCGCGAATAGGGCGACGTCCTGGAGCAGTACAGCTTCATCATCGTTCTTGTCCCGTGCTGCGAGCCCGACCTGGAAACGAAGCGGCCGCAGGGATTGTAGCCCTGCGGCCGTCACCGCGCGCCTTTGCTGGCGAGGTTCAGCCGGCGAGCTTGTCCAGGTAGCGTTCCGCATCCAGGGCGGCCTGGCAGCCGGTGCCGGCCGAGGTCACGGCCTGGCGGTAGACGTGGTCCATCACGTCGCCGGCGGCGAACACGCCCGGCACGCTGGTGGCCGTGGCATTGCCCTGGCTGCCGGACTGCACCTTGATGTAGCCGTCGTGCATCTCCAGCTGGCCCTCGAAGATCGAGGTGTTCGGCTGGTGGCCGATGGCGATGAACACGCCCTTGGACGCGATGTCCTGCTTGCTGCCGTCCTTGACGTTGCGGATGCGCGCGCCGGTGACGCCGCTGGCATCGCCCAGCACCTCGTCCAGGGTGGAGTCCCAGACGATCGTGACCTTGCCTTCGTCACGGCGCTTGAACAGCTTGTCGTGCAGGATCTTCTCGCCCTTGAACTTGTCGCGGCGGTGGACGATGGTCACGTGGTTGGCGATGTTGGCCAGGTACAGGGCCTCTTCGACCGCGGTGTTGCCGCCGCCGATCACGATTACGTCCTGGCCCTTGTAGAAGAAGCCGTCACAGGTGGCGCAGGCCGACACGCCCTTGCCGCGGAAGGCGGTCTCGCTGTCCAGGCCCAGGTACTTGGCGCTGGCGCCGGTGGCGATGATCAGCGCGTCGCAGCTGTACTCGCCCTGGTCGCCGGTCAGCTTGAAGGGCTTGCTCTTGAAGTCCACGGCATGGATATGGTCGTAGACCATCTTGGTCTCGAAGCGCTCGGCATGCTGCTGCAGGCGTGCCATCAGGTCCGGGCCCATCAGGCCATGGACGTCGCCGGGCCAGTTGTCGACCTCGGTGGTGGTCATGAGCTGTCCGCCCACTTCGAGGCCCGTGATCATGGTCGGCTTCAGGTTGGCGCGCGCGGCATAGACCGCGGCGGTGTAGCCGGCGGGGCCGGAGCCGAGGATGATCAGGGGCAGGTGCTGGACGGTCATATCGTTTCCAAGGACAAATTGGGGTGGAAGAGGCCCCCGGGGGAGGGGTGCCCCTTCTGTGAACCCGCGATGCTAAGCATCGGGGGGCGAGAGGTCAAAGCAATCGTGGTGATCGGGACGATAGCCGGGCTGCATCGGCGAATGTGGCCCCATGGTTTCATGACATTTTTGTGAAATATGGGGAAACCGGTGAATATCAAGAGGTTCCTTAACCTTCCTGTAACATGTTGCCAATAGATTACGGGCGACGTGTAATCGAGCTAGGCAATGCAAGGCAAACTCATTCTGGTCGTAGAAGACGAGGCCGCCATCCGCGAAATGATCCGTTTCGCGCTGAGTCGGGCCGAATTCCGCGTGGCGGAGGCCGGCAGCGCCCAGGAGGCGCGCCTGCGGATCGCCGACGAGCGCCCCGACCTCATATTGATGGACTGGATGATGCCGGGTGTTACCGGCGTCGAACTGACCCGCGAACTCAAGGCCCAGCCGACCTCCAAGGACATCCCGGTGATCATGGTCACCGCCCGCGCCGAGGAAGAGGACAAGATCCGCGGCCTCAACGTCGGCTGCGACGACTACGTCTCCAAGCCGTTCTCCTTTCCTGAACTGATCGCCCGCATCCAGGCGGTGCTGCGCCGCTCGACGCCGGGCGGCGAGGAAGAGCGCCTGGCGGTCAATGGCCTGGAGGTGGACGCCGCCAGCCAGCGCGTCACCGCCAAGGGCCAGCCGGTGCGCCTGGGGCCCACCGAATACCGCCTGCTGCATTTCTTCGTCAGCCACCCGGAGCGTGTCTATACGCGCGAGCAGGTGCTGGACCGTGTCTGGGGCCAGAACGTCTATGTCGAGGAGCGCACCGTGGACGTGCATATCCGGCGCCTGCGCAAGGCCCTGGAGCCCTTCGGCTTCGCCGACATGATCCAGACCGTGCGCGGCACCGGCTACCGCTTCTCCGAGAAGTTCTGAGGCCATGACCTCCGGACCGGAGGGTTCGCCCAGCCCGGCCGTTGGGCCGCAAGCCGTCTCGCCGCCGCCGCGTCAGGCTGTTCGTCTCTGGCAGATCGGGCGCTTCGAGTTGCTCAAGCTGGTGCTCCTGGCGCTGGTGGGCGCCGGCATCGGCCGCATCTTCGGCCGACCGCTGGCGGGCACCTGCGTGGTCCTGGTCCTGCTGCTGCTGTCGAACCTGCGCTACATGGCGATCCTGCGGGCCTGGGTGGCCAGCCCCAAGAGCATTCAGTTGCCGGATATCGGCGGCCTTTGGGGTGAGAACTACAACGCGCTGCTGGAGATGCAGCGCAAGAACCGCAAGAAGAAGAAGAAGCTGACGCTGATGCTGGCGGAGTACCAGGCTTCGACCGCCGCCTTGCCGGATGCCGCCGTGGTCCTGGGCGAGCGCGGCCAGATCGCATGGTTCAACCAGGCGGCCAATACGCTGCTGGGCCTGCGAGCGCCGCAGGACACCGGCTTGCGCATCACCTACCTGATCCGCCACCCGGCCTTCACCGAGTACTTCGTCAGCGGCGATTTCGACCGCGAGGTCGAAGCACCGTCGCCGGTGAATCGTGCCAAGCAGCTGTCGCTGCGGATCATTCCCTATGGCAGCAACCAGCTCCTGCTGATCGCCCGCGACGTATCCGAGCTGCGGCGCCTGGAGACGGCGCGCCGCGACTTCGTGGCCAATGCCTCGCACGAGCTGCGCACGCCGCTGACGGTACTGCGCGGCTACCTGGAGATGATGGAACCCGAGGCCCAGCACAGCAATGCCCTGGGCCCCTGGCGTGGGCCGCTGCTCGAGATGCGCAACCAGGCGGCGCGCATGGAGTCCCTGGTCACCGACATGCTCAAGCTGGCGCGCCTGGAGGCGGACTCGCTCAGCATGAAGGACACCCGGCTGGACGTGCCGCGCCTGATCCAGCGCCTGGTCGAGGACACCAAGACCCTGTCCCGTGGCGAGCATCGTTTCGAGCTGCACATCGATCCGCGCGTGATGCTGATCGGTGGCGAGGCGGAGCTGGTCAGCATCGTCACCAACCTGCTGTCGAACGCGGTGCGCTACACCCCCGCCGGCGGCGTGATCGCGGTTCACTGGGAGCAGGTGCCGGAGGGCGCACGCTTCAGCGTGGCGGACAGCGGCGTCGGCATCGCTCCGGAGGACATCCCGCGGCTCACCGAGCGCTTCTACCGCGTCGACGTGGCCCGTTCCCGCGCCAGCGGTGGTACCGGTCTGGGCCTGTCCATCGTCAAGCATGCCCTGGAGCATTACGACAGCCGCCTGGAGATCCGCAGCGAGCTGGGTGTGGGCTCCACCTTCAGCTGCCGCTTCCCCCTGCATCGCGTCCATGTGGACGCGGTCGAGGCGGCCGGCCAGAGCAGCTAGGGCGGGGGAGCGTTTGTTCCTGCGTGCATGGCACGCGCGCGTCCCTCGAGCCGCAGGCGGGCGCTGGTGCCGTTCTTCAGACCTTCTTCCTCGGGAAAGCATGGCTGAGAGCCGGCCTCCCTGAACGCCAATGCTCAATGCCCGGCCTTGCAGGCACGGATAAAGAACTCATTTTCGCGTCGGGCCGCCCACTAATTTTTGGTTGTTCGCCGATTTCCCGGGGCAAGCCAACACCCGATTCGCCATACCGGCGGAAGCCGGTATCCAGTCGGGCGGTGGCTACTCATGACGGGACTGGATGCCGGCTTCCGCCGGCATGACGATCTTTCGGTCGGGAACGGGCGAATCAGAAAATTTCTCGACACAGATGCCAGGGATTGAGCTGTGTTCATCCGCAGCGAAGCGCCATCGCGCGGTAGCAGCTTAGTCCCCGCAACTTGGCGCAGGACCAAAAAGAAAGGCGGCTGCGGGGAAAACCCGCAGCCGCCTTTTCCAGATCAGGCTTCTTAGCCGAAACGACCGGTGATGTACTCTTCAGTCTTGGTCTGTTTCGGCTTGGTGAACAGCATGTCCGTGGCGCCGAACTCGACCAGTTCGCCCAGGTACATGAACGCCGTGAAGTCGGCGACGCGCGCCGCCTGCTGCATGTTGTGGGTGACGATCGCAATGCTGTAGTCCGCCTTCAGCTGATAGATCAGTTCTTCGATCTTGGCGGTTGAGATCGGGTCGAGCGCCGAGGTCGGCTCGTCGAGCAGGATCACCTTGGGGCGCACGGCGATGGTGCGGGCGATGCACAGGCGCTGCTGCTGACCGCCCGACAGTCCCAGGCCGCTGGAATTGATCTTGTTCTTGACCTCATCCCACAGCGCGGTGCGCTTCAGCGCGTCTTCCACGCGGCCGTCCATCTCGGACTTGGGTACCTTCTCGTAGAGACGGATGCCGAAGGCGATGTTGTCGTAGATCGACATCGGGAACGGCGTCGGCTTCTGGAACACCATGCCGATGCGGTAGCGCAGCAGGTTGAGATCGATCGTCGGGCTGAGGATGTTCTCGCCGTCGAGCAGGACCTCGCCCGTGGCGCGCTGGCCCGGGTAGAGGTCGTACATGCGGTTGAGGATGCGCAGCAGGGTTGACTTGCCGCAGCCCGAGGGGCCGATGAAGGCCGTGGTCTGCTTCTCGTAGAGCGGCAGGCTGATGTTCTTCAGCGCGATCGACTGACCGTAGTAGAAGCACACGTCGCGGATCGACACCTTCTCGGCATAGCCGGCGTTGAGGGCGTCACGGGTTTCGCGCGGGCTGGCAACGGAGCTGCCGATTTGAATGCTGGGGCGGTTTTCCATTTCAGTATTCACAGGATGAGCTAGCCTTGCTGGCTGCGGGGAGAGGACAGCGAACGGGCGAGGATATTCAGCGCAAGCACGGTGGTCGTGATGATCAGTGCACCGACCCAGGCCAGCTTCTGCCAGTCCTGGTAGGGCGACATGGCGAACTGGAAGATCACCACCGGCAGGTTGGCCATCGGCTGGTTCATGTCCGTGCTCCAGAACTGGTTGTTCAGGGACGTGAACAGCAGCGGAGCGGTCTCACCGCTGATACGCGCGACGGCCAGCAGGGCACCGGTCACCAGGCCGCTGAGGGCGGCGCGGTAGCAGACCTTGTTGATCACGCGCCAGCGTGAGGCGCCCAGCGAGCTGGCAGCTTCGCGCAGGGTGTTGGGCACCAGCAGCAGCATGTCTTCGGTGGTGCGGACCACGACCGGGATCACCAGGATCGCCAGGGCGACGCTGCCGGCCCAGGCTGAGAAGTGACCCATCGGGCGCACCATCAGCTCGTAGACGAACAGGCCGATGACGATCGACGGTGCCGACAGCAGCACGTCGTTGATGAAACGCACGACGGTGGCCGTCTTGGTGCCGCGACCGTACTCGGCCATGAAGGTGCCGGCGAGGATGCCGATCGGGGTGCCGACCAGCGCCGCCATCAGCGTCTGGATCGCCGAGCCGTAGATGGCGTTGAGCAGGCCGCCCGATTCGCCCGGAGGCGGGGTCATGGCGGTGAAGGTCTCGAACGACAGGCCACCGATGCCCTTGGACACCAGGGTGCCCAGGATCCAGAAAAGCGCGATGAAGCCCAAGCCTGCCGCGATATAGGAGAGGACCATGGCGGCGGCATTGCGGCGCTTGCGCCGCGCGTACAGCTTGCTGTCTTGTACGAAGGCACTCATTAGCGGTTTTCCTTCATCTGCAGGCGCAGCAGCATCAGGCGGGCGGCAGCCAGCACGACGAATGTAATCATGAACAGGATCAGGCCGAGCGAAATCAGGGCCGAGGTATACATCTCGCCATCCGCCTCGGTGAACTCATTGGCGATGGTGGCCGAGATCGTGGTGCCCGGCGCGATCAGCGAGGTCGCGATGCGATGGGCGTTGCCGATCACGAAGGTCACCGCCATGGTTTCACCCAGGGCGCGGCCCAGGCCGAGCATGACGCCACCGACGATGCCGGTGCGGGTGTAGGGGATGACGACCTTCCACACCACTTCCCAGGTCGTGGCGCCCAGGCCGTAGGCGGACTCCTTGAGCATCGGCGGCACGGTCTCGAATACGTCGCGCGTCACCGAGGTGATGTAGGGCAGCACCATGATGCTGAGGATCAGCGCTGCGGTCAGCACGCCGATGCCGTAGGGCGGGCCGGCGAAGAGGCTCTCCAGCCAGGGGATGCCCTCGGAGGCGCTGATCAGCGCCGGCTGGACGTACTGCTGCAGCAGCGGTGCCAGTACGAACAGGCCCCAGAGGCCGTAGATGATGCTGGGAATGCCGGCGAGAAGTTCGATGCCGGTACTCAGGGTACGCTTGAGCGAGCGCGGGCAGAGCTCGGTCATGAAGATGGCGATGCCGATGCTGATCGGCACGCCGATGAACATGGCAATGACGGAGGTGACGACAGTGCCGTAGATCGGCGCCGCGGCGCCGAAGATTTCGGTAACCGGGTTCCACTTTTCCGTCGTGAAGAAGCCGAAGCCGAACTTCTCGAAGGCCGGAATGGAGCCGTGGATCAGCACGCCGATGACGCCGCCGAGCAGCAGCAGGACCAGCAGGGCGGCACTGCGAGTCAGCCCATGCATCAAGCTGTCGATGAGGCTGTTTTTCCTCAGTACGGAAGGTGCAACGGTGCCGCTTTGGGCCGCAAGTTCCACGGACTACCCCTGTTGGGCCGATTGGACGGAAGCATTTGGCATGAGCCGGATCGCGGTGGCGTTGCTGCGAGGCACCTCTTGCGGCTATTCCGCAAGACCAGGTTCCAGTATACCGCCGCTACGTTTCTGCGATTTGACGCTGGGTGAAGCTTTCAAGTCATTGAGAAAAATGACTTTCTATCATTCAAGAAGAAACGGAGGGGCCGGGAAGACCCCTCCGTTCCACAACGACGGAAGGCAGCAGGAAGCGATTAGGGCCAGAGCGGCTTGCCGGACTCGTCCTGGATGGTGGTCCAGGTCTGGTTGACCATCTTGATCACGGTTTCCGGCATCGGCACGTAATCCAGTTCGTCAGCGGCGGGGCCACCCTTCTTGTAGGCCCAGTCGAAGAACTTCAGGGCCTGCTTCAGGTCGGCGGCGCCCTTGCCCGGCTTCTGGTAGACCAAGATGAAGGTGGCGGCGGTGATCGGCCAGCTGTTGGCGCCCGGCTGGTTGGCGAGGATCAGGAAGTAGTTCTGAACCTTGGCCCAGTCGGCGTCGGCGGCAGCGGCCTGGAACGTGGTGTTGTCCGGGGCAACGACCTTGCCATCACGGTTGATCATCTTGGTGTGCGACATCTTGTTCTGCTTGGCGTAGGCGTACTCGACGTAGCCGATCGCGCCCTTGGTCTGGGCGACCATGTTGGCGACGCCTTCGTTGCCCTTGCCGCCGATACCGACCGGCCAGGACAGGGAGGAGTCGGCGCCGACTTCCACGCGCCACTGGTTGCTCACCTGCGACAGGTAGTAGGCGAAGTTGAAGGTGGTACCCGAACCGTCGGAGCGGTGCACCACGGCGACGGCCTGGCTCGGCAGCTTGACGCCCGGGTTCAGCTTGGCGATCTCGGCATCGTTCCACTTGCTGATCTTGCCCATGAACAGCTTGGCCAGGGTGGGGCCGTCCAGCACGAGCTGACCCGGGGTGATGCCCTCGACGTTGACGATGGGCACCACGGCGCCCATGACCATCGGGAACTGCAGCAGGCCGGCTTCCTTCAACTCGTCCGGCTTCAGCGGCTTGTCGGTGGCGCCGAAGGTGACGGTCTTGGCCTTGATCTGCTTGATGCCGCCGCCGGAGCCGATCGACTGGTAGTTCAGGCCGATGCCGGTTTCCTTCTTGTACGCATCCGCCCACTTGGCGTAGATCGGGTAGGGGAAGGTCGCGCCGGCGCCGGAGATGTCGGCGGCGACGGCGTTGCTCGCCATAACCACGCCGGCGACAGCCAGCGCAGCTTGGGCGAAGGACTTGCGGAACAGGGTCATCAGGAAACTCCGGTCTGTTTTTGGACTTGAGGACGCGGAGAGTACTTGGCAAATCTTACAGTTTTGTTGCGCCCGGCCTTCCGGAGGGGGTAAATCCTGCTGCAGGGCCCATTTGACCCCTCCAAATCCGCAAATCGGGCCGGTAGGCGAGCTTGTCACTGTCACATGTTATTCACAAAGCCGGGGCATATTGGCGCCCCCGCACCACCCCGGCTGCGGCGTTAGTGCTTTCCCTCCCCGACCGGACCGGCGATACATCGCATTGTCGGCTGCGGGTATAGTGCCCAGGCAACGGAGAACCTCAGCGATCATGGATAAGAACCCTCACCGGCAGCACATTTCGACCCAGTTCAACGTGGAACTGGAGGACGTGCGCCAGCGCGTGCTGGCCATGGGCGGCATGGTCGAGCAGCAGATTACCGAGGCCACCCAGGCATTGATGAACGGCGATCGTGCGCTGGCCGAACAGGTCGTCGCCAATGATGCCAAGGTCAACCAGATGGAGGTCTTCATCGACGAGGAGTGCTCGCGCATCCTCGCCCGCCGCCAGCCGACCGCCAGCGACCTGCGCCTGGTCTACGCGGTGATCAAGACGATCACCGACCTCGAGCGCATCGGCGATGAGGCCGAGAAGATCGCCCGCATGGCGATCGACCTCACCAATCACACCCGCACCACCGAAGGCATGCTGGAAGTGCAGCACCTGTCGCGCCAGGTGGTCCAGGTGGTGCATGACGCCCTCGATGCCTTCGCTCGCATCGACACCGAGATGGCCCTGACCGTGGCCCATGCCGACCAGGCGGTGGATCGCGAGTACGAGGCCCTGATGCGCCAGTGCATCACCTTCATGATGGAGGATCCGCGCACGATCCGCCGTGTCATGGACATGATCTGGAGCATCCGCGCCCTGGAGCGTATCGGCGACCATGCCAAGAACATCGCCGAGTACGTGATCTACCTGGTCAAGGGCAAGGACGTGCGCCACGTTTCGCTCGAGGTCATGGAAAAGGAAGCCCGCGGCGCCTGAAGCCCCTGGGGTCCGAGGAACACCGGGCCGCGCAGGAATGCGTGGCCCTTTTTGCTTGCGGAGACGTTCTCCGTGCAATCGGCTTGGGCAGGGGATCGCCCGCAGAAAGTGAATATTAATTCGGAGTAATGATGATGTTTGCAGCCAGACGCCTGACGATCCTGACCTTGATCCTGCTCTGCAGCGCCTGCGCGCAGCGGCCCATCCAACTCTATGACGGCAAGCCGGATGGCATCGCCACGATCAACTTTCCAGAGCAGTTGGAGCTGGAACAACTTAATGGCAAGCCGGTGCGTGGCGCCAAGGGCATGTTCACGCGCGGCGACAAGAACCTGGAGGTCGCGGCGCCGGGGCGCTACGAATTGATGGTGTTTTACCGCGAGGTCCTCAACCCCCAGGGTGAACATGAGGTGGTCAAGTCCGATCCGGAGCTGTTCGTAATCGACGCTGCAGCCGGACACCGCTACCGGATCGACTATGAGCGGCCGCGCAATCCCGGTGAGGCACGCCAGCTTGCGGCGGCGTTCAAGGGCTGGGTCGAGGACCAAAGCACCGGCGCCCGGACGGCCTCCGTCGATAGTGGACTGGCTTTTGATCGCAGCCTGGTGGCAGCTTTCCAGCCCGGCAGCAAATTGGTCGATGCGGCGGAGCAGCAGCCCGGAGCGAAGCAGGTCATCGCCCCGCTGGCGATCCCGGTCGCCGCCGCACCGGCAGTTTCCGTTCCGGCCACCGCTCCTCCTGCCGTGATGCCGGCTGCCGTGGTGGCCCCGCCCACTGCCAAGTCCGTCGATACCGCGGAGCGGCTGCCGTTGCTGAAGGCCTGGTGGAAGCAGGCCAGCGCCGAAGAGCGCAAGCTTGCGCTGCGCTGGGTCGGCGATGACGTTCAGGAGGGGAGCTCCGAGTACCTCGCTTCGTTCCAGGGGCTCTGGCGCCAGGCCGGCAGCACTGAGCGCCGCGCCTTCGTGAGCTGGGCGGGATCGCACTGAATTCGAGCGCAAGCAGAACTGACGTTCATATAAAGGCACCTTCAAGGTGCCTTTTTCACATTAATGAAACAAATTCTCCAAAAAAGCTTCACTCCCGGTCCTCATACTCCGCGCCGTTAAACAACCAGTAGCCGACAGGCTCCTGGGGCAATAGCTCTCTTTGTGGGGGGTCGGGTTCACAGTGAATCCGAGCTGATCGAAGGGCGCGCGGGTTCCTAAACTATTTTCGAGACAGGAGTGCTGGTGTGAAAAAGAATCTCATCGCTGTTGCCGTGGCTGCCCTGACGGTCATCCCGACGGTTTCCTTCGCTGCCGACACCAAGGTGTACGGTCGCTTCAACATCGGCCTCGACCGGGTCAAGGATGAAATCGGGCTCGGCGATGGCGGCCTTAACAACAACGCCACCGGCGCGGCGGCCGAAGGCGCCTGGCGCATTCGTGACATGGTTAACTCGTCGCGCCTGGGTTTCAAGGGCAAGGAAGACGTGGGCCTCGGCGACCTCGCCGTGATCTATCAGCTCGAATACGGCATCGACCCTGATGGCTCCGAGGGTGCGGCGTTCTCGCAGCGCAATATCTTCGTGGGCCTGACTGGCGGTTTCGGTACCGTGAAGTTCGGCAAGTACGACACGCTGATCAAGGACGCAGGTGCCAAGGTCGACCAGTTCAATGACCAGTCGATCGGTGACATCACGTTCCTGATGGTCGGTGAGAACCGCGAGAACAACCTGATCTCGTACTCCTCGCCGAAGATCGCCGAGATGCTGACCCTGAATGCTGCCGTCCAGCTCGGTGAACGTCGCGCGGCGACCGACAACGCAGCCGACTTCGACAAGGGTCTGGCCGACACCTTCTTCCTGTCCGCCGACTTCGAATCGGGCATCTTCTTCGCCACACTGGCCTACGCTGATAACGACGTCCAGACGCTGAAGATGGATGGCTTGGCTGGTGTGACGGGTACGGACCAGTGGCGCCTCGCCGCCGGCGTGAAGATGCCGATGGGCCTGGAACTGGGCGCGCTGTATCAGGTCGCCACCGGTATCTCCTCGGTAGCAGCCCCTACCGGCGACGACCGGGAAGAGACCAGCTACCTGGTTTCGGCTGCCTTTACTGTTGATGCCTTCAAGTTCAAGGGGCAGTACGGCAAGACGGATGCTGACGTCAGCGACAACACCCGCGACATGTTCGGCCTGGGCGTGGACTACAAGCTGAGCAAGGCATTGACGACGCAGGTCTTCTACATGAACTACTCGCAGGATGCGGTTGCCAACATGCTGCCGGCAGGCAGCAGCGGCGACACGAGCTCCTACGGCCTCGCGATGATCTACAGCTTCTAATCAGTCCTGAGACTTGCTGCAAAAAAGCCCGGCCTTGCGCCGGGCTTTTTCTTTGGACTATGCCGCATTCAGCGCTGGCGGCGGCGGACGACTGCCTCCGACAGCGTCCCCAGCATTCCGGCTGAGTCGTCCCAGCCGATGCAGGCGTCAGTGATGCTCTTGCCGTACTCCAGCCCCTCCACCGGGTCCTTGCCCGGTGTGAACTTCTGGGCGCCGGCCAGCAGGTGGCTTTCCACCATCACCGCGAAGATGCGTCGCGAGCCGCCGGCCATCTGGCCGGCGATGTCCCGCGCCACGTCGATCTGGCGCTGGTGCTGCTTGGAGCTGTTGGCGTGGCTGCAGTCCACCATCAGCGTGCCCGGCAGTCCGGCGGCTTCCAGGGCCTTGCCGGCGGCCTCGACGCTGGCGGCGTCGTAGTTCGGCGCGCTACCGCCGCCACGCAGGATCAGGTGGCAGTCGCGGTTGCCCTCGGTGCGTACGATGGCCACGTGGCCGTTCTTGTGCACCGACAGGAAGTGATGCCCGCGCGCAGCCGCCTGGATGGCGTCGGTGGCGATGCGGATGTTGCCGTCGGTACCGTTCTTGAAGCCGATGGGCGCCGACAGGCCCGAGGCCAGCTCGCGGTGGATCTGGCTTTCGGTGGTGCGTGCGCCGATAGCGCCCCAGGAGATCAGGTCGCCGATGTACTGCGGCGAGATCACGTCCAGGCACTCGCTGCCGGCCGGCAGGCCCAGGCGGTTGATGTCGATCAGCAACTGGCGCGCGATACGCAGGCCCTCGTCGATGCGGCAGCTCTCGTCGAGGTAGGGGTCGTTGATCAGGCCTTTCCAGCCCACCGTGGTGCGCGGCTTCTCAAAGTACACGCGCATGACGATTTCCAGCGTGTCCGCATGCTTTTCGCGCTCGGCCATCAGGCGCCGCGCGTACTCCAGCGCGGAGGCCGGATCGTGGATCGAGCAGGGGCCCATGATCACCAGCAGGCGGTCGTCGCGGCCGGCCATGATGTCCTGGATGCGGCTGCGGGTCTGCTTGACCAGGGTCTCCACCGCCGTTCCCCGGATCGGGAAGAAGCGGATCAGGTGTTCGGGCGGGGGCAGCACGTTGATGTCCTTGATGCGTTCGTCGTCGGTGTTGCTGGTCTTGTCCGCGCTGGACGGCCAGCCGGCAGGGCCGGTGTCGGTAGTGGTGCTCATGGCGGTTCTCTGTGAAAAATCCTTCGGAAAACAAAAAACCGCCGGGGCTTTCGCGCCGGCGGTTGTCTGGGATGCGTTGTCTGAAGCTGTTACGCGCGCGCCCTTCGTCCGCCGGAAACCGGAGACCAGTAGCTAAAGTAATACGCGCGAGAGCTCGACATGGGCTTGACTATAGCACGGGCTTCCGCGGCCCTAGAAGTAGTGGTGAGCGATGCCCCAGGCTACCGCCGAGATGAAGGCGGCGGCGGGGATCGTCAGCACCCAGGCCCAGACGATGCTGCCGGCCACGCCCCAGCGCACGGCCGAGACCTTGCGCGAGGAACCCACGCCGACGATGGCGCCGGTGATGGTATGGGTGGTGGACACCGGTACGCCCAACGCCGTGGCGAAGAACAGCGTCACGGCACCGCCGGTCTCCGCGCAGAAGCCTCCCACGGGCTTGAGCTTGGTGATCTTCTGGCCCATGGTCTTGACGATGCGCCAGCCGCCGAACATGGTGCCCAGGGCGATGGTGATGTAGCAGGAGAACACCACCCAGGTCGGCACCGGGTCGGCTGCGCTGGTCATGCCGGCGGCGATCAGCAGCATCCAGATGATGCCGGCGGTCTTCTGCGCGTCATTGCCGCCGTGACCCAGGCTGTAGAGCGCGGCGGACATCAGCTGCAGGCGCCGGAAGCGACGGTCGACCTTGCGTGGATTGCTGCGGAAGCACAGCCAGGACACCGCCAGCATCAGCAGCGAGCCGAGCAGGAAGCCCAGCAGCGGTGCCACCACGATGAAGGCCACGATCTTGAGCAGGCCCGCCTTCATCAACGCGCCGGTGCCCACCTTGGCCACGCCGGCGCCGACCAGTCCGCCCACCAGGGCATGCGAGGACGAGGAGGGCAGGCCGTACCACCAGGTGATCAGGTTCCAGGCGATGGCGCCGGTCAGGGCGCCGAAGATCACGTAGTGGTCGATGATCGAAGGATCGATGGTGCCCTTGCCGATGGTGGCGGCGACCTTCAGCGGGAAGATGAAGTAGGCGATGAAGTTGAAGCTGGCGGCCCACAGCACCGCCCACTGCGGCTTGAGTACGCCGGTGGAAACGACGGTGGCAATGGAGTTGGCCGCGTCATGGAAGCCGTTCATGAAGTCGAACAGCAGCGCCATGATCACCAGCAGGATGACGATTTCGAGGGTCATCGGAGTCTGCCGGGCCTAGTTGTTTTCGAGCACGATGCCTTCGATGATGTTGGCGACGTCCTGGCAGCGGTCCGTCACCGATTCCAGCAACTGGTAGATTTCCTTCATCTTGAACAGCTGGCGGGTGTCGGCTTCCTCGCGGAACAGCTTGGCCATGGCCGAGCGCATGACGTGGTCGGCATCGCTCTCCAGGCGGTCGATGATCTTGCACTGGTCCAGCATGGCCTGGGCATTCTTCATGTCCGGCAGCAGCTTGACGGTCTCGCGCACCCGCTCGGTGCTTTCCAGGCAGATGGCGGCGAGGTGGCCGGCTTCCTCGGTCACGTGGTCGATGTCGTATAGGAACAGGCACTGCGAGACGTCTTCCATCAGGTCGAGGATGTCGTCCATACGCGTGATCAGCTGGTGGATCTCGTCGCGGTCCAGCGGGGTGATGAAGGTCTGGTGCAGCAGATGCATGGTTTCATGCGTGATCTTGTCCGCCGCATGCTCGATGCTCTCGATGTTGCGCTTGCGGATGCTCAGCTCGCCGATGTTGGCCATCAGGGCCTTCAGTTCGACGGCGCCGAGGACCAGCTGTTCGGCATGTTCGACGAAGTACTCGAAGAAGCGGCCCTCTTTGGGCATCAGGCGTCCGAACATTTGCTGCTCCTGTAGTCCATAATCCGGGTGCCGGACCGTCCAGCCCCCGCGAAAGGGCGCGAAGGATAGGGGAGTCGGCAGGCGATTGTCACATTTCTGCAACAATCCGAGCAGATTCAGCCTCCGTTCAGCGCTGCTCGGTGTGTCTTGCCTTTTAAGATCAAGCCCTTGGCCCCGGACTGACGGAGCCTTACACTGCGCCGCCTATGGCTCCCCGCAAGCTCAAAGCCTTCATCCTCTCATCGCTCCTGCTGGTCCTGAGCGTTGGCCTCGTCGCCTTCTCCGTCTACCTGCTGAGCCTGGACAAGCGCGTCCGTGATCTTTTCGCGGGTGCTCGCTGGCAGCTGCCGGCGCAGGTCTATGCCGCTCCGGCGGAGCTCTATCCGGGCCTCAACCTGGAAAAGGACACGCTGCGGCATGAGCTGGCGCGCCTGGGCTACCGTGAATCGGCGGAGCTGCAGGGGCCGGGAACCTACGCCATGAACAAGGCCGCCCTGCAGGTGCAGACCCGCGCCTTCGATTTCTGGGACGGCCCGCAGCCCAGCCTGCAGCTGGGCATCAAGTGGGGCGAGGACGGCAGCGTCGGCGAGGTTTATGACCTGGAGGCCGGAGCGCCGCGAGACATCGTGCGCCTGGACCCGATGCTGATCGGCAGCATCTACCCCAAGCAGGGCGAGGACCGGGTGCTGGTCAAGCTGTCGGAAGTCCCGGAGCTGATGACCAAGGGCCTGCTGGCAGTGGAGGACCAGGGCTTCCGCCATCATTTCGGCGTCAGCCCCAAGGGCATCCTGCGCGCTAGCATCGCCAACATGCGCGCCGGCCGGGTAGTGCAGGGCGGCAGTACCCTGACCCAGCAGCTGGTCAAGAACTTCTTCTTCGGCAGCGAGCAGACCTGGCAGCGCAAGATCAACGAAGCCTTCATGTCCGTGCTGCTGGAGGTCCACTACAGCAAGGACGAGATCCTCGAGGCCTACCTCAACGAGGTGCACCTGGGGCAGGACGGCAACCGTGCCGTGCATGGCTTCGGCCTGGGCGCGCAGTTCTACTTCAACAAGCCGCTGGGCGAGTTGCAGCCGCACGAGGTGGCGCTGCTGGTGGGCCTGGTCAAGGGCCCTTCGTTCTACAACCCCCGGCGCAACCCCAAGCGCGCCCTGGAGCGCCGCAACCTGGTGCTCGACGTCTTCCGCGAGGAAGGCCTGATCACCGAGCCCGAGCACGCGGCGGCGATCAAGCTGCCGCTGGGCCTGGCCGGTGGCCGCAGCGGCGTGGAGCGCTATCCCGCCTTCGTCGAGCTGGTGCGGCGCCAGCTCGAGCAGCAGTACCGCCAGGAAGACCTGGTCAGCGAGGGCCTGCGCATCTTCACCACGCTGGAGCCGCGTGCCCAGGAGTCCCTGGAGCGGCGCATCTCGGCGGCCATGCCGCAGCTGGAGAAGGCCCGCAAGATGAAGGACGACACGCTGGAGGCCGCCGGCGTGGTCACCAGCGTCGACGGCGGCGAAGTGCTGGCCCTGGTCGGCGGGCGCGATACCCGCTACGCCGGTTTCAACCGCGCGCTGGACTCGCGCCGCTCGATCGGCTCGTTGGCCAAGCCTTTCGTCTATCTGACGGCGCTGATGCACCCGGACCGCTTCAACGTCTACAGCATCCTTCCGGACGAGCCGATCACGCTGGAGCAGGCTGGGGCCAAGCCCTGGTCGCCGATGAACTACGACCGCCAGCTACATGGCCCGCAGCCGCTGGTCAGCGCCCTGGCGCAGTCCTACAACCTGCCGACGGTCTACCTGGGCCTGCAGTTCGGACCCAAGGCCATGCGCGATACCCTGGTGGCGGCGGGCTACAGCGGCGACGCCGCGCCGGTGCCGTCCATGTTCCTGGGTGCGGTCGAGATCTCCCCGCTGGAAGTGGCGCAGATGTACGGCACGCTGGCGGCCAGTGGCTACCAGGCCTCGCTGTCCTCCATCCGCCAGGTGCAGACCCTGGACCGCAAGCCGCTGTCGCAGGCGCAGATCAAGCTGAAGAAGACCTTGCCGGAAGGCCCGGTCTACCTCCTTAACTGGACCATGCAGGCGGTGCTGACGCAGGGCACGGCCCGCTCGGCCTACAGCGTGCTGCCGGGCGACCGTGCCTACGCCGGCAAGACCGGCACCACCGACGACTACCGTGACAGCTGGTTCGCCGGCTTCGGCGCCGACCGTGTCGCCGTGATCTGGGTGGGCCGTGACGACAACAAGCCCACCGGGCTGTCCGGTGCCAATGGCGCATTGCCGATCTGGTCGCAGGTGATGAAGGACCTCAACGCCCGCGGGCTGGACCCGGTGCCGCCGCCGGACGTCGAGGAGCAGCTGGTGGACCCCGCCAGTGGCCTCAAGGCCGACGAAGGCTGCCCCGGTGCGCGCAGCGTGCCCTATATGCAGGGCCATGCGCCCGAGCAGTACGCCCCTTGCGCCCGGGCGGCGGAGTCGGCGCCGATGCAGTGGCTGCGCGATATTTTTGAGTAGACCGGCGCGGTAGAATGGGGCAGGTTGCCCCGTCGAGAGTCCCATGCCGCTGCGTGTCCTGCTGTTGAGCCTCACCGCCCTGGTGCTGAGCGCCTGCGCCACGCCGCCCGGCAAGCACGAGCGCAGTTACCCGCAGCAGCCCGGTAGCCGGCCCGGCACGCCGACCGCGCCGCAGCGTCCGGGCCTGCCGTCCGAGCCCATACCCGGCATGCCTTCGCCGCTTCCGCCCGCCGGGCCCGAGATGGTGCCGCAGGAGCCCATCGTGGTGACCCCGCCGCCGCCGAGCGCTCCGCGCTCTGCCGAGGCCGTCAGTGGCCAGGCCGTGACCTCACTGGTGCGCCAGGCGCGTTCGCAGCGCGCCGCCGGCCAGCCGCAGCAGGCGCAAGCCTCGCTGGAGCGTGCGCTGCGCATCGAGCCTCGCAACTACTTCGTCTGGTCGGCCATGGCCCAGGCCTACCTGGACCAGAAGAACTACGACCAGGCCGAGAGCGTCGCACAGAAATCCAACAGCCTCGCGCGCGGCAACGTCTTTGCCGAGCTGGAGAACTGGAAGACCATCCGCGCGGCCCGCGCCGCAAGGGGCGATGCCAGCGGCGCTCAGACGGCGCAGGACCGCGTGGCGGCGCTGCAGGCCGCGGTCACCGGCGCGGCGCCATAGGCTCCGCAGAACCGATGGACGATTCCGCCGCCGCGCTGCTGGGTGCGGACGGACCGCTGGCGGCCAGCATCCCGCAGTTCATGCCGCGCCTGCCGCAACAGGAGATGGCGGAGGCGGTGGAGCAGGCGCTGCGGCATGACGGTACCTTGGTCGTGGAAGCCGGCACCGGCACCGGCAAGACCTACGCCTACCTGGTGCCGGCCCTGATGTCCGGCCGCCGCGTGGCGATCTCCACCGGCACCAAGACCCTGCAGGACCAGCTGTTCCACCGCGACCTGCCGCGCGTGCGCGATGCGCTGGGCATCCCCTCACGTGTCGCCCTGCTGAAGGGCCGCGGCAACTACCTCTGCCTGTACCGCATGAAACGCGCGCGCCTGGTGCCGGCGCTGAAGTTCCTTTACCTGCGCCTGCGCGAGGTGGAGGATTGGGCACGGCGCACGCAGAGCGGTGAAATCTCCGAGCTGGGCAGCCTGGATGGCGAGGAGGTGCTGGTGCGCCAGATCACCTCCACCGCTGACAACTGCCTGGGTAGCCGCTGCCCGGACTTCGACGGCTGCCACGTCGCCCGGGCGCGGCGCAATGCGCAGGCGGCCGACGTGGTGGTGATCAATCATCACCTGCTGTTTGCCGACTTCGTGCTCAAGGAGGAAGGCTTCGGCCAGATCCTGGCAGGCACCGATGCCGTGATCGTCGACGAGGCGCACCAGCTGCCCGAGCTCGCCGCGCAGTTCTTCGGCCAGCGCCTGTCCACGCGCCAGCTGCAAGACCTGGCCAAGGACACGCAGACCGAGGCCGATAACCTCGGCGACATGCCGCAGCTGCGCGAGGCCGCCGAGGCGCTGGCTGCTGCCACTGTGCGCTTCGAGAATGCCTTTGCCGGCCCGCAGGGCAGGGTGACCCTGCAGGAGTTCCTGTCGCGCCCGATGACGCGCGATCTCTGCGCCACCGCCGGCGACGCCCTGCAGGCCCTGTTCGAGGCGGTGAAGCCTTTCGAGGAGCGCAACGCCGAGCTGGCCGCCTGCGTGACGCGCGCGGACGACGCGCTGCGCCGCTACGGCCACATCATCTCCGGCGTCGATCCGGAGCAGGTGCGCTGGGCCGAGCCGGCCATGCGCGGCGGCAGCCTGCATGCCACGCCAATCCTGGTGGCAGAAGGCTTCCGCCGCATGCTGGAAACCTATCCGGGTGCCTGGGTGCTGACCTCGGCGACGCTGGCTACCAGTGATGGGTTTGGTCACTTCACTCGCGAGCTGGGCCTGGACCAGGCGCGCACGCTGCAGCTGGAAAGCCCCTTCGACTTCGAGAGCCAAGCGCGTCTCTACCTGCCGCGCGGCCTGCCCGAGCCCAACCATCCCGAGTACCCGGAGGCGGTGGTCAACGCGGTGCTACCGGTGATCGACGCCAGTCGCGGTGGCGTGTTCGTACTCTGCACCAGCCACCGCGCGCTCAAGCGCATCGCCGCCGGCCTGCGCACGCGCCTGCAGATGCAGATCTTCGTGCAGGGGGAAGACAGTCGCTCGGCGCTGCTCGATGGCTTCACGCAGGACGGCAACGCCGTGCTGGTCGGCACCAGCAGTTTCTGGGAAGGCGTGGACGTGAAGGGCCAGGCCCTGCGCGTGGTGGTCATCGACAAGCTGCCCTTCACCGCGCCCGGCGACCCGGTCTACGAAGCCAAGCTCGATGCCATCCGCCGTGGCGGCGGCAAGCCCTTCTTCGACCTGCAGTTGCCCGAGGCCATCGTCATGCTGCGCCAGGGCGCCGGCCGCCTGATCCGTGATGCGGAGGACCGGGGTTTGCTGATGCTCTGCGACCCGCGCCTGCGCAGCAAGGGCTATGGACGGCAGGTGCTGGAGAGCCTGCCGCGCATGCCGGTGCTGACCGACATGGGCGAGGTGCGGGACTGGATGGAGGCCATTGCGTAGGAGCGACCCTTGACCGCGACCTCCGCTGATCCTGGCAAACGTCGCTCGCGGCTGACAGCCGCTCCTACAATATCCCCATGAAGATCCTCGCCCTCGATACCGCCACCGAAGCCTGCTCCGTCGCCCTGTCCGTGGATGGGCGCATCGAAGAGCGCTTCGAGACGGCCGGCCGCAGCCATACCGAACGCATGATGCCGATGGTGCAGGAGCTGATGGCCGGTGCCGGCCTGGCATTCTCACAACTCGACGGTATCGCCTGCGGCATCGGGCCCGGCAGCTTTGCCGGGGTGCGTATCGGCGTCGGCTTCGTCAAGGGACTGTCGCTGGCGCTGGACCGGCCGGTGGTTGGCGTTTCCTCGCTGCCGGCGATGGCGCTGCGCGCGATCCGCAGCGGCGCACCGCAGGTGCTGGCGGCAATCGATGCGCGCCTGAATGAAGTCTACTGGGGCGCTTACACGGCAGCAGCCGATGGGCTGCCGCGCGCCCTGCACGCGGAGGGTGTCTGCGCGCCCGCGGAGGTGCCTGCCGTGGCCGCCGGGGACTGGACGGCGGTGGGCACCGGCTGGGGTGCCTATCCCGAGGCGCTGCCGGCGGCTTTTGGCGTGACGCCGTCCCGCGTAGTGGCGGACGCCCTGCCGCATGCCGAGGACATCCTGCGGCTGGCCCTGCCGCAGTTCCAGGCGGGGCAGGCCATCTCCGGCGACCTGTTGCTGCCGGTCTACCTGCGCAACAAGGTGGCCCTGACCCTGGTCGAACAGGCGGCGCTGCGGGCCAGCCGATAGCGCTCGCTGGTAGCAGGCGGCCGATTCAGGCAGAATTCGCGTCCCTCGCGCCGGACCCCGGCGCGAAACCTGTCTATGGTGGCCCGTGCCGGCCCTCCGCGACGGCAAGCCGTGAACCCCGCCAGGCCCGGAAGGGAGCAACGGCAGCGGTGTCGCCGGGTGCCGGAGTCAGCTGGTACGGGCCGCCACCCTATTGAGCTTCCGCCAGGCTGCTGCGCTCGCCATATCGCGTGCCGGCGGTGCTCGCGATCCTCGCGTACTGATGTACGCTCCGGTGCGCTGTGCTCCGGCGGTCCGCAATCTGCCTTCGCTCGCGACGCCTGACGAAACCTCAATCCGGACCACCATTTACAGACTGAATGGCGAGTGCGGGTTCAGACTGGCCTGAGCGATCCCAATCCGCGACAATCGCGGTTCACCCATTCTTCCTGCCACCCATGAGCTATCTCGCGCTGGCCCGCAAGTACCGTCCGCGGAAATTCGAGGACGTGATGGGGCAGGGGCATGTCGTCAAGGCGCTGTCGCATGCGCTGGATGGCGACAAGCTGCACCCGGCGATCCTGCTGACTGGTACGCGCGGCGTCGGCAAGACCACGCTGGCGCGCATCATCGCCAAGTGCCTCAACTGCGATACCGGCGTCAGCGCCAATCCCTGCAATGTCTGCTCGGCCTGCAGGGAAGTGGACGAAGGCCGCTGCGTGGACCTGCTGGAGATCGACGCGGCCTCCAATACCGGCGTTGATGACGTGCGCCAGGTGATCGAGAACGCGCAGTACGCGCCGGCGCGCGGTCGCTACAAGGTCTACCTGATCGACGAAGTCCACATGCTGTCGAAGAGCGCCTTCAACGCGCTGCTGAAGACGCTGGAGGAACCGCCGCCGCATGTGAAGTTCATCTTGGCGACCACCGACCCGCAGAAGCTGCTGGTGACGGTGCTGTCGCGCTGCCTGCAGTTCAACCTCAAGCGCCTGCCGGTGTCGGTGATCCGCGACCAGCTGGCCAAGGTGCTGGATGACGAGGCGGTGGCCTACGAGATCGCCGCGCTGACCGAGATCGCGCGTTCCGCCGACGGCTCGATGCGTGACGGGCTGTCGCTGGTGGACCAGGCCATCGCCTTCTCCGGCGGCCAGGGGCTGAAGCGCGAAGGCGTGGAGGAGATGCTCGGCACCACCGGCCGGCAGACCTTGTTCGAGATCCTGGCGGCGCTGGCCGGCGGCGATCCCGACGCGCTGCTGGCCTGTATCCAGCGGCTGGAGGAACAAGCGCCGGACTACGGCGCGCTGCTCAACGACCTGGCCGGCCACCTGCAGCGCATCGCCGTACTGCAGCTGCTGCCCAATGCCCGCGCCGAGGATGACGATGCGGCGCTGGTGGAGCTGAAGGACCGCATGGGCCGCGAGGACGTGCAGCTCTACTACCAGATCGCCGTGCTGGGCCGTCGCGACATGCCCTGGGCGCCGGATCCGCGCATGGGCTTCGAGATGACCCTGCTGCGCATGCTGGCCTTCCGCCCGGGCTCGGCCCCGGTGCAGAGCGCCGGCAGCACGCCGCAGACCCGCTCCGCGCCGGCTGCCGCCGGAGGTGGGCGGGCGGCTTCTGCCGCTCCTGCCTCAGCGCCGGCCATGGCGCCTGCCTCGGTTGCCGCAGCGCCGGCCCGCACGCCGCCGCCCACGATCCTGCTGCGGCCGGATGCGGCCTGGGACGAGCGCGTGGAGGCCCTGGGCCTGGACGGTTTCACCAAGCCGCTGGCGCGCAACTGCGTCTGGAGCGGCCGCGAGGGCAGCACTGTCAGCCTTACGCTGGACTCGCGCCTCAAGCACCTGCTGCAGGAGAGCCGTCGCACGGCCATCGAGCAGGCGCTGTCGGCACAGCTGGGCGAGCCTATCCGCCTGCAGATCGAGATCGCCACCGCGCCGGTGGCGGATACCCCGGTGGAACTGGACAAGCAGCGCGCCACCGACCGTCAGCGCAATGCCGAGGCCGCCATCGACGTCGATCCGGTGGTGCGCGCATTCAAGGACATGTTCGGCGCCACCGTGCGCCCCGGCTCCGTGCAGCCGCTGGATTCATAGATCAGGAGATTTACATGAAAGGCAACATCGGCCAGATGATGCGCCAGGCGCAGCAGATGCAGGAAAACCTCAAGCGCGCGCAGGACGAGATCGCGCAGATGGAGGTCACCGGGGAGTCCGGCGCGGGCATGGTCAAGATCACGCTGACCGGCAAGTACCAGGCGCGCAAGGTGGAGATCAACCCGGCCGCGCTGCAGGAAGACAAGGAATTTCTCGAGGACCTGATCGCCGCCGCGATCAATGACGCCTCGCAGAAAGTGGAAGAGGTCAGCCGCCAGAAGATGGCGAAGGTCACCGCCGGCATGCAGCTGCCGCCGGGGATGAATCTGGGCTTCTAGGAAAGCCAGGACCCATCGAGCCCGTCATGCCGGCGAGAGCCGGCATGTAGGATGTGGTGAGCGCAGCGAACCGCATCGGATGAAGCGAATTTTGCCTGATGCGATTCACTACGCTCACCGCATCCTACGAAACTGGTAGCTGCTCTGGGCCTTGCTGCCGTTGAAGTGACGTAGGGTGGGCAAACGTCTTTATGTTTGCCCACGCGTGTCCACCCCGCGTGGGCAAATGACAAGACATTCGCCTAGGGCGCCTACTGTTGGTGCCCACCCTACGGTTTCATTTCGCGACGATAGCCCGCCAGGCATTGAGCTTGTCCGCCGCCGGCCGGCTGGCATGCGCCGGGCTGGTGGAGGGCAGGCGCTGGTACTCGATATGGGCGTCGGCGCCGGCCAGTAGCGGCTGCACGTAGCGCTGGTAGCTGCTCTGGGCCTTGCTGCCGTTGAAGAACACGCGCCAGATGCGTGGGTGGCGGCGGTAGAACAGCGAGAAGTCGTTGGCGACGATCGAATCCTCGACGATGCTGGAGTCCAGGCTGCCGGGCCGCTCGCAGCGCGCCAGCACGTCCCACAGCGCGATGCCGCTCTGGCGCAGGGCGGCCATGCGTTGCTCGTAAGGCAGGTCCGCTCCGGCGCCGACCAGTTCACCCATCAGCCACCAGAACTGGTTGCGGGGGTGGGCGTAGTACTGCTCGGCCTGCAACGAGGCGGCCCCCGGCATCGATCCCAGGATCAGCACCGTGGAACGCTCGTCGGACATCGGCGCGAAGCTCTGCACGCTGGTCATGGCGATCATGGGGTGGATATGAAGCGCAGACTGGTTCTCGAGACGCTGCAGCAGCATGGGTTCAGGCCCCCGTCGGGACGGTTTCGACGGTTTGCTTATAGCAGCCGCCTCGCACCGTTCCCCGTGACGGGGGATGAGCGCCCCGGACCAGCCGTTCCAGCGGTCGTCCGGTCCGGGACGCCGCTATCCTGCCCCGGACCGGCGGGCGGCGAAATGGGAAATTTGACGGGTGTCAGAAGCGCGGGGCGGCGTCAGTCCTCGTGGTGGGCGATGGGCCCATCCTTGAACAGCCGCTCCTTCAGCTCCTGGGCGAACTTGGCGTCCTTGCGCCGCAGCCATTCGAGCACCATCGCGGCATGCTCCTTCTCCTCGTCGCGGTTGTGGACCAGGATCTGCTTCAGCTCATCATCCCTGCAGGCGTCGATGCGCTGGTTGTACCAGTCCACCGCCTCCAGCTCTTCCATCAGGGAGACGATGGCACGGTGGTAATCACGGGTTGCCGCGGTCAGCTCGCCGACCGGTTCGTGGTAGCCCTCATTGGACATGCTTCAAGCCCTCCTTGGCTTGCAGGGGGCCCGGCCTGCGGCCACGGCTCATCCTGCCTCGGTGAGACAGGCGAAGGAGCTGGAAATTCGCAGGCCCGGCCCGTGGAGGGCCGGTCAGTGCAGGTTCAGGCCTGGTTCCGCTTGACCAGCGGTTCGTCCAGGTCCTTGCTGCGCAGGCGTTTCTGGATGCCGCGCAGGATGCCCGGTCCGTCCAGTCCGATCTGCGTCATCAGTTCCTCGCGGGTGCCGTGCTCGATGAAGTGATCGGGCAGGCCGAGGTTGAGCACCGGCACCAGTTGGTGGTGCTGGGCCAGCAGTTCGTTGACGCCGCTACCGGCGCCGCCGACGCGGCTGTTGTCTTCCAGGGTCACCAGCAGGTCGTTCTCCTGGGCCAGCTGTAGTACCAGCTCGACATCCAGGGGTTTGACGAAGCGCATGTCGGCGACCACGGCGTCGAGGATGTCGGCGGCTTCCAGGGCCGGCTGCACCATGGCGCCGAAGGCCAGGATCGCCACGCGCGGGCGGCGGCGGCCGATGGCCTCGCGCACGATGCGGCCCTTGCCCAGCGTCAGCGGGCGGGCTTCCTCGTCGATCTCCACGCCCAGGCCGTTGCCGCGGGGGTAGCGCACGGCGGAGGGCTGGCTCAGCGACAGGCCGGTGGCCAGCATGCGCCGGCACTCGTTCTCGTCGGAGGGCGCCATCACCACCATGTTGGGGATGCAGCGCAGGTAGGACAGGTCGAAGGCGCCGTGATGGGTGGCGCCGTCGGCGCCCACCAGGCCGCCGCGATCCACCGCGAACACCACCGGCAGGTTCTGGATGGCCACGTCGTGGATCAGCTGGTCGTAGCCGCGCTGCAGGAACGTGGAGTAGATCGCGCAGACCGGCTTCAGGCCCTCGCAGGCCAGGCCGGCGGCCAGGGTCACGGCGTGCTGCTCGGCGATGCCGGCGTCGAAGTAGCGCGCCGGGAAGCGCTTGGAGAATTCCACCAGGCCGGAGCCTTCGCGCATCGCCGGCGTGATGCCCACCACCTTGGGATCGCGCTCGGCGGCCTGGCAGAGCCAGTCGCCGAAAACCTGGGTGTAGGCGGGTTTGCCGCCGGGTTTCTTGGACGGGAAGGCACCGGTCACGGGGTCGAACTGGGTGACGCCGTGGTACTTGATGGGGTCGGCCTCGGCCGGGTCGAAGCCCTTGCCCTTGACCGTGAGCACGTGCAGCAGCTGCGGGCCCTTGGCGTCCTTCAGGCGCTCGAAGGCAGCCAGCAGGGCGTCCAGGTCATGGCCGTCGATCGGGCCGTGGTAGGTGAAGCCCAGGGTCTCGAACATCGCGCCCGGGTTTTCCAGGTGCGCTTCGTTGTGTTCTTCGTCCGCGGTGAGGCGCGGGGGGGTGTTGAGCCCCAGCTTCTTAACCAGGCGCGCCGAGTGGTTGCGCAGGGCGCCGACGTTCTCGGAGATCGACATGTCGTTGTCGTTGTAGACCACGATCATGTCCAGGCCGATATGGCCGGCGTGGTTCATGGCCTCGAAGGCCATGCCGCCGGTCATGCCGCCGTCACCGATGATGGCGACCGCACGGCGCTTCTCGCCCTTGATGCGTGCCGCGGCGGCCATGCCGGCGGCGGCGGAGATCGAGGTGGAGGAGTGGCCCACCCCGAAGGTGTCGTACTCGCTTTCCTCGCGATGGCAGAACGGCATCAGGCCGTTGAGGCGGCGGATGGTCTCCAGGCGCGCGCGGCGGCCGGTGAGCATCTTGTGGGGGTAGGCCTGGTGGCCCACGTCCCAGACCAGGCGGTCGCGCGGCGTCTCGAAGGCGTAGTGCAGGGCCAGGGTCAGTTCGACCGTGCCCAGGTTGGCAGCGAAGTGGCCACCGATACGCCCGAGGGTCTCGATGAGATAGCGCCGCATCTCGACTGCCAGGTGAGGCAGCTCGGAGAGCGGCAGGCGACGCAACTCGGCCGGCGTGTTCACGCGGCCTAGCAAGGTATACCCGGGAATTTCGACCATGTCGGAATTATGAACCCTGTGTGCGCCGCATTGGTGCAATCGCGGTGCAATTATGCGTTTTATGTTGCATTGCAGCAAATCATCGGATTTCAGGCTACCGCCCGAAAGCGGCCCTGTGATTGGCCGATCGGCCCGTGCTCCCCCGGCGCGCCGTCATGCCGGGGTCTGCCGGGTCAGCACGGCCACCGGCGGTGCCCAGCGCTCGCCGGGCTTGCGCTTCTGCGTCACCAGGGTCAGGCCGGAGGGCTTGAACACGTTGACGTTGTGCGACACCGGCGCGGTCAGGATGTATTGCGCGCGGGTGGAGGCCAGGAAGGCGCCGACCTTGTCGATATTGAAGATATCCAGATGCGCGAAGGGCTCGTCGATGAACACGAAGCCGCCGGCGCTGCCTTCATCCATCATCAGGCCGACCAGCAGGATCATCGACTTCATGACCTGCTGGCCGCCGGAGGCCTCGCCGTCGTTGAGGCCGATCAGGCCCTTCTGGTCGAAGTTGAAGCGCACTTCCAGCCCGGCCTGGGCCAGCGACAGGTCGTCGTTGCGGATGTCCGGCTGCTGCATCTCGACGCCGATGCCGGCGACCCCGCCGAGTTGCTGCACGTTCTGCGCGTAGCGCCGCAGCGTGGCGCGCAGCTTGTTGATGTAGGCGCCGCGGGCGTCGTCCGTCAGGCGGCGGGCGCGGTCCAGGTGTACGCCGCGATCCTGGATGGTGCGTTCCAGCAGGCTGTGGTCGGTGTGCAGCTTGTCGCGCACAGCCACCACCTGCGCATCGCGCTCGAAGGTGCCTTCCGAGAGCTGGCGGTGCAGACGCTCGACCTCGCGCTCGGCTTCGCCTACCGAGCCGAACTTGGCGCGGGCCTCGGCGCGCGCGGTGCTGCTGCGCCACTGCGGGCGGCGGCGCCAGTCCTGGCGCAGGCCGGCGATGCGTTGGGCCTGCTCCTCGCGGTCCTCGTGCAGGCGCTGCGCCAGCATCGGCACCTGCTGGCGCAGGTGCCGCAGGCGCGTGTCGGCGGCGCGGCTGTCGGCATGCAGCTGGGCCAGCTGCTCGGCCAGGCCCTGTTCTTCCTCGCGCAGTGCGTTGAAGCGTTCCTGCTGCGCGGTGACGGCCTGGCGCTGTTCCTCCAGGCGCCCCTGCGCGGCGGCAAACTCCGCGGCACGATCGGCCAGGTCCTGCGTGGCGCGCGAGCCGGACAGCAGGGCCTGGATCGCGCTGAGGCGCGCGGTCAGGTCGGCCTCGCGTTCGGCGATGCGGTTCAGGCGTCGCTGCTGCTGCTCCAGCTGCTCGCGCGCCTGGTCCAGCGCACGGGCGCCAAAGTGGAAATCATTGACGCCGATATCGCGGGCGCCACGGCGCTCGCCGTGATAGCCGGCCGGCGTGATCCAGGACTGGTTGCGGGCCAGGTCGGCACCCTCGCGGGCGTCGGCCACGCGGCGGATGTCGTTGAGCAACTGGCCCAGCCAGGCCGGGATCGGTGCCAGGAAGCGCACGCACTCGGCCAGCGAGCCGGCGCGCGGGGTGGGGGCGGGCGCGCGTTCGGGCACCACGAAGTGACGGTAGCGCTGCTGCTCGCCCAGTGCCCAGGCGCGGGCGGCATCACCCGACTGCGTCAGCAGGATCACGTGCCGATAGGGCTTGAGCACGGCCTCCACGGCGGCATGCCAGGCTTCGTCGCGGATCTGCACGATCTCGCCCAGGGTCTGGTGGCCGATGCCGGCCTCGTCCAGCGCACGACGGAAGCGGGTCACGTCGTCCGGCGTCGGCGCACGGCCGGACTGCAGGGCGCCGATGCGTGATTCCAGCTCCGGCAGGGCAGAGCGCAGTTCGCTGCGCTCCAGCTTCAGGCGACCGTGCTCCTCGCGCAGGGTTTCCTGCTCCTGGCTCAGCGCGGCGGCGTCGAAGCCTTCGTTCTGCTGCGCGGCACGCTCTTCCAGTCGGCGGCGTTCACCCAGCAGGGCCTCGGTGCCGGCCAGCGCGCGATTGGCGCGCTGCAGGGCCTGGCCGGCCTCGGTCAGATGCGATTGCAGGCTGGTCTTGCGCTGCTCGGCGGCGTCGGCGCGCTGCTGCAGTTCATTCACGCGGCCTTCGCCGGTGGCGAGCTCGCGGGCCTGCTGCGTATGTTCCTGCCGCAGGCCGGCCAGATGGTTGCGGCTGCCCTTGATGGCGGCGTAGGTCTCGGCGATGCGCACGCGCGGCAGCCACTCGGCCTGCACGGCCTCGGCCTCTCGCGTCAGGTTCATCCACTGGCGGAAGGAATTGACCTTGGCCTCCTGCTCCTGCAGGTGCAGGCCCAGCTCGGCGCGGCGCGTCTCGGTCTCGTCCAGTTCCTTCTGCGCCAGTTTCTGGTCGTCCTGCGCACGGGCGTAGTTGTCCAGCACTTCCTGGTCGCCGAAGACGTTGAACACCAGCGACAGCAGCTGGCGCGGGCTGTACTCGCAGAGCTTGTCGGTGTCGCCCTGTTCCAGTGCCAGCACGCGGCGGATGGCGCGCGTCAGGCCGGCGTGCTCCAGGTCGGACTCGTACTGGCGCAGGCCCACCCAGCGGACGTCCGGATGCTGCTCGGCCTGCTCGATGCTGAGGTCGCCCGGACCGATGCCGTACTGGCGCTCCCAGTCGCCGCCCTTCTTGCGGATGCGGCAGAGCAGGGTGACCTGCGGGTCCTTGATCGGGAAGAAGGCCTGCTGGCCCGAAGGGCGGCGCGGGTTCTGCACCACGGCGCGCAGCCAGGCGTAGGGCTGGTCGGCGCGGCGCACGTAGCGCTTGTAGTCGCGGCCACTGGCGCATTCGATGGCCAGCAGCGTGCGGAAGGCATCGAGCAGCGTGGTCTTGCCGGAGCCATTGGGGCCCACGACGGTGACGATGGCGCTCTCCAGCGGCAGGCTGAAGCGGCGCCAGTAGTCCCAGTGCAGGACTTCGATCTTTTCGAAGCGGAACATCAGGAGGCTTCCGGTGCGGGCGGGCTGGCCTGGGCCAGCAGGTCGGTCAGCGCACCGTCGAGGATGCGGCCGGCCATGCGGTTGTAGTCGAGCACTACGTCGAGCAGCGGGCCTTCGATCAGCTCACCCTTGCGCGTCTCCTCGACGAAGCCCAGGCGCTTGAGCGTGCCCAGGTTGGCCTGCAGCTTGGTGCGGCCGCCGAGGCGGTCGGCGAAATCGGAGTACAGCGCCGCGGTGGCGATGCTGACACCCACCGAGGCGGCATCCGGCACCGGTTTCTCCTGGGCGAACATCTCGCTCTGGTCGGCCGGCTGCTCCTTCTGCTTGCGTTCGATCTGGCGTTGGCGCTTGGGCAGGATCAGCAGCGCCCACAGCACCACCAGCAGGGCGACGGCGTCGCGCGGCAGGCCGAGGTTGTTGGACAGCCAGCTGCTTTCACCCCCCATCACCGGCGACTCGAACTCGCGCTTCAGGCGCAGGGCGACATGGTCGGCGTAGGGGTTGTCGTGGAATTCCAGGCCGCACTCTGCGAGCCGGGCCTGCAGCAGTTCGTGAAAGGAGGCGTCGGTGATGGCCCGGCGCACCAGCGCGTCGCTGCGCGGCAACACCTGCTTGGCCGACAGCCGCGCGATCAGGATGGCGATGTCCTTGTCCATGAATCCTTTAGATGGGTTCGACGCGGCCGGCGCTGATGCGCCCGACGCCGGCGCGGTTGACCGTGGTGAGCTGGTCTTCCTCGAGGCGCCAGCGCCGCGGCAGGCGCGCGAGGTCGGCGGTGGGCCCGGTCAGCGAGGCCGACTCGGGGTCGCCCAGCAGCGACAGCAGGGAATAGCGGTAGGAGGAATGCTCGAAGTCACGGTGCGGCACGCACTGGTCCACGTCCATCGCGTCCGGCAGCTCGCCCAGTTCCGACAGCCACTCCAGCAATTGCGGTGCCTGTTCCTCGCTGGGCAGCTCGGGCGCCTGCGCATTTTCCACCACCGGAGGCAGCGGGATGTCCAGGCGCTCGGGGCGGACCTTGTCGATCAGCTCGAACTCGGCCACGTCCAGCAGCAGGTCGCCCAGCAGGAAGGCGTGGCGCGGCAGCACGCTGACGGCCTCGTCGGCAAGTTGGCCGAGCTCGGCGGTGCTGCGGCTGCGCAGCCAGGCGCTGAGGTCGGCGCTGGACAGGCCGCTGTTGCCCAGGTGGACGCGCTGGCTCTCCAGCTTGTTCAGCTCGCGCTGGAACACGCTGCTCATCGACAGCAGGGTGCTCTGCACGCGGGCGATGCGGTAGGCGACGTCCTGCACGTCGGGGTCGTCGAGGTATTCCTTGACGCTGTCGATCACGCCGATGCTCTTTTCGACCCACTCCCAGACGCGTTCCAGGCGGCCCTCGGCGGCGCGGATGCGGCGCTCGGAGCGTGACAGCACGGCCTGCTCCAGCTCGCCATGCAGTTCGTTGAGGCGCGACAGCAGGTGCTGCAGCACGTCGGCGTCGATCTTGCCCACGGCGCTGCCGGCGGCGACCTGGCCGGCGATGTAGCCCAGCTCTTCGCCCTGGTCGTCGAACTTGAGCAGCGTCGACAGGGCCGTGACCACCATGCGGCCCAAGGGGCTCAGCTGGTAGACGGCGAGTTCGCTTTCCCACTGCAGCAGAGAGTTCTCGCGCAGGCGCAGCAGCACGTTCTCCAGCTTGGACGGGTCCAGGTAGGCGAAGCGCTCACGCAGCTCGTTGGGCTGCCAATGGGGCTGGTCGCCACGTGCGGCGACCTCGCGCAGGATCAGCAGGCGGATCACCACGGCGCTCTCGCTGCCATGGAACACCGTCATCAGCGCCGCCAGCACCTCGCGGGACTGCAGCAGTGGCTGCAGGGCGGCGACGTCTGCCGCCTCGTAACCGGGGCGGAAGAAGTCCTGCAGTCGGCTGTCGGCGGTGGTGTCCGCTGACCCGCCGTTCAACGGTTGCGCCCCTGGATGTGGTTGGCCAGCCAGACCAGCGGCTCGGCCTGGTTGCCGAAGACGTCAACGGCGGTGCGGGCCACGTCGAACAGTTCCTCGGCGCGCTCGCGGGCGGCCGGCAGGCCCATGACCGCGGGGTAGGTGGACTTGTGGGCTGCCTCGTCCTTGCCGGCGGTCTTGCCCAGAGTGGCGGCATTGCCCTCGATGTCGAGGATGTCGTCCTGGATCTGGAAGGCCAGGCCGATGCACTTGCCATAGCGGTCCAGGGCGTCCAGGTGGGCGCTGTCCAGCGGCGACTTGGCGTAGCAGGCCATCAGCAGGCAGGCGCGGATCATGGCGCCGGTCTTGTGGATGTGCAGGGCCTCCAGCTCGGGCAGACTCAGGCGCTTGCCCTCGGACTCCAGGTCCACCGCCTGGCCGCCGACCATGCCGCGGCTGCCGGCGGCCTCGCCCAGCACCTCGATCATCTTCAGGCGCTGCAGCGGGTCCAGGCCGGAGCCATGGTCCTGGGCCAGCAGGAAGAAGGCCTGGGCCTGCAGGCCGTCGCCGACCAGGATGGCGGTGGCCTCGTCATAGGCCTTGTGGACGGTGGGACGGCCGCGGCGCAGGTCGTCGTCGTCCATCGCCGGCAGGTCGTCATGGACCAGGGAATAGGCGTGGATCAGCTCCACGGCGCAGGCCGGGGCGTCCAGGGCGGCCGGGAGCAGGCCCAGGACCTCGCCGGCGGCGTAGACCAGCAGGGGGCGCAGGCGCTTGCCGCCGTCGCTGGCGTAGCGCATGGCGGCGTGCAGGCGGGCGGGGTACTGCGTGTCCTGCGGCAGCCAGCGGTCCAGGCCGAGCCGCAGGCGCTCCTGGTAGGCCGGCACCCTTGCGGCGAAAGAATCGCTGTTCACGCGCCCACGTCCGGATTCGGGTCCGGCTCGAGCAGCTTGCGTACCCGCAGTTCGGCGCTGTCCAGCGAGCCACGGCAGGACTTGCTCAGGCTCATGCCGCGCTCGAACAGTTGCAGGGACTCCTCCAGCCGCAGGTCGCCGCGCTCCATGCGCTGCACGATCTCCTCCAGTTCCCGCATCGCGTCCTCGAACAGGCTGACGGGATCGGCGGGGGTCTCGGGCTGCGGGGCAGAGGGCTTGGGCATGTACCTAAAGTATTGAGTTATCAGGCCGGTATTGTAGCGAGGTTGAATCCCCGGCAGGCATCCGTTAGCTTCCGCCGCTTCCCAGATTCCCTTCAGACATGGCTGCCAAAGAATACTCCGCAGAAGCCATCGAGGTCCTAGAAGGCCTCGACCCCGTGCGCAAGCGCCCGGGCATGTACACCGATACCACCCGCCCGAACCACCTTGCCCAGGAAGTCATCGACAATGCCGTCGACGAGGCCCTGGCCGGGCACTGCCGCTCGATTGCCGTCACGGTCTACGAGGACGGCTCGCTGGAGGTGTCCGACGACGGTCGCGGCATGCCGGTGGGTATCCACCCGGTGCACAAGGTCACCGGCGTCGAGCTGATCCTGACCAAGCTGCACTCGGGCGCCAAGTTCTCCAACCAGCAGTACCAGTTCTCGGGCGGTTTGCACGGCGTGGGTGTCAGCGTGGTCAACGCGCTCTCCAACAAGCTGGAGGTCCGCGTCTGCCAGGGCGGCAAGGAATACGACATCGAGTTCAAGGACGGCGTGCTCAGCAAGCCGCTCAAGGAAGTCGGCGCGGTGGCCAAGAACCGCACCGGCACCGCCGTGCGCTTCTGGGCCGACCCCAAGTACTTCGACAGCCCCAAGTTCTCGCTGCCGCGCCTCAAGCAGGTGCTGCGCGCCAAGGCCGTGCTGTGCCCGAACCTCAAGGTTTCGCTCGACGACCAGATCAACAAGGAAAAACTGGTCTGGCAGTACGAGAACGGCCTGACGGACTACCTCAAGGACGCCCTGCAGGGTGCCGAGACGCTGCCGGCCGAGCCCTTCGTCGGGCAATTCAAGGCCGCCCGCGAGGAAGCCGAGTGGGCGCTGGTCTGGCTCAACCAGGAAGGCAGCCGGCTGGAGCCGGTAGCCGAGAGCTACGTCAACCTGATCCCCACCGCCCAGGGCGGTACGCACGTCAATGGCTTGCGCACCGGCCTGACCGAGGCGATGCGCGAGTTCTGCGAGTTCCGCAACCTGCTGCCGCGCGGCCTCAAGCTGACGCCGGAAGACGTCTGGCAGGGTTGCGCCTACGTGCTCAGCGTGAAGATGCAGGACGCGCAGTTCGCCGGCCAGACCAAGGAGCGCCTGTCGTCCCGAGAGACCGCAGCCTTCGTCTCCGGCGTGGTGCATGACTCCTTCAGCCTGTGGCTGAACCAGCACCCGGAGCAGGGTGAGCAGATCGCGCAGTTGGTGATCGCCAACGCCAACGCCCGCCTGAAGCTGTCCAAACAGGTGGTGCGCAAGAAGATCACCAGCGGCCCGGCGCTGCCCGGCAAGCTGGCCGACTGCGTGCAGAGCGACCTCGGCCGCACCGAGCTGTTCCTGGTGGAAGGCGACTCGGCCGGCGGCTCCGCCAAGCAGGCGCGCGACCGCGACTTCCAGGCGATCATGCCGCTGCGCGGCAAGATCCTGAACACCTGGGAAGTGGACGCCAACGAAGCCCTGGGCTCGGATGAAATCCACAACATCAGCGTCGCCATCGGCGTGGATCCCGGCGCCACCGACATCAGCGGCCTGCGCTACGGCAAGGTTTGCGTGCTGGCCGACGCCGACTCCGACGGCCTGCATATCGCCACGCTGCTGTGTGCGCTGTTCCTCAAGCACTACCGTCCGCTGGTGGAAGCCGGCCATATCTATATCGCCATGCCGCCGCTGTTCCGCATCGACGCGGGCAAGCAGGTGTTCTATGCGCTGGACGAGAGCGAGAAGCAGGGTGTGATGGATCGTCTCAGTGCCGAGGGCAATCGCTCGAAGCTCCAGGTGACCCGTTTCAAGGGCCTGGGCGAGATGAATCCGCTGCAGTTGCGCGAGACGACCATGTCGCCCGACACGCGGCGCCTGGTGCAGCTCACGCTCGACGAAACCCCCGCCGAGCAGATCGTCGACATGCTGCTCGCCAAGAAGCGCGCGAGTGATCGCAAGGACTGGCTGGAGCGCGAAGGCAACCGCGCCGAGACCTGAGAAGTTAAGACATGACCGATATCACCGATACCGAACGCCTGCCGCTGCGCGTCTTCGCGGAAAAGGCCTACCTCGACTACTCGATGTACGTGGTGCTCGACCGAGCGCTGCCGAACATCGCCGACGGCCTCAAGCCGGTGCAGCGCCGCATCATCTATGCGATGAGCGAGCTGGGCCTGTCCGCCGGACAGAAGCACAAGAAGTCCGCCCGTACCGTGGGCGACGTCATCGGCAAGTTCCATCCGCACGGCGACTCCGCCTGCTACGAAGCGATGGTGACGATGGCGCAGCCCTTCAACTACCGCTACCCGCTGGTGGACGGACAGGGCAACTGGGGTTCGCCGGACGACCCCAAGTCCTTCGCCGCGATGCGTTACACCGAATCGCGCCTGACGCCGTACGCCGCCACGCTGCTGGGCGAGCTGGGGCAGGGCACGGTGGAGTGGTCGCCTAACTTCGACGGCACCCTGGACGAGCCGCGCCTGCTGCCGGCGCGCCTGCCCAACATCCTGGTCAACGGCACTACCGGTATCGCGGTGGGCATGGCCACGGACATCCCGCCGCACAACCTGCGCGAGCTGGTGAAGGCCTGCCTGTACCTGCTCAAGCACCCCAACGCGCATGTCGAAAAGCTCTGCGAGTTCGTGCCGGGCCCGGATTTCCCGACCTCCTGCGAGATCGTGTCCGAGCCGCATGACCTGCTGAAGATCTACCAGACCGGTAACGGCCAGATCCGTGCGCGCGGTCGCTGGGAGCGCGAGGACGACGGCAGCATCATCGTCACCCATCTGCCGTTCCAGGTTTCTCCGGCCAAGGTGCTGGAGCAGATCGCCGACCAGATGCGCGCCAAGAAGCTGCCGCTGGTGGAAGACCTGCGCGACGAGTCGGACCACGAGAACCCGACGCGCCTGGTGATCGTGCCGCGCTCCAACCGCGTGGATGCCGAGCAGCTGATGGCGCACCTGTTCGCGACCACGGACCTCGAGCGCAGCTACCGCGTCAACCTCAACATGATCGGCCTGGACGGACGGCCGAAGGTCAAGAACCTCAAGGACATCCTGACCGAGTGGCTGGAGTACCGCTTCGCCACCGTGACGAAGCGACTCAACCACCGCCTCAACAAGGTCAACGAGCGCCTGCACCTGCTCGAAGGCCTCTTGATCGCCTACCTCAACATCGACGAGGTGATCCACATCATCCGCACGGCGGACGATCCCAAGTCCAAGCTGATGCTGGCTTTCGGTCTCAGCGAAATCCAGGCGGACTACATCCTCGACCTGAAACTGCGCCACCTGCAGAAGATCGAGGAGATTGCGATCCAGGGTGAGCAGCAGGAGCTGGCTGCCGAGCGCGCCAAGCTCGAGGAGCTGCTGGGCGACGACGAGAAGCTCAAGACCCTGATCGGCGAAGAGCTCAAGGAAGACGCCAAGAAGTACGGCGACGAGCGCCGCTGCCCGATCAACGCCAAGCCGCCGGCCACTGCGCTGGAAGCCGCCGACATCATCCCGACCGAACCGATCACGGTGGTGCTGTCCAAGGCCGGCTGGATCCGCTCGGGCAAGGGTCATGAGATCGATCCGGCCTCGCTCAGCTACAAGGCCGGCGACGAGTTCAGCCTGGCGGTGCAGGGCAAGACCAACCAGCTGCTGGTGCTGCTGGACCACAAGGGCCGCAGCTACACGCTGAACCCGCGCGAACTGCCGTCGGCACGCTCGCAGGGCGAGCCGGTGACCACGCGCCTGGACCTCCAGGATGGCGGTCGCATCCTGGGTCTGCTGATGGGTGACGGCAGCGAGAAACTGGTTCTGGGCAGCGACGAGGGCTATGGCTTCATCGCCAAGCTCGGCGACCTGGAGTCGCGCCTCAAGGCCGGCAAGGCCGTGGTGAATGTCAGCGACAAGGGCACCCTGATGCCGCCGAGTCGCACCGCCGATCCGGCCAAGGACCGTTTCGCGCTGGCCACGGCGGAGGGGCGCCTGCTGGTGTTCCCGCTGTCGGAGCTGCCGGAACTGGCCAAGGGCAAGGGCAACAAGCTGGTGGCATTGAAGGGCGAGGATCGCATCCTGGCCAGCTGTGTGCTGCCGGCCGGCTCACCGCTGACCCTGGTCTGCGGCAAGCGCACGCTGACGCTCAAGCCCTCCGACCTGGAAAACTACGCCGGTGCCCGCGCCAGCCGCGGCGGTCACCTGCCGCGCGGCTTCCAGCGGGTGGATTCGATGCATACGGGATAGAAGGGATCCGCCGGCCGCCCCGCCGCAATGGTGGGGACGGCCGGTGGATTCACCGAACCAGGCCTTGAATTTGCTGTCTCAAGGCCACAAAGAACTCCTAGCCACACTCACTGAAGCACGGGGAATATGAAACGCATCGGCTTGTTTTTGTTGACCAATATTGCGGTCATGGTAGTGCTGTCCATTACTGCCAGCCTGCTCGGCGTCAACAAGTACCTCACCGCCAACGGACTCAACTACGGCGCCTTGCTGGTGTTCTGCGCCCTGTTCGGCTTCGGCGGCTCCTTCATCTCGCTGGCCATGTCCAAGTGGGTTGCCAAGCGTTCCACCGGCGCCCAGGTGATCACCCAGCCGCGTAACTCGGCTGAAATGTGGCTGCTGCAGACGGTGGAGCGCCAGGCGCGCGCCGCCGGCATCGGCATGCCCGAAGTCGCGGTCTACGACGCGCCGGAACCCAACGCCTTCGCCACCGGCATGAATCGCGATAACGCCCTGGTCGCCGTCTCCACCGGCCTGCTGCGCAGCATGCAGCAGGACGAGGTCGAGGCCGTGCTGGGCCATGAGGTCAGCCACATCGCCAACGGCGACATGGTGACCCTGACCCTGATCCAGGGCGTGGTGAACACCTTCGTCATGTTCCTGGCCCGCGTCGTCGGCTACGCCATCGACCGCGCCCTGGCCGGCAACCGCGAAAGCAGCGGCCCCGGCTTCGGCTACATGATCACGGTGTTCGTGCTGGAGATCGTGTTCGGCTTCCTGGCCTCGATCATCGTCTGCTGGTTCAGCCGCCAGCGCGAGTTCCGCGCCGACGCCGGCGGTGCGCACCTGGCCGGCAAGCGCAAGATGGTGGCTGCCCTGCAGCGCCTGGGCGGTGCCCAGGGCCATTCCTCGCTGCCGGAACAGGTCACGGCCTTCGGTATCGTCGGCGGCGCCAAGAAGCTGTTCATGACGCACCCGCCCATCGAGGAGCGGATCGCCGCCCTCCAGGCCGCTTGAGGAATACGAATAAACCTTCTACGCGGCCCGATCTTGCATCTCCGGTGCTCGCCGTACTTCTGTACGGCTCCGCTCCTCGCTGCAACCTCGGGCCGCTCGCTACGGTTTCTTCGCATCCCTCGGAGAGAGCGCAAGAAAGATGAAAAAGGCGGCCTGGTGGCCGCCTTTTTTATTTGGCTACGGCTTTGAGCATTGCCGAGCGTGGCAATTGCGTCCGTGGCCTGGGTGCCATTCGGGATTTCCAGCGACGGCGACCGCTCCATGCGCTGCCCTACCTCCTCATGTTCCCTCTCCCGCCAGCGAGAGGGGCGCTTGAAGGGCTCCGCTCCGGACCTGGCGCGTTGCCGCTCGTTTCGGTGTGCCGTCCCCGGCTTGACGCGAGCGAGGCCCGGCGACAGTCTGCGGGCATGGAACTGTCCAGTCAGGAACTGCAGGCCGCGCCGGTCTTCCTCATCAGCCTGGGCATCGGCCTGCTGATGGGGCTGGAGCGCGAGCGCAAACCCGATGCGCGGGCAGGCCTGCGCACGTTCGGCCTCACAGGTTTGGCCGGCGCGCTGTCCGGCCTGCTCACGCAGGCCAGCGGATCATCCTGGCTGATCCCCGCGATGCTGCTCGGCTTGGTGCTGATGATGGTGTTTTCGCCGCACCAGAAAGGCGACGAGAACGACCCCGCCACCACCACGACCATTGCGCTGCTGCTGTGCTACGGCCTGGGCCTGCTGGCGTGGTTCGGCTATCCCCAACTGGCCGTGGCGCTGGCCCTGACTGCCACCTCGCTGCTGTACTTCAAGACGGAATTGCATGGGGTCATCAATCGCCTGACCGCGCAGGATCTGCGCTCCTTCCTGCAGTTCGCCATCGTTGCATTCATCGTGCTGCCGGTGCTGCCGGACCGCGACTTCGGCCCCTATGGCGCGCTCAACCCCTATCGCATCTGGCTGATGGTGGTGCTGATCTCCGGGCTGGGCCTGGTGTCCTATGCCGTTTTGCGCCTTGTTGGCCAGGAGAAGGGCACGCCGCTGCTCGGCATCCTCGGCGGGCTGGTCTCCAGCACCGCCACCACGCTGGCCTTTTCGCGGCACATGAAGCCGCAGCCGTCACTGCGGCCGGTGGCGGTGTTCGTGATCCTGCTGGCCAATCTGGTGGTGCTGCTGCGCCTGGCGATCATCGCGGTGGCGGTTGCTCCGAAGATCCTGCCGGCGCTGCTGCCGGTGCTGGGGCTTGGTGCCGTGGCGGGGCTTGGGCTGGCCTGGCGCAACTGGCGCGCCTTGAGCAGCGACGAGGCGCCGGAGCTGGAGATGAAGAATCCCAGCGAGATGCGCACGGCGCTGGCCTTCGCTGCGTTCTACGCTCTGGTGCTGCTGGCCGTGGCCTGGCTCAACGACATCGCCGGCACCGGCGGCGTCTACTTGGCGGCGGCCCTGTCGGGCCTGACCGACGTGGATGCGATCAGCCTGTCCACCCTGAACCTGTTCGATCACGGCAGCATCGAGGCGGTCGCGGTGGTGCGGGTGATCGTGCTGGCCTACGTCGTGAACCTGGCGTTCAAGTTCGGTCTGGTCTGGAGCATTGGCGGGCGCGAGCCGGCGCTGCGGCTGGCGCCGTCCTTCGGCGCCGTGCTCGGCGGGCTGGTCGCAGGGCTGCTGCTGTTCTAGGGCTAGCGGACGTCCGCGGAGAGCAGGACCACTTCCGGCTCCTGCACGTGGAAGCCCTGGATGTAGTTGACGCCCATCTGCCACAGGCGCGCCATGACGTTGGCGTCCTCGACATGGGAGACGATGGTCTTCACGCCGGCCTGGCGCGCCGTCTCCATCAGCGTGGTCATCTTCTTGTGCTGTTCCTTGTCGTGGAACTGGTGCGTGTAGGACGGATGGAACTTCACGAACTGCGGCGGCACGTGTTCCAGCAGCTGGGCGGAGTTGCTGCCCACGCCGAAGTGCTCGATGGCGATGTAGCCGCCGAGGTCGCGCAGGGCCTTGTGCAGGGTCTTGGCCTTGCGGATGTGGTTCTGCAGCGTCAGTTCCTGGAACTCGAACACCAGTTCCTCGGGCTTCAGCGGGCGCTGCTTGAGCTGCTCCTGCAGCCAGGCGACGTAGCTGTCGGCGTCCTTGAGGGTCTCCTCGGAGATCTTCACGAACAGGCTCGAGGCTTCGGCGGAGCTTTCGCGCTTGGCCAGCACCTTCAGTGCGCGTGCCACGACCCAGCGGTCGATGGAGCGCATCAGGCCGAACTTCTCGGCCACGCTGATGAACTCGGCGGCGTGCAGCTCCTTGCCGCCGTCGTCGATCATGCGCACGAGCACATCGAAGTGCTGGCGGGTGTCGCCTTCCAGGCTGGCGATGGACTGGTAGGCCAGTTTGAGGCGGTTTTCCTCGATGGCGCGCTTGAGCTGCGACGCCTTGCGCGCTTCTTCGCGCTCGCCCTGGGCGTTCTTGGCCGTGGGGCCGAGATTGACGAACTGGCGACCGCTGCCGCGCACGGCCAGCTTGCGCGCTTCGCGCACGATCTCGCTGGCCACGACCGAGGCCTGCTCGTTGCCGGACAGCGGGTAGGCGGCGATGCTCAGCGTCAGGTGGGCTTCATGGCCGGTGGTGTTGAACACCTGCTTGACCACTTCCTTCACCAGCATGTCGCCGAACTGCTCGAACTCGGCGGCGGTGGGGCGGTGGACCAGCGCGGCCAGTTCGCCGGAGGAGAAGCGGAACACCTGGTCCTGCGGCGACAGGCGCGCATGCACCCATTCGTCCAGCATCATCACGGCCTCTTCGGCGTCGTGCAGGCCGATGCGCTCTTCCAGGCCGGGGAAATCGTCCACCGCGATCAGCAGGGCGGCGCGCGGCATCTTCTGCTGGCTGATGCCGTTGATGGCCACGGCCAGGGCGTCGAAGAAGGCGAGGCGCCCGGAAGGGGCTTCGCCCGCGGCCACGGCCGGCGCGGCGGCGGCCTCGGCGCGGATCAGCATCTCGACGAAGTTCTCGCCGTCGACGTTGCCGCGGGTCAGCTGGGCGGTGATGTGGACCTGGCCGCCATCCTGGCGCATCAGGCAGCACTCTAGCGGCTTGCCGTCGGCCTTGCCCTTGTTCAGGAGCTTCATGTGCTCCTTGACCTTGAGCTGGTGGTCCGGGCAGACCAGGTCCATCAGCGGCAGCTCCAGCAGCTCGTCCGGCTGGCCGTAGCCGAGCAGGGTGGCGAAGGCCGGATTGGTGTGCGAGACGATGCCTTCCTGGATATGGACCACGGCATCGTTGGTGCCCGCCAGCAGTTGCTTGTGGCGGGATTCGAAATCGTCCAGGCGTGAGCGCACGGTGCGCAGCGCCCGCAGGTGGCGGTGGCTGGCGAACTCGCGCTGCAGCACGAACTCCAGGTGACGCAGGTCGCGCAGGTCCTCGTAGGCGACCATGTCGCGTGCGCCGGCGGCATGGGCTGCCAGCACTTCGTCGGCACCGAAACGCTGACACAGCAGCAACACCGGCAGATCGGGGCAGAGGCGGGCGGAGATGTCCACCGCTTCCTTCAACGGAGCGCGCGGCAGGCCCTCGGCGCAGAGCATGATCTCGGGCGCGCCGCGGCGCAGCACGTCCTCGAGTTCTTCGAGGTCGGCGACCCAGGCGCAGCGCACCGGATGGCCGGCGTTGCGCAGGTGGCTTTCGATGCGCTTGGCGACGTTCTCGGATTCGCTCACGACCAGCACCACCGCGCTTTCGGCGGCCGTGAGCTGGGCGGTTTTCTGGCTGGGTGGGTTAGCTACCATGCGATCCATGTCTTTGAGGCCGCGCCGGCGTCTTCACGCGCCAGTCGTGGCATTAGGTAACCGGGCACGAGGGCAACCAGTTCACTGGCCAGCCTTCGTGCGGCTTCGGTGTCTACCTCGAAATGTGCCGCGCCATGGACGCGGTCCACCACGTGCAGATAGTAGGGCAGTATCCCGCAGGCAAACAACTGCTCAGACAGCTTTCGAAGAATCTCCGCTGAATCGTTGATTCCACGCAGCAAAACGGATTGGTTCAAAAGCGGAATTTGCAGTGCCCGCAACGGCTGCAGCGCGCGCTCCACGGTGGCGTCCAGCTCCTGCGGATGGTTCACGTGCAGCACGATCACCTTCTGCAGCCGGCCGCGGCCCAGCCATTGCAATAGCCGTTCATCCACCCGCTCCGGCAATACGATCGGCTGGCGGGTGTGGATGCGCAGGCGGCGCAGGTGCGGAATCTCCTCCAGGGCCTCGACCAGGCCCGCCAGCTTGTCGTCCGACAGGGACAGGGGATCGCCGCCGGACAGGATCACCTCCTCGATGCTGGGGTCCTCGGCCAGGGTGCGCAGGGCCTCGCGCCATTGCTCGCGAGCGGCCAACTGGTCGGAGTAGGGGAAATGGCGCCGGAAGCAGTAGCGGCAATGCACCGCGCAGGCTCCGGTGGCGATCAGCAGGGCGCGGCCGTGGTACTTGTGGATCACCCCGCCATCGCGGGCCTTCTTCAGGTCTCCCACGGCGTCCAGGCCGAAGCCGGGCACCACCTCCGCTTCGGCCGGGCGGGGCCAGACCTGCAGGAACAGGGGGTCGGCCGGGTCGCCCTTGCGCATCCGGGCGGCGAAGCCGCGCGGCACCCGCAGGGGGAAGTCCCTCAGCCGTTCCAGGTCCAGGGAGGGGAGGGCCGGGTCGATCTGCAGGTAGTCGAGCAGGTCCGCCGGGCGGGTGAAGGCCTCACGCAGGGCGTGCTGCCACTGCGGTGCCTGCTGGCGGCTGTCGGGACGGGGAGTTATCATTCGACGCCATTTTCACCCCCCGGTCACGGGGCGGCAACCAACCTTTCAATTTTTCTGGATCAGAGTCGAGCTCATGGCGACTGTCAGCACCAACGAAATGAAGTCCGGTACCAAGCTCCTCATCGATGGGGACCCGTACTCGGTCATCGACAACGAATACCGCAAGCCGGGCAAGGGCCAGGCGACGAATACCCTCAAGATCCGCAACCTCAAGACTGGCCGCGTGCTGGAAAAGACCTTGAAGTCGGGCGACACCATCGAGTCCGCCGACGTCGAAGACAAGGACATGCAGTACCTGTACAACGACGGCGAATTCTGGACCTTCATGGATCCGAAGAGCTTCGAACAGATCCAGGCCGGCAAGACCGCGATGGCCGATTCCGCCCAGTGGCTCAAGGGCGAGGAAACCGTCCGTATCACCCTGTGGAACGAAGTCCCGCTGGTGGTCTACGCGCCCAACACGGTGGAACTGGCCGTGACCGAGACCGACCCCGGCCTGCGCGGCGACACCGCCACCGGCGGCACCAAGCCGGCCAAGCTGGAGACCGGCGCCATCGTCAAGGTGCCGCTCTTCATCACCGAGGGCGAGAAGGTCAAGGTCGACACCCGCACCGGCGAGTACCTGAACCGCGCCGGCAAGTAAGCCGTCATCGTTCCCATGAAGCCGCCTTCGGGCGGCTTCATGCTTTCTGAAGCCCATGACTGACTGGAAACCCTCCGCCGACCTGCCGACCCTGCGCGCCCGTGCCGCGCTGCTGTCGGCCCTGCGCGCGTTCTTCAATTCGCGCGGGGTGCTGGAGGTGGAGACCCCGCTGTTGTCGGCGCATGCGACGGTGGACCGGCATATCGACAGCTTCCGTACCGAGGACGGCCGCTGGCTGCAGACCTCGCCGGAGTTCGCGATGAAGCGGCTGCTCTGCGCCGGCAGTGGGCCGATCTGGCAGGTCTGCCGCGTGTTCCGCCTCGAGGAGTCCGGGCGCTATCACAACCCCGAATTCACCATGCTGGAATGGTACCGGCCGGGCTTCGACCATCACGACCTGATGCGGGAAGTGGCCGAACTGGTGACCGCCCTGGCGGCGGCGCTGGGCCGGCCGCTGGCGGGGGCGGTGGACAAGCTGAGCTACCGCGAGGCCTTCCGGCGGCACCTGGACCTGGATCCGTTCACGGCCGACATCGCCGACATCCGCGCCGCGCTGGCTCGGGCCGGACACGATACCAGCGATCTGGGCGGGCAGGACCGCGACATCTGGCTGGATGTGGCCATGTCGCTGGCCGTGGGCCCGCGGCTGGGCCTGAAGTCACCCTGCTTCCTGCATGACTTCCCGGCTTCGCAGGCGGCGCTGGCGCGCATCCGCCATGACGACCCGCCGGTGGCCGAGCGCTTCGAACTGTTCTGGCAGGGAACCGAACTGGCCAACGGCTATCACGAACTGGGCGATGCCGACGAGCAACGCCAGCGCTTCGAGGCGGAGCAGCGCTGGCGACAGGAGCAGGGGCGGGACGTGCCGCCCTACGACCGGAATCTGGTCGCCGCCCTGGCCGAGGGCCTGCCGGCCTGCGCCGGCGTGGCGCTGGGGCTGGACCGTTTGCTGATGCTGTTGCTGGGCAAGGCCGCGCTGGCCGAGGTGCTGGCCTTCGACAGCGGCAGGGCCTGAGGCGCTACGGCCCTGGCGAGTCCTGGTTCGATCAGGCCTCGACCGGGAACAGCCCCTTGAGGTCGCGCCAGCCGCCGTCCACCGAGAACACCTGGGTGTAGCCCATCTTCTGCAGGTTGTCGGCCGCGATCACCGAGCGGTAGCCGCTGCCGCAGTACAGGTACAGCGGCTCGTTGCGGTCCGGGTGCTTGGTCTCGATGTCGCGCTCGATCACGCCCTTGCCGAGCCATTCGGCGCCCTCGACATGCCCGGCGGCGAACTCGCTCTCTTCGCGCACGTCTATGAGACGGGCGGCGGGCTGCTCGGAGAGGATGCGCGGCATGTCCCGGGCGTTCACTTCACGCACGCGGCTGCGGGCGTCCTGGATCAGGGCGAGAAAGGCGGGAGAGTGTCCGGACATGGGCGAATCCTCATGAATTTCTGGGGAATTTTGCATGCTAGATTACGCGCCTGAAGAGCCTGGAGGAAGGCATCTTGCGGAATAAGAACAGATGAACACACCGGTCGTGCTGATCCACGGGATGTGGTGCACCGGTGGCGACTGGAAGCGGGTGCGGGAGCTGCTGGAGCCTCGGGGCTACCGCTGCTACGCGCCGACCCTGCCGGCCCATGAGCCGACCGCCGACCAGCCCCTGCGCGTCGACAACCGCAGCTTGCGGGAATATCTGGATTACCTTGAGCAGTACATTCGCGAGCAGGACTTTCCCACGCCGCCGATCCTGATCGGCCATTCCATGGGCGGCTTGCTGGCGCAGCAGCTGGCGGCGCGCATCCCGGTCTTCGCCGTGGTGTTGCTGACGCCGGCCGCGCCCTGGGGCATCAATGCCGCGGGGTTGGCCAACCTGGCGCCCTTCAGCCGCGTGCTGGCCCGCTGGGGCTTCTGGCACCGGCCGTACAAGTTCAGCCGCGAGGCGGCGGCGGCCTACGTCTACAACGGTCTTTCGCCGGAGCGCCAGAAGGTCTGCTACGAACGGATGGTGCATGAGTCCGGCCGGGTCGCGTATGAAGTCGGCCTGTGGTGGGCGGACTGGGGAAAAACGACCTCGGTCGATGCAGATGCGGTGCGTTGTCCTGTATACGTGGTGAGTTGCGGCGCCGACCGGTTGACGCCGGCCTTCGCGGTACGCAAGGTGGCGGGCCTGTATCCGCAGGCGACGCACCGTCATTACCCGGATCGAGGGCACTGGGTGATCGACGACGAAGAGACCGAGGAGATGATCCACGGCGTCTGTGGCTGGCTGCGGCCGCTGGAGCAGCGGGCCGCACGCGGCCAGCAAGCCCCGCGTTGAATCGTATTTCCTCATCAAGGAAACGTAAGGTAATGAAGAAGATTTTCTTGGCGGCGAGCGCCGCAATGCTCGCTGCGACTGCCGTAGCGCAGACCGATCCGGTATCGCGGGCGATCGACGCCACCGTGCAGGCCGGCAAGGCCAGCGCCGCTTCGCAGGATCGGGTCAACCAGTCCGACGACCAGACCCGCGCGATGCTGGAGCGCTACCGCGCCGCCACCTGGCAGGCGCAGCAGCTGCGCGTCTATGCCAACCAGATCGAGCCCTTGCTGGCCGCGCAGGAGGCCGAGAAGCAGAGCCTGCAGCGCCAGCTGGCGGACCTGGACCGCGCCGGCGGCGACATGATGCCGCTGATGCTGCGCATGCTCGATTCGCTGGAGAAGTTCATCGCGCTGGACCTGCCGTTCCTGCAGGACGAGCGCAAGGAGCGCATCGCCAACCTGCGCCGCATGATGACCGACAGCAGCACCGCCACGGCGGAGAAATTCCGCCGCGTGCTGGAGGCCTACCAGATCGAGGCCGACTACGGACGCGGCCTGGGTGCCGAGCGTGGGCAGGTGGAGGAACGCATGGTGGACATCCTGCGTGTGGGCCGCAGCACGATGTTCGCGGTGGCGCTGGATGGCGCCGATGCCTGGGGCTGGAACGCCGGCACCGGCAAGTGGGAGCCGATCCCGCGCAAGTACGTCAAGGAACTGCGCCTGGCGATGAAGATCGCGCGTGAGACCGCCGCCCCCGACCTGTTGACGCTGCCGATGCCGGTGGCCGCCGCTGGAGCCGCCAAGTGAGCGCCCGCAAGTTCCTTCTCGTTCTCGCCCTGCTGCCCGGCATGGCCCTGGCGCAGACCCAGGCCAAGGGCATGGATGACCTGCTCAGCCGTATCCGCCAGGACAGCGCCGCCAGCGCCAAGCTCAACCAGGAGCGCGAGGCGCGCTTCCTGCGCGACCGCAACGCCCAGGCCGAGATGCTGCAGAAGGCCGAGGCGGAGCACGCCGCAGTCAAGGCCAAGTCCGACGCCGTCCGTGCGCGCTACGAGGCCAACCAGAAGCAGATCGCCGAGCTCAAGGAGCAGTTCAAGACCCGCGCCGGTGACTACACGCAGGTGGCTGCCGCCGTGCGCCAGGCCGCCGCGGATTTCCGCGCCCATGCCGCCAACTCGGCCATCAGCGCGCAATTCCCGGAGCGCCTGGAATTCCTCGACGCGCTGACCGCCGACAACGCCATGCCGGTGCAGGCGGACATCGAGAAGCTGTGGTTCACGCTGCAGCAGGAGATGACCGAGAACGGCCGCTCGGCGCGCTTCCAGGCCGAGGTGGTGGACACGGCCGGTACCGCCAGCAAGATGGACGTGACGCGCGTCGGCGCCTTCACCAGCTTCCACGACGGTGAATACCTTGTGCCGCAGCCGGGCTCCAGCCAGTTGCTGCAGCTGTCGCGCCAGCCGGAGCGCAAGTTCCGCTCGATGGCCCGCGACTTTGCCGAGGCCGAGGGCCGCGCGCCGATCCTGGTCGATCCCACCGGCGGCACGCTGCTGGCCCAGGAAGCGCTGCGTCCCACGCTGATGGAGCGCATCCACATGGGCGGGGAGGTCGGCTACATCATCATCGCGATCGGCGTGGTCGGCGCGGTGCTGGCGATCTGGCAGCTGGTCTGGCTGCTGCGCACCGACGGCGCCGTGCGCCGCCAGTTGGCCAATGTCTCTCAGCCTTCCGACGACAATCCGCTGGGCCGTGTGCTGGCCACCTTCAAGAGCAACCCGGCCACCGTCGCCGAGGATGCCGAGGTGATCGAGCTGCGCCTGTCCGAGGCGGTGCTGCGCGAGGTGCCCAAGCTGGAGCGCTTCCAGGCCTTCCTGCGGCTGGCGGTGGCGGCCGGCCCGCTGCTGGGCCTGATCGGCACCGTGGTGGGCATGATCATCACCTTCCAGGTCATCACCGAGCAGGGTGCCGGTGATCCGCGCCTGATGGCCGAGGGCATCTCGCAGGCCATGATCGCCACCGTGCTGGGCCTGGGCATCGCCGTGCCGCTGCTGTTCATCAACAGCCTGCTGGCGGCGCGCTCGCGCGCCATCACCCAGATCCTCGACGAGCAGGCCACCGGCCTGCTGGCCGAGCGCCTGGAGCAGACGCGTGCTTGAGAACCTGCTCTACGGCCTGATGGGGCCGTTCGAGTCGGTCGACGCTTTCGTCGAGGCCGGAGGCTGGGTGCTGCCCTGGATCTTCCTGTCGGGCCTGGTCATGTGGACGCTGATCGTGGAGCGCTGGTGGTACTTCCGCATCGGCTTCCGCCGCGAGCGCGAGGCCATGGCCCAGGCCTGGGAGCAGCGGCCGGAGCACAAGTCCTGGCATGCGCGGCAGATCCGCCGCATGCTGATCGCACGCGCCAATGCGCGCCTGGTCGGCAGCCAGCCCCTGATCCGCGTGATCGTGCCGCTGGCGCCGCTGCTGGGCCTGCTCGGCACCGTCACCGGCATGCTCGAGGTCTTCGATTCCATGTCCGCGCTCGGCTATGCCGATGCCCGCGCGATGTCCGACGGTGTTTCACACGCCATGATCGCGACGCTGGCCGGCCTGGCCGTCAGCCTCAGCGGCATCTTCTTCATCGGACGCTTCCAGACGATCAGCCGGGTTGAAACCGAGCTGTTCGCCGACGCACTGAAATACTGAGGGGACGACATGCGTTTCAGCCGTCACAGCACTCCCACCGAAGAGCACACCGGCATCGACCTGGCGCCGATGCTGGACTTCGTCCTCAACTTGCTGATCTTCTTCATCATCACCAACACCTTCGTGACGCAGGCCGGCATCCAGATCAACCGCCCCACGGCGCAGACCGCGGTGCGCGAGGAGCGCAACAACATCATCGTGGCGATCTCGCCGCGCGGTGAGGTCTGGGTGGACAAGCAGCAAGTGGACATCCGCGCGCTGCGCGCCGTGATCGGCCGCATGCGTGCAGCCAACCCGCAGGCCGGCGTCATCATCCAGGCCGACAAGGACGCTCGCGCCGGGCTGATGGTGGAGGCGATGGACCAGGCACGCCTGGCGGGCGTGAAGGATGTTTCCGTCGCGGCACAGCCGATCCGCTGATCGCCCATGCGCCTGCTTGTCTCCCTGCTGCTGGGCCTGGTCATCGTGTTCGGCCTGTTCTGGCTGATGCAATGGATGATCCGGCCCTCCGAGCGCCACGCCGTGGAGGCCGTGACCGTGGTCGAGGCGGTGGAGATGGTCGAGGTGAAGCCCGACGAGGCTTCGCCCCAGGACCTGGAGGCGGCCGCCGACGAGCCGCCGCCACCGCCTGCGGCCCCGCCGTCGCTGGCGCGGCCCGACCTGCCGACCATGAGCTTCCCGGCCTCGGCGCCGGTGGATGCGGGGCCGATCAAGATTCCCGCGATCAATACCTCCAGCCTCGGCCTCGGCGGCTCCAGCCTCAATGGCAGCGGCCTGTTCGGCGGCTTCGCCGGGCGCGGTGGCGGCACCGGGTCCGGCGGTGGCGGTGGCGGTGGTGGTATCGGCAAGGGCGAAGGCTTCAAGGGCAAGGCGCTGATTCCGCTGTCCACGGCGCGTCCGCAGATGCCGGAGTGGGCCTGCAAGCAGGGCATCCGCGGCTGGGTGGAAGTGGTGTTCACGGTGATGCCCAACGGCCGCGTCAGCGAGGTCAAGCTGGTCGATGCCGATCCGCGCGGCGTGTTCGAGGTCGCGGCCATCGAGAGCGTCGGCAACTGGATCTACCAGTCCACGGGGAAGGCGCGCACGGTCAAGCAGCGCGTCGACATGCTGCCTGAAGACTGCGTCTACAACTGGCAGCAATGATCAGACTCCGACCCCTTCTCGTCCTCGCGAGCCTGCTGGCCATGGGCGTCGTGCGCGCCGACCAGTACCGCAGCGAGGTCAAGGAACTGGATAGCGTGCCGCAGCCGGCGCCGCAGAAGAGCGCCCAGCAGCAGTTGCAGACTACTACCGACCCCTACGCCAAGGCGCTGCTGCTGCGCGAGCTGGCGGCGCAGGCGGTGGCCAAGAAGGACTTTGCGCAAGCCTCCAAGTACCTGGAGCAGGCGCTGGCTACCAAGGCACTCTCCGGGATTGCCGCGGATCAGATGAAGCGCGACCTGTCGCAGCTCTATCTGGCCGGTGGCGATTTCAAGCGCGTGCTGCCGCAGCTCGAGGCGCAGGTGAAGGCCGGCAATGCCGCGCCGGAGACGCTGGTGGCACTGGGCGCGGCCTACGTCGAACAGAAGCGTTACCGCGACGCCGTGCCGTTGCTGCAGAAGGGCCTGGCGGCGGTGAAGAACCCGGACCCGAGCTGGCAGCGCGCGCTGGTGGCGGCGCTGTTCGGTGCAGGGCAGGAGAAAGAGGCGCTGCCGATCCTGGAGGCGCTGCTCAAGCGCGACCCCAGCCAGCGTGACGACTGGATGCGCCTGGCGGCCGCCACGATCCGCTACGGCAGCAAGGAACGCGCGCAGGCGGTCATGGAGCTGGCCAACCGCATGGGTTTCCTCGACAAGCCTGACGATCGCCTGCGCCTGGTGCAGCTGACCGCACAGATCGGCGCTCCCTTCGAGGCCGGGTCACTGCTGCAGTCCTGGATGCAAAAGGGCTTGCTCAAGCCTGACGCCGCGAACTGGAAGCTGCTCGCCGGGTTGTGGATCGCTGCACGCGAGTCGGTGCCGGCGATGGCGGCGCTGGAGCAGGCCCTGAAGCTGCAGCCGGACGCGACGCTGTACCGCCAGCTCGGCCAGTTGCGCCTGGACCGGGAGGAATACGCCGCCGCGGCCGATGCGCTGCACAAGGCCGTGCAGCTCGGCGGCAAGGACGGCAACACCCTGCTGGCGCTGGGCATGGCCCGCTACCAGCAGGCCGATGTCGAGGGTTCGCTGGAGGCATTCCGCGAGGCGGCGCAGTTCGCTGCTGCCAAGAAGCTGGCGGCGGAGTGGGTGCGTTACCTGGAATCCGGCCAAGCGCGCGAGCAGGCCCTGGCCGCGGCGGCGCAGCGGCGCCAGCGCGGCGATGGTGGCTTCCAGATGAGCGGCCGCATGAGCGGCGAGAGTTTCACGCTGTCCTCCGGGCAGCAGGCCAGCGTCACGCTGGCCGAGTCCGGCGGCGATCCCTATACGCCGATCGGTGCGGACCGCCCCGGCAGTGCCGACGGCACCATCCCGGCCTGGACCGGTGGCCTGGCCAAGGGTGGCAGCCCCGGTGCGCGCCTGGCCAATCCCTATTCCGGCGACAAGCCGTCATTCACGATCACCGCCGCCAATGCCACGCAATACCGCAACCGCCTGACGCCGAGTCACCAGGCCCTGCTGGCGCGGTATCCGGGTTACCAGATGCCGGTCTACCCGACGCGCCGCAGCGTGGCCTATCCGCAGGCGATCTACGACGCCAGCAAGGCCAACATCGGCAAGGCGAAGCTGCTGGGCTCCGACGCCCTGGAAGGCGCGCGTCTGGGCGTGCCCTTTCCACGCCCGCAGTCCGGCGTGGAGGTCATGTGGAACCACCGCACACGCTACCGCGGCGATTCGGTCGACATGCAGTCGACGCAGGCGGTAGTGCAGCGCAACGGTCAGTTGCAGACGCTCAAGCAGACCGAGCGCGTGGCCTTCCGCTACGGCAACGTGCGCGCACCGTCGGACCTGTCGAAGAGCAACGTGCTGCTCTACTACCTGACCTGGTTCGGCCGCTCGCGCAACGACACGGACTTCCTCGTGCTGGTCCACGAGACGGCGAACTCCGTGGAGAACCCGCGCAACATCTGGGTGCTGCCGCCCAAGATCAACAAGATGTTCCGCGTGCCGCCGGTGGGTTACGACCAGCCGTTCCCGGGCGCGGAGGGACTGATGTTCGTCGACATGATGGACATGTACAACGGCGCCTTCGACCGCTACGTGTGGAAGCTGACCGGCAAGCGCGAGATCTACATCCCCTACAACGGCTATCGCCTGCTGGACGGCAGCGTCAAGGCGGCCGACCTGCTGCGCCCCGGCCATCCGCGCCAGGACGTGATGCGCTACGAGCTGCACCGCGTCTGGGTGATCGAGGCGCTGGAGCGCGAGGGCAAGCGGCACACCTTCGGCAAGCGCGTGTTCTACGTCGACGAGGACAGCTGGAACGTGGTGCTGGTGGAGAACTACGACCGCGAGGGACGCCCCTGGCGGTTCCAGGAGGGCCACCTGCTGGCCTTCTACGATGCGCAGTTCGCCAACACCGCGCCGGTCTTCACCTACGACCTCAAGGACGGGCGCTACTTCGCCAACCGCCTCAACGACAACGATCCGCCACCGAAGTACGGCGAGGCGATGAAGGATTCCGAGTTCCTGCCGGCCACGGTCAAGGCGCGCTACGGGCGTTAGGGCGGGGCAGGTTCAAGAGGGAAACGAAACCTGTCATGCCGGCTTTCGCCGGTATGACGGCATTGACCAGGCGACGGTGGATGCAGGCATCAAGGCTTGAATGGCCTGGCGCCCACTGCCACGGCAGGCAAGAGGCCCTGCCGGGCCAGTCCCGGCGAGGCCCCCGATCAGGCCCTGATCAGGCCCCCATCAAGCCAGGTACTTCTGGACCAGCCGGCCGACCTCCGGCACCATCGCGGCGATGTCCTTGTCGGCGCCGCCGCGGAACTTGGTGTAGAGCGACTTGGCGGTGGCGTTCTGGCTGGTGGCCATCAGTTGGTCGATGGTCCGGGCCAGGACCGTGGCCGCCTCGGTGCCGTTCTTCTTGAGGAAGCCGGCGAAGTCGGTGCCGCCTTCCTTCTGGAAGCGTTCGAACAGGGGCTGCAACTGGGCGGCGAATTCCGGCAGCATGCGGGTGGCGCCGCGCTCCAGGACGTCGGGCTTGCCGGACTTGAGCATGGCCAGGCCGGTCTTGAGCGCCATGCCGGTCAGGCCGCCGCGGTTGGCCAGGGCGCCTTCGAGCAGTCGGGCGAGGTCGGAGACGGCCGCGTCTTTCTTCTCCGGTGCCAATAGAATATCGCTCAAGGACTTCATCCGTGGACTCTCGATGACTGAAGACAGGAAGGGCGGGAAGGGTAGCATTTCCTCGCTGAAAACCCGGCCGCTGGAGCGCAACATCGCGATGACGATGCTGGGCCTGGGCGCGGGCAGCAAGATCGTGGCGCACTCCATCGCCAACATGTTCCGTGACGAGTCCGCGCGCGGCCATGCCGACCGGGATTTCTACAAGCGCCAGGCCGAGGTGCTCGCCGACGAACTGGGCCGACTCAAGGGCTCGGTCATGAAGGCCGGACAGATGATGTCGCTCTACGGCCAGTACTTCCTGCCGGAAGAGGCGGTGGAGGTGCTGTCGAGCCTGCAGGACGATACGCCGCCGGTGGCCTGGCACGTGGTACTGCCGGTGCTGGAACGCGGCATTGGCCGCGACCGCCTGCGCGAGCTGGAAGTGGACGAGAAGCCGCTGGCCGCCGCCTCGCTGGGCCAGGCCCACCGCGCCCGGCGCAAGCGCGACGGCCAGGAGCTGGTGATCAAGATCCAGTACCCGGGCGTGGCCGATGCCATCGAGAGCGACATCCGCACGCTGTCGCGCCTGCTGATGATGACGCGCCTAGCGCCCAAGGGCCTGGACCTGGAGCCGGTGTTCAACGAGGTGCGCGAGATGCTCCACCGCGAGGTGGACTACGAAACCGAGCGCCATTTCACCCAGACCTTCGGCGAGAAGCTGCGCGACGATCCGCGTTTCGTGGTGCCGCGCGTGTTCGGGGAGTATTCCAGCGACCGCGTGCTGACCACCAGCTTCGAGCATGGCAACCACGTGCGCGACGCGGCCGTGCAGCGCCTGCCGCAGGCACGACGCAACGCCCTGTCGGCGGCCTTCGTCGAGGTGTTCCTGAAGGAGTTCTTCCGCTGGCACATGGTGCAGTCGGACCCGCACTTCGGGAACTACCGCATCCGTCCCGGGGACGACGGCCAGGACCGTATCGTGCTGCTCGACTTCGGCGCCACCCGCGTGTTCGGGCGGGGCTTCGTGGAAAGCTATGCCGACATCGTCCGCGGCGCCATCGAGCGTGACCGCGAGGCCATCCTGCGTGGCGGCGTCGACATCGGCCTGATGAAGGCCGGTTTCCCCAAGCCCGTGCTGGATACCTTCGTGCAGCTCTGCGAAACCATCGTGGAGCCCTTCGGCGATGCCGCGCACATGCCGGAACGGCTGAAGAACGACAAGGGCGAGTACCTGTGGGGTGCCAGCGACCTGCCGATGCGGGCCGGGCGCATGGCGGCTTCCAATGCCCTGTCGGTGCACTTCAAGGTGCCGCCGCGGGAGATCGTCTTCCTGCACCGCCGCCTGGCGGGGGTGTTCATCATGCTGGCCACGCTGCACGGCGAACTCAATGCCCGCGACATGCTGCTGAAGTACCTCGGGGAGCCCTGAGGCGGCGGGGCGGACGATGGCGCCGGGGGTTGCGCTGGGCTAGCATCCCGGCCCTGTTCGAGCGGCAGCCCCCCGCGCCGCAGTGGGATTCACCATGAAGCCGATGCTCGCCTCCCTGGCGATGTCTGTCCTGTTGCTGGCCGCACTCCCCGCGGCTGCCCGCGTCACCGAGAAGGAGGCTGCCCAGCTGGGCGCCAGCCTGACCCCGGTAGGTGCCGAAAAAGCCGGCAACCCGGACGGCAGCATCCCGGCCTGGGTGCCGGGCAAGCAGCGTGGCTCCCTGGCCGGCGAGTTTTATACCGACCCGGCGGTGGAGTCGGACAAGCCGCTGTTCACCATCACGCGGGCCAACATGGCGCAGTACGCGCCACGGCTGTCGGAAGGCCACAAGAAGCTGCTGACGGCGCATGACAGCTACAAGATGCTGGTCTATCCCTCGCACCGCCAGTCGGCCTGGCCCGAGCCGATCTATGCCGCCACCCGCGAGAACGCCGTCCGCTGCGAGCTGCGCGGCAGCGACGATCTGTACGGCTGCCGCCTCGGGTTCCCGTTCCCCATCCCCAAGTCGGGCGCCGAGGCGGTCTGGAACCACAAGCTGAAGTGGCGCGGCGAGTCGGTGACCCGCTACAACAACCAGATGATCGTGCAGCCCAATGGCCAGTACCAGCTGACCAAGATCATCGAGGACGTGCGCTTCGTCTATGCCTCCATTAAGAAGCCGGTGACGCTGGAGGGCGGGCAGAGCGACTACCTGCACTACATGGCACGCACCATCGCGCCGCCGCGCCTGTCGGGCACCACGATCCTGGTACACGACAAGGTCGGCACCGGCAGCGAGGGCCGGGCCGCCTGGCTCTACACCCCTACGCTGAAGCGAGTGCGCCGCGCTCCCACGGTCTGCTGCGACAACCCGGCCGAGGGCACCGACGGCAACCAGTTCTACGACCAGGTGGACATGTACAACGGCGTGCTGGAGCGCTACAACTGGAAGCTGCTGGGCAAGCGCGAGATGCTCCTGCCCTACGATCCCTACCGCCTGATCAGCCCCAAGACCCGCTTCGCCGACCTGGCGCGGCCCCGGCACCTGAACCAGGACCTGGCGCGCTACGAGCTGCATCGCGTCTGGGTGGTGGAGGCCGAACTGCGTCCCGGCGAGACCCACGCCTTCAAGAAGCGCCGCTTCTACCTGGACGAGGACGGCTGGGCCATCGCCATGGTCGACAACTACGACAATCGCGGGCAGATGGTGCAGTTCCAGGAGGGCCATATCGGCTTTGGCTACAACATCATGGCCACCTCGGCGGCGCCGGAAGTGATCTACCACTTCAATTCGGGCCGCTATTTCATCACCACCCTGTTCAACGAAGACAAGCCCTACGACTTCACCCAGGACTACCGGCCGGACTACTTCAGCGCGGCTACCGTGCAGAAGCGGGCCACCCGGTAGGCCCGGAGCCCGCTAGGGGTGCTGCCATTCAGGGGGCATTCAGCCCCTGTTGCAGTGCGATGAAAGTTCGGTGGAAATTTGCTGGCGCGTGTTGGCGCCCCTGGGGATTTGCGCTAGCATCCCCAGCACTCGGTGCCCTTGGGTCAAATTTCTCCGCCAGCGGCAGCCATCCGAAATAACCAGACGAGGAGATGTTCCCGATGAAGAAAACCCTAGCTTCAGTCCTTGGCGTCGCCGCCCTGTGCCTGACGGTGCAGGCGGGTGCCAAGGTTCCTGCTGCAGAAGCGGGCAAGCTCGGCACCGAGCTGACGCCCGTCGGCGCTGAAAAGGCCGGCAACGCCGACAAGACCATCCCGGAGTGGACCCCGCGTGCCCGCACCGGCGCCCTGAAGGGCGAGTGGCCGAACGATCCGGACGTGGACGCCCAGAAGCCGCTGTTCACGATCACCAAGGCCAACATGGCGCAGTACAGCGCCAAGCTGACCGAGGGTCACAAGAAGCTGCTGTCGAGCTACGACAGCTACAAGCTGAACGTCTACCCGTCGGTGCGCAAGATCGGCTGGCCGGAAGAAATCTACGCCGCCACCAAGGCCAACGCCACGACCTGCGAACTGGTCAACACGGAAATCCTCAACGGCTGCAAGCTGGGCTTCCCGTTCCCGATTCCGAAGTCCGGCGCCGAGCCGATCTGGAACCACAAGCTGAAGTGGCGTGGTGAGTCGGTCACCCGCTACAACAACCAGATGATCGTGCAGCCGAACGGCCAGTTCCAGCTGACCAAGATCGTCGAGGACGTGACCTTCGGCTACGCCTCGCTGAAGAACCCGACCGAGCTCAAGCCCGGCCAGGGCGAGTTCCTGAAGTACCTGTCCAAGACCGTGGCTCCGCCGCGCCTGGCCGGTACCTTCATCCTGGTGCACGAGAAGATGGGCACCGGTGCCGAAGGCCGCGCCGCCTGGCTCTATTCGCCCGGTCTGAAGCGCATCCGTCGCGCCCCGACGGTTTGCTGCGACAACCCGTACGAAGGCACCGACGGTCACCAGTTCTACGACCAGGTCGACATGTTTAACGGCGCCCTGGAACGCTACAACTGGAAGCTCATCGGCAAGAAGGAAATGTACATCCCGTACAACTCCAACAAGATCGCCGGCAAGGGCACCAAGTACAAGGACCTGGCCAAGCCGAAGCACCTGAACCAGGACCTGCCGCGCTATGAGCTGCACCGCGTCTGGGTGGTCGAAGCCGACATCAAGCCGGGCACCAGCCACACCTTCAAGAAGCGTCGCTTCTACCTCGACGAGGACGGCTGGACCATCGCTGCCGTGGACGACTACGACAACCGTGACCAGCTCTACCAGTTCCAGGAAGGCCACATCATCAATGCGTCCAACCTGCTGGCGGCGACCACGGTGCCGGAAGTGATCTATCACTTCACCTCGGGCCGTTACTTCATCACCGCTGCCTGGAACGAAGACAAGCCGATCGACGCGACGGCCAGCTTCAACACCGACTACTTCAGCGCGGCCTCCGTGCAGAAGATGACGACGAAGTAAGCCACAAGCTGCAATAGCGACAGGAAAGGCCGCCGGGCGATACCCGGCGGCCTTTCTCGATTCAGTGTCACGATAACGAGCCGCGCAAAGCGGCCAGGGATGGGATGGGATGAAGTACGACGAAAAGCTCGATTACGACAAGCCGATCGAAACGGTGCTGCAGATGTACACGGACCGCAGCTACTTCGAGCGCAAGTACCGCGACTCGGGAGCCTGGGACGTGGAGGTCCTCGAGTACGAGAAGACCGACAAGCGCTTCCGCATCAAGTGCCGCTTCAGCATGAAGTCCGACGCGCCGCTGCCGGATTTCGCCAAGAAGTTCATCGGCGAGTCGGTCTCGGTGGTGCAGCAGGACGCCTGGGACATCGAGAAGCGGACCGGCCGCATCGACACCGAGATCAAGGGCGCCCCGGTGAAGGTCTTCACCGAGATGCAGCTCAAGTCGGCGGGGCAGGGCTGCGCCAACCACCTGGTCTGGAACGTCTCCTGCGGCATCCCGCTGATCGGCGGCAAGCTGGAGAAGGTGCTGGCGGAGGACCTGCAGGCCAAGTCGCGTACCGACTACCAGGCCAGCCTCAAGATCCTGCGCGACTACTGACATGAGCCCCGCCCCGGATTCCAGGCCGCCCGACGGCAAACCGCCCAGCCTCTGGCAGACCATCGTCAGCGTCGCCGCCTCGTTCTTCGGCGTGCAGAGCTCGAAGAACCGGGAGCGCGACTTCACCAAGGGCAAGCCCCTGCATTTCATCGCCGTGGGCCTGGGCATGACCCTGGCCTTCATCGGGGTGGTCTGGATCGCCGTGCGCTTGGCCCTGCGCAGCGCCGGGCTCTAGGGCCCCTCCCAGGGGCTGCTGTAGCGGACTGAATGCCCGTTCCTCCGGACGGGTATTGCCCAGCCCCCCGGTTCCGGGGCATAAAGGCAGCTAGCGCGCCGTCCGAGCGCGCGGAATATTCGGGAGGAGACGAGATGGCAGTCAGTCATGGCTTGCGCGTGGTGGCCTTGGGCGTGGTGGCTTTGGGCGTGGCCGCGGGCGCATCGTGGTATGGGCTACAGCAACAGAAGCTGGCCGCGGCATCCGCCGCCGACCTGGCCCTGTACGAAGCGGCCGAGGGCCGCACCCCCCTGGTCCTGACCAGCAACACCACGGCCTCCGACGGCGAGGTCGATCTCGGCAACGTCTCCGGCAAGCTCGTGGTGGACCAGCAACTGCTGGTGCCGCGCCGCCTGGCGGGAGACCGGGACGGCTACGACCTGTGGCTGGCGCTGTCGTACACCCCTGGCGAGGGCGATGCCAGCGAGGCGGGCGAATTCGTGATCATCAATCGTGGCTGGATCAGTGCGGCCGACAGCCGTGATCCGGCCAAGCTCGGCCTGTCTGCCTCGGAAGCCCAGTTGTCCGGCTACTGGGTGTCCCTGCCGCTGGCGAGCGATCACGAGGTGAGCCGTGAGTTCTGCCTGGAGACCGCCTGGCCCAAGACGCTGGCCAGCCCGGATCCGAGCTTCGGCGACATGAAATGCCTGTTCAATTCCCAGCAGATCGCACAAGGCCTGCTGATGCTGACCACCGACCTGGGCGACGGCCTGGATCGCGACTGGGTCGGGCAGCGCCGGGACGTGGTGCAGCACTTCCAGACCATGGGTTATGCCGGCTTCGGCGGCGCGGCGCTGGCACTGCTGCTATGGCTGGGCTTTGCGATCTTCGGCAAGCCGAAGGCGGCTCAGGCCCGGGCGCCAGCGGCGGCCGCGCCGTCTTCTGATGCGGCCCAGGCCAAGTCGCAGCCGGCATCGCTCGGCAAGATCCAGCGCTAGCGTCTTTTGCAGGAGCGGCTGTCAGCCGCGAGTGGGGGCCATCATGATGAGCTCCGCTCGCGGCTAACAGCCGCTCCTACTCCGCTATCGCGGAAAATCCTGTGATCACTTCTTCCCGCGCAGGGCCTTGAGCCGGTAAAGCTGCTCCAGCGCCTCGCGCGGTGACATCGCGTCCGGGTCCATCTGGTCCAGCAGGCGGTCGCTGTCCGACTCCGAAGGCGCAAACAGCGACATCTGCGGTGCGGAGGCGACCGCCGCCTTGGCCGAGGGCGGCGGCTCGCGGCCTTCCAGTTCCAGCAGGTACGTGCGGGCGCTGCGGATCACCGGGGCCGGCACGCCGGCCAGCTGCGCCACCTGCAGGCCATAGCTGCGATTGGCGGGGCCTTCCTTGACCTGGTGCAGGAACACCAGGCGCTCGCCGGCCTCGGAGGCGTACTCCGCCGCGTCGAGGTGGGCATTGGCTACGCCCGGCAGTTCGTCCGCCAGCGCGGTCAGCTCGAAGTAATGGGTGGCGAACAGCGTGAACGAGCGCAGCTTGACCGCCAGGTGTTCGGCCACAGCGCGCGCCAGCGACAGTCCGTCATAGGTCGAGGTACCGCGGCCGATCTCGTCCATCAACACCAGGCTCTGCTCGCTGGCGTTGTGCAGGATGTTGGCGGTCTCGCTCATCTCCACCATGAAGGTCGACTGGCCGGAGGCCAGGTCGTCGGCCGCGCCGATGCGCGTGAAGATGCGATCGATCGGCCCCAGGCGTGCCGATTCCGCCGGCACGTAGCAGCCGGCATGTGCCAGCAGCACGATCAGCGCCGTCTGGCGCATGTAGGTGGACTTGCCGCCCATGTTGGGGCCGGTGATCACCAGCAGGCGGCGGTTGTCGTCCAGCAGCAGGTCGTTGGGCACGAAGGGCTCGCGCAGGGTCTGCTCCACCACCGGGTGACGCCCGCCGCGGATTTCCAGGCAGGGCGTGTCCAGCAACTGCGGCCGGCTCAGGTTCAGCGCGCGCGCTCGCTCGGCGTAGCAGGCCAGCACGTCCAGTTCCGCCAGGGCCTGTGCCGCCTGCTGCAGCGGCCGCAGGCGCTGTGCCATCTGTTCCAGCAGCGCGTCGTAGAGTTCCTTCTCGCGCGCCAGCGCGCGGTCGCGGGCCGACAGCACCTGGTCCTCGAACTTCTTCAGCTCGTCGGTGATGTAGCGCTCGTAGTTGGTCAGCGTCTGGCGGCGCGTGTAGTCGGCGGGAATCTTCGCCGCGTGGGTCTTGCCGACCTCGATGTAGTAGCCGTGGACGCGGTTGTAGCCGACCTTCAGGGCATCGATGCCGGTGCGGGCGCGCTCGCGCTGCTCCAGGTCCACCAGGAAGCCGTCGGCGTTTTCCGACAGTTGCCGCAGATGATCCAGGGTTTCGTCATGGCCGCTGCGGAACACGCCGCCGTCGCGCGCCAGCAGCGGCGGCGTGTCGGACAGCGCCGAGGCCAGCAGCGCGGCGCTGTCGGCATGGTCGCCCAGTTCCTGGCGCAGGGCGCCCACCAGGGGCGCCTCCAGGGCCTGCACCGCGGCGACCACGGTGGGCAGCGCCTGCAGGCTGTTGGACAGACCCAGCAGGTCGCGCGGGCGTGCCGAGCGCAGGGCGATGCGCGCCAGGATGCGCTCGATGTCGACGATGTCGCGCAGGGAATCGCGCAGGCCGCGGTCGGCGGATTGGTGCAGCAGGCTGGCCACGGCCTCGTAGCGCGACTCCAACTGCGAATGGTCGCGCAGGGGGCGGGTGAGCCAGCGGTGCAGCGCGCGCGCGCCCATCGGGGTCACGCAGCTGTCCAGCACGCTCAACAGGGTGTAGTCGTGCTGGCCGGAGAGCGAGCGGTCGATCTCCAGGTTGCGCCGCGAGGTGGCGTCGAGGATCAGCGCCTCGCCGGCGGTCTCCGTGCGCAGGCCGGTGACGTGGGGCAGGGCGGCTTTCTGTGTTTCCTGCACGTACTGCAGCAGCGCGCCGGCCGCGGCGATGGCGGCAGGCAGCTCCTCGCAGCCGTAGCCGCGCAGGTCGCGCGTCGAGAACTGCGCCGTCAGCAGACGGTAGGCAGAGGCGGTGTCGAAGTGCCAGACCGGACGCATCCGTGCCGGGAAGCCGCCCCAGTCCGAGCCGCCGCCGTCGGCCGCCAGCAGCTCGCTGGGGCGCAGGCGCTGCAGCTCGGACAGCAGGTCGCCGCGCCGGGCCGCCTGCAATACGGAGAAGCGGCCGGTGGAGAGCTCCAGCCAGGCCAGGCCGAAGCCGTCCTTGGTTTCCGCCACCGAGGCCAGCAGGGTTTGCGTGCGCGCATCGAGCAGCGCCTCGTCGGTGGCGGTGCCGGGGGTCACCACGCGCACCACTTCACGGCGCACCGGGCCCTTCTCTGCGCCGACTTCGCCGACCTGCTCCGCAATCACTGCCGACTCGCCGGCCTTGATCAGCCGTGCCAGGTATTGCTCCACCGCGTGGTGCGGCACGCCGGCCATGATCACCGGTGCCCCGCCGGACTCGCCGCGCTGTGTCAACGTGATGTTGAGCAGCCGCGCCGCCTTGCGGGCGTCGTCGTAGAACAGCTCGTAGAAATCGCCCATGCGCAGAAATACGAGCGTGTCCGGGTACTGCGACTTGATGCCGAAGAACTGCTGCATCAAGGGCGTGTGTTCGCCGAACGGGGCTTTGGTGGGGGCGGCGCTCATGTGCGGGAGGGTTCGAAGATATCGGACATCCAGCCGCGGCCGCCACGGCGCAGCAGCGAGGCGCCGTAGAGCAGGGCCAGCAGCACCAGGCAGGCCTGCTGCAGCAGGCTGCCGCCGTGATCGTGGAGGGCGGGAATCGCGGCCTGCATCGGCGGGGCGAACAGGTTCACCACCAGGCCGATGGTCACCGCGCCTACCGCGGTGATCACGGCGAAGGCCAGCGCATGGCGGCGGCCGTGGATCTTCGCCAGCACGCCGAAGGTGGCGACATTGGTGGCCGGGCCGGTCAGCAGGAAGGCGATGCCCGCGCCGGGCGAGACGCCGGCGGCGATCAGCACCGCCACCAGCGGCGTGGCGGCGGCGGAGCAGACATACATCGGCAGGCCCAGCAAGGCGAACACCAGCACCTCGACGCCATCCGGCAGGTCGGACCAGAGCACGCCCTCGGCATAGGGCAAGGCGAAGGCCGCCAGCGCGATACCGGCGACGATCCAGGCGGCGGTGTCGTCCACCAGGTTTACGAAGCCGCTGCGCAGGGCCCGCTTCAGCCGGGGCTCGGGAGCAGGGGGCGGCGCTGGCGTGCTGCCGCAGCCGCAGCAGGCGGGAGGGGGTTCCGGGGCCACCGGGCTGCGCAGCAGGCGCGCCAGCGTGTAGCCGATGAAGCCCGCCAGCAGCGCCGCACAGGCCACGCGCATCAGGGTCGCTTCCCAGCCCAGCAGCGGCAGCGAGACGAACAGGGCGGTGAGGCCGACTTCCGGCGTGGCGATCAGGAAGGCCGTGGCCGCGGCCACCGGCACGCCGCGCTGGATCAGCGACTGGTACAGCGGCAGCACGCCGCAGGAGCAGATCGGCAGCGGCAGGCCCAGGGCGGTGCCGCGCAGGGCCTGCGCCCCGGGACCGCCGCGGGAGAGCCAGCGCAGCCAGCGTTCCGGCAGTTCGCCGGAGACGAAGCCGCCGATCAGGTAGGCCAGCAGCAGGGCCGGGGCCGATTGCAGCGCCAGTGCCAGGAAGCGTTCGTCGAAGCCGGAGTGCCCCGCCTCGTGCGCGTGGGCATGGGCGCCGCCGATCAGCAGCAGCGCGCCGATCGCCACCAGGTTGCCCAGGCCCTCGTAAGGCGGGCGGCTGGCCTGCTCGGCGGCGTGGTCGTCCAGGTGCGGGCGGCCGAAGACCACGTGCAGGATCGAGCCGGCGACCAGGGCCTGGAACCAGGCGCTGGCCTGCAGGCCCATGACGGCATTGAGCTCGATGCCCCAGCGGTAGCCGGCGATGGTGCCCAGGCACATCGCGCCGATGGCCAGCGAGGGCAGCAGGGGGCCGAACACCGGTGCCATCAGCCACCAGACCACCAGGCCCACCGGGATGCTGTGGATCGCCACTGCCAGTGCCAGGGCTTCATGGCGATGCAGGGCTTCCTCGCCCAGCGGCGACAGCGCGGCGCCATCGGCCATGCTGTGCAGCACCAGTCCCAGGATCGCCAGTGCCAGGGCGGCGATATGCGCCCCGCGGCGCGCGCGGCTCAGCAGGTGCTCGAAGATCGTCGGGCCGAGCAGGCCCAGCAGCAGGAAGGCCGCGCTCCAGGGGCCGCCGTCGACCACGGCTCCGGGCACCACGTCCAGCAGCACCAGGCCGGCGATGCTGACCAGCACGAAGCCGTCGAGGAAGGCCAGCAGCGACGGGCGCTTATGGGCCACCGCGTAGATCAGCGGACCGGCGAGCAGCGCAGCGAGCGTGGCGAGGAGCAGCGCGAGGTGCATGAAAAAGTGACGGAGGCCACGTAGGGGGTTAACCGAAGGGGGGCATTATCCCATAGCATTCGGGGTAGCAAAGGAGGGCATCGATGAAGAAGGCAGCATGGATACTGCTGGGGGTGGTCGCCGTGGCCGGTGCCGGCTTCGGTGCCTGGCAATGGCAGAAGGACGACTACGACTACGAGGCCGCCTTCGAGACCCCGGAAGCGCAGCAGCTGCCCGAGGCGCCGGGAGTGATCCTGCGCGTGCCGGAACTGGCCGGCCGCAGCGAGCCGGAGGTCGCCCAGAAGCTGGGCAACCCCCAGGACTGCGAGGACTCCCTCCACAGCCGCCGCTGCCGCTACCCCGACGCCCGCGCCGCCGTGCTCTATATCGACGGCAAGGCCAGCTGGTTCACCGCGGACTTCGGCGATTCCGGCTACCCGCTACAGGCCGAGACCCTGGCGGCCCTGGGCCTGCCCGAGGGCAAGCCGCAGCAGGCGGGCAAGCGCGAACTGGTCTGGACCGGGCTGCCCGGCTACCAGGAAATCCACCTCTACGGCGACAGCCAGGGAATCGTGACCCATGCGCTCATCAAAGTCGCTGTTCGCTAGCCTCCTGCTGGCGGCGAGCTTCGCTGCGCAGGCTGAATCCCTGAGTGTCCTGCGCGTCACGCCCTCGGGCGACGACGTGCAGGACACCCGCCAGGTCGTCATCGCCTTCGACCGCGCCGTAGTGCCGCTGGGCCGCATGGAGCGCGAGGCCTCCGAGGTGCCGGTGACGATCAGCCCGGCGATCCGCTGCGACTGGCGCTGGCTGGACCCCGCGACCCTGGCCTGCAACATCCCCTCCGGGGAAAAGCTGCGCCTGGCCTCGCGCTACGAGATCGACATCCGCCCTGAGTTCGTCACCGAGCAGGGCGAGAAGCTGGAGCGCGGCCAGACCGTCCGCTTCACCACCGAGCGCCCGATCCTGCGCTACAGCCGCGTTTCCGACTGGGACGGCCCCGGCCAGCCGGTGATCTACGCCCGCTTCAGCCAGCCGGTCACCGCCGCTTCCATCGCCGCGGCCTTCCGGCTCGGCAGCGTGGCGCTGCAGGCCCAGGCCGATCCGGACGACCGTGACATGCCGTTCTGGACCCCGCAGGGCGAGGCGCGCGAGCAGTGGCTGCTGCGCCCGTCCAAGCCGCTGCCGCTGGATAGCGCGCAGCGCGTCTGGCTGTCGCCCGGCCTGGAATCTGCCTTCGGCACCGCCACCGGCATCGAGGATCGCGAGATCGAGGCGCTGCATACCTTCCCGGCGCTGCGTCTGCGGGGCGTCAGCTGCCTGCGCAATGCGGCGCCCGGCGTGCAGCCGGAGTGGGGCCTGGTCGGCAAGGGCCAGACCTGCGATCCGCTGGGCGGCGCGGTGCTGTCCTTCAGTGCGCCGGTGCGCACGTCGGAGATGAAGGGCCGTTTGAGCCTGGAGCCCGATCCGCGCAAGGCCTTCAAGAAGGAATACGACCCCTGGGCCAACAGTGGTGACAACAGCGGCAGCATCGGCAGCCATTCGCGTGGTGCCAGTTACACCATCCCGCTGCCCTTCAACTTCATCGGCGGCACCCCGTACCGGGGCAGCCTCGCTGCCGGCCTGCGCGACGTTTTCGGCCGCGAGCTGGGTGCCAGCAATTTCGCCTTCGACACCGGTGACCGCACGCCGAAGCTGGTGTTCGAGCACGAGCGCGCGGTGATCGAATCCGGCCTGGATTCGGAGGTGCCGGCGGTCGTCACCAACCTGTCCGGTATCGACACCCGTTTCGACCGGCTCACCGCCGACGGCCTGCAGAAGGACCAGACGCACCGCGTGCCGGTGGCGGCGGTGCGCAACATCGCCTTCGCGATGCCGCTGGACGTGCGCGGCATGGTCGGCGGCAAGTCCGGCGCGGTCAGCGGCAGCCTGACCACCACGCCTTCCACCTCGTCGCAACCGCAGCGCTTCTTCGCGGAGGTCACGCCTTGGCAGGTGCATGCCAAGCTGGGCCACTCCAACCTGCTGGTCTGGGTCACCGACATGGCCAGCGGCAAGCCGGTGTCCAAGGCCAAGGTCCGCGTGATGCTGGGATTCGGCGGCGAGATCAAGGCCGAGGCGATGACCGACAGCGATGGCCTGGCCGAGTTGCCGGGCTCGGCGGAGCTTGACCCCAAGCTGGAACACGCGGGCTGGCGTCCCGAGAAGTCCCTGATGGTGCATGTCGCCAAAGACCAGGACCTGGCCCTGCTGCCCCTGGAATACGAATTCCAGGTGGACGTCTACCGTGCCTCGCGCAACCAGTTCTCCGAATGGCGGCGGCCCAAGCACGGGCACCTGCGCGCCTGGGGTACCACGGCGCAGGGTGTCTACCGTGCCGGCGAGACCGTGCAGTACAAGCTCTACGTGCGTGACGAGGCCGGCCGCTCGCTGGCACCGGCACCGAAGTCCGATTACAAGCTGAAGGTCTACGACCCCACCGGCAATGTCGTGCTGGAGCAGGAGAAGCTGGCGCTGTCGGAGTTCGGCGCGTTGTCCGGCGACCTGAAACTGGCCGAACGCGCGGCGGTCGGCTGGTATCGCTTCGAGCTGACGCCGTCCTTCGCCAAGGACGAGCCGCTGGAACCGCTGCGCGTGCTGGTCAGCGACTTCACGCCGGCACCGTTCCGCGTCGGCGCGGAGTTGCGTGCGCATGAAGCCAGGCCTGGCGATGAGATCGAGGCTGCGGCCACGGCGCGCCTGCATGGCGGCGGCGCCTTCGCCAACGCCCCGGCACGCCTGGTGGTGCGCGTGGACGCCTCGTCCTTCAGCTCCAAGGATCCGGCTGCCGCGGAGTTCCAGTTCAGCAGCTACGAGGCGCGTGCCGCCGAACCACTGCTGGATACTGAGACGCGGCTGGACGGGCAGGGGCAATTCGCCCAGAAGCTGAAGCTGCCGCAGATCGAGACGCCTTACGGCCGCCTGCTGTTCGACGCCACGGTGCAGGACGACCGCGGCAAGGGTATCGGCGCGCAGGCCTCCGTGCCGTACTACGGGCGTGACCGCTACGCCGGCGTGCGCTGGAGCGGCTGGATGCTGACCCAGGGCAAGCCTGCCAGCGTCGATGCCATGGTGGTGGACACCGCCGGCAAGCCGGTCAAGGGCCAGCCCTACTACGTCAAGATCGACCGCCAGCAAACCCATGCCGCGCGCGTCAAGGGCGCGGGCAACGCCTACATCACGCGCTATGTGCAGAAGTGGCAGCGCGTATCGACCTGCAAGGGCCGCTCGGGTACCGAGGGCATGCCCTGCGAGTTCACCCCCGATGCCAGCGGCGAGTTCCGCGTGACCGTGATGACGCGCGACACGCAGAACCGCCTGCACGAGTCCTCCACCTGGATCTACGCCCAGGGCGCCGACGAGGTGCTGTGGGAAGACACCCCGGACTACAGCCTGGAACTGCGCGCCGACCGCCACGAATACAAGGACGGCGAGACCGCCAAGCTGATGGTGAAGAACCCGTACCCCGGCGCCCGCGCGCTGGTGACGGTGGAGCGCTACGGCGTGCTGGACCGCTGGGTGCAGAAGCTCTCCGGCTCCACGCCGGAGATCCGCATCCCGGTCAAGCCGGAGTACTTCCCCGGCGCCTACGTCTCGGTGGTGGTGATGTCGCCGCGCGTGGAACAGCCGGTGAAGGACGGCGTGGACCTGGGCAAGCCCAGCTTCCGCATGGGCTACCTCGAACTGCGCGTCAACGACCCCACGCGCGAGATGACGGTGACGGTGAAGCCGCAGCGTGAGGAACTGCGCCCGCGCGAGAGCGTCAAGGTGGAGCTGCAGGCCAAGCCACGCCACGGCAAGCCCGGCGACCGCATCGAGTACGCGGTGGCGGTGCTGGACGAGGCGGTGTTCGACCTGATCAAGGACGGCAAGGATTATTTCGATCCGCTCAAGGGCTTTACGCGCCTTGATTCGCTGGACGTCGGCAATTTCGGCCTGCTGACGCGCCTGGTCGGGCGGCAGAAGTTCGAGAAGAAGGGCGCCAATCCCGGCGGTGACGGCGGCAGCGACTTGTCGATGCGCAGCATCGACAAGTACGTGGCCTACTGGAACCCGGCACTGCCGGCGGACGCCAGCGGCCGTGCGAGCTTCACCTTCCAGGCCCCGGACAACCTGACCGGCTGGCGCGTGCTGGCGTTGGCGGTGACGCCGGACGACCGCATGGGCCTGGGCCAGGCCGTGGTCAAGGTCAACAAGAATGCCGAGCTGCGTCCGGCGTTGCCCAACCAGGTGATCGCGGGTGACCGCTTCAACGCCGGCTTCACGCTGCTCAACCGCGGCAAGGGCGAGCGCAGCTTCACGCTCAGCATCAAGGCCGAGGGCGCGGCGCAGGGCCAGAAGAGCGAGACCCTCACGCTCAAGCCCTTCGAGCGGCGCACGGTCTACCTGCCGCTGCAGGCGACCGCGGCCGGTGAGATCCGCCTCAGCGCGACGGCGGGCGAGGGCAAGGATTCCGACGCCCTGGCGCAGACCCTCAAGGTGCTAGCGCGCAAGCCCAACATCACGGTGGCGGACTACGGTCACTTCGAGGGCGAGGCCGAGGTGCGCATCCCGCTGAAGCTGCCGGAGACGCTGGAGCGTGGCGAGCTGAAATTCACGTTCGCGCCCACCGTGCTCGGCGATCTCGACGGTGCCTTCGGCTATGTCCGCCAGTATCCCTATGCCTGCTGGGAGCAGCGCCTGACCAAGGCGGTGATGGCGGCGCATTACCTCAAGCTGCGTCCGCGCCTGAAGAACGTCGGCGACTGGCCGGAGGCGCAGCAACTGGCCTCTGCCACGCTGGAGCAGGCGGCCAGCTTCCAGGCGGAGGAGGGTGGCATGGGCTTCTGGACGCCGGACAACTCGCGCCAGAGCCCCTACCTGTCGGCCTACACCGCGCTGGCCTTCGGCTGGATGAAGGACCTGGGCCATGAGCCGCCGAAGCTGGTCTGGGACAAGCTCGACGTCTACCTCGACAAGCTGCTCAAGGAAGACATCAAGGCCGAGGGCTACGACGCGCCGGAGACGCGTGCGCAGGTGCGCGCCGTGGCGCTGGCGGCACTGGCGCAGCGCGGCAAGCTGAAGAAGGAAGACCTGGACCGCTACGCCAGCTGGCTGCCGCGCATGGGCCTGTTCGGCCAGGCGCTGTTCCTGCAGGCGGCCAGCCGTGTCGAGGGTACGGAGCTGCTGATGAAGCAGGCGCGCGACCTGATGCTGTCGCGCGGCCAGGAGTCGGCCGGCAGCCTGATGCTGCGCGAAGATGGTGACTCCAGCTGGCATGGCTGGCTGCTCGGCTCCGAGCTGCGCTCCAACTGCGCCGCGCTGTCGGCCTTCACCGGCCGCTACGGCTGGGACGCCGCGATGCAGGAGCTGCCCATGAAGCTGACCCGCGCCATCACGCAGGCGCGTGGCAATCGCTTCCACTGGAGCAACACGCAGGAAAATCTCTACTGCACGCGCGCCTTCATCGAGTACGCCGATCGCTTCGAGTCGGTGACGCCCGACATCCTGGCGCAGGTGCTGCTGGGCGAGGCCAAGCTGGGCGAGGTGCACGTGACGCGCGAGGCCGGCGGGCAGCTGCAGAAGCCGGTGACACCTGAGCAGGCCGGTGCCGCGCCGCCGATCCTGATCCGCTCCAAGGGCCAGGGTCGCAGCTACTACACGGCGGCGCTGAGCTATGTCGAGAAGGAGTCTGCCGCCAAGGCGATCAATGCCGGCCTGGAGACGCGCCGCAGCTATGCCGTGCTGCGCGACAAGACCTGGGTGCCGATGGAGCCGCCGCTGAAGCTGAAGCGCGGCGACAAGGTTCGCGTGGAACTGGTGCTCAACGCGCCGTCCTGGGCTACCTACGTGGCGGTGGATGACCCGGTGCCGGGCGGCCTGGAGCCGATCAACCCGGATCTCGCCGGCGTGCCGGGCGACGATGCGGCGCTGGACAGCGGCGGCTCCTACGCCTTCTACCACCGCGAGCTGCGACACGACTCGGTGCGCTTCTTCGCCGACTCGATCGGGGCCGGGGAGTACCGCATGGCCTGGATCGGCGTGGCGGTGGCCACCGGCGAGTTTGCCGCGCCGGAAACGCATGCCGAGCTGATGTACAGCCCCGAGGTGTTCGGCAATGGCATGCCGGCGCGCCTGACGGTGACCGAATGAACGAGGAGACAATTCTGGACGGCGAAGACAACGAGCGCGAGCAGAATCGCCTGGCGGTGGAAGCGCTGGAGGACAACGGCGACGACCTTGCCACGCCGCGCGAGATCGATCACTTCATCTACTTCGGCGAGCTGGACAGCCTGACGCGCTTCGAGCAGCAGGCGGAGGCCCTGGGCTTCCGTGTGCGGTCTCACGTCGAGACCGAGGAAGGACGCCCGGGCCTGCAGGTCTACCGTATCGACATCCCTTCGTTCGAGCGCATCGACGAGGTGACGCTGCCCCTGTACCGGGCAGCCCTCGATTGCGGAGGCCAGTACGACGGCTGGGAGTCGCAGGTCGTCGAGTGAAGCGCCTCGCCCGGGTCGTCGCGGGACTGCTGGCGCTGCTGCTGCTGGCCACCCTGCTGTCGCAGCGCTCGCTGCCGCGCACGTTGCAGCCGCAGCCCGATGACACCGCCAGGGCGCAGGCCCTGGTGCTGGACCGCGACGGCCGCCCGCTGAACCTGCGCTATGACGGCGGCTGGAACCTGCAGGAGCGCGTGCCGCTGGAGCAGGTGCCGCCGCTGCTGCGCCAGGCCTTCGTCGAGGCCGAGGACCGGCGCTTCTGGAAGCACCACGGCGTGGATTGGCGCGCACGCCTGTCCGCCACCTGGACCAACCTGCGCGCCGGCCGCTCGCTGCGTGGCGCCAGTACCATCACCGAGCAGGCCCTGCGCGTGATCAACCCGCGCCCGCGCACGCTGTGGTCGCGCTGGGTGGAGGGCTTCGAGGCGCTGCGGCTGGATGCGCGCTTCGCCAAGCCGGACCTGCTGGAGTTCTATCTGAACCAGGTGCCCTACGGCGCCAACCGCCGCGGCGTGGCGCCGGCGGCGCGCTACTACTTCGGCCGCAGCCTGGAAACGCTGTCAGAGCGCGAGATGCTGGCGCTGGCGGTACTGGTGCGCGCGCCCTCGCGGCTGCTGCGCCAGCCCGAGGCGCTGGACGCCGGCATCGCACGCCTGGCGCAGCGGCTGACGGAGCAGGGTGCGCTGTCGCCCGAGCGACTGGCCGCCTTGCAGGGGCAGCGCCTGGCCTGGGCGCGGCAGCCGCCCGAACTCCAGGCGGCGCACTTCGCGCTGGAACTGCAGCGCCGCCACCCATCAATTGCCGCGCAGCGCAGCAGCCTGGACACCACGCTGCAGGCTAGCGCCGAGGGCTTCCTGCGTCAGCGCCTGCAGGGCCTGCGCTCGCAGGGCGTGCGCCAGGGCGCCCTGCTGGTGGTGGACCTGCAGGACAATCGCGTGCGCGCCTACGCCACGGTGGATGACGAGCACCCGGACGTGATCGGCGTGGATGCGGTGCAGGCCTTGCGCCAGCCCGGCTCCACGCTCAAGCCGCTGCTCTACGCCCTGGCGATCGAGAAGGGCTGGAGTGCCGATACCGTGTTGGACGACAGCCGCCTGACCGAGCGCGTCAACGCCGGCCTGCACGAGTACCGCAACTACAGCCGCATGCACTACGGCCGCGTGACGCTGCGCGAGGCGCTGGGCAACTCCCTGAACATCCCGGCGCTGAAGACCCTGCAGTTCGTCGGTGGCGAGCCTTTCCTGCAGCGCTTGCGGGTGCTGGGCATGGAGGGCCTGTCGCGCCACCCGGACTTCTACGGCGACGGCATCGCCCTGGGCAACGGCGAGGTGTCCCTGTTCCAGTTGGTACAGGCCTACACGGCGCTGGCGCGGGGCGGGCGCTGGCAGCCGCTGACCCTGCTGGAAAACGACCCGGCAACACGCCCGCTGCGGACGCTGATCCAGCCCCCGGCCGCGCGCGCCATCAGCGAGATCATCTCCGACCCCCAGGCACGGCTGCTGGAGTTCGGTGACGGCGGCCTGCTGCGCTTTCCGGCCGAGACGGCGGTGAAGACCGGGACTTCCAGCGATTATCGCGACGCCTGGACCGTGGCCTACAACGGCCGCTGGCTGGTCGGGGCCTGGATGGGCAACCTCTCCGGCCGCGAGACCGATGGCATCACCGGTGCCCAGGGGCCGGCGCTGCTGACCCGCTCCCTGCTGGCGCGGCTGCCGCCGGACCGGCCGCTGGACCGGGCCCTGCGCAGCGGCCACCGGCGGTCCGAACTGCCCGAGGCGGCGGTGGTGACCGAGACCCGGCCGGTCGAGCCGCGGCTCAGCCAGCCCTTCGAGGGCCTGATGCTGGCCATGGACCCACGTATCCCGGACCGCCTGGAGGCCTTCGAATTCGTGGCCGAATGGGACCGCCCGCCGCGGCGGACCATCTGGCATGTGAACGACGGCCCGCCGGTGACGGTCGAAGGAGACCGCTACCTCTGGCCGCTGGCCAGGGGGCGGCAGAGGGTCTGGGCCGAGCTGGAGGCCGAGGACGGCCGGCGCGGTCGCACGCCTGAGGCTGCTTTCCTGGTTAAGTGAATTTTCCTTCCCAATCAGGGCGCAGGACTTGCTTCTTCAGAAAGCACTTGACCACCGCGGCGCAGCGCTCTTGATTCTTCGGGGAGTGGCCGCATTTCAGCAGGGTTGCGGCATAATGCGGCAACCCCAACAGGAAGATCCGTGGAAACTCTGACCGACCGTTCCGCACCCGTACTCCCGCTTCGCGATGTGGTGGTCTTCCCCCACATGGCGATTCCGTTGTTCGTGGGTCGCGAGAAATCCATCAAGGCGCTGTCGGCAGCCATGCAGCACGACAAGCGCATCCTGCTGCTTGCCCAACGCACGGCCGACACCGACGATCCTGCCGAAAAGGACCTCTACGAGGTCGGCACCCTGGCCAGCATCCTGCAGATGCTCAAGCTGCCCGACGGCACCGTGAAAGTGCTGGTGGAAGGTGTGCGCCGCGCCCGCGTGACCCGCCTGGATTTCGGCGGCGAGTTCCTCGTGGCGGACTGCCAGCCCCTGCCGGAAGACCCGAGCACGGTCACCGACGACAAGGAGATCGACGCGATGACGCGCTCGATCCTGGCCCAGTTCGAGCAGTACTCCAAGCTCAACAAGAAGATCCCGGCCGAGCTGCTGCCGTCGCTGGCCAGCATGGACTCGCCCGGCCGCCTGGCCGACACCATCGCCGCGCACCTGAACCTCAAGCTGGAGGACAAGCAGCAGGTCCTGGAGATCCAGGAGCCCAAGCCGCGCCTCGAGCACGTGGCCTCGCAGCTGGAAGGCGAGATCGACGTGCTGCAGATCGAGAAGAAGATCCGCTCGCGCGTGAAGCAGCAGATGGAGAAGAACCAGCGCGAGTACTACCTCAACGAGCAGATGAAGGCCATCCAGAAGGAACTGGGTGACAACGAGGACGGCCCCAGCGAGCTGGAAGAACTGACCCAGAAGGTCGAGCGCTCCGGCATGCACAAGGAGGCCAAGACCAAGGCCCGCGCCGAGCTCAACAAGCTGAAGATGATGCCGGCGATGTCCGCCGAGGCCACGGTGGTGCGCAACTACCTCGACTGGCTGACGCAGATGCCGTGGAAGCGGCGCAGCAAGACCGTCATCGACCTCAAGGCCTGCCAGGACAAGCTGGACGCGGATCACTATGGCCTGGAGAAGGTCAAGGAACGCATCGTCGAGTATCTGGCAGTCCAGTCCCGCGTGAAGAAGATCAAGGGCCCGATCCTGTGCCTGGTCGGTCCTCCCGGCGTGGGCAAGACCTCGCTCGGCCGCAGCATCGCCGAGTCGGTCAACCGCAAGTTCGTGCGCATGTCCCTGGGTGGCGTGCGTGACGAGGCGGAAATCCGTGGTCACCGCCGCACCTATATCGGCTCCATGCCGGGCAAGATCGTCCAGAACCTGTCGAAGGTGGGCGTGAAGAACCCGCTGTTCCTGCTCGACGAAATCGACAAGATGAGCATGGACTTCCGCGGCGACCCGTCGTCGGCGCTGCTGGAGGTGCTGGACCCGGAGCAGAACGCGACCTTCCAGGATCACTACCTGGAGGTGGACTTCGACCTGTCCGACGTCATGTTCATCGCCACGGCCAACACGCTGAACATCCCCGGTCCGCTGCTGGACCGCATGGAAGTCATCCGCCTGCCGGGCTACACGGAGGACGAGAAGGTCAACATCGCCCGCCAGTACCTCGTGCCCAAGCAGATGAAGCAGAACGGCCTGAAGGACGGCGAGCTGGAGATCAACGACAGCGCGCTGCGCGCCGTCGTGCGCACCTACACGCGTGAAGCCGGCGTGCGCAAGCTGGAGCAGCACGTCAGCAAGATCTGCCGCAAGACCGTCAAGCAGTTGCTGCTCAAGCCGGCCGACAAGAAGGTCAAGGTCACCGACAAGAACCTCGACAAGTTCCTGGGCGTCCCGCAGTACCGTTACGGCCGCGCCGAAGAGAAGAACCAGATCGGCCAGGTCACCGGACTGGCCTGGACCGAGGTCGGCGGCGAGTTGCTGACCATCGAGTCGGCGCTGACGCCGGGCAAGGGCAAGATGACGCAGACTGGTTCGCTGGGCAACGTCATGCAGGAGTCCATCCAGGCGGCCCTGACCGTGGTGCGCTCGCGCGCCAAGGTCCTGGGTATCGACCCGGAGTTCTACGCCAAGAACGACCTGCACGTGCACGTGCCCGAGGGCGCCACGCCCAAGGACGGCCCTTCCGCCGGTATCGCCATGTGCACGGCGCTGGTGTCCGCGCTCACCGGTATCCCGGTGCGGGCCGATGTCGCCATGACCGGCGAGATCACGCTGCGCGGCGAGGTGCTGCCCATCGGCGGGCTCAAGGAAAAGATGCTCGCGGCCCAGCGCGGCGGCATCCAGACCGTGATCATCCCGCAGGAAAACGTCAAGGACCTGGCCGACATCCCGGACAACGTGAAGAGCAAGCTCAACATCGAACCGGTCCGCTGGATCGAGGACGTGCTGAAGCTGGCCCTGGAGCGTCTGCCGGAGCCCAAGCCGGAGTCCGAGACGCCGGCAGCCCCGGCCAACCCGGGCGAGGGCTCGGGCGAGGGCGCCAGGGCGCACTGATCGGTCAAGGCGGTAAAGATGTGAGAGGAGGCGCGGGTGACTGCGCCTCTTTTTTTTGTGGTTCTTCGCCCATCCCCCCGGGGCAGGCCAATGTTCGATTCGTCATACCGGAGGAGGCTGGTATCCAGTCGAGCGGTGGCTACTCATGGCAGGACTGGATGCCGGCTTCCGCCGGCATGACGATTTTTCGATCAGAAGCGTGTGAGCCGGAAGAAAGCCCTTCGCCGTGGCGTGGTAGCCGCTTAGTCCCGAAACTCGGCGAAGACCCATTTTCGTTGGGCGCAGCACCGCAGTGTTGCGATGAGGTCTGCAGGGTTTTCCCTGACAGCGCCCGCGGTTTGTCCTACACCGCGTGACATCCAGGCACTGCGCCATCGCAATGATGCTGGATGTGCCGATGTGCAGACCCTGATGGCGATCAACACCACTCGCCGCATTCGATCGTCGCCAGGCACTCCTTATTATGTGATGCGCGAAGAGTCGTCGGCCGACTCGCTCACTACAACATCGACGCTGACATTTTGTGGCACTGATGTGCGCATCTCGTCGTATGTGTCCGCATCACGCCGCGCAGTTGTGTATGTCTCGCGGCGTTGAAGTCTCTGCTGGAAATTTCCAGACCCGCGTAGCACGCGGAACATTTCCACTCATCGTCTTCCGCATGCCGTACATCGCCGTGCTCCAAAAACCTACAGCGAGAATGCTTCTCGCACGCGAGAATTGGCGCGACGCATGCTTGCGGTAAACAAGCTGACAAGTACTCGCGGCAAAGTGGGAATGCAGGTGCGACCAGGAGAGGTCCGGAGAACATCGCGACAACAGATCGCGGGTTCTTGATTGAGGTTTTTGATGTGCTTGAAGATTTTGCTCCGATTTTATGGACGGATACCGCCCAAGCGGGAACAGGCTGTCGAAGGGATTGCCGTGCGCGGATGCATCTTCTGCCGGCCGAACTTATTCCAGGATCATCCGTGCTTATTCCTGGCGCCGCCATACACTTCATGACGCTCCGGTTGTCGCTCTTGTAGAAGCGCGCCGTGCGGGTGCCGGGAGCTAGCCGGTGCCTGCGATCCTTTCCGCGCGCGAGCTGCGCAAGCACTATCCCGGCGTCAAGGCCGTTGACGGCGTCAGCCTCGACGTGCAGGAAGGCCAATGCCTGGGCCTGCTCGGCCCCAATGGCGCGGGCAAGAGCACCACGGTCGAAATGCTGGAAGGCCTGGTGCGTCCGACCTCGGGCGAGATCCTGTTCCGTGGCCAGCCGATCGGCTCCGAGTATCGCGAGCGCATCGGCATCCAGTTCCAGTACACCGCGCTGCAGGACTTCCTGACGGTGCGCGAGAACCTCAAGTTCTTCGCCTCGCTCTACAAGAAAACGCTGCCGCTGCAGCAGTTGATCGCAGCCTGCAGCCTCGAGGAGTACCTGGACCGCGATCACCGCAAGCTGTCCGGTGGTCAACGCCAGCGCATGCTGCTGGCCATCGCCCTGGTCAACGATCCCGACATCGTCTTCCTCGACGAGCCGACCACCGGGCTCGATCCGCAGGCGCGGCGCAATTTCTGGGAACTGGTGCAGGGCATCAAGGCCCGTGGCAAGACCGTGGTGCTGACCACGCACTACATGGAGGAGGCGTATCTCCTCTGCGACGACATCGCGATCATGGATCACGGCCACGTCATCGCCCGTGGCTCGCCACAGCAACTGCTGGCGGACAACTTCAACGACAGCGTGCTGGAACTGCCGGCCGCCGAGATCGACGGCCGTGAACCCGAGGGACTGGCGCTGGTGCGCCGTGCCGACCGCGTCGAGATCATGAGCGCCGACGTCAACGGCACGGTGCAGAAGCTGCTGTCGGCTGGCTTGTCGCTGGCGCAGCTCAAGATCCGGCCGCGCACGCTGGAAGACCTGTTCCTGCAACTCACCGGTACGGAGCTGCGCGCATGAAACGTCTATGGGCCATGGTCCAGGCGCGGCTGCTCGAGGTGGTCCGTGACCGCTCCGCGCTGGCCTGGAACCTGCTGTTCGCGCCGCTGCTGGTGGTGGGCATGGCGGTGGTGTTCTCCGGCAATACGCCGCCGGTCTTCAAGGTCGGCGTGCTCGGCGATGCGCCGCTGACGGCGCAGACGCATGCCTTCTTCGGCACCGAGGCCACGCAGTTCCATCGCGAGGCCAACCAGCAGGAGGCGGTTATCAAGCTGCAGCGCCAGCGCATCGACTTGCTGCTGGATGCGTCGTCGCAGCCGCTGCGCTACTGGATCAACACCGACTCGGAGAAGAGCCGGCTGCTGCAGTCGATCCTGAAGAACAGCGATGCCGGGGCGCAGGTCCAGCCGGTCAGCGGTGCGTCGACCCGCTATGCCGACTGGCTGGTGCCGGGGCTGCTGGGGCTCAACATCATGTTCTCGTCGCTGTTCGCCATCGGCCACGTCATCGTGCGCTACCGCAAGTCGGGTTATCTCAAGCGCCTCAACGGCACGCCCTTGCGCGCAGTGGAGTTCATCAGCGCCCAGCTGATCGCCTGCCTGCTGCTGATCGTCGGCATCGCCGCCGGCATGTACGTGGCGACCGACCTGTTCCTGCACCTGCGCATGGAGGGCAGCTACCTCAACCTGCTGCTGGTGGCCGCGCTGGGCTCCATGTCGATGATCGCCATGAGCCTGCTGGTGTCTGCGCGCATCTCCAGCGAGGAGTTGTCCGGCGGCCTGTTGAACCTGCTGTCCTGGCCGATGGTGGTGCTGTCCGGCGTGTTCTTCTCGCTGGATGGCGCGCCCGTCTTCGTGCAGGCCGCGGCGCAGGTCTTCCCGCTGACACACATGCTGGAAGCGGCACGCGCGGTGATGCTCGACGGCGCGGGCCTGGCCGACATCGCGCAGTCGCTGCTGGCGCTGGTGGCGATGACCGCGGTGTTCCTCGCGATCGGCGCCGGCTTCTTCCGCTGGTCGCAGGACTGAGGCGGCTGCGCCGCCGCAAAGGGATTCAGGGATCGACCGTCATGTCCAATAATAAATCCGTCACCGCATTCGACCCGCAGCGCTTCGGCATCCTGGCGATCACGCCGCTGGAGCGGCCCGACCTTGCGCTGGCTCGCGCCCTGTGGCGCCAGCACGTGTCCGTGGCCATCGACCTCGGCCGCGATACGACCCGCTGGCCAGCCATCCTGGCGTCTGTCGCCGCTGACCGCAGCCTGGGCCTCGGACTGCGTCTGGCAGAAACCACCGTGCCGGAGGGCCTGGCGCTGCCGGCCTGCGTGCGCTTCCTGGTCACCGACGGCATCGCCTCGCTGCCCGGGAGCTGGCGCGGTATTCCGCGGCTCGCCCAGGTCTGCTCGGTGGCGGAAGCGGAGCAGGCGCTGGCGGACGGTGCCGCGGGCCTGATCGCCAAGGGACAGGAGACCGGCGGGCGCGTGGGCGACGAGAGCAGCTTCGTGCTGCTGCAGCGCCTGGTGCCGCTGGCGCAGGCGGCCGGCCTGCCGGTCTGGTGCCAGGGCGGTATCGGCCTGCATACCGCGGCCGGTGCCGTGGCCGGTGGCGCTTTCGGTGTGGTGATCGATTCCATCCTCGGTGGCTTCCCCGAAAGCGGCCTGCCGGCGGAGCTGAAGTCGCAACTGCTGGCGATGGACGGCAGCGAAGTGCGCGCCGCGGCCGGCTACCAGGTGCATGCGCGCAGCCCGCGTGAGATCGCCGCGGTGGATGCCATGGACGCGCCGGCACTGCGGGCGGCGCTGGCGGCCGGCGAGCTGCTGGCACTGGGCCAGGACGCGGCCTTGTCGCGCCCGCTGTTGAATGAATGCCCAAACATCGAGGCCCTGGTGCAGACCCTGCGCCAGCGCCTTGCCGGGCAGCTGCGCCAGGCGCAGGCCCTGCGCGTGCTCGACGAGGGCAATGCCTGGACACAGTCGCACGGCACGCGCTACCCGGTGGCGCAGGGGCCGATGACGCGCGTCAGCGACACGGCGGCCTTCTCGGCGGCCGTGGCGGAGCAGGGCGGCCTGCCGTTCCTGGCGCTGTCCCTGATGAAGGAGCAGCCCTCGCGCGAACTGCTGGAGGCGACCAAGGCCCAGGTGGGCGACCGCCCCTGGGGCGTCGGCCTGCTGGGCTTTGCCGCGCCGGAGATCCTCGATCCGCAACTGGAACTGGTGAAGCAGATCCGGCCGCCGGTGCTGCTGCTGGCCGGTGGCCGGCCGGCCCAGGCGCGGCCCTTCATCGAGATGGGCATCGCCACCTACCTGCACGTGCCCTCGCCGGGCCTGCTGGACATCTTCCTGAAGGACGGCGCCACGCACTTCGTGTTCGAAGGCCGCGAGTGCGGCGGCCACGTCGGGCCACGCTACAGCTTCGTGCTGTGGGAGCAGGCGCTGGCGTTGCTAGCGCAGGTCGAGCAACCCGAGAAGCTGCACATCCTGTTTGCCGGCGGCATCCACGACGAGCGTTCCAGCGCAATGGTCGCGGCCATCGCCGCGCCGCTGGCGGCGCGCGGCGCCAAGATCGGCGTGCTGATGGGCACCGCCTACATCGCCACCGCCGAGGCGGTGACCCATGGCGCGGTGCTGGAAGGTTTCCAGCGCAAGGCCCTGGAGGGCGGCGAGACCGCGCTGGTCGAGACCGCGCCGGGTCATGCGATCCGCTGCCTGCCCTCGGGCTTCATGGACCTGTTCGCGCGCGAGAAGGCGCGGCTGCAGGGCGAGGGTGTCGACACCAAGGACGCCTGGAAGGCGCTGGAAGGCCTCACCGTGGGCCGCCTGCGCATCGCCACCAAGGGCGTGGACTATATCGACGGCCGCCTCGCCGCGGTGGATGTCGCGGTGCAGGAAGCCGAAGGCATGTACATGATCGGCCAGGTCATTGCCATGAAGCAGGCGGTCACCACCATCGCGGAGCTGCATGCACAGGTCACGCGCGGCGCCGTGCAGTACCTGGACACGGTGCAGGCGCCCGCACTGCCGCGCGCCGCTCAGGCCGAGCCGGTCGCCATCGTCGGCATGGCCTGCATCTACCCGGGCTCGCCGGACCTGGAAACCTACTGGACCAACATCCTCGAAGGCCGCGACCTGGTCGGCGAGGTGCCGGCGGACCGCTGGAGCGTCGCGCAGTACTACCGCGGTGCCGATGCACCGGCTGACAAAAGCGTCAGCAAGTGGGGCGGCTTCATCGCCGATACGCCGTTCGATCCGCTGCAGTTCGGCATTCCGCCGGCCTCGCTGGCGGCGATCGAGCCGGTGCAGCTGCTGTCGCTGGAAGTGACGCGCCAGGCCCTGAAGGACGCCGGCTACGACAACCGCTGGTTCGATCGCGAGAAGACCTCGGTGATCTTCGGCGCCGAGGCCGGCATGGACCTGGGCAACCAGTACACCTTCCGCAACCTGTTCCCGCAGTACTGCGGCGAGCTGCCGCCGGCCCTGGCGGAGGCGCTGCCCTCGCTGACCGAGGATTCCTTCCCCGGCATGCTGGTCAACGTCATCTCCGGCCGCATCGCCAACCGCCTGGGCCTGGGCGGCGTGAACTACGCCGTGACCTCCGCCTGCGCCAGCTCGCTGACCGCGATTGAGCTGGGCGTGAAGGAACTGCGCGCCGGCAGCAGCGAGGTGGTGCTGGCCGGCGGTGCGGACTTCCACAACGGCATCGCCGACTTCCTGATGTTCTCCTCGGTGGGGGCGCTGTCGGCCAAGGGCCGCTGCCGCTCCTTCGACAACGAGGCCGACGGCATCGCGCTGGGCGAGGGCGTGGGCGTGGTGGTACTCAAGCGCCTGGCCGACGCCGAGCGCGACGGCGACCGCATCTACGCCGTGATCGACGGCATCGCTGGCTCCAGCGACGGCAAGGGCCTGGGCCTGACCGCACCGCGCAAGGAAGGCCAGAAGCGCGCGCTGGAGCGCACCTACTGGCAGGCCGGCGTGCTGCCGGCCGACGTTGGCCTGGTGGAGGCGCATGGCACCGGCACCGTGGTCGGCGACCGTACCGAGCTGAAGACCCTCACCGAGGTATACCTCGCCGGTGGCGCGCTGCCAGGGCAGGCGGCACTGGGTTCGGTGAAGAGCCAGATCGGCCACACCAAATGCGCCGCCGGCATCGCCGGCATGATCAAGGTGGCCAAGGCGTTGCACCATCGCGTGCTGCCGCCCACCGGACAGGTCACCACGCCGAATGCCGCCTGGCGTCCGGGCAGCAGCCCCTTCCAGCTCAACCGCAAGCCGGCACCCTGGCTGCCGCAGGCGGCGACGGCGCGCGGCGCGGTCAGCGCCTTCGGTTTCGGCGGCACCAACTTCCACGCCGTGCTGTCGGCCTATCCGGCGCACCAGAGTGCCGTCGGTGCCGCCGCCTGGCCGGCGGAGCTGTTCGTGCTGCGCGCGGCCGATCGCGCCGCAGCCACAGCAACGCTACGTCGCTTGGCCGATTTCCTGGCGGCTTCGGATGCGCCCCTGTCGCTGCGCGACCTGGCGCGCACGGCCTGGGAGGCGGGCGAGGGCAAGGTGCAGTTCGCCTTCGTCGCTTCCGATGTCGTGGAGCTGTCGCAGCGCATCGCCGCGTTACTGGCCGGCGACAAGGCCGGCGCGCGTACGGATGACGCCGCCGGCAAGCTGGCCCTGCTGTTCTCCGGCCAGGGCAGCCAGTACCCCGGCATGCTGCGCGAGCTGCTGGTCTACTTCCCGCCATCCGCGGAGCTGCTGGCCGCCGCGCGCGAGGAACTGCCCTACATCTATCCGACCACCGCCTACGACGATGCGGCGCGCAGCCGCCAGCAGCAGGCGTTGACCGATACCCGTCGCGCGCAGCCGGCCCTGGGCCTGGTGGAATTCGCCGCCTTCGAGTGGCTGCGCGGCCTGGGCCTGAAGCCCGACATGGCGGCGGGCCACAGCTACGGCGAACTTGCCGCGCTGGCGACTGCCGGCGCCTTCGACGCCGCCACGCTGCTGTCGCTGTCGCGTGCCCGCGCCGAGGCCATCGTTTCCTCCATCAACGGCGGCGACAACGGCGCCATGGCCGCCGTGCGCCTGGATACCGTGGCGCTGGCACCGCTGCTGGAGGGCTTCCCCGGCGTGGTGATGGCCAACCAGAACTCGCCGGTGCAGACCGTAATCTCCGGCCCGACCGTGGAGATCGAGGCGGCCTGCGCCTTCCTGTCGCAGAAGAACATCGGCTGCAAGCGCATCGACACCGACTGCGCCTTCCACTCGCCGCTGATGGCCGCCGCCGAGGCGCGCTATGCCGAGGCCCTGCAGGGCAAGGCCGTAGGCGTGCTGCAATGGCCGGTTTACTCCAACCGCAGCGCCGAGCCGCATCGCGATGATGCCGGGGCGATCCGCGAGAATCTGGCCAGCCATATCGTCAGCCCGGTGCGCTTCGTCGCCGAGATCGAGCGCATGCATCAGGACGGCGCGCGCCTGTTCCTGGAGATCGGCCCGCGCAAGGTACTGACCGGCCTGGTCGGCCGCATCCTCAAGGACCAGCCGCACCGCGCGCTCGCGCTGGATCCGGAGGAGCGTGGATTCGCCGGCCTGCTGGAGACGCTGGCGCAGCTGGCGCTGCAGCTGCCGGGCTTCGACGCCACGGCGCTGTACGTCGGTCGCGCGCAGACGCTGGACCTGGCACAGCCGCGCAAGCTTGCTGCCACCACCTGGCTGGTCAACGGTGGGCACGCGCGCCCGTTGCGCGGCAACGCGCCGGCGCATGGTGCCAAGCTCCTCATCGAGCCGGTGCTGGAGTTCGGTGCCGCGGTGAGCGCTCCGGACCTGCCGGCCCTGGGGTCTACCGTTAGCGCCGGCGAGCAGGCCCTGATCGGCTACCTCGGCAACATGCGCGAGCTGGTCAATGCACAGCGCGACGTGCTGCTGGGCTACTTCGGCGCACCCGCGCCGGCGCGCGTGGCCGAGCGCCCGCTGCCGGTCCTCACGGTTGCCGCTGCGCCGGCTGTGACCGTCACGGTCACGGCGCCGGCCGCTGCGGCCAAGCCGGACAGCCAGCCGGCCCTGCTGGCCATCGTCAGCGAGCGCACCGGCTACCCGGCCGACATGCTCGACCTGGACCTGGACCTCGAGGCGGACCTGTCGATCGACTCGATCAAGCGCCTGGAGATCGTCGGCGAGCTGGCGCAGCGCCTGTCGCTGCGCAGCGCCCTCGGTGCCGACGCCGACAAGCTGCTGGACCAGCTCGCCGCGCAGAAGACGCTGCGCGCGGTGCTGGGCTGGTTGGCGGACAAGCTGCCGGCCGCGGCGCCGGCCACCACCACGGTTTCCATCGACCAGGGCAGCGGCAAGGTGGAGGTTGCGGTGGCGGTGCCTGCCGCCGCGCCGCCGGTGTCGCAACTGCTGCTGGATATCGTCAGCCAGGGCACCGGTTATCCGGCGGAAGCGCTGGACCTGGACCTGGACCTGGAAGCGGATCTGTCGATCGATTCGATCAAGCGCCTGGAAGTGGTCGGCCAGCTCGGCACGCGCCTGGGTATCGCCAGCGGCAGCGACCGCGACGCGATGCAGGAGCAGTTGTCGCGGCTCAAGACCCTGCGCGCGATGATTGCCTGGCTGGAGCAGCGCCATCCCGCCGCCGCCACGCCGGCTGCGGCTGCCGCGGAAGCTGCCGTAGAGCCCGGTATCCCGCTGGAGCGCTACGTACTGCGTCGCCAGGACGCGCCGCCGACAGTGCCGGCGCAGATCAGCCTGGGCGGCAAGCGCTTCCTGCTCAGCGACGATCGCCTGGGCCTGGCGGAGCGTGTCGCGGCGCTGCTGATCGCGTGCGGCGCCGCGGTGGAGATCGTGGACTTCCCCAGTGCCAAGGTGCTGCCGACGGACCTGGACCGCATCGACGGCCTGATCCACTTGTGGAGCCTCAACCCGGCCAGCCGCCTGCGCGACGTCAAGCGCTTCTTCGCCGTGGCGCGCGAGGCGCTGCAGAAGAACGGCCGGCACCTGCTGGTGGCCAGCGCCCTGGGTGGTGACTTCGGTGCGGGCGGCACCAACTTCCGCCGCGGCGCGGGCTTTGCCGGCCTGGTGAAGTCGGTGGTCAAGGAGTTTCCCGAGCTGCGCGCCCACTGGGTGGACTTCGACCTCTCCGAATCCCTGGACGCCATCGCGCGTCACATCGAGGCCGAGCTGCTGGCGGCCAACCCGCTGCCGGAGGTCGCCTACCAGGGCGGCCGTCGCCACGTGCGCGAGGTCGTGCCCACCGAGCTGACCCGCGGCTCGCTGGACGGCTTGCCGCTGACGCCGGAGAGCACCGTGCTGATCACCGGTGGCGCACGCGGCATCACGGCGCTGATCGCCATCGAGCTGGCCAAGCGCTACCGCTGCCATCTGGAGGTGGTCGGCCGCTCGCCGATGCCCACCGGCGAGGAGAGCGTGCAGACCCGCGGCATCGACGATCCGCGCAAGCTGCGCCAGGCCCTGCTGGCCGTCGATCCGAAACAGAAGCCGGCCGAGATCGAGCAGCAGGCACGCCGCATCCTGGCGGACCGTGCCGCACGCGAGACCTACGCCCAGGTGATCGCCGCTGGTGGCAGCCTGCACTACACGCGGCTGGACGTGCGCGACGGCAAGGCCTTCCTGGGCTTCATCGACAGCGTCTACGAACGTCGCGGCCGCATCGACGGCGTGATCCACGGCGCCGGTGTGGTCGAGGACAAGCTGGTCCGCGACAAGACCGACGAGAGCTTCGGTCGCGTATTCGACACCAAGGTCGGCGGCGCGCTGGCGCTGCGCAAGCGCATCCGCGATGACGTCAAGTTCGTGGTGTTCTTCTCCAGCGTTGCCAGCGCCTTCGGCAACCGCGGCCAGGTGGACTACGCCTCGGCCAACGACGTGCTCGACAAGCTGGCCTACAGCTGGCAGCAGCGCATCTCCGGGCGCGTGCTGTCGGTGAACTGGGGTCCCTGGGCCGACACCGGCATGGTGTCCGAGTCGCTCAAGAACGAATACCAGCGCAAGGGCATCGGCCTGATCCCGCAGCAGGAAGGCGTCGATGCCCTGCTGCGGGAGCTCTCCCAGGGCCAGGGTGATTCGCAGGTCGTCCTGATGTGCGGCAAGCCGGAAAGCTTCGACGGCCGCGCCGCGCCACAAGCGCGGGAGGTTGGCGCTTGACCCAGCGCATCGCCATCGTCGGTCTCGCCTGCCTGTTTCCGGGCGCGCCCGACCTTGCGCGCTTCTGGCGCAACATTGTCGATGGCGTGGACGCCATCGGCGAGGTGCCGGCCGGACGCTGGGACCCGGAGTTCTACGACCCGGATTCCAAGGAGATCGACCGCTTCTACTGCAATCGCGGCGGCTTCGTCGACGAGCATGCCGATTTTGATCCGCTGCCTTTCGGCGTGATGCCGCGCGCCACCGATGCGGTGGAGCCCGACCAGCTGCTGACGCTGAAGGTGGGCTACGAGGCGCTGCGCGACGCCGGCTACGAGCACCGGCCCTTCGCGCGAGCGCGCACCGGCGTGATCGTGGGGCGTGGCAACTATGTCGGTGCGGGTGTGCTGCGCCTGGAGCAGCACGTGCGCCTGCTGCCGCAGATGCTGCAGACGCTGGGCGATCTGTTCCCGGACCTGTCGGCCGAGGCCCTGGCCGCGGTGCGCAGCCGGTTGCAGCAGCAGTTCGCCTACTACGGTCCGGACGTGGCCGTAGGCATGATTCCCAACCTGCTGGCTTCGCGCCTGGCCAACCGCCTGGACCTGCACGGCCCGGCGTACACGGTGGATGCCGCCTGTGCCAGCTCGCTGATCGCGGTGGAGCAGGCCTGCGCTGCGCTGCGCCGTGGCGAGACCGACATGATGCTGGTAGGCGGCGCTCACCTGACGCATGACCTGACCTTCTGGGCCACCTTCTGCCAGCTCGGCGCCCTGTCGCGCAGCGGCGTGATCAAGCCACTGTCCGCCGATGCCGACGGCATCCTGGCAGGCGAGGGCGTCGGCATGGCCGTGCTAAAGCGCCTTGACGATGCACTGTCGGACGGCGACCGCATCTATGCCGTGATCGAAGGCGTCGGCTCCTCCAGCGACGGCCGTGCTGCCAGCCTGGTGGCGCCGTCCGTCACCGGCCAGCGCATCGCGCTGGACAAGGCCTGGGCGGGGCTGCCCTTCGGCCGCGACAGCATCGGTCTGGTCGAGGCCCACGGCACCGGCACGCCGACCGGTGATGGCGTGGAGCTGGAAACCCTGGGTGCGTTCTTCGGCCCGCACCAGGGCGGGGCGGCGCGCCCCGTCATCGGCTCGGTGAAGTCCATGATCGGCCACGCCATGCCGGCCTCCGGCATGGCCAGCCTGATCAAGACCGCGCTGTCGGTCTATCACGGCGTGCTGCCGCCGACGCTGCACTGCGAGACGCCGCATCCCAAGCTGGCGCAGACGCGCTTCCGCACCGTGGGCTCCCAGGAGCCCTGGAACACGCCGCGCGAGGAACGCGTCGCGGCGCTGAACGCCTTCGGCTTCGGCGGCATCAACGCCCACGTCGTTCTGCGCGGCCTGCCGCAACTTCCGGCGCAAGCGACGGCTGGCCTGTCGCCGGTGCTGATGCTGTCGGCCGACACGCCGCAGCAGTTGCTGGAGCGCTTCGATGCCGGCGAGCGCGATGCCACACCGCAGCCGGGCCGTTGTCGCCTGCTGGTGTTGTCACCGGATGCCAAGAAGCTGGCCACTGCGCGCAAGGCCGTGGCCAGCGGCAAGCCCTGGCCGGGTCGCCAGCAGATCTGGTTCTCGCCGGCCGGCCAGTTAGGCGAGGGCGGCGGCAAGCTGGCCTTCGTCTTCCCCGGCGTGGACAGCAGCTTCCAGCCGCAGGCGGCGGATCTCGAGGGCTACTTCGGCAAGCCGCTGCCGCCGCATTGCGAGCCGCAGGACCCCAGCGTCTCCCTGAGCCGCATGGTGGTGGGCCTGCTGGGCTTCAACCGCTACCTGTTCGACCGTCTGGGCGAACTCGGCATCCAGGCTGATGCCTACGCCGGGCACAGCGTCGGCGAATGGAGCGCCATGCTTTGCGCCGGCATGATGGACCAGGCCCTGTCCGACCGGACCAATGCCGGGCTCGACTTCGACGCGGTCAAGTTTCCGGACCTGCAGTTCCTCGCCGCCTCCTGCGACGAGGCACGCCTGAAGGCGGCGATGCAGGGGCTGGAGCGCATCGCGATCTCGCATGACAACTGCCCGCACCAGGTCATCGCTTGCGGCTCGCGCGAGTCCATCGCGGTGGTCGCCGCGCGCCTGCGCGAGTCGGCGATCTTCGCCAACGTGCTGCCCTTCGTCTCCGGCTTCCACTCGCCGCTGTTCGCGGAACACATGGACTGGTACCGCGAATTCTTCGGCGCGGCGGAACTGGTGGAGCCTGCAGTCCCGGTGTGGTCGGCCACCAGCGCTGCGCCGTTCCCCGCGGACATGGACAGCAAGCGCCGCCTGGCGCTGGATCACCTGCTGCAGCCGGTGCGCTTTCGCGAGTTGACCGAAAGCCTGTACGAGGAAGGGTTCCGCGTGTTTGTCGAGGTGGGGACCGGCTCGCTGACCGGCTTCATCGACGACACGCTCTCCGGCCGTCCGCATCTGGCGCTGCGTGCCAATCATGAGACGCGCGGCGGCATGGCGCAGCTGCAGCAGCTTTGCGCGGCGCTGTGGGTCGAGGGCGCCCATTTCGATACCCGCCTGCTGGTAACCGCTCCGCCGCTACCGGCTGTGCCCGCCGAAGCTGTCCGCAGCGCCAGCAGCCGGCGCCTGGCGCTGGGCGTGCCGCTGGTACGCATGGGGCAGCCGCTGGAGCCTCATCTATTGCCTACGCGCCTGGCCTCCACCGCCGACGGAGCCTTGCCGCCGGCGGCCGCCAATGATCCGGTGGGACGCCTGGTGCGCGATACCTTGGCCGACATCGAGCGCGCCGGCCGTGAAGTGCTCGCGGCCTGGCAGCAGCATCGAGGGCAGGGCGCTCTCGGTGCAGTACCGCAGACCCGACGCCCGGTGCTGCCGGGACGTGTACAGCGCCTGCTCGACATCCAGCGGACCATTCCCTACGTCAGGGACCACGAGCTCTACCCGCAGCGCCCCGGCTGGCCGATCGTCGCCGACCGCCACCCCGTGGTGCCGATGACCATGGAGGTCATGCTGGTACGCGAGGCCGTGGAGGAGGCGCTCCCGGCCTTCAAGGTGGTGGAGGTCTCGCGCATCCAGGCCTACAGCTGGCTGGCGGTCTCGCGCCAGCTCAACGTCGACATCACCATGAAATGGGTTGCCGACGACCGCATCGAGACCGAGATCGTCGGCTACTTCAAGGCCGAGGTGCGCGTCGCGGCGGAATATCCGACGGCCGATCTGCCCGCACCGGCAGCGCTGCAATCGCCACGCGACACGGCCGTGACCGCCGCCGAGCTCTACCGCGAGGGCTGGATGTTCCATGGCCTGGCCTACCAGGGCGTAGCAGCGTTCCAGGGCATCGGCGGCAACGGCATCGATGGTCGCCTGCGCGTGCCGGAGGGCAAGGGCGCGCTGCTCGACAACATGGGCCAGCTCGCCGGCTATTGGGTCATGGAGCAGCCGCAGGATTGCCTGGCAATGCCGATCGGGGTCGACTCCATCCGCTTCTTCGCAGCAGACCCGCCGCCCGGCGAGGAGCTGCAGGCCCAGGTCCGCATCGTGGAGCTGGACGCCCTCAACTGCGTCACCGACCACCAGTTGCGCGACGCCCAGGGCCGCCTGCGCATCGCCATCCAGGGCTGGCGCACGCGCCGCTACCAGATGGACAAGGCCTTCTGGGTCGCCAGCCGCAAGCTGTCGCAGCTGCAGGCCTCGCAGTTCGTGCCGCCCAACGTCGCACTGTTCGAGGATCGCTACGACACAGCGATCCTGCGCGACTACATCAGCCGCCGCTATCTCAGCGCCAGCGAGCGCGCCGCCTACGACGCGCTCTCGCCGCGCCGCCGCCGCCAGTGGCTGGCCGGCCGCGTCGCCGCCAAGGATGCCGTGCGGGCCTGGCTGCAGCGCGAACGCGGCATCGAAGCGGTATGGCCGCAGGAATTCACCGTGGTCAACGACGAGGCCGGCGCGCCGCGCCTGCGGGCCAACGTCAGCACCACGCTGCCGCAGGGACTGCAGGTGTCGCTGGCACACAAGGGCAACCTTGCGGTGGCCATCGTCGGCGAGCAGGCGGTGGGCATCGACCTGGAACGCATCGAGCCGCGCGAGCCGGGCTTCCTGGACATGGCTTTTTCTCCCTCGGAACTGGCGCTGCTGGCGGGCGCCGACGCGGACGCCGAATACACCCGCGGCTGGGTTGCCAAGGAAGTGGCGGCCAAGGCCGCCGGCACCGGCCTGCAGGGTCGGCCCCGGGACTACGTGATCGAAGCCCGCGACGGCGACTGCCTGCGCGTCAATGGCCACTGGGTGGTCACCCATCCGCTGCGCGATTGCATCGTCGGCTGGAGCCTGCCCGCGGCGCAGGCGCAGCAGGGCGCGATGGCCGAAGCGGTGCAGGGCTAAGAACCGGACGATATTTAGGACAACAACAAGATGAGCAAGCACTACGACGACATCCTGGCGCTGGTGATCGGCAAGATCCGCAGCACCATCAACGAGGACTGGATCCAGGACTTCGAGATCGACGGCGAGACCCGTTTCAACACGGACCTGGAGATCGAGAGCATCGAGTTCGTGAAGATCGCCGATGCCATCCAGGCGCACTACGGCACGCAGCTGGACATCGTCGGCTGGCTGTCCGGCAAGAGCATCCACGAGCTGATCGGCCTGTCGGTCGGCGAACTGGCGGCCTTCATCGCCGGCGCGGTGCCGGAGGCCTGAGCCCGGACCATGGCGCGCATCCTCTTCACCGTCCCTCCGCTGACCGGGCACCTGAACCCGGCGCTGGCCGTGGCCGACGCGCTGTCCGGCCAGGGGCACGAGGTGGCCTGGGCGGCGCACGCGGCGCAGATCGGCGACAAGCTGCCGGAAGGCGCGCGCGTCTACGCCCTGGACCACGGCGATGGTGCCGACCCGGGCATCGCCGCACCGCAGGTCCGCGGCCTGGAGAGCGTGCGCCTGTTCTTCGAGGATTACGCGCTGCCGCTGGCCGAGCGCGTGCTGGCGCCGATGGAAGCCGCAGTGCGCGACTTCGCGCCGGACGCGATGGTGGTGGATCACCAGATGCTGGGCGGCGCCCTGGTGGCGCGCAAGCTCGGCATTCCCTGGGTCAGCCAGGTCACCACATCGGCGTCGATCCTGAAGATGTCGCCGGTGCTGGACGCCTGGGTGGCCGAGCAGTACCTGGCGCTGCAGCGGCGCTACCTGCCGGAAGCCCTGATCGTGGAGCGGCCGGATTTCTCGCCGCACTGGGTCATCGTGTTCTCCATCGAGACCCTGCCGGGCGACCGCCACGCCCGTGTCGACGCGCCCTACGCCTTTGTCGGGCCGGTGCGTGGTGAGGGACGCCGGCAGGTCGATTTCCCCTGGGAGTGGCTGCGCGAGGATCGCCGCAAGCTGCTGGTCTCGCTGGGCACCGTCAGCCGCGATCGCGATACCCGCTTCTTCGAGGTGGTGATGGAAGCGGTTGCCGGCCTGCCGCAGGTGCAGGCGGTGCTGGTGGCACCGGAATTCCTGGCAGCGAGTGCGCCGGACAATGTGCTGGTGCGCGGCTACGTGCCGCAGACCGAGCTGCTGCGCCGCGTCGACGGCGTGATCTGCCACGCCGGCCACAACACCGTCTGCGAGGCGCTGAGCTGCGGCCTGCCGATGATCGTCGCGCCGATCCGCGACGACCAGCCGGTGATTGCGCGCCAGGTGATCGACGCCGGCGCCGCGCTGTTCGCGCGCCAGGGCAAGGTCACGCCCGCGGCGATGCGCAGCGCCATCGTGAATCTGCTGGAAACACCGTCGCTGGCACAGAACGCCCGGCGGCTGTCGCAGGAACTGCTGGCCGCCCCGGGTGCTTCCGGCGCGGCGCGAATCATCCTGGCGCTCGCAACCGCGGCGCCGGCTTCCCTGGAGGTGGCCTAGTCATGCAAATGATCTCCGTGAACGGTGCCGAGTTGTCCTCGATGGAGCTCGGGCGCGACAAGGGCTCGGCCGTGGTGATGCTGCACGGCCTGGTGTCCGGCAACATGGCGAGCTGGTACTCGTCGGTGGCGACGCCGCTGTCCGGCGAGCGCCGCGTGGTGCTCTACGACCAGCGCGGCCACGGCGGCAGCAGCATCCCGGGCTCGGGCTTCGATCTGGACAGCCAGGCGGCGGACCTGCAGGCGGTGATCGCGCACCACGGCCTCGCCGGGCAGCCGGTGGACCTGGTCGGCCATAGCATGGGTGCCCTGGTGGCACTGCGCTTCGCGCTGCGCCACCCGCAGCAGCTGCGCCGCCTGGTGCTGGTGGATGCACCAATGCCGGCGCGTGACTACGTCGCTCCCAGCCTGCTGGGCGTGACCTCGCCGGCGGCCCTGGCGGACTACGTCGAGAACCATCTCGGTGGCCTCACCGGTCGCCGCCGCGAGCGCCTGCACCAGCGGCTGTCGGCGCTGTTCTTCGGCTCCACGCTGATGCGCGACGTGCTGGAGATGGCCGCCGAACCGGACGCCGAGCTGGCCGTGCTGCGCCGGCCGGTGCTGCTGGTCTACGGCTGCCATTCGCCTTGCCTGGCGGCCGGGCTGCACCTGCAGCGCACGCTGCCGCAGGCGCAGCTCGAACTGCTGGACTGCGGCCACTACGTCATCGAGGAATCGCCGGCCGCACTGCGCATCCTGGTCGACCGCTTCCTGTCGAGCAGCGGCGCCCCCGCACTCGATATCGCCGCCTGACAAGAACAAGAAAGATACTGGAGCAGACATGAAGTCCCCCCGTTACGTCCGCCGCGTCTCGGCGCTGGAGCGCTACTCGCTGGTGCTCAACGAGGTCTACCGCTACCACGTCGACGGCATCCTCGAAGGCGAGGGCACGGTGGACCCCGTGGCGCTGCAGCGCGCCGTGGACCAGGCCGCCGAGGCCAATCCGGCGATCCGCGTGCGCCTGCGCGGCTTCCTCGGCTTCTCCCGCTGGGTGGACAGCGGCATCGCGCCGCAGGTGCGGGCCATGCCGCTGGCGGATTGGGACGGCAACAGCGAGCAGGGCGCACCCTTCCTGCAGCAGCGCCTGGACGCCCTGCGCGGCGGCCCGGTGGCCGACGTGCTGGTGGTGCCCTGCCGCGATGGCCGCACGCGCCTGGTGTTCCGCACGCTGCACGCCGCCATCGACGGCCGCGGCTTCCTGCACTGGGTCAACGAGGTCTGCCGCGTGATGCGCGGCGAGCCGCTACAGGGTTCCTCGTCGACGCTGACCGACCTGGACGTGCAGGCGCAGCACAGGCAGAGCGTGCCCGAGGAGCCCAAGACACCACCGGTCTCCTGCATCCCGGTGCTGGCGCCGGCCGAGAGTGGCCGCGAGACGCTGAGCTACGTCTGGCGCCGCGCGATCATCGGGAACAACGTCTCTCAACTGCTGCCCAAGACGGCCCTGTTCCTGGCCGACTGGGCTCGGCGCCGCGAGCCCGGGGAGGTGGGCTTCACCATCCCGGTGGACTACCGTGGTCTGCGCACCGACGAGATGGGTATCGGCAATCTCACCGGTTACCTGCGCCTCAACGTGCCGGAGGAATCGACCCCGCGCACCCTGGTGCAGCAGCTCAACCAGCGCCTGCGCGCCTTCGCCGACTGCCGCCAGTTCCCCGGCATGCGCATCCTGCTGTGGCTGCCGATCTGGTTCATGGTGCGCCAGCTGCGACCCAAGATCGACACGGTGCTGTACACCGTCAATCCCGGCCTGCCCACCGGCGGCGTGGTGTCGATGGGCAACATGAAGGCCGAGACCTTCAGCTTCCCCGGTTTCCAGGCCTCGATGATCTATGGCATTCCCGGCGCCGTGGGCAAGCTCAACACCGTGTTCCTGAACTACCCGGATTTCACCGTCATCAGCTTCTCCGCGCCCGCCGCCTACAACCACCGCGGCCAGCTCGACGAACTGGTGGCCGCCTACCAGCAGCACTTCACCAAAGCAGGACTGACGACTTGAACGACATCGATCTGGGCAAACTGCGGGTCAACCGCGACGGCAAGGCCGCGCCCAAGGCCACGGGCAAGCGCGGGCTGCAGCGCAAGCACCTGCTGATCGGTGCCGGCGTCCTGCTGCTGATCTACGTGCTGGTGCCGTCGGCGGCACCGGTGCAGACCACCCAGGTGGTCACGGCCTGGCCGTCGCAGCAGTACCTGCTGCTGAACTCCACCGGCTACGTCGTGGCGCGCCGCAAGGCGGCCGTGGCCTCCAAGGGCACCGGCCGTGTCGAATGGCTGGGGGTCAGCGAGGGCGACACCGTCAAGGAAGGCACCGTGGTAGCCCGGCTGGAAAGCCGCGACGTGGAGGCCACCTTCCGCGCGGCGGCGGCGAATACCGCCGTGGCTGCGGCGGCCTTGACCACGGCGCAGAACGAGCTGGAGGATGCCCAGCGCAATCTCGAGCGCTTCAACGTGCTGTTCAAGAAGAAGCTGGTCTCGCTGCTCAACATGCAGGACGCCAAGTCGCGCCATGCCCGCGCCGTGGCCAGCCAGGCCAGCGCCAAGGCGGCGCTGGACGCCGCCAAGGCCAACGAGGAATACGCCCGCAGCGGCGTGGAGTACACCCAGATCCGCGCGCCCTTCGACGGCGTGGTGATCTCGCGTTCCGCCAACGTCGGCGACATCGTCACACCGCTGTCCTCGGCGGCGGACGCCAAGGGCGCGGTCGTGGTGATGGCCGACATGAGCACGCTGGAGGTGGATGCCGAAGTCTCGGAGTCCTCGCTGGCCTCGATCAAGGTGGGCCAGCCCTGCGAGATCGTGCTCGACGCCTTCCCGGACCGCCGCTACCGCGGCGAGGTCAGCGTGGTGGTGCCGGCGGTCAACCGCTCCAGCGCTACCGTCACCACCAAGGTGCGCATCCTGGACACCGACCCCAGCATCCTGCCGGACATGAGCGCCCGCGTCGGCTTCCTGTCGCAGGCGGTGGATGTGGCCAGCCAGAAGCCGGTGCTGGCCGCCAGCCCGGAAGCCATCGCAGGCGAGGGCGCCGACAGCCGTGTCTACGTGGTGGATGCCGAGGGGCGGGTGCGCGAGGTGCCGGTCAAGGCCGGCGTGCAGCTGGGCGGCGTTCGCGAGATCCAGGGCGAGCTGAAGACCGGCGAAACCCTGGTGCTGAATCCCGGCAGCCTGCGCGACGGCAAGCGCGTCAAGCTCGCGGCAGCGAAGTAATGTCATCACTGATCAGCATCCGTAGCCTCGGCAAGACCTACCGACGCGGCAACCAGCCGGTGCCGGTGCTGCTGGGCATCGACCTGGAGATCGCCGCGGGCGACTATGTCTCGCTGATGGGCCCTTCCGGTTCCGGCAAGAGCACGCTGCTGAATCTCATCGCCGGCATCGACAAACCCACCAGCGGTACCTTGCTGATCGACGGCGTGGATATCGCCGCGCTGCCGGAGAACGACCTCGCGGCCTGGCGCGCTGCCAACGTCGGCTTCGTGTTCCAGTTCTACAACCTGATGCCGGTGCTCAACGCCTTCGAGAACGTCGAGCTGCCGCTGCTGCTGACGCCGCTGGGCAAGGCCGAGCGGCGCGAGCACGTGGAAACCGCACTGGCCATGGTCGGCCTGGCCGACCGCATGGACCATTACCCCAACGAGCTGTCCGGCGGACAGCAGCAGCGCGTGGCCATCGCCCGTGCGCTGATCACCGACCCCACCCTGATCGTGGCCGACGAACCCACCGGTGACCTCGACCGGCAATCGGCCGACGATGTTCTGAACCTGCTGGACCGCCTCAACGGTGAGCTGGGCAAGACCATCGTCATGGTGACGCACGATCCCAAGTGCGCCGCCCGCGCGCGCCGCCTGGTACACCTGGAGAAGGGCGTGCTCATCGTTGGCGGCAACGGGGACGGCCACTAGCCATGATGGCCTCCTATGTGTTCCGGCTCGCCAGCAAGAACATGTGGCGGCACCGCCTGCGTACCGGCCTGACGATTGCCGGTATCGCGGTGGCCATCGTGTCCTTCGGCCTGCTGCGCACGGTGGTGGACTCCTGGTATGCCGGCGCCGAGCTCAGTTCCTCGGCGCGCCTGATCACGCGGGCCGAGGCCTCGTTGAGCTTCTCGCTGCCGGTGACCTACGGCGAGCGCATCCGCCGCGTGTCGGGAGTGAAGGACGTGACCTGGGCGATCTGGTTCGGTGGCGTCTACATCGACGAGAAGCACTTCTTCCCGCAGTTCGCGGTGGACGCCGAGACCTATTTCGAGGTCTATCCCGAGTTCGTGGTTCCGCCGGAACAGCTGGCGGCCTTCAAGCGCGACCGGCGTGGTGTCATCGTCGGCCGCAAGACCATGCTCAAGAACGGCTGGAAGATCGGCGACCAGGTGCCGCTGAAGGGCACGATCTATCCCGGTACCTGGAGCTTCACCATCCGCGGCGTCTACCAGGGCGCGGACGACAAGGTCGACGAAGGCCAGTTCCTGCTGCACTGGGGCTACGTCAACGAGAAGATCAAAGCGCTGCTGCCGTCGCTGGCGGATCGCGTCGGCGTGTTCGTGATCAACATCAAGGATCCCGGTGCTTCGGCGGCCGTGTCCGCGGCCATCGACAGCGGCTTCCGCAACTCCCTGGCGGAGACCCGCACCGAGACCCAGAAGGCCTTCCAGCTCGGCTTCATCGCCATGGTGGACACGATCCTCGTGGCGATCCAGACCGTGGCCTACGTGGTGATCCTGATCATCATGGCGGTGATGGCCAACACCATGGCCATGGCCGCGCGCGAGCGCATGCGCGAGTACGCCACGCTCAAGGCCCTGGGCTTCAGCGACCGCTTCGTGTCGATACTGATCCTGGGTGAATCGCTGAGCATGTCGCTGGCCGGGGGCTTGCTGGGCGTGGCCCTGACCTTTCCCTTGGCGGAGGCCTTCTTCAGCGCCACCCGCGACCTGTTCCTGGTCTTCACCGTTACGCCGGAGACCCTCGCGCTGCAGGTGGCCTCCTCGCTGCTGATCGGCATCTGCGCCGCCCTGGCGCCGGCCTGGAACAGCAGCCGCGTGCGCATCGTCGACGGCCTGAGGGCGGTGACATGAGCTCCGGCCTGTCGCTGTCCTACGTGGCGCGCAATCTCTACGCGCGCAAGCTGACCACGGCACTGACCGCTGCCGGCATGGCCCTGGTGGTATTCGTCTTCGCCACCGTGCTGATGATGGCGGAGGGCCTGCGTCATACGCTGGGTGGCACCGGCTCCGACAGCAACGTGGTGATCATCCGCCAGGGCTCGCAGACCGAGGTGCAGAGCACCATCACCCGCGAGCAGGCCAACATGGTCGAGTCGCTGCCGGGCCTGGCCACCTCGCCGGAGGGCAGGGCGCGCATCTCCCGTGAGGTGCTGGTGCTGGTCAACATGCCGCGCAAGGGCTCCGGCGGCCTGGCCAACGTCGTGGTCCGCGGCACCACCGACAACGGCCTGCTGATGCGTCCGCAGGCGCGCATCGTCTCCGGCCGCCCGTTCCGCCCCGGCTCATCCGAGATCATCGTCGGCTCGGCCATGGCCCGAGGCGACGTCGGCCTGCGCATCGGCGACAGCATCGCCTTCGGCATGCGCAGCTGGAACGTGGTCGGCATATTCGACGCCGGCAGCAGCGGCTTCGACTCCGAGATCTGGGGCGACAGCGAGCAGATGATGCAGGCCTTCCGCCGCCAGGCCTTCTCGTCCCTGGTGGTCGGCCTGCGCGAAGAGGGCAGCTACCAGGGTTTTGCCGAGGCCCTGATGCGCCAGCCGCAGATCAAGGCCGACGTAAAGCGCGAGCGGCAGTTCTACGCCGACCAGTCCGAGAAGATGGCCAACTTCATCAGCATCCTGGGCAAGACCATCACGATCATCTTCTCGGTGGGAGCCATCATCGGCGCCATGATCACGATGTACGCCAGTGTTGCCAACCGCACGCGCGAGATCGGCACGCTGCGGGCGCTGGGCTTCCGCCGCGGCAACATCGTGATGGCCTTCATCCAGGAGGCGGCCCTGCTGGGCTTCGTCGCCGGCGTCACCGGGCTGTTCGCCGCGTCCTTCATGCAGATGCTGGAGATATCCACGACCAACGTGCAGACCTTCTCGGAGGTCGTCTTCCGGCTGGTCATGACCCCCGGCATCGCCGTGCAGGTACTGGTCTTTTCGATGTTCATGGGAGTCCTGGGAGGCGTGCTGCCCGCGCTCCAGGCTTCGCGACTGGAGATTGTCGATGCCCTTCGATCGGCCTGAGCTTCCCCTGGCATTGCCGCCGCTGGCACCGCAGGCACGGATTTCGCGCCCGCTGTCCACGCCGGAGTACTACCACGCCTGCGTCGGTACCAGCCGCTGGACCCTGGAAGGCCAGCGCGACGTGGTGTTCGTGCTGACCGCCGACAGCAGCCTGACACCCGAGGACTGGCAGCGGGCGCTGGACCAGGCCACTGCGGTCAATCCCGGGATGCGCCTGCGCATGGTTGGCAAGCGCAGCAAGGCGCGCTGGGAGAGCGACGGTCCGCCGCCGCGCCTGCGCGTGATCGAGGGCTGCGACTGGGACACCCTGAGCAGCCGGGGCACGGACTTCATCACCGCCGAGCCGATCTCGCTGGAGAACGGCCCGACCCTGGAGCTGCAGCTGGCCCGCTGCACCGACGGTCGCTCCCTGGTGATCCTGCGCACCGTGCATGCCATCGTCGACGGCGGCGGTGCGCTGCACCTGCTGCGCGAGCTGTTCCGCGCGCTGCGCGGCGAGCCCCTGCTGGGCACCAACGCCGGCTTCAGCGACACCGACCTGATGCTCAGCACCGGGACGACGCATTCCACCTCGAAGCACTTCAAGACCACCTGGCTCACCGGTGAGCCCAGCGGCGATGCCATGGGTGATGACTGGCGCCGCATCCCGCTGGGGCCACCGCGCAAGGACCTGCTGGCGCGCGTGGCGGTGGCCATGGCCGAGTTCGCCCACCAGCGCAGCGAGCTGCCGGCCCTGATCGCAGTGCCGGTGGACCTGCGCCGCCACGTGCCGGGCCTGCTGTCCAGCACCAACTTCAGCAACATGCTGTTCGTGCGCCTGGAGAAGGGTGACGGCATCGCGCACTTCAAGCAGCGCCTGCAGGACATGCTGTCGCAGCGCATGGAGACGGTCTATCCGCGCATCCTCGACATCGTGAAATGGCTGCCACTGCGCTGGTTCGACCTGCTGGTCTCGCGGACGCGCTGGAACTACCGCAAGCGCAAGCCGATGGAGACCGCCGTGATCTCCAACCTCGGACGTATCGACACCGAAGCCCTGAGCTGCCCGGGTTTCCGCCTGCGGCACATCTTCGTGCACCCCCTCAGCGGCAGCGCCTTCTCCGCGATGATCTGCATCGACGGGCAGGTGGACCTGATCCTGAACCTGCCGCGCGTGCTGTCCAGCGAGGGTCGTTTCGACGCCCTCGTGAGCCATCTGCAGCGGCGCGTCGCCGAAGGCGACTGAGCCCCACACCCGCAAGACCATGACTCCCATGCCCAACATCCGCCGCCTGCTGTGCCTGCTGCTGCTTTGCCCGGGCCTGGCGCAGGCCAACGACCTGCTGCGCGTCTACAAGCTGGCGCAGGCCAACGACGCCACGCTGGCGTCCTCGCGCTACGCGCGCGAAGCCGCGCTGCAGAACAAACCCCTGGCCCGCGCGCTGCTGCTGCCCCAGCTCAGCGGCAGCTACGACTACGTGTTCAACGACACCGAGGTGGACGTCACCTACGTCGATCCCACCACGGGCGCCAGCGTGCCGCTGTCGCGCAAGAACGACGGCACCGACAAGAGCCTCAGCGTCACGCTGAGCCAGCCCCTGTTCAGCCTGGAAGCCTGGTACCAGTTCAAGCAGGCCAGTGAGCAGGCCGCGCTGGCGCAGCTGAGCTACCGCGGCGCGGAGCAGGAGCTGCTGTTGCGGGTGTCGGAGCTGTACTTCGGTGTGCTCGGCGCGCGTGACGCGCATCGCTCGGCTGTGGCCGAGAAGGCGGCGCTGGAGCAGCAGCTGGAGCTGGCCCAGCAGCACCTGCAGGTCGGCCTTTCCAGCGTCACCGATACCCAGGAAGTGCAGGCCCGCTATGACCTCAGCGTGGCCAGCGAGCTGGAAGCCGGCCAGGTCTTGGCCACCGCGATCGAAGCGCTGGAGGAGATCACCCGCGAGCCGCTGCGCAGCATCGAGGAGGACCAGAGCGTCCGCGTGGTGCCGGTGAATCCCTCGGCGCCGCGCCAGCCGGGCCTGGCGGCGCTGCAGGAAGATATCCCGCTGCCGACCCCGAACCCCGTGGGCGTGGATCCCTGGGTGACGCACGCGCGCCTGGGCAATTTCGACCTGCTGGCGGCCAAGCTGAACTTCAGCGTCGCCGACCGCGGCCTCAGCGCCGCCAAGTCCAAGTGGCTGCCCACCGTCGCGGCCACCGCCAGCTACCTGGATTCCACCAGCGAGGCCGGCGCTTTCCCGACCGAGCTGTCCGGCACATCGGTCGGTATCGGTGTGCGCCTGCCGCTGTTCTCCGGCGGTGCCACCCGCGCCGGCATCCGCCAGGCCGAGGCGGTCCGCGGCCAGCGCCTGGCAGAGTACGACGGAGCCCGCCGCGTGGTGGAGCGCAACATCCGCAATGCCTACCAGGCGGTGACCACCGGCGCCTCGCGCGTGCATGCCCTGAAGCAGGCCATGGCCTCCAGCGCGACCGCTCTGGAAGCCAGCGAAGTGGGCTTGGAGATCGGCACCCGCTCGGCCATCGACGTGCTCAACGCGCGGCAGCAGCGCTACGCCGCGGAGCGCAACTACCAGAGCTCGCGCTACGACTACCTGCTTTCGGTACTCAGGCTCAAGGCCGTGGCCGGGCAGCTGGTGCTGCAGGACCTGGTGCAGGTCGACGGCCTGCTGGAGCGGGACGCGGTGATGGGCGACTGAGAAAAGGCTCTTCTCCGGTCTGTGGGGATGACGGTGCTGCTGCGCAAAAGCTTTTTGCCGCGGATCATGTGGAGGAACGCGGATGGATCCGTGTTATCGGTGCAAATCCGTGGCGAGAAGAGTTTCTTCTGTCTCACCCGAAAGACCGTCATGCCGGCGGAAGCCGGCATCCAGTCCCGCCATGAGTGGCCACCGCCCGACTGGATACCGGCTTCCGCCGGTATGACGAATCGGGTGTTGGCGCCCGGCAGTTGGCGAATGCCAATAAAAAGGGCCTGCGCGCGCGCGGCACGCAGGCCCTGGAGCAAATCCTCAGCGGCTGCCGGGCGCCGGCAGTGTCGGGCCGCGCATCGGGACGACCACGCTGCTGCCGGTGGGCAGCTGCGGCAGCTGTCGCTGACCCTGCTGGGCCGTGGGACGGACTTCGCCCAGCGAGGGCATCTGGCGCTGCGTGAGGCTCATCGGCATCTCCGTTGGGATAGGGTGACGGCCTCAATGTGCGCCCCTGCGCACAGGCTGTCTGTAGATAAAGTCTCACGTTGCTGGCACGGGAATTTCGGCCGCCGACGAGCGGTGGCGAATCAGGGGATGAAGCGCGGGGCAGGGTGCTCGCGCGGGCGCCTAGACCGTCCCGATCTCCGCCGGCGCCTTGAACTGGTCCTTCCAGCTGCGCAGGGCGGTGAACACCGCCACGCTGTCCGGCAGGCGGCCGCCGGACCATTGGCGCGCGGACTGCACCACGGCCGGCATCTCGGTGCGCAGGAAGGGGTTGATCTGCTTCTCCAGCGCCAGTGTCGTTGGCAGGCTGGGCTCGCGATTGCCGCGCAGCGCGCGCACCCGCATCAGCTGGTTGGCGATGGCGCCGTTGTCCGGCTCCACCGCGCGGGCGAAGGCGAGGTTGCTCAGGGTGTACTCGTGGGTGCAGTAAACCAGGGTCTCCGGCGGCAGGGCCGCCAGGCGCGACAGCGAGGAATGCATCTGCGAGGGCGTGCCCTCGAACAGGCGGCCGCAGCCGGCGGAGAACAGGGTGTCGCCGCAAAGCAGGATGCCGGGGCTGTAGAAGACGATGTGGCCCAGGGTGTGGCCGGGCACGGCGATGACCTGGAAGGGCGTGTCCAGCAGGCTGACCCGGTCGCCTTCCTTCAGCAGCTGCGTCAGCCCCGGGATGCGCTTTTCCTCGGCCGCCGGACCATAGACCGGTATGCCCTTGAATTGGCGGCAGAGTTCGGCGACGCCGCCGATGTGATCGGGGTGCCAGTGGGTGATCGCGATGGCTTCCAGGCTCAGGCCGCGGGCCTCCAGCTCCTTGAGCACCGGGGCCGCGTCGCCCGGATCGACCACGACGGCGCGCGAACCCTGCACCAGGGTCCAGAGGTAGTTGTCCTGAAAAGCCGGGATCGGAATGATCTGCATGGCGTATGATCTTGGTGCCTGATTCCGGTCTGGTCAAACCATGCCCTCGACGCGAGCCCATCTTTCCGGATTGCCGCTGACCCGCCACACGCTGGACCTGTGGCTGCATTCACCGCGCGGACGCCGCCTGCTGGCCCTGGAGGAAAGCGAGGTGCGCCGTGTGCTGCCGGAAGTCTTCGGGCGCCACGTGCTGCAGATCGGCAGTTGGGGCCTGGACAACCAGCTGATCGCCAGCGCCGAGACGCTGCACAAGGCGGTGCTCGGTACCGTCAGCGGTGAGCCCTCTTCGGCGTTGATCGACCCCGAACAGCTGCCGCTGATGAGCAAGAGCGTGGATGCCGTGCTGTTGCCGCATACGCTGGAGTTCAGCCGCTCGCCACACAACGTGCTGCGCGAAGTGAACCGGGTGCTCAACGACCGCGGTCGCCTGGTGGTCCTCGGCTTCAGTCCCTGGAGCATCTGGTCGCTGCGGGGCCTGCTGGGCCTGCGCTACCGGGCCTTCCCGGCGGGCGCGCGCTACCACGGCGCCGGCCGAATCTGCGACTGGCTGGAGCTGCTGGACTTCGAGGTCATCGAGATCCGCCGCTTCGGCGTCGGGTTCCCCTGGCTGGAGCCGCGCACCTCGGGTGGCCCCTGGAGCCTTGGCGCCCTGCTGTCGCCGGCGTCGGAGGCCTACATGCTGGTGGCGCGCAAGCGCGTCATCCCGATCAATTTCATCGGCCGCGCGCAACGGGCCCAGGTCAAGCCGCTGGTCGGCGTGGCCGCTCCTGCCGCACAATCGCAGGCCTCTTTGGAAAAACACCCGACGTGAAGCAGATCGTGATTCATACCGACGGCGCCTGCAGGGGCAATCCCGGGCCCGGCGGCTGGGGTGCCTTGCTCGAGTACAACGGCACCCGCAAGGACCTCAAGGGCGGCGAAGCCCTGACCACCAACAACCGCATGGAGCTGATGGCCGCCATCAGCGCGCTGGAGGCGCTGCGCGAGACCTGCGCCGTGCAGCTCTATACCGACTCGGTCTACGTGCGCTCTGGCCTGCTGGAATGGCTGCCGGGCTGGAAGAAGCGCGGCTGGAAGACCGCCGACAAGAAGCCGGTGAAGAACCAGGACCTGTGGCAGCGCCTGGACGCCGCCGCTGCCCGCCACCAAGTGGAGTGGCACTGGGTCAAGGGCCACGCCGGCCACCCCGGCAACGAGGCGGCGGACCGCCTGGCCAACCAGGGCATCGATGAACTGCTGGCGCAGCAGAAGGGCGCCGCGGCATGAGTGCCGTCCTGAAGCGCCAGGTCATCCTCGATACGGAAACCACCGGCCTGGAGGCCAGCCAGGGGCACCGCATCATCGAAGTCGGCTGCATCGAGCTGGTGGGGCGCCGCTATACCCAGAACAACTTCCACCGTTACATCAACCCCGAGCGCGAGATCGACCGTGGCGCCATCGAGGTGCACGGCATCACCAACGAATCCCTGGCCGACAAGCCGAAGTTCTTCGAGCTGGCCAAGGAGCTCTGGGACTACCTGGAAGGCGCGGAGCTGATCATCCACAACGCGGCCTTCGATATCGGCTTCCTCAACGCCGAATTCGGCCGCGTGGGCTTCACCCGGCGCATCGACCAGGTCTGCGAGGTGACCGACACGGTCGCCATGGCGCGCAAGATGCACCCCGGCCAGCGCGTCAGCCTGGATGCGCTGTGCAAGCGCTACGAGGTGGACAACTCCGGCCGTGACCTGCACGGCGCCTTGCTCGACGCCCGGCTGCTGGCCGACGTCTACCTGTCCATGACCGGTGGCCAGAACCGCCTGATGCTGGACAGCGGCGAAACCGGCGGTACATCGCGCTCGCGCTTTGTCGAACTGCTCGGCGCCAGCACGGCGTCGCTGCCGGTGTTGCCGCCGGACGAGGCGGAGCAGGCAGCCCACCTGGCCAAGCTCAAGAAGCTGGCCGACAAGGGCAAATGCATCTGGGCCAGCGAACTCCCCGCCGCCTGAGCGGCGGGTATGCGGATCAGCGCAGCTCCAGCATCACCGGACGCCAGCGCCAGCCGGCGTCGGTGACGAGCGCCACCAGCGGCCGGCGCATCTCCTCGATGTCGAAGCGCCAGACATAGGCCAGGTCGCGGGTCGGGCGCCCGTTGCGGATCTGCAGGCCCAGCACGCCCTCCCTGCGCTGATCGAAGAAGCTGATGCCCCAGCTGGCCTGATAGCGCAGCCCGGCTCCGCCGTGGCCTGCCGAGGCATCGAAGGCCGCGTGGAACTCGCGGACCCGGACCTCGGCGCGAGCCTCGTCCAGGCGCAGGCGGTACCGCAGCAGCCGGCGCAGACGGTGCGCGCGCATCAGGTCCAGCCAGGTGGCGTCGGCGTAGCGCCATTCCGCGATCAGTTCGTCCGGCCGCTCGCCAGGTGTCAGCGTAAAGGGCAGGTCTTCCCGCGCGAGCTGCAGCAATTGCTGGCGCAGCATCGACGCCGGCAGTACCGGCGCATCTCGCGCCGGCGCATGGCTGGCTGCCCAGGCCGACAGCCGCAGGAATGCCCAGGCGACGAACACGGTGTAGGCCAGCACGCCCGCCAGCAGCGGTAGCAGGGGCAACCCGGGAGCGGGTGCTGCCGCAACCGTGTCCACGGGCGGCGAGGGCGGCGCCGCCGGCTGGCGGGAGTCCTGCAGTCGCCGTTCGAGCGTGCCCCGGTCGGGCGCCGTGACCTTCAACAGTCGCCGGCCCTCCACGGCATGGAAGCTGACATGGCCGGGTTCCTGGCTGAGTACGCCGCTGTAGCCGGACAGCGAGGCCAGCGGGGGTGGTTGGTTCTGGTACTCCGCCAGGAAGCGCAGCCGTGCCTGGGCCTCGCCGTCATAAATGACCTCCAGGCGCTGGCTGCCATCGGCATGGATCGACAGCAGGGCCCGGCGCGCGTCCAGGATGCCGCGGGTCAGGTCGGTGACCAGCAGCGGTGTGTCCGCAGTTGGTTGACGGGAAGGCTCGGCAGCCGGGGCAGGGGCCGGCGCCTGCGGCAGGTACTGCGGAAACAGCCCGAAAGCCAGGAAATGCGGCAGTACCACCAGGCCGAAGAAGGTCCCGAAGAACACCACCGGGCGCGCATCGCGCATCATCGCCAGCAGCAGGGCCAGCACCGCGCCGCCACCAAGCGCCAGGCCGGCCATCACTAGTACCTGCGGCTGGACCATCGGCCCGCCGCGCATCCAGGCGGCTGCCAGCACGCCGAGGCCTGCCAGCAGATAGGCAGCGACCAGGCATTGCGCGATCGGTCGGGCTTGCATCTTGACCCCCGTGACGTGGTCCGATTCTATCCGGACCATAGGAAAGCGCGGCGGGTCTGTGGCATAAACCCTTCATAACGACATTAACGGGGGACCTGCGGATGCAGTCCTGGGCTGAAATCCTGGCGGATGTGCAAGCGAACTGGCTGATCTACGCCTCCATGCCCTTCGTGGCGGCGCTGATCGGCTACATCACCAAGCTGGTGGCGATCCGCATGATGTTCGAGCCCATCGAGTTCATGGGCATCAAGCCCTACCTGGGCTGGCAGGGCATCGTGCCGCGCAAGGCCGCGATCATGGCAAGCATCGCCTGCGACACCATGACCCAGCGCCTGCTCAAGCCGCAGGACATCTTCGGCCGCCTGGACCCGGACCAGATCGCGCGCGAGATCGAGGGGCCGCTGCTGGCGCAGGTCGAGAAGATCACCCACGAGGTCGCCTCGCACTATTCGCCAGGGCTGTGGGAAGCGGCGCCGGACTCCGTGCGCCAGGCCATCATCCGCCGCATCCAGGCGGAGGCGCCCAACATCGTGCGCCAGATGATGGTGGACCTGAAGAACAACATTGACGACATGTTCGACCTGACGGACATGGTGGTGCGCGCCCTGATGCGCGACAAGCGCCTGCTCAACCGCATCTTCCAGGAGGCCGGGCACGAGGAGTTCCGCTTCATCGCCCGCTCCGGCATCTACTTCGGCTTCATCATCGGCTGCGTGCAGGCCGTGACCTGGGCGCTGACGCACAGCCCTTGGGTCATGCCGCTGTTCGGCGGCTTCACCGGCTGGTTTACCGACTGGCTGGCGCTGAAGATGATCTTCTATCCCAAGAAGCCGACGAAGTACCTCGGCCTGTTCACTTGGCAGGGCTTGTTCCTCAAGCGCCGCAAGGAAGTGGCCGCCGAGTACGGCGCCCTGATCGCTTCCGAGGTGGTGACGCCGCGCAACGTGCTGGAGGCGGTGCTGCGTGGCCCGTTCTCCGATCGCCTGTTCCACATGGTGCAGAAGCAGGTTCAGCGCACCATCGACGAGCAGGCCGGCATCGTCCGCCGTGTCGTCATGTTCGCCGTCGGTAGCCGCCAATATCGCGACATGAAGCAGATGATCTCCGACAAGATCGTCGAGACCCTGCCCGAGACGCTGCGCCACATGGAAGGCTACGTCGGCACCGCCATGGATTTGCGCGGCACCCTGACCGTCAAGATGCAGGAACTGACCGAGGACGAGTTCGAGGCCCTGCTGCGCCCGGCTTTCCAGCAGGACGAGTGGATCCTGATCACCGTCGGCGCCGTGCTCGGCTTCATGGTCGGTGAAATGCAGGTGCAGGTAATGCTGCACCTGGGCAGCATTCCGGGACGCTAGAGGTGGATGCGGGAGCCAGCAAGCTGGCTCCCGCCGTGAACCCTACTTGCCCGGCGACGCCAGCTTCGGCTGCGTGCTGGCCCCGCCGCAGGCGCGCCACAGCTGCTGGCCCGTCACGCTCAGGCGCAGCGTCTCGCGCGTGATCTTCGCGCGCTGGCGCGGCTTGGACTCGATGCTGGCGATGGTCTGGCGCATCTCGCTGCTGTTCTCGATTAGCTGGTATTGCACCAGTAGCTGCGGATCCTCGGGGCCGAATTCGATCAGGCCCAGGCGGCGCAGGCGGCCGACATAGTAGTGCCCGGACTCGTGCAGCGAGGCGCCTGCGCTCTTGGCCACCGCGTTGACGTTCTCCATCACCAGCGTGCGCGACTGGGCGGAGCCCAGCAGGGTGCCGCTGTGCAGCTGGATCACCGCGTGGCGCGCGCCGTCCGACAGGAAGGAAACGATGCGGGCCTCGTCCGGCACCAGCTCGCGCAGGATCGCGGCAAACAGGTAGTCGTAAGCCTGGGGTTTGGTCTGGTCCACCGCCTGCTGCAGCAGGTCGGCAAACATGCGCGACGGCGGTTGCGGCAGCGGCAGCATGTAGGTGCGCTCGACCTTGGGCTTGCGCGCGCGGGCGCCGGCGGTACTGCCCGTGGTGGGGCCTTCCCCGGCCGGAGGCTCGTCTTCGGCAGCACGCTCCATGCGGTCCTTCAGCGTGGCGAACAGGGCCTTCTCGGCGCGGCGCAGCTGTTCCTGGGCGATATCCGCACCGGGCAGGCGGCTGAGGAAGCTGGCGGCGAAGCGGCCGGCGCGGCGTGCGTTGGCGGCGGCGCCATCGTTGACCGCCAAGGCGCGGCCGGCGGTGCTGTCTTCCTGGTTCGGGTCTTTGGCGCTCACTCGAAAGCCTCTGGATGCGGATGCGGCTAGTGTCCGCTGCAAGCATACGTCAGGTGAATGGCCCTGCGGCCGGGCCCAAGGGTCTGATCCCCCACACCTGGCCGCGAGCGCCTAGGGCTTGCGGGCCAGCGCGGTGACGACCTCGAAGTACGGCGGCCGGCTCTCGCGGGAGGTTACGCGGCAGTTCTCCACCGAGAAGCCCGCCGTCTCCAGCAGGCGCTGCAGCTTGGCCGGCTGCAGGCCCAGGTTGACGTGGTCGTAGGCCTGCATCGCCGCTTCATGCCGGTGCGCGTTCAGCGCCGCCACCACCAGCCGGCCACCGCGACGCAGCAGGCGGAAGGTCTCCGCCAGCAGCTTGTCGGGGGTACGGGTATAGGCCAGCGCATGCATCGCGAAGACGTGATCGGCGCTGGCGCTGGGCAATGGGATGGCATGCATGTCCGCCTCGTGGAAATGCACGTTGCGGAACGGCGCCAGGCGCTTGCGGGCGGCGGCGATCACGGCGGGGCTGATGTCCACGCAGGCCACGCTATTCGCTCGCTCGGCGATCAGCTCCGCCAGCACGCCATCGCCACTGCCGACATCGACCACGTCGCCCAGGTCCAGCAGGCCGATCAGCGCGCGCGCCGTCGCCTCCCAGGTGCGACCCGGCGAGTAGTGCAACTCCATGCGACCGGCCACCGACTCCGCCCAGGTCTGCCCCGGCGTGCGGCTGCGCAGCACTTCCTCGGCCCGTTCCCGGTCCAGCCGCAGCTGCGCATCGTCCAGGCGTCCGCGCAGCAACTCCCACAGCTCTCCCACGGCGCCGGCGACGCCGGCGCCGGAATAGAGCGCGGAGCTGCCGCTGCGCTTGTCCTGCACCAGGCCCGCCCGCTTGAGACGGGCCAGATGGGTGGACACGCGGCTCTGGGCCAGCCCGGTGATGCCGGTCAGCTCCGCCACGCTCAGTTCATGTGTCTCGAGCAGCAGCAGCAGGCGCAGGCGGCTGGCGTCGGCCAGCAGGCTGCAGACCTCGGTACTCTGTTCTAGGGATAGGCTCATGCGGATGGACGGATATCCACGCCATTAGACGCGAGCCAGGGGCTGCGTTCAATTCCCCGGCGGCCAGGCCGTGAACCGACCGGGCACAAAAAAGCCCGCCGGCGAACCGGCGGGCTTCTGGAGACCGCGGCTCAGGGCAGCAGGTTGCCCTGGCTGGGCTGCTGCGGCTGCTCGGCGGACTCGGCCGGTGCAGCCGGCTCTGCGGCCGCCGGAGCGGCGGCAGCGGCGGCGGGTGCCGGAGCAGAGGTTTCCTTCTTGCCCTGCGACGTGGCGAGGAAGGCGCGCGACAGCGGCGACGGCGTGATGGCCTGCTGGACGGCGCTGACCACCTTGTCGGTCGCCTCGCTGATCTTGGCCTTGGCCTTGGCGACCGTGCCCTGGGGCGCGGCGGCGGGCTTGGCAGCAACCGGCTTGGCCGGAGCGGGCTTGGCGGCCGGCTTGGGTGCCGGCGCCTTGGCGACAACCTTCTCCACCGCAGCCTTGGCCTTGGCAACCGGCTTCTGGACCGCGGCCTTGGCCTTGGCCACATCCTTCTTGACCACGGCCTTGACCTTGGCCACGTCCTTCTTGACGACAGCCTTTGCCTTGGTAACCTGCTTCTTGACGGCGACCTTGGCCTTGGCCACATCCTTCTTGACCACGGTCTTGGCCTTGGCCACGTCCTTCTTGACGACGGCCTTGGCCTTGGTGACCTGCTTCTTGACGGCGACCTTGGCCTTGGCGACCTGCTTCTTGACGGCGGCCTGCGCCTTCTTGGCCTTGGCCACCGGCTTCTTGGCGGCAGCCTTGGCCTTGGCGACCGGCTTCTTCACGGCCTTCTTGGCCTGCACCTTGGCCTTGGCGACGGTCTTCTTGGCCGTGCTCTGGGCCTTCTTGGCTTGAGCCTTGACCTTGGTCACGGTCTTCTTGGCCTGCGCCTTGACCTTGGAAACGGTCTTCTTCGCGGCCTTGCCGCTGGATTTGCTCGGCTTCTTCATAAGTTCAACAAGCTCCAAACGTATAGCGGCCGCGGTAGGCCAGGGACTCATGGGCGGTCGATACGACACACCATATCGTCATCCTCCAGCGGCCAGACCGCTGCGAGGCGACATTCTTTTACTTTTGCCTCCCGAAACGGGCGGCACCAAGCGAATCCAGTCTGGAGTGAAAATGTCGATCGTCCTACAGATCGCCACGGCGATCGGCCGATCTGGACTTTTCTGCTGGAACGAGCGACCTGCGCTGGCCTTCCGGGCCACCCTCCGTGCCGACGGCGTCTATCGTGCCGTTCATGTGGCCGGGTTTCGCCGCTTTCCTGCAGCCGTCCAACTCCCCTTGACATTTCCCCTACAAGCTTTTCCTGAGTGTATGGCGTGTGATGAATCAGTGTCAAAAATTTCTCAGTGGCGCAGGTTTAGGCCGCCCTGGCGGGCCTCCGGCCGGGCGTCGTTCGGTTGTCGCAGGGGGGGGCGGTCGCTATGATTGCCGCCTCTTCATTTCGGCTGCGGCTGTCTTTCGCCGCGCAATTTCCATTTTTTCTTAAATCCTCAAGAGGTGACCATGTACCAGGGGCAATCCATCCGGGTGTCAAAGCTCGACGGCGGCATCGCCGAACTGTGCTTTGACCGCCAGAACGACGTCATCAACAAGTTCGACGCCGCTACCGTCAAGGAACTGGGCGAGGCCGGCGCCGCACTGGCCAAGGCCGGCGACATCAAGGGCCTGCTCGTGACCAGCGCCAAGGACGTCTTCATCGTCGGCGCCGACATCACCGAGTTCGGCAGCAAGTTCCAGGCTTCCGAGGAAGAGATCGCCGGCTGGACCGTCGAGTCCAACAAGGTGTTCTCCGCGATCGAGGACCTGCCGTTCCCGACGGTCACCGTGATCAACGGCGTCGCCCTGGGCGGCGGCTTCGAGATGGCGTTGTCCACCGACTACCGCGTGGCCAGCGCCACCGCGCAGCTCGGCCTGCCCGAGGCCAAGCTGGGCCTGTTCCCGGGCTTCGGCGGCACCGTGCGCCTGCCGCGCCTGATCGGCGCCGACAATGCCATCGAGTGGATCGCCGGTGGCGACCCGGTGAAGCCGGACGCCGCGCTGAAGGTCCACGCGGTCGACGCCGTCGTGGCGCCGGACAAGCTCAAGGCTGCCGCCCTGAAGCTGCTGGACCAGGCCATCGCCGGCAAGTACGACTGGAAGGCCCGCCGCGCCCAGAAGACCGGCCCGCTGAAGCTCGACATGATGGAATCCATGATGGTCTTCGAGACCGCCAAGGGTTTCATCGCCGGCAAGGCTGGCAAGAACTACCCGGCCCCGCTGGCCGCGGTCACCGCGATCCAGAAGGCCGCCGGCAAGAGCCGTGACGACGCGCTCAAGATCGAAGGCCAGGCCTTCGCCAAGATCGCCAAGACCACCGCTGCCGACGCCCTGATCGGCCTGTTCCTGAACGACCAGGCCCTGAAGAAGAAGGCCAAGGCCGCCGGCAAGATCGCCAAGCCCGTGAAGCAGGCCGCCGTGCTCGGCGCCGGCATCATGGGTGGCGGCATCGCCTACCAGAGCGCCTCCAAGGGCACGCCGATCATCATGAAGGACATCGCCGACAAGGCGCTGGACCTGGGCATGAGCGAGGCCAACAAGCTGGTCTCCAAGCAGGTCGGCAAGAAGCTGACCCCGGAGAAGGCCGGCAAGATCCTGGCCGACATCCGCCCGACGCTGAACTACGGCGATTTCCAGAACGTCGACATCGTCGTCGAGGCCGTGGTCGAGAACCCGAAGATCAAGAAGTCGGTGCTGGCCGAGGTCGAGTCCCAGGTCAAGCCGGGCACGATCATCGCCTCCAACACCTCATCGATCTCGATCGATGAGCTGGCCACCGCGGTGAAGGCTCCCGAGAACTTCCTGGGCATGCACTTCTTCAACCCGGTGCACCGCATGCCGCTGGTCGAGGTGATCTACGGCGAGAAGACCTCCAAGGAGGCCATCGCCACCACGGTCGCCTACGCCACGGCGATGGGCAAGAACGCCATCGTGGTGAAGAACTGCCCGGGCTTCCTGGTCAACCGCATCCTGTTCCCGTACTTCGGCGGCTGGTCGGCGCTGCTGCGTGACGGCGGCGACTACCTGCAGATCGACAAGGTCATGGAGAACTTCGGCTGGCCCATGGGCCCGTCGTACCTGCAGGACGTGGTCGGCATCGACACTTCGCACCACGTCGGCGACGTGCTGGCCGCGGGCTACCCGGACCGCATGTCCAACAAGGAATTCAAGTCCGCGCTGGACGTGATGTACGAGAACAAGCGCTACGGCCAGAAGAACGGCATCGGCTTCTTCAAGTACGAGACCGATCCCAAGGGCAAGCCGGTCAAGAAGATCGATCCGGAAACCGAGCAGCTGATCGCCTCGGTCGCCACCGCCCCCAAGAAGGAGTTCTCGGAAGCCGAGATCGTCGACCGCCTGATGCTGCCGATGATCATCGAGACCGTGCGCTGCCTGGATGAAGGCATCGTCGAGACCCCGACCGAGGCCGACATGGGCCTGATCCTGGGCATCGGCTTCCCGCCGTTCCGCGGCGGCGCCCTCAAGTATGCCGACACCATCGGCATGAAGACCATCCTCGAGAAGGCGGCCCAATACGCCCACCTCGGCAAGCTCTACGAGCCGACCGAGTCGATGAAGAAGATGGCCGCCGAAGGCAAGACCTACTTCCCCAAGTAAGTCGCGCGCTCAAAGAATCCGGAGATTTTTAAAAATGACGACTGAAGTAGTGATTGTCGACGCGATCCGTACCCCGATGGGTCGTTCGCGTGGTGGTGTGTACCGCAACGTGCGCGCCGAGAAACTGTCCGCCGACCTGATGCAGGCGATCCTCGCCCGCAACCCGGCGGTGAACCCCAAGGAAGTGGAAGACGTGATCTGGGGCTGTGTGATCCAGACCCTGGAGCAGGGCTTCAACATCGCCCGCAACGCGCTGCTGCTGGCCGGCCTGCCCAAGGAAGTCTCGGGCCAGACCGTGAACCGCCTCTGCGGCTCCTCGATGACCGCCATCCACACCGCCGTGGGCAACATCCTGTCCGGCATGGGTGACACCTACATCTGCGGCGGCGTCGAGCACATGGGCCACGTGCCCATGACGCACGGCTTCGACGGCGACCCCGAGCTGACCCTCAACACCGCCAAGGCCTCGGCGATGATGGGCCTGACCGCGGAGATGCTGACGCAGACCCACCAGATCAACCGCCAGCAGCAGGACGAGTTTGCCCTGGCCTCGCACCAGAAGGCCTACGCGGCCTTCAAGAACGGCGAGTACAAGAACCAGATCGTTGCGGTCGAAGGCCATGATGCCGACGGCGCGCCGCTGCTGGTGGACTACGATGAAGTGGTCCGCACCGACGCCAACATCGCCGACCTCGGCAAGCTCAAGCCGGCCTTCAACCCGAAGGGCAGCGTCACCGCCGGCAACAGCTCGGCGATCTCCGACGGTGCCTCCTGCGTGCTGATCATGTCCGCCGAGAAGGCCAAGGCCCTGGGCCTGAAGCCGCTGGCGAAGATCCGCGGCATGGCTTCGGCCGGCTGCAACGCCGCGATCATGGGTATCGGCCCGGTGCCGGCCACGCAGAAGGCGCTGAAGCGCGCTGGCCTGTCGATCGGCGACATCGATTACTTCGAGCTCAACGAGGCCTTCGCCGCGCAGTCCCTGGCGGTGATGAAGGACCTCAAGATCACCGACAAGGCCGATCGCATCAACATCAAGGGCGGCGCCATCGCCCTGGGTCACCCGCTGGGTTGCTCCGGCGCCCGCATCACCGGCGCCCTGGCGCACGTGCTGCAGGAAAAGAACGCGCAGTTCGGCGTCGCCACGATGTGCATCGGCATGGGCCAGGGCGTGGCCACGGTGCTGGAGCGCGTCTGAATCATTGCGGCAAGCTGTAACGAAAAGGCCGGGGAAACCCGGCCTTTTTCGTGGTCCCGACCTTATGTAGCCCGGATGAAATCCGGGGGCACCCTCACGGGCAGCCCCGGGCGGCGTCCAGGCTACCTTGCTTGGCTGTTTCGGATTCGCGACACCAGTGCCTGGGTGAAGGCCTTGGTGCTCGCACTACCACCCAGATCGCCGGTCCGCACCTGGTCGACGTTGAAGGTGTCGTTGATCGCCTGGCGCAGGCGCGTCGCCGCGTCGTTGAGCTTCAGGTGATCCAGCATCATCGCCGCCGCCAGCATCAGTGCCACCGGGTTGGCGATGCCCTTGCCGGCAATGTCCGGCGCCGAGCCGTGCACGGCCTCGAAGATCGCCGCGTCGGCACCGATGTTGGCGCCCGGCGCCATGCCCAGCCCGCCCACCAGCCCGGCCACCAGGTCGGACAGGATGTCGCCGAACAGGTTGGTCGTGACCAGCATGTCGAACTGCCAGGGGTTGAGCACCAGCTTCATCGCGCAGGCGTCGATGATCACGGTGTCGAGCTCGAACTGGCCCTTGTACTTGCGCTCGTACAGCTCCAGCCCGGTCTCCAGAAAGATGCCGGTCAGCGCCTTCATGATGTTGGCCTTGTGCACGATCGTCACCTTCTTGCGCCCGGTCAGCACCGCGTGATCGAAGGCGAACTCCAGCAGACGCCGGCTGCCGGCGCGGGTGTTGATGCCGGTGGCCATGGCCACGGCATGGGGGTCGTCGTCGATCTTCACGTAGTGCTCATGGCCGATGTACAGGCCTTCGAGGTTCTCGCGCACCACCACCAGGTCCACCTTGTCGAAGCGACCACCGGGGATGATGGTGCGCGCCGGACGCAGGTTGGCGTAGAGCTGGAACTCCTCGCGCAGCCGCACGTTGGACGAACGGTAGCCGCCGCCGGAGGGCGTCTCCAGCGGGCCCTTCAGCGCCAGGCGGGTGCGCCGGATGCTCTCCAGCGTGGCCGGTGGCAGCGGGTCGCCGGAGGCCTTGACGCCGCCGAGGCCGGCGATCTGGCGGTCCCAGTCGAACGGCGCCTGCAGCGCATCGAGCGCGGCCAGTGTGGCGTCGACGATCTCTTCGCCGATCCCGTCACCGGGGATGAGCGTGGCGGGAATGCGGGGAGTGGCAGCAGGCTGGGTCATGGCGGGATTCCCTGTTTGGGCGCCGTCGATCGGCGCCCTTCACTGCCATCATAGACCGCCGCATTGCCCGGACCTGACAGCCGGTCGGCTTTCTCAGACCAGGGTCTGCAGATGGGCTTTCAGCGAGCCTGACTGAGCGTCACGACCGCTTTTGCAGGAATGCGCGGATTGCCTCGAACGCTTCGCGCCCTTCGGGGAGGTCGGGGTGAAACAGCTGCCAGACGTGGACCATGTGGGGCCAGGTCTGCAGGGTGGCGGGGGAGCCGGCGGCGACGGCCTTGTTGACGTAGCGGCGTGCGTCATCGAACAGCATCTCGGCCTCGCTGG
>JBPOHT010000066.1:0-25536 GCA_052035235.1 Pseudomonadota bacterium | reverse complement strand
TACACATTACGCCTTGCGCAGGTCGATGTGCGCGAAGCGGTGATGGCAGAAGTAGAGGTCGTAGTGCCCGTCCTTTGAGCTGCTGGGTCGCAAGGCGATCGGCAGATCCTTCAGGGCATTGGAAACCTTGAGCCGTTGTCCCTTGAAGCGGACTTGTCCGTTCCAGGCAACGTTAACGACCTGATCGTCGGGGCCATACTCGATCGGCGGTAGTTTGCTGGGGAAATGCCGCGGGCTAGGACGGTAACGATCTGCCGGCACGGCATAGCCGATGCCCTCATGGGGCCGTTGCTGATTGTAGACCGGGCGCCAGCGATCAAAGGCACGCTGGGCCTGATCCAGGCTCTGGAAGGCCGGGCCGCCGAGCACCTCGGCCTTGAGCGAGCGGTGAAAACGCTCGTCCTTGCCGTTGGTCTGGGGGTGACGAATGCGGCTGAAGCTCAGACGGATCCCCAGGCGGATCAACCAGATGCTCAGCTGCGACAGGCCATGTTCGGCGGCCGGGCTGCCCCAGGGCTGGCCGTGGTCGGTATTGATGCGCACGGGCAGGCCATAGCGCTGGAAGCTCCGAGTCAGGTGCCCTCGGACCTCGGCGGTGTTTTGGCTGGCGCAAGCCTGCAGGACCCGGTTGTAGCGCGAGTGATCGTCGAGCACCGTCAGTGGATGGCAGCGACGGTTGCCGGCCGCAAAGTCGCCCTTGAAATCCATCTGCCAGAGATCGTTGGGGGCGGCATGCTCAAAGCGTTGCCACGGGGTCGCCGCCGCGCTCTGCGCCGGGCCGATCAGCCCGTGCCGATGCAGGATATGGGTGATGGTGCTGGGAGCGGGTACCGCCTCGAATCCCAGGCGACGCAGGCGATGCGCCAGCTTGCGTCCGCCCCAGGCCGGATGCTGCCGGCGCAGGACCAATACCTGCTTCACGACATCTGCCGCCGTGCACCGCGGACTGCTTTGCGGGCGGCGAGATCGGTCGGTCAGTACCTCCCCCGACCCCGCACGGTCCAGCCATTTGTATCCGGTCACCCGGCTGATGTCGAAGCGCCGGCACAGCTCGGCAAGGCTGACGCCTTGCTGCTGTGCCAGGCGCACAAACTCCAGACGCTGTTCCACGATCGAAACCTCGTGCCAGGGCATGGTGGCTCTCCCCAAACGACGCCTGACGTCGGCGTCTGGGGTGTAAACCATGTCTTGGCACGTTTGTTAACCATGTGTCCGGTCTGAACACGCAAACAAAGAAAAGTAACTCGCCCTTAGGCGAAACCAACCATCAAAGATCCACGGCTCCTGACCGGCGTAGTCGCCGGCACCACCGCTTGGACGAACTGCAAGGCTACTGCAGCCGCAACCTGATCTGCAGCGCCGCCAGCGCCTCGATCTCCTGCTCGAGCTCGGCGCGCGTCAGCGGATGCTTGTCCAGCCAGCGCTTCTGCGTGAAGGCCAGGTCGACCGAGCGCCGCTGCGCCGTCACGCGGATCGGCGGCTTCAGACCCTCACCGCGGGAGCGGTGCAGGATGTAGGCGATGCGCAGCACCACCGCCAGCTTGCGCACCGGCTCGGCCCATGTGGTCGGCAAGTCGTCCAGCGACGTCAGCGCGAACTTGCCGCGGTGCAGGCGCACCAGTGCCGCCAGCAGCTTCTGGTCGGTCTGGGAGAAGCCCTGCAGGTCGCAGTTCCGCAGGATGTACTCGCCGTGCTTGTGGTACGAGGCATGCGAGATGGCCAGGCCGATCTCGTGCAGGCGCGCGGCCCAGCCCAGCAGCATGGCGGAGAACTTCGGCTCCAGGCCCCAGGGCTTGGCCACCTGCTCCAGGATCTTCAGCGCGGTGCGCTCTACGCCGGCGGCGTGCTCCTGGTCGCAGCCGTAGCGCTTGGCCAGGGATTGCACCGACTCGTCGCGCACGTCGTGGTCCGACAGGCGGCCCAGCAGGTCGTAGATCAGGCCCTCGCGCAACGCGCGCTCGGAGGTCTCCATGCGCTGCACGCCCAGCGAATCGAACACGCCGGCCAACACCGCCAGGCCGCCCGGGAACACCGGGCGCCGGTCCTCGCGCAACGCGGGGAAATCCAGGCGGTCCACATGGCCGCGGTCGATGGCCAGGTCGATGACCTTCTCCAGGCCAGCGGCGGTCATTTCGTTCTCGCACCAGCCTTGCTCGCGCATCACGCGCCAGACGCCACGCACGGTGCCGGAGGAGCCGATTGCCAGGTCCCAGCCCGACTCGCGGTACTGGCGCTCGAGGAACTCCAGCTCGATGCGCGCGGCCAGGCGCGCGCGGCGGAAACGGGCGCGGGTGATCTCGCCGTCCTCGAAGAAGCGCTGCGTGTGCACCACGCAGCCCAGCGAGACGGACTCCATCAGCTTGGGCGTGGCCTGGTTGCCAATGATGACCTCGGTGCTGCCGCCGCCGATGTCCACCACCAGGCGCTTCGGCCGGCCGCGGCCCATGCCGTGGATGACGCCGCCGTAGACCAGGCGTGCCTCCTCCAGGCCGGCGATGATCTCGATGCCATGGCCCAGCGCCATCTCGGCGGCGGCGTGGAAGTCGGCTCCGCGGCGCATGCGGCGCATGGTGTTGGTGCCCACCGCGCGCACCCGCTCCGGCGGGATGCCGCGCAGGCGCTGGCCGAAACGCTGCAGGCATTCCAGCGCGCGCAGGGCCACGTCGGGGCGCAGGCGCTTGTCGGCGTCCAGGCCCGAAGCCAGGCGCACCGGCTCGCGCAGGCGGTCGACCACCTGGATGTCGCTCCCGTTGGATCGGGCCACCATCATGTGGAAGCTGTTGGAGCCCAGATCCACGGCGGCGATCTCGAAGCCGTGCTCCGCAACCCCGGCCTTGCGACCACGCGCCGCCATCACGCGCGGACCCTGGAGGCCATGACAGCGCGACGGCAGCGCAAACCGCGGGAAAGAGGGCTCATCGAGCGGCAGTGTTCATGTGTTTTAATTTATATAATTAAACAATTTAATGTTTATATTTAATTACAGCTTTCCGCAGGGCGGAGGGCACTCTCGCCACTATACGGAGGCCGCTCCCACGAGGCGAGCGACCGACCGCAGGCAGGGGGTCACGTTGACCCCAAACGCCCAATGTCCGAACATATTGCATCTAGCTGTCCGCCAGATTCATTCCGGGAGTTTTCTCATGAAGTTAGCGCGTTGGGGCCTGTTGGCCCTCGTCGCGATGGCGCTGCCTGCGTTCGCCGAGGGTGGCAACGTCGAGGCAGGCCGGGTCAAGGCCAACACCTGCATGGGCTGCCACGGCATCCCCAACTACAACAACGTCTACCCGACCTATCGCGTTCCGCGCATTGGCGGCCAGACCGAGGCCTACATCGTCGCAGCCCTCAAGGGCTACAAGAACGGCGACCGTCCCCACCTGACGATGCGCGCCCAGGCCGCCAACCTGTCCGACCAGGACATGGCCGACATCGCGGCGTTCTTCACCCACGCCCCGGTCCACAAGTAAGGTCAACCATGAAGCGGATCCTCTTCATCTCCCTGCTGGCCCTGGCCGGCACCGCCCATGCCAAGGACGCCGAGCCGCAGAAGGACGTCGCCGCGCTGGCCGCGCCCTGCGCTGCCTGCCATGGCGAGAACGGCGCCAATCCGACCACCCCGGTCTACCCGATCCTCGCTGGCCAGTACGCCAACTACCTCGAGCACGCGCTCAAGGAATACAAGACCGGCAAGCGCAAGAACGTGGTGATGTCCAGCCAGGTGACTAGCCTGAGCGACGCCGACATCCGCCTGCTGTCGCGCTACTTCGCCGCGCAGTCGAGCAAGCTGCACACGCCGAGCGTGCACGGCAAGGCCGAATAAGGCCCAAGTCAGTTGTGTCAAACCTGAACGCGCGGCTTGTCCGCGCGTTTTTTATTTCAGGCTTGGATAGGCAGGGGCATTGCGCACCAGAAGGGTGCAATTGCTAAGATCGAGGCCGGAGACCCACTCTCCGCATCCATATAATTCGAAGCCCGGAGTCCCGAATGCAACTGAAGAAGACGCTGTTCGCTGCGATGGTGTTGGCCGCCCCGCTGTCCTCCATGGCAGCCGCCCCGGTCGGCAATCTCGACATCTACTACACCTTCGCCGATGCGGAGGCGAATGACGGAGTCACCAACGCAAAAGTCGATGGCGATGGCGGTTTCGGTGTTCGCGGTAACGCCAAGATCGCCGATCGGGCCTTCGTCTTCGGTGAATACCAGAAGACCGACTACGACACGCCCACGGATCTGGAAATCCAGCAGATCCGCGCTGGCCTCGGCTTCCTGTTCAGCAGCACCGAGCAGGCCGACATCTACGGCAAGGCCTCCTTCCTGAACCTCAAGGCCGATAGCAATCTGGGCGAAGGCGACGACAATGGCTGGGGCCTGCACGCCGGCGCCTCCTTCAAGCTGGCACCGGCCTTCCGCCTGTTCGGTGAGATCGGCTACCTCGACGTGGGCGACACCGATGGCCCCGAGTACAACATCGGCGCGGCCTTCGATTTCTCCCAGCAGTTCGGCGTCGTGGCGAACTACCGCTACACCGACTTCGACGTCGACGGTGGCGGCTCCCTGGAACTGAAGGACCTGCAGCTCGGCGTTCGCTTCAACTTCTGAAGCCTGCCTTGCGTCACAAAAAACCCCGCAGATCGCGGGGTTTTTTGTTGAGGAGCGGCGCAGTGAAAAGCTTCCTTGCTAAGCTTGCTCCTGGAGAGGCATCTCTCCTCATTCCTATAAATACAATCAGGGAGTTCCGAATGTTTCTGAAGAATCCGCTGCTCGCAGCGGCGCTGCTACTTGCCGCGCCCTGCTCCGCCATGGCCGCGTCCCAGTCGACCGGCTATCTCGACGCCTACTACCTCGATGCCAGCGTGGAGGTGGAGGACGGCAATAGCGTCGACTTCGATGGTGATGGCTTCGGCGTTCGCGGCAGCGCAGCCATCGGCGAGCGCGCCTTCGCCTTCGGCGAATTCCAGCACGCGGAGTACGATCGCGTCGGCCCTCTCGAATTCAATATCGAGCAGATCCGCTTTGGCCTGGGCTATGTGTTCAGCCGTTCGGAACAGCTGGATGTTTACGGCAAGGCGTCCTACCTGAACCTCGAACTCGACACCAACCTCGGAGAAGGCAGCGATAACGGCTGGGCCGTCCATGGCGGCGTGTCGTTCAAGCCGACCCGTGTGGTGACCCTGTTCGGAGAGATCGGCTACGTCGACGTCAGCGATCTCAGCGGGCCTGAGTACAGCATCGGGGCGAGCTTCAACGTCACCGGCCAGTTCGGCGTCGTTGCCAGCTACCGCATCAGTGACCTGAAGATCGACAGCGGCGGCGACTTCGCACTTCAGGACCTGCAACTCGGCGTCCGCATCGGGTTCTGAGCCCTGGGCCGTGCAGGGCCCCGTCGGTCCCGTCGGGGCTCCTGCCTTGCCCCCGCCTGGGGTCGCTTGCGCACCGTAAAGGGGCACTTGCTAAGATCGGGACTGGAGAGGTGGTTGGCCTCCCATGCCCCATGAACAAGCACGGAGTGCTCAATGAAAATGAAGAAGACGCTGCTCGCTACGCTGCTCGCCGCCGCCCCGATGGCCTCGATGGCCGCCACGGGCGGCCCCACCGGCCATCTCGACGTCTACTACACCGATGCTGACATCGAACTCGATGGCCCCGTCGTCAACGGAGACGAATCCGGTGATGGCTTCGGCATCCGAGGATCGGGCAAGGTGGCGGACAAGGTGTTCGTGTTCGGCCAGTACGAGCAGAACAAGTACGACAACGACGCGGAGCTGCAGACGATCCGCGCCGGCCTCGGCTTCGGCCTGTGGCAGGACGCCAACACCAGCCTCGACATCCGCGCCGAGTTCATCGACGTCGATGGCAAGGATTTCCCGCTCGGCATCGACATCGACGACAGCGGCTACGGCGTACACGCGGGCCTCGCCTTTCGCCCGCTGCCGGGCCTGAGCCTGTTCGGCGACGTGGGCTGGATCGACGTGGGTGACTACGACGGCCCGGAATACACCGTCGGCGCCGTATTCAACGTCAGCAACCAGTTCGGCCTGTTTGCCGACTACCGCATCACCGATGTGGAAGACGGCGATATCGGCCTGAAGGCTCAGGACCTGCACCTGGGCGTGCGCTTCAATTTCTGAAGCCTCCCTCTGCCGCAACAAAAAACCCCGCAGCCTGCGGGGTTTTTTGTTGCTGGCTGGCGCTTATTGCACCAGCAGGTAGACGCCAAACCGCCAGGGCGTCAGTTCCACGCGGCTGCCGCCGTCGCCCTTGAGATCGCTGCTGCGGTACTCGGCGAACAGGCCGCCGTAGCGGTGTACCTGCAGGGCCGTGCCGGCGAGGTACTCGACACCGTCGACGTCGTCGAGCTTCAGGTAGCCCACCTGGCCGTAGACGCTCCAGGCCGCCGTAGGGTTGAACAGCACGCCACCGTGCGCCGCCACGCCGGACTGGCGCTGGCGCAGGTTGTTGCTCACGACGCCGCCGTTGCCATCGTCGGTGTCGTAGGCGGCTTCAAACTCGGTATCGACGTACTCCAGCAGGCCGAACAGCGTCAGCGAGCGCTCGCGGTAGAACGGCAGGCCGGCACCCAGGCGCCACTCGGTGTAATCCAGCTCCACACCGTCGTTGGTGGCGATAGCCGCACCGGTGTTGTCGCTCAGCGACAGGCCGCTGCGCTTGATCTCGGAGCCCTGGTACTCGCCGGAGAAGAAGAAGTCCTCGGCGATGGAGCCGCGGAACTTGAGGCCGAAGCCGTCGAGGCTGCCGAGGTCGCCGCCATAGTTCACGCCGTTGCTGCGCCCCTGCACGTCGATATCGGCGCTGCTGTAGTAGAGGTCGAGCGAGTCGAAGGAGGCCGCATGGGCATTCGCGCTCAGGAGGAGCGCGGAGACTGCGAGAAGCTGAACTGGCCGCATGGTATCCCCGGCTTTGGACGTCGGTTTGTCGGTTACATCCCTGGACGGCGATTTAAGCATGCCCGCCGTCCGGCGTCATCGTGGGCCTGTCGCTTTGGTCGGATCAGCAGCGCCGTTGCTCAGACCCGCCCCGGAGCAGGTGATACCCGCAGCGACCGGGCGCCGGCCCGCTCGCCGTAGCCCGGACGCAGTCCGGGGGCGCTCCGGTGAAGCCGCCCCGGAGTTCATCCGGGCTACAGGACGTTGGCCGGTCGAAGGACGCCGGACCAACGAAAAAGGGCCCCGAAGGGCCCTTTTTCTGCCTGACGCCTGCCAACGGGAAGCCCCGCGGCGAGCGCTGCGGTATCAGGTCTCGTCCAGGAAGCTACGGAGGTAGTTCGCCCGGCTCGGGTGACGCAGCTTGCGCAGGGCCTTGGCCTCGATCTGGCGGATGCGCTCGCGGGTGACGTCGAACTGCTTGCCGACCTCTTCCAGCGTGTGGTCGGTGTTCATGTCGATGCCGAAGCGCATGCGCAGCACCTTGGCCTCCCTCGGCGTGAGGCTGGCCAGGATCTGGTGGGTGGCTTCCGCCAGCGAGGACGAGGTGGCCGACTCCAGGGGCGAGACCGCGGCGGTGTCCTCGATGAAGTCGCCGAGGTGGGAGTCCTCGTCGTCGCCGATCGGCGTTTCCATCGAGATCGGTTCCTTGGCGATCTTGAGCACCTTGCGGATCTTGTCCTCGGGCATCTCCATCTTCTTGGCCAGCTCTTCCGGCGTGGGCTCGCGGCCCATCTCCTGCAGCATCTGGCGGCTGATGCGGTTGAGCTTGTTGATGGTCTCGATCATGTGCACCGGGATACGGATGGTGCGCGCCTGGTCGGCGATCGAGCGGGTGATGGCCTGGCGAATCCACCAGGTGGCGTAGGTCGAGAACTTGTAGCCACGGCGGTATTCGAACTTGTCCACGGCCTTCATCAGGCCGATGTTGCCTTCCTGGATCAGGTCGAGGAACTGCAGGCCGCGGTTGGTGTACTTCTTGGCGATGGAGATCACCAGGCGCAGGTTGGCCTCCACCATCTCCTTCTTGGCGCGGCGGGCCTTGGCCTCACCGACGTTCATGCGACGGTTGATGTCCTTGATCTCGTCCAGCGAGATCAGGTTGTCGCCTTCCATCTTGCGCAGCTTTTCCTGCAGCTCGAAGATTTCTTCCTTGCGGCCGTTGAGCTCGGCGGAATACTTGCGCTTGGCGCGGATGGCCTTGTTGATCCAGTCCGGGCTGGTGGCGCCGTTGTCTTCCTTGAACATGCGCAGGAATTCTTCGCGCGTCATGCCACAGTCAGCCACGCAGATGCGCATGATGGTGCGCTCGGTCTCGCGCACCTGCTCGACTTTGCCGCGCAGGTTCTGCGTGATTTCCTCGACGATCTTCGGCGAGAGCTTGAAGGTCATGATGTGCGAGGCCATGGCCTCGCGCTTTTCCTGCGTCTTGCGATCGGCCGCGCCCTTCTTCAGCAGCGATTCCCAGGCCTTGTCGTAGAACGCCTGCAGGTCAGAGAACTTCTCGGCGGTGAGCACCGGATCGGGGCCGGTGTCGACGGCCTCTTCCTCTTCCTCGGAGGCACCCTCGGCCTTCTCCTCGACTTCTTCCTCTTCCTCGATCTCCGGCGGCGGCAGCTCGGCCGGCGGCAGTTCCTCGGGAGCGTTGGGGTCGAAGAAGCCGGTCACGATCTCGGCCAGGCGCTTCTTGCCGGCCTTGAAGTTCTCGAAGGACTCGAGAAGGATCGCCACGGTCTCCGGGTACTGCGCCATCGCGAACATGGACTCGTTGAGTCCTTCCTCGATGCGCTTGGCAATGCGGATTTCGCCCTCGCGATCCAGCAGCTCGACGCTGCCCATCTCGCGCATGTACATGCGCACCGGGTCGGTGGTGCGGCCGAACTGGTCGTCGCTGGCGGCGATGGCGGCGGCGGCTTCTTCGGCAGCCTCTTCCTCTTCCTCGGCGGTGGCGACAACGGCAGGCTCGGAGAACAGCTGCTGCTCTTCGTCCGGGGCATCCTCATGAACCGGGATGCCCATCGCCTGGATCATGCTGATGATGTCCTCGATCTGCTCCGTATCGACGATTTCGGGCAGGTGGTCGGCCACTTCGGCATAAGTCAGGTAGGACTTTTCCTTGCCGAGGGCGATGAGGACCTTGATCTGGGATTGCTTCTGGGCGGCCTGCATATCGGCGGCTGCCTTGTCGGCTTTCTCAGTGTTGTTGCTCATGCGGATGATCACTCTGGATGGGCGCCCAAACTGCGGACGCAATGCGCGGAATCGGAGATTTTAACAAAAATTTGTCAAGGCGGCGAGATTTTCGCCAACTTTCCGCACAATTCTCAGGCGCCCGGCCGGCCCTTCTGCTGCTGCATCAAGGCATTGATTTCCCGGCTTTCTGCCTCCGTCAGGGGGCGCACGCGGCTTTCCGCCAGCAGCTGCTGGACCCGGGACTTGAGGGCTTTCTGGGTGAGCATGCTGACGATCTCCCTCAACTCCGGCTCCGGGCCGTTCTCGCCCACCGGCGCCTCGGCCCCCTGCTGCAGCAGCTTTTCCACGCCCTTGCCCTTGGGGGTACCGCGCCAGAACTCCAGCAGATGGGCGGCGGTGGCCTCGGGGTGGGCGTGGAAGAAGTCGATGGCCTCCATCAGCACCTCGATGCCGGGCACCTCGGCCTGGGCCAGCAGTTCCAGGTTGTCGATACGGTCGGCCAGGCGCGGGTCTTCCAGCAGGAGCTGCATGACGCGCCGGACCGGGCGGTTGGCATTGCCTGCGGGGCGGTGGCGGGTGGACACCGGCTGGTCATCCTCCGGCATTTCGGATTCCGGGGCCGCCGGCGCCTTGAGCATGGCCTCGAGGTCGCCACGCGGCACCCGCGTGAGGTTGGACAGCTCGCCCAGCATGAGCGCGCGCAGCGGCCCGTCGCGCAGTTTCTCCAGGTGCGGGCGCGCCAGTGCGGCGAGCTTGGCACGTCCGTCCATGCTGCCGAGATTGGCCTGCTTGCCCAACTCGCCGAACAGGAACTGCGACAGGGTCTGGGCCTCGCCCACCAGCGCGCGGAAGGCCTCGGCACCGATCTGCTGCACCAGGGTGTCCGGGTCATGTCCGTCGGGCAGGAACATGAAGACACACTCGCGCGTGCCGTCGATCTCCGGCAGCACCTGCTCCAGCGCGCGCCAGGCGGCGGCGCGTCCGGCGCGATCGCCGTCGAAGCAGAACACTACCTTGTTGGTGGCCTTGAACAGCAGGCCCAGGTGTTCACGCGTGGTGGCGGTGCCGAGCGTGGCCACCGCCTCGGGCACGCCGTGCTGCGCCAGCATCACCACGTCCATGTAGCCTTCCACCACCAGCAGGTAGGGCAGGTTGGACTTGGAGGACTGACGCGCCTCGTACAAGCCGTAGAGGTTGCGCCCCTTGTGGAACAGCGCGGTCTCGGGCGAGTTGAGGTACTTGGCCGGGTCATTGCCCAGCGTGCGCCCGCCGAAGCCGATCACCCGGCCGCGCGTGTCGCGGATCGGGAACATGATGCGGTTGCGGAAACGGTCATACACGCCCCCGCTGTCCTTCTGGATCAGCAGGCCGGCGTCCACCGCATGCTTGGGATCCTGCAGGAAGGTGGTCAGCGCATCCCAGGATTCCGGTGCGAAGCCGATACCGAAGTTCTTGGCGGTCTCGCCGTTGACGCCGCGCTTCTTCAGGTAGTCCACGGCACCCTGCGCCGTGCGCAGCTGCTCGCGAAAGAAGCGCTGTGCCGCCGCCAGCGCGTCCAGCGGGCCGTCCATCACCACGCGGTCGTTGCGCCCGCCTTCGCGCGGCACCTCCACGCCGGCACGCTGGGCCAGTTCCTCCACCGCCTCGACGAAGCTGAGGCGGTCATACTCCATCAGGAAGCTGATGGCAGTGCCGTTCTTGCCGGAGCTGAAGCAGAAGAACATCTGCTTCTGCGGCGAAACGAAGAAGGAGGGTGATTTCTCGTTGGTGAACGGCGAGCGCGCCTTGTATTCCTTGCCCGCGCGCTTGAGATCCAGCCGCGCCCCGATGATCTCGACGATATCGGTACGGGCCAGCAGGTCATGGATGAAAGCTTCGGGGATACGGCCACTCACCCCCCTATTCTAAAGGACCTGCCCAGTCGCACTGCGAACAAGAAGAAGCCGGCCGGCGCACGGGGCGCCGGCCGGCTTACAGGACTACGAGCGTTTAGCGGTTGTTCTCGCGATCACGCTGCGTCGGCGCGCCCTGCTGGCCGCTGCGATCGGCCTGCTGGCTCTGCTGGCCACTCTTCTGGCCCTGCTGACCCTGCTGGCCGCTGCGCTGGGTGTCCTGGCTCTGCTGGCCGCTGCGCTGCTGGCCAGACTGCTGGTTGCCCTGCTGGCTGGCCTGGTTGCCCTGGCCACCCTGCTGGCCGGAAGAACGGTCGGACTGGTGCTGCTGGCCCTGATCGCTCTTCTGGGAGCCCGGCTGGCTCGGCTGGTTGCGCATCTGGTTGTCGTCCTGACGATCCTTCTGCTGGTTCTGCTGATCCGGACGCTGGTTCTGGTTAGCCATTCTCTAATCCTCCTGATGGGATGTGATTGCGGCCCCAGTGGTGGGGTGCAGGCTCTATGTCCCAAGAACCATGCCCCGATCCCCATCAATAAAATCAGATACTTGCGAAAACGCCGCCACGCAGATTGCGGCAAGGATGCCGCCACGACCCGCATTTCGCCCTGCCAGGGCCATAAATGGAAAACGGCGCCCGAAGGCGCCGTTTGAGTGTCTCTAGAGGAGCAGGATTGCCATCCATGGCGAGAACTCCGTGGGAGATTGAGCCCCGGCCCGGCCATCCATGGCCGGGCCGGGGCGAATGTCCACTGGACATTCGCCTATTTCTGGCTCACCCAAGCTTGGCTTTCACCAAGCCCGAGAGCTTGCCCATGTCCGTGCGCCCCTGGACCTTGGGCTTGAGCCAGCCGATCACCTTGCCCATGTCCTTGCCGCCCTGCGCGCCGGTTTCGGCGACGGCCTGGGCCAGCAGGGCGTCGAGCTCCTCTGCCGTAAGCTGCTGCGGCAGGTACTCGGTGAGCACGCGGATTTCCTCGGCTTCCTTGTCCGCCAGGTCCGGCCGGTTGCCGGCGCGGAACTGGGACTCGGAATCGCGACGCTGCTTGAGCATCTTCTCGATCGCCGTGAGCACGACGGTGTCGGTCAGCTCGATGCTTTCCACCACCTCGCGCTGCTTCAGCTCGGCCGTGAGCATGCGCAACAGCATCAGGCGCGCCTTGTCACCGGCACGCATCGCCGTCTTGACGTCTTCACCGATGCGAGTCTTCAGATCAGACATGCAAGATCAACCAATGGCAGTGGAACTGCTTGTTTTGAATCCCCGGGCCACGGATGGCCCGGTCGGTCGTCAGGGACGACTTAGAACAGCCGGATACGGCGGTTCGACTCGCGCTGGACCTTCTTGGCCTGGCGCTTCACGGCGGCAGCGCGCTTGCGCTTGCGCTCCTGGCTCGGCTTCTCGAAGAACTCGTGCTTGCGCAGGTCGGTCAGCACGCCGGCCTTTTCGCAGGTGCGCTTGAAGCGGCGGATCGCAACTTCAAACGGTTCGTTATCGCGGACGCGGACAGAAGGCATTCAAATCACTCGCTTAGGACAAAAGGGGCACCGCCCCCAAGGGTAAGGGGGCGCAGATTCTATGCGCAGCCGGCGGCAAAGGCAATCTGGGGGCTGCCCGGTCGCTACAATACCCTGATGAATATCCTCGGGATCGAGACCTCCTGCGACGAAACCGCCGCCGCCGTCTATGGCAGCTCGGGCCTGCGCTCGCACACCCTGCACAGCCAGATCGCCCTGCACGCCGAGTACGGCGGGGTGGTGCCGGAACTGGCCTCCCGCGACCACGTCAGCCGCATCAACCCGCTGATCCGCGAGGTCCTGGCCCAGGCGGGGCTGCGGCCTTCGGACCTGGACGGGGTGGCCTATACCGCCGGCCCGGGGCTGATCGGCGCGCTGATGGTGGGGGCTTCGGTGGCCGCCGGCATCGCCACCGCCCACGGCCTGCCACTGATCCCGGTCCATCATATGGAGGCGCACCTGCTGGCGCCGATGCTGGAGGACCCGCGCCCGGAATTCCCCTTCCTGGCGCTGCTGGTCTCCGGCGGGCACACCCTGCTGGTGAACGTGCAGGGCGTCGGGCGCTACGAGATCCTGGGCGAGAGCCTGGACGACGCCGTGGGCGAGGCCTTCGACAAGACCGCCAAGCTGCTGGGCCTGCCCTACCCCGGCGGCCCGCACCTGGCACGGCTGGCCCAGAGCGGCCAGGCCAGCAAGGCCTGGAAATTCCCGCGGCCGATGACCGACCGCCCCGGGCTGGAATTCAGCTTCAGCGGCCTGAAGACCGCGGTGCTCACCGCCCTGCCCCGGGCCCAGAACGAGCAGGACCGCGCCGACCTGGCCTGGGCTTTCCAGGAGGCGGTGACTGATACGCTGGCAATCAAGTGCGGGCGCGCCCTGGAGCAGACCGGGCTGACGCAGCTGGTGGTGGCCGGTGGCGTCGGCGCCAACCAGCGCCTGCGCGAAAAGCTGGGCGAGCTGGCGCGCCGCGACGGCCTGCGCCTGTTCTTTCCGCGCCACGAGTTCTGCACCGACAACGCGGCGATGATCGCCTACGCCGGCTGGGCCCGCCGCAGCGAGGGCCGCCTGCCGACCGACAAGCTGTTCACCACGCCGCGCTGGGCCATCAGCGAGCTGCTGCCCCCTACCCCCGCTACCGCTTAAAGAGCCAATTCCGTGGACAAGATCTTCCTGCGCGGCCTCCAAGTCGAAACCATCATCGGCATCCACGCCTGGGAGCAGCGCGCGCCACGCCCGCTGATCCTGGACCTGGAGATGGGCACCGACATCCGCGACGCCGCCTCCAGCGACCACGTGCGCGACGCGATCGACTACGCCGCGGTAACCGCCGCGGTGGTGAAGTTCGTGTCGGAGACGCACGTGGGCCTGCTGGAGACCCTGGCCGAGCGCCTGTCGCGCCTGCTGTTCCAGCAGTTCCCGATCCTCAGCCTGCGCCTGAGTATCAACAAGCCAGGCGCGGTGCCGGACGTGAAGGCCATGGGCGTGGAGATCGAGCGGCGGCGTGAGGATTACGCGATGTGCGGCGTCTGAGCCGCTAACCGGAGGAACCCGTCATACCGGCGAAAGCCGGTATCCAGTCATGCGGTGGCGACTCATGGCAGGACTGGATGCCGGCTTCCGCCGGCATGACGAGCTTTGGCTCTAATGAACCGCCGGCAGCGCCTGCTGCGCCGCAATGAGCGCGGAGGCAAAAGCCGCGAGGTCGTCATAGATAACGACCCCTTTTAGTGCATGCTCTTTTTCAGTGCGAGTCCCGTTGCCAGTTCGCACCAAAACAGGGCGAGCCCCGGCAGCGCGGGCGGCTTCGATGTCGCGGAACGAATCGCCCACCGCTGGCACGTACTCCAGGCTGATGCCCAGGCGCTTGGCCAGGTCCAGCAGCATGCCGGGATTGGGCTTGCGCATCGGCCCCGGGCGATCCGGGTGGTCCGGGGCGAAGAAGCTGCCGTCGATGCGGCCGCCCAGCTCGGCCAGGGATTTCTGCAGGTGGCCGTTCTGCTCGGCGAAATTCTCGTAGTCCACCTCGCCACGGCCCAGGCCGGGCTGGTTGCTGGCGAGATACACGCGGAAACCCGCCTGGGTCAGGCGCGCGATGGCCTCCAGGCTGCCGGGAATCGGGCGGAACTCGGCGACCGAGCGGACCGGGTCGGTCAGCTCTTCATTGATCACTCCATCCCGATCGAGAATCACTAACTTCATCGCGCATCTCCGTATCCATCCATGGCGCCTAGCCCTGCCCATGTTCGGCTTACCGCGGCATGACATCGAGTCATGCCGCAGCGGGGCCAAACATTCCATGGCCGGGCGTTCGCTGGCGTGAAGCTTCGCTTCACGACGACCCCAGCTCACCCATCGCGGTCGAGGATTACCAGCTTCATGGGCGACCTCTGGTTTTTGTAGGAGCGGCTGTTAGCCGCGATGGCCTCGATCGCAGCTAACAGCCGCTCCTACATTGGTGACTGGCTCGTGGGAGCGGCTTCAGCCACGATCTTATCGCTTGGAAAAGATCGCGGCTGAAACCGCTCCCACTACAACGGCAAGTCGTTTATCCCGGCAGCTGCGACAGGTCCGCCACCGCACGGCAGGCCCGATCCAGCTGCGCCAGCAACGCGAGGCGGTTGGCGCGCACGCCGGCGTCGTCGGCATTGACCATCACGCCGTCGAAGAAGGCGTCCACGGGCTCGCGCAGCGCAGCCAGGTTCACCAGCTGCGCGGTGTAGTCGGCGGTGGTGGCGTTCTGGGCTTCCACCTCGCCGAGCCTGGCGTGCAGGGCGCGCTCGGCATCGTGCTGGAACCTGGCTGGATCGACCGTGCCGCCGACGCTGCCGGCCTGCTTGAGGATGTTGCGCACGCGCTTGTTGGCAGCGGCGAGGTTCGGCGCGGCGGGCTGGGCGACGAAGGCATGCACCGCTTGCACGCGGCGCTGGAAATCCAGCGGCTGGCTGATGCCCATGGCGCGCACGGACTCGAACATCTCCACCGTGACCGGACGGCCGCCGATGTCCTGACCGACCAGCCAGGCGCGCAGGCGCTCCATCACGAATTCCACCAGCTCTTCCAGCAGCGCAGCGTCACGCTTGCCGGCCGGCTGGCCGTCGAGCGCGCTCTTCAGCACGGCGCGCAGGTCCAGCGGCAGCTCGCCCTCGACGCAGATGCGAAGCGCACCGAGCGCGGCGCGGCGCAGCGCGAAGGGGTCCTTGCTCGCCGTGGGCTTCTGGCCGATGGCGAAGATGCCGGCGAGCGTGTCGAGCTTGTCGGACAACGCCAGGATCTGGCCCTCGCGCGTGGAGGGGATCGACGTGCCCTGCTGCGCCGGCAGGTAGTGCTCGCGGATGGCCTGGGCCACGGCCGCGCTCTCGCCGGAACGCGCGGCGTAATAGCCGCCCATCAGGCCCTGCAGCTCGGGGAATTCGAAGACCATCTTGGTGACGAGGTCGGCCTTGCACAGCGCGGCGGCGCGCTCGGCGGTGGCGACGTCGGCCTTCAGCTCGCCAGCGATGCGGCCGGCCAGGCTGCGCACGCGCGCCACCTTGTCGCCGGTGCTGCCCAGCTCCTTCTGGAAGGTGACCGTGGCCAGCTTCTCGCCGTAGGCGGCCAGCGGCTGCTTGAGGTCCTGCTGCCAGAAGAACAGGGCGTCGGTCAGGCGCGGGCGCACGACGCGCTCGTTGCCGGCGATGACCTGCGACACATCACGCGACTCGATGTTGGAGATGGTGATGAAGGCATTGGTCAGCTGCGTCTGCGCGGCGTCGCTGAACACCGTGAAGTAGCGCTGGTTGGTCTCGACCGTTGCGACGATGACCTCGGGCGGCAGCTCCAGGAAGCGCTCCTCGAAGTGGCCGGTAATGGCCACCGGGCGCTCGACCAGGGCGGTGACTTCGTCCAGCAGGTCTTCGGTGATGCGGGCGTGGCCCTTGAGGCGCGCGGCCTCGGACTCGATCTGGCGGCGGATCTCGTTCTTGCGCTCGGCCGTGTCGGCCCAGACGCTGGCGGCGCGCAGCGCCGGGGCGTAGTCGGCGGGCGACTTCAGCTCGATGGGGGCCGGCGCGTGGAAGCGGTGACCGTAGCTGGTGCGGCCGGCCTTCAGGCCAAAGCGCTGCAGCGGGATCACGTCGTTGCCGAACAGGCAGACGATCCACTGCACCGGGCGCACGAAGGTCTCCTCGCCGCTGCCCCAGCGCATGCGCTTGGGCACCAGCTCGTCCATCTGCTTGAGTGTCTCCTCGAAGATTTCCGGCAGCAGCTCGGCGGTGGCGCGGCCGGGCGCGGTCTTGGAGAAGTGCAGCTTGCCGTCCTTCTGACCCAAGGCAGAGAACTCCACGCCGCAGGACTTGGCGAAGCCCAGCGCGGCCGGGGTCGGCTGGCCGTCCTTCAGCGCGGCGGCCAGCGCCGGACCCAGGCGCTCGATGGCCTGGTCCGGCTGGGTGTCGGCGACGCCGGCGATCAGCACGGCGATGCGGCGCGGGGTGGCGAACAGCTTCAGCTCGCCGGGGGCGATGCCGCGCTTTTCCAGGCCGCCGGAAATGCCGCCGCGCAGGGCTTGCGCCAGCGGGAGGACGTAGCGGGCCGGAAGGTCTTCGGTGCCCAGTTCGAGCAGCAGATCACGCGCCATGGGTTCTGTAATGCTTTTTAGGGTAAAAAAGAGCGCGCAATTCTCCGGGATCGGCGGCATTTAAGCCAATCCGGCCCGGGAACCGACTTAATAAATTGACTATCGACTCCAAATAAACAATCAATTTTATTTATAGACCCATCACCGTCAGGATGCATTCGTTCCAGCCACTTCCGCGTACTCCCCGAGGAGAAAAGCCATGACCGAAGCCAAATGTCCGTTCCACCACACCTCCGGCGCCACGTCGAACCGTGACTGGTGGCCCAACCAGCTCCGCGTGGACCTGTTGCACCAGCACTCCGCCAAGTCCAATCCCCTGGGCGAGGACTTCGACTACGCCCAGGCGTTCAAGAGCCTGGACCTGGCGGCGCTGAAGAAGGACCTGCACGCGCTGATGACCGATTCGCAGGACTGGTGGCCGGCGGACTTCGGCCACTACGGCCCGTTGTTCATCCGCATGGCCTGGCACAGCGCGGGCACCTACCGCGTGGGTGACGGCCGCGGCGGTGCCGGCGCCGGCCAGCAGCGTTTCGCGCCGCTCAACAGCTGGCCCGACAACGGCAACCTCGACAAGGCACGCCGCCTGCTGTGGCCGATCAAGCAGAAGTACGGCAACCGGATTTCCTGGGCCGACCTGATGATCCTGACCGGCAACGTCGCGCTGGAATCCATGGGCTTCAAGACCTTCGGCTTCGCCGGCGGCCGCCCGGACGTCTGGGAGCCGGACCAGGATGTGAACTGGGGCGCCGAGAAGAAGTGGCTGGCCGATGACCGCTACACCGGCGACCGCGAGCTGGCGCAGACCCTGGGCGCGGTGCAGATGGGCCTGATCTACGTGAACCCGGAAGGCCCCAACGGCAACCCGGACCCGGTGGCGGCGGCGCGCGACATCCGCGAGACCTTCGCCCGCATGGCGATGGACGACGAGGAGACCGTGGCGCTGATCGCCGGCGGCCACAGCTTCGGCAAGACCCACGGCGCCGGCGATGCCGGGCTGGTGGGCGTGGAGCCGGAGGGCGCGGACATCGAGGAACTGGGCTTTGGCTGGCGCAGCAAGCACGCCAGCGGCAAGGGCCGTGATGCGATCACCAGCGGCCTGGAGGTGACCTGGACCACCACGCCGACGCAGTGGAGCAACAACTTCTTCGAGAACCTGTTCGGCTACGAGTGGGAACTGAGCAAGAGCCCGGCCGGCGCGCACCAGTGGGTGGCCAAGGGCGGCGCCAAGACGATCCCGGATGCCTACGACGCAGGCAAGCTCCACGCGCCGACGATGCTGACCACCGACCTGTCGCTGCGCTTCGACCCCGCCTACGAGAAGATCTCGCGGCGCTTCCTGGCCAACCCCGACCAGTTGGCCGACGCCTTCGCCCGCGCCTGGTTCAAGCTGACGCACCGCGACATGGGCCCGCGCGCCCGCTACCTGGGCCCCGAGGTCCCGGCCGAGGAACTGCTGTGGCAGGACCCGATCCCGGCGGTGAACCACGCGCTGGTGGACGACAAGGACGCAGCCGCACTGAAGGCCAAGGTCGTGGCTTCCGGCCTGACCGTGGCGGAGCTGGTCTCCACCGCCTGGGCCTCGGCCTCGACCTTCCGCGGTTCCGACAAGCGTGGCGGCGCCAATGGCGCGCGCATCCGCCTGGCGCCGCAGAAGGACTGGGAGGTCAACCAGCCGGTGCAATTGGCCAAGGTGCTGAAGATCCTGGAAGGCATCCAGCGCGACTTCAACGGCGCCGCGGCCGGCGGCAAGAAAGTGTCGCTGGCCGACCTGATCGTGCTGGCAGGCAATGCCGGTGTGGAACAGGCGGCCAAGGCCGCCGGCCAGGCCGTAACCGTGCCGTTCTCGCCGGGCCGCATGGATGCCTCGCAGGAGCAAACCGACGTCGCCTCCTTCGCGGTGCTGGAGCCGGAGGCGGATGGCTTCCGCAACTACCTGAAAGCACAGCACAAGGTGCCGGCCGAGGTGTTGCTGGTTGACAAGGCGCAACTGCTCAACCTGAGCGCGCCGGAGCTGGCCGTGCTGGTCGGCGGCCTGCGCGTGCTGGGGGCCAATGCCGGCGGCTCGGCACAGGGTGTCTTCACCCAGCGGCCGGGCACGCTGACCAACGACTTCTTCGTGAACCTGCTCAGCATGGACACGGAATGGAAGCCGGTCGCCGGCAACCCGGGCGCCTACGAGGGCCTGGACCGCAAGAGCGGGCAGAAGAAGTGGACCGGCAGCCGCGCCGACCTGGTCTTCGGCTCGAACTCGGTCTTGCGTGCCGTGTCCGAGGTCTACGGCAGCGCGGACGCGCAAGCGAAGTTCGTGAAAGACTTCGTCGCGGCCTGGACCAAGGTGATGAACCTGGACCGCTACGACCTGCACGGCTGATCAACCCCCAGGCAACGACAACAGGAGACGAACCATGGCAGTCAATGTGCTCTACACCGCCCACGCGGTGTCCTCCGGCGGCCGCAACGGCCATACCGAGTCCCGCGATGGCGTGGTCAAGGCCGATCTTTCCGTGCCCAAGGCGATGGGCGGCCCCGGCAAGCCCGGCACCACCACGCCGGAGGACCTGTTCGCGGCGGGCTATGCCGCCTGCTTCGGCGGGGCGGTGGATTTCCTGGCCGGCAAGATGGGCCTCAAGCCCAAGTCGGTGGAGATCGAGGTGGCGGTGGGCATCGGCAGCGACGACACCGGCTTCGGGCTGAAGGCCGACATCACCGCCTGGGTCGGCGGCCTGGAGCAGGCGGAGGCGGAGAAGCTGATCGCCGCCGCCCACCAGTTCTGCCCCTACTCCAAGGCCACCCGCGGCAACATCGAGGTGGGACTCAAGACCATCGTGGTCTAGGGTCTGTCATCAACTCCCCGATCGGGGAATTGATGGCAGATCCTAGAACTGCCGTCCGTCGGAAAAGCAGGGGTGCCGGAGACTTCCGGCACCCTTTTCTCCGCGCCGCGGCTACGGCCGGGAGGCGCTATGGACTATGATCGCGGCCGTCTCCGGAGGGTGCCGTGGCTGTACTGATCGCAATATTCCTGACCTACGTCGGCTCGCTGGTCTTCGTCCGGCTGCGGAACCGCGTACACCTGCCGTTTGGCCGGCAGCTGACCGACTTCTCCACCTTCATGGTGCCGTTCAACATCCCGGCCTACCTGCTGTCGCGCGTCTCGACCGGCGCCCGCCTGCCGCCGGTAGCCACCTTCCCGCAGCTCAAGCTGCTGCAGGACAACTGGGAAACCATCCGTGACGAGGCATTGGCGCTGTACGGCCAGGGCCATATCGCGATCAAGAACGACCTGCCGGGCAGCAGCTTCTACAAGGACAATCGCTGGAAGAGCTTCTACCTGAAGATCTACGACAACGACATTCCCTCGGCCAAGGCACTGGCGCCGAAGACGCTCGCCCTGATCGAGCAGATTCCCGGGATGAATCTCGCCCTGTTCGCCGTGCTGATGCCGGGCAAGCGGCTGACGCAGCACCATGATCCCTTCGCCTTCAGCCTGCGCTACTCGCTGGGCCTGTCGACGCCGAACTCCGAGAAATGCGGCCTGATGGTCAACGGCGAGCACTATGTCTGGCGCGACGGCGACAGCGTGCTGTTCGACGAAACCTACATCCACTCGGCCTACAACGACACCGAGATTCCCCGCGTGATCCTGATGACCGACGTCGACCGCCCGATGCGGCTGGCGCCGGTGCAGTGGCTGTACTTCCGCTTCGCCCGCTTCTTCAACAGCCTGTTCTATATCGACAATCTCGACAGCAACATCTCGGGCGTCGGCAACCGCTTCAGCAGCACCGTGGTCAACTACAAGGCCACCATGAAGAAGCTGAAGCAGAAGAGCCCGCGCGGCTACCGCGTCGGCAAATGGGCGCTGCACCTGGGCCTGGTCGGCCTGATCGTGGCCTGGGCACTCTGAAGCCTCCGCCATCCCCGGCCCTCGGGACCTGGATTGCAGCAAAAAAGCCGCCGGATCGCTCCGGCGGCTTTTTTGCTGCCCGCAGTCGCCTCAGCGGACGCGGACGCGCCGGACGCGGTTGAAGTCCACGCCGTCATCGCCGCCGGTACCGTCGGCGATCCACAGGGTGTTGCCGTCGTCCGACAGGTCGAAGCCCTCGAGCCCGTAGAACTGTGCCGTCAGGCCTTCCCCGGGGGCGAAGCCGCGCGTGCCGCTGCCGGCGATGGTCTCCACCATGCCGCTGGCGATGCGACGCACCAGATAGTTGCCCGTGTCCGCGACATAGACCGTCGCGCCATCGGCGGCGACGTCCTGGGGGCCGTTGAGGGTGGCGCTGGCCAGGGCACCGTTGGCACGACCGGCGGTGCCGGTGCCGGCGAAGGTCGTGACCTCGCCCGCCAGGGTGACCCGGCGGATGCGGTGGTTGTTCTGGTCGGCCACCAGGATGCTGCCGTCGGCGGCCAGTGCCATGCCGTAGGGCCGGTTGAAGCGGGCAGCGGCGCCGGTGGCCTCGACAAACCCCGGGCTGTCGGCGGTGCCGGCCAGTGCCGCGATGGCGCCGGTGCCGGGCGTCAGCAAACGCAGGTCGTGGCGGACGATGTCGCTCATCACGATGCGGCCGTCAGGCAATGCCAGCAGGCCGCGCGGACGGCCGACGTTGCGCACCACCACCTCGGCGGCGCCGGTGGCGGTGTTCACGCGCCAGACCGTGCCGGTGGTGGCGTCGCGCAGGCCGGTGTCGTTGGTATCGGTCTGCACGTACAGCCGGCCGTCCGGCGCCAGCGTGAGGCCGAAGGGCCGCTCGAAGCCGGCCCGCGCCACCAGCGTGCGTACGGTGCCGTCCGGCGCTATCGCACGGACGGCGTTGTTGCCGAAATCGGCGACGTAGACGGTGCCGTCGGGCCCCAACTCGGTATTGACCGGATTGTTGAAGCGCGCCGAGGCCGCCGGGCCGTTGACCAGGCCGGCAGGGCCGCTGCCAAGGATCGCCGGGCGTGCGGCGGCGTTACCCTGCGGGCCACCGTCGTCGATGTCCTGGCAGGCCGCCAGGCCGCCGACCGCGGCGAGCAGCAGCGCCGCGCGCCACAGGGAAGTGATGAGCCGCGGTGACGCGGTGGACGTGCTGCGCATGAGTAGCCCCCTGTGGTCGGAACGCGGGGTTCCCAAGCCCCGCCGGAGCATCATAGGCCCACCCCTGGGGCGCGGGCGCAAACTGCGTCACGCAGCGGCCAAAGAAAAAGCCGCCCGGAGGCGGCTTTTTCACGGCAGGCCAGGACTCAGGCCGCCTTCAGCGGCGCAAAGCCGGCGATGCGGGCGCGCGAGTTGTAGTAGGCCTCGGCGCAGGCACGGGCCAGGGTACGCACGCGCAGGATGTAGGCCTGGCGCTCGGTGACGCTGATGGCGCCGCGGGCATCGAGCATGTTGAAGCTGTGCGAGGCCTGCACGGTACGCTCGTAGGCCGGCAGCGGCAGCGGCGGATCCAGCGCCAGCAGGCGCTGGCACTCGGCCTCGGCCTTGTTGAAACGCTCGAACAGCGTGGCGGTATCGGCGTGCTCGAAGTTGTAGGTGGACTGTTCCACCTCGTTCTGGTGGTAGACGTCGCCGTAGGTCACGACGCGGCCGCCGGTGTCGCTCCAGACCAGGTCGTAGACGCTTTCCTTCTTCTGGATGTACATGGCCAGGCGCTCGAGACCGTAGGTGATCTCGCCCGCCACCGGCCGGCACTCGATGCCTCCGACCTGCTGGAAGTAGGTGAACTGGGTGACTTCCATGCCGTTGAGCCAGACCTCCCAGCCCAGGCCCCAGGCGCCCAGCGTCGGCGATTCCCAGTTGTCCTCGACGAAGCGGATGTCGTGGGTCAGGGGGTCGAAACCGAGCATGCGCAGCGAGTCCAGGTACAGCTCCTGGATGTTGGCCGGCGAAGGCTTCATCAGGACCTGGAACTGGTAGTAGTGCTGCAGGCGGTTGGGGTTCTCGCCGTAGCGGCCGTCGGTGGGGCGGCGGCTGGGCTGCACGTAGGCGGTGTTCCAGGTTTCGGGGCCCAGGGCGCGCAGGAAGGTGGCCCAATGGAAGGTGCCGGCACCCATTTCCATGTCCATGGGCTGCACGATCACGCAGCCGTGGCCGGCCCAGAACTGCTGGAGCTTGAGGATCAGGTCCTGAAAGGTCATCGCGGGAAGCTCAATTGAAGCGCGCCCACGCGGGCGCGAAGGGGCGGGAGTATACGGGGGCGCCGCCAAGCGTTGCAGGGCGGCAATGATCGGCACTTCAACAGGCACTATCACTGCATCTGTGATTATTTATTGAATTAAATATAGTAGTTTTTGCTTATTAAACAAAAGCTTCGCCGGAGGCTTTTCCGGCTTTCGCCGGGGCGCCAGGAACGGTTTTCCGCTACCATGCTGCGCCCGCCGCCTCCGCTCGGCCGCCCAATTGGCATGCTACGTGCATCTTTTTGGCGCACGCTGGGGCAGCCCAGTCCAAACACCAATTCTCACCACACCGTGACAGGAGTAACCCATGTCGGGTAAAGACGTTTTGAAGCTCATCCAGGAAAAGAGCGTGAAGTTCGTGGACTTCCGCTTCTGCGACACGCGCGGCAAGGAACAGCACGTGACCGTTCCCGCCAGCACCGTTGATGACGACCTGTTCGTCGACGGCAAGATGTTCGACGGTTCGTCGATCGCGGGCTGGAAGGGCATCAACGAGTCCGACATGATCCTGCTGCCGGACGCCAGCACCGCCTTCATCGACCCGTTCTTCGAAGACACCACGCTGGTCCTGACCTGCGACGTGCTCGAGCCGTCCACCCGCGAAGGCTACGCGCGCGACCCGCGCTCGCTGGCCAAGCGCGCCGAAGCCTACGTGAAGTCCACCGGCATCGCCGACCAGGCCTTCTTCGGCCCGGAAAACGAATTCTTCATCTTCGACAGCATTCGCTATGACTCCGGCCTGAAGGGCTGCTTCGTCGAGATCGACGCCGAGAACGCGGCCTGGAACTCGGGCAAGGCCTACGAAGGCGGCAACATGGGTCACCGTCCGGGCGTGAAGGGCGGCTACTTCCCGGTTCCGCCTGTCGACAGCCTGCAGGACATCCGCTCCGCCATGTGCGAGACGCTGGAAGCCGTCGGCATGGGCGTCGAAGTCCATCACCACGAAGTCGCCACTGCCGGCCAGTGCGAAATCGGCGTGAAGTTCGGCACGCTGGTCAAGAAGGCTGACGAAGTCCTGAAGCTGAAGTACGTGGTCCAGAACGTGGCCCACAGCTACGGCAAGACCGCCACCTTCATGCCGAAGCCGATCGTCGGCGACAACGGCTCGGGCATGCACGTGCACCAGTCGCTGGCCCTGGGCGGCAAGAACCTGTTCTCCGGTGACAAGTACGGCGGCCTCTCCGAGACCGCGCTGTACTACATCGGCGGCATCCTGAAGCACGCCAAGGCCCTGAACGCCTTCACCAACCCGGGCACCAACAGCTACAAGCGCCTGGTGCCGGGCTTCGAAGCACCGGTCATGCTGGCCTACTCGGCCCGCAACCGTTCGGCCTCGATCCGCATCCCGTACGTGGCCAACCCGAAGGGCCGCCGTATCGAAGTGCGCTTCCCGGACAGCACCGCCAACCCGTACCTGGCGTTCGCCGCGATGATGATGGCCGGCCTCGACGGCATCCAGAACAAGATCCACCCGGGCGAAGCCCAGGACAAGGATCTGTACCACCTGCCGCCGGAAGAGGACAAGCTGATCCCGCGCGTCTGCCACAGCCTGGACATGGCCCTGGATGCGCTGGACAGCGACCGCGAGTTCCTGAAGAAGGGCGGCGTGTTCACCGACGAAGTGATCGATGCCTACATCGAGCTGAAGATGCAGGAAGTCACCCGCTTCCGCATGACCACGCACCCGATCGAGTTCGAGATGTACTACTCGCTCTAAGCGCGTCTGCTGTCGCTTGCTGCAAGAACGCCCCGCGAAAGCGGGGCGTTTTCTTTTGGGTGATCGTCGCAGGCAGTGATGGTGCGTGCCTCGATACGCCGCTGCGCGGCACTCGGCATGAACGGGTTGCTGTGCATGGCGAGGGCGCGTGGTAGCGCCACCGCACAGTAGGGCGGAATCAAGCAGGCGCGTCTAGGCGCTGCGCTTTCCCCTCTCCCCAACCCCTCTCCCGCAAGGGGAGAGGGGCTTCAGCTTCACTGCCACTTCTGAGATGCAGGCGAAGAATAAAGGGCCGTGCCTCTTCCGGAATCTTGGCGAGCGCTAGCGAGTGCTTTTGACGTTGGGGTCCCATTATCCGAGTGCCTGCGTGGGGGTCGGCTGCAGGGTCGAGCCGGACAGGATGTCCGGCCGAGGGGCCTCAGGCCATGGATGGCCTGTGGGCCCGACCCGTCGCAGCTGACCGCCGCGCAGGTTGCCCCGCCTCAGCGGGGTCGCCCGGATCTGGG
>JBPOHT010000076.1:0-17294 GCA_052035235.1 Pseudomonadota bacterium | reverse complement strand
CAACCTGATCCACAACCGCCAACTTAAAGGCCATCGTGTAATCGCGCTGCGTCCTCTTAACCCTTGATTCCATTTGACTCTCCTTCTCGGCTTCGAAAAGGTGTCAACCCTGAGCAGGACGGGTCATCCCAATAAGAAAGGGCGCGTCTCGCGACGCGCCCTTTTCATTTACCGCAACCGCTTTCAGCTTTTCTTCTTATCGTCTTCCTCGGCCAGCGCGTCATCCGCGCCCAGCGTCAGGTCGTGGCCGGCGTACTTCAGCTCTTCCTTGCCCAGGAAGTGGGCCAGGGCGGGCAGGACGACGATGGCGCCGATCATGTTGGCGGTGAAGCCGAACAGCAGCAGTACACCCATGTCGCGCTGGAACTGCAGGCCGGAGAACAGCCAGAGCGCTACGCCGGAAGCCAGGCCCACGCCGGTGAACAGCGTGGCCTTACCGGTGGAACGCATCTTCTGGTAGTAGGCGTCCTCCAGCGTCATGCCCTTGCGCAGGCCAGCGGCGATCACGGAGTAACTGTAGATGCCGTAGTCCACGCCGATGCCGCAGGCGAAGGCCAGCACCGGCAGCGTGGCCACCTTCTGGCCGATGCCCATCCAGACCATGACCGCATAGCCCAGCGCCGTCACCACCGACAGCGGGATGATCACGCAGAGCACGCCGGAGAGGGTGCGGAACGACAGCCATAGGAAGATCACGATCACGACGTAGACGTAGGCGATCACCGGCAGTTCGTTGCGCTTGACCTCCTCGTTGGTCGCCGCCATCACGCCGATGTTGCCGGACGCCAGGCGGAACTTGACCCGGTGATCATGCTGGGTGTCCTTGACGTAGGCCTTCACCGCATTGGTGAGGTCGTCGATCGTCTTCGCCTTGTGGTCGGTGGTGAAGATGAACAGCGCCAGCGCCGAGCAGGTGTCGTTGAGGAAGCCCGAGGTGGGGGGCACCAGGGCCGTGGACTGCGCCAGCGACTGTGGCGCGCGCGGCAAGACCTCGGCGTCGAGACGGCCCTCGCTGAGACCGGAGTTGGCGATCTTGGCCAGTTCCGGCAGCGACAGCACGTCACGTACGCCCGGCTGGTTCTTCATGTACCAGCTGAAGCGATCCAGCTCGGACATCACGCCGTAGTCGACGCAGCCGTTGTCGAAGGACTCCGCGATCACCTTGAGGTGGTCGACGCCCATCGTGAAGTGCCGGGCAACCTCCGCCGCGTCCTGGTTGAAGCGCGAATCCGGCTTCAACTCGGGCACGCCATCGGTGGTGTCGCCGATCTGCACGTTGTGGTACTGCGAGGCGCCGTACAGGCCCAGCAAAACCGAGATGGTGATGGTGATGATCGCCGGCTTGCGGCGGCAGAACACCGTCATTTTCTTGAAGATCGAGTCGCCGATGCGCTCGCGCTTCTCGGTGGCGATGCGGAAAGCCGCCAGGTTGGGCAGCTTGATGAACGACAGCACCGCCGGCAGTAGCACCTTGTTGACCATGATCACGCCGACCATGCCGAGGGCGGCGTTGATCGCCATCTCGCGGATGATCTGGATGTTGATCAGGTAGATCGTCAGGAAGCCGACGACGTTGGTCAGCAGGGCCACCAGGCCCGGGATCGCCAGCGAGCGGAAGGTGGCGAGCGAGGCCTGGTGGGAGCTGGCGTTGCGGGTCGAGATCTCGTTGGCCCAGGAGCTGACGTACTGCACGCCGTGGCTCACCGAGACGGCCATGATCAGGAACGGCACCAGCATGGCGAAGGGATCAAGCCCGTAGCCGACCAGGTTGAGCAGGCCCATCTCCCAGATGCAGGACACGAAGGAGGTAGAGACGACGATCAACGCCAGCGGCAGCGAGCCGAGGTAGATCCACAGCAGCGCGCCCATCACGATCAGGGCGATGAAGAAGAACCCGGCCACCTTGTACGACTCGCTGGTCATGTCATGCACGACCTTGGCGAATCCGACGATGTGGATGCTGGTGTTCTCCGACTCGTACTTCTGGCGGATCTCCTCGAGCTTCTCGCCGATCTTGACGTAGTCGAGGCTGGCCTCGCCCTCGCCCGGCTGGTTGGCCAGGAGGATGCCGCTCACGGCCTTGATGCGCTGGCCGAAGGAGGGACCGCCCTCCGGCGGCAACTCGCCCGGACGGGCACCGCTGCTCCAGGCTGCGCGCAGGCGCTCGGACATCGGCTTGGACATCTCTTCGAGGTCAGCGGTGGTGCCGCTGTTGGGGTCATGCTCCAGCAGTTCGAACTGCACCAGGGCGGATTCCTGGTCTTCCGAGACCAAGCGGCCGATGACGCTGGCCTTGCCGACGTTGATGCGGATGCGCTCCATCATCTCCGGCGTGGGCGTGTAGTCCGAGGGGATCACGTTCTCGCCGGACAGGCCGCCCTCCACCACCTCCACATAGAGGATGCTGGGGGAGAAGATGGAGGTGACGCGCGCACGGTCGACGCCCTGGACGTTGAAGACGTCCTCTTCGACCTTGCGCAGCGTTTCCATGAACTCCGGCTGGTAGATGTCGCCCTTCTTGTTGTGCAGGGCGATCAGCACCGTGTTGGCACCGCCGAAGTCCTTGTAGTACTCCATGAAGGTCTGCATGTACGGGTGCTCTTTGGGCACCATCTTCAGCCAGCCCGCGTTCGGCTTGAGCTGCGAGGCCTGGAACATGAAGAACACGGTCAGCAGCGTCAGCAGGCCTAGCGTGAAGCGCCGGTACTTGAAGACCGGCGGCTCGACGACCCGCAGGATCGCGCGGGTCAGTTTGTTGGATGCGATTTCGGCCGTCACGGCAGGGCCCCCAGGTTTTGTACGCCGCGACGCCCCACGGCCATCAGCTTGCCGCCATAGGGCAGCACGTCGACCAGTGTTTCCGCCGCCGGCAGCTTGACCAGCTTGAGCGAACCCAGCGCCGGATCAGATTTGAGTGCAACGGCATTGATGCCCACCAGCAGCACGCTGCCATCAGGCAGGCGGGTGCCACCGAACAGGCTCTCCTTCACCGGGCTGTCGACACGACGCCAGCCGAGCGCGGCGATGGCCGCCGGATCGGTGAGCGTCTCGGCGGTGTACGGGTCGTACTGGGCCGGGTCCTGCGTCGGCGCCGTGGTGACGTCCTGAGCGACGTAGACGTTGCCGCGCATGCCGTAGATCATCACGCTGCGCCCGCCCAGCGCGATCGCGCCGAAGTAGGAGCCGGCGTAGGGGGACTGCAGCATCTCCCAGTTGACGCCGCCGTCGGAGGAGCGCGCCAGCAGGCCACGCTCGCCGGCGGCGAACAGGGTCTGGCCATCCAGCCGCAGCAGGCGGTTGAAGTGCTGGCCCATCTCGGCGAGCGGGAAGTGCTGCTGCTCCCAGGTCTTGCCGCCGTCCGTGGTGCGGTAGAAGGCGCCGTAGGCACCGGCCGCGATGCCGGTCTGCGCGTCGAGGAACAGCACGTCGTACAGCACGCGCGCCTCGGGATCGCTGTGCTGCAGGGTCCAGCTGGAACCCGCGTCGGCGGTATGCAGGATGGTGCCGTCATAACCCACGGCCCAGCCTAGCTTGTCGGTGAGGAAGCGGACCCGCGTCAGCATCACGCTGGCTGGCGAAGGCACCTGCTTCCAGTTGGCGCCGCCGTCGTCGGAGACGACGATGACGCCCTGCTGGCCCACCGCCACCAGGCGCTTGCCGGCCTGGGACAGGTCCAGCAGGCGTGCCTTGGCGGCACCGGTCACCATCAGGGCCGGACGCGGGACGTCGGGAGGAGCCGCCTGCTCGGCGGCAGGCGTCTCCGCGGTGGTTTCCTCGGCGGAAACGGCCGCAGGCGCCGAGGATTCCTCCTCGGCGCCCGCAACCGCCGCCCAGACCGCCAGCATCGCTGCGGCGGCCGGCAGCATCATCCGGCTCATTTCGACTTGGCCTTACGCTGCAGCGAAGCCGGCGTGAACATCGCGTCGTCGTACTTGACCTCGAAGTCCGAGATGGCGTCTTCGTTGGTCATGGTGGTCACGAAGTAGCGCTTGGACTGCAGGTCGTAGATCGTCTCCGGGATGCCCGACACGGTCGGGATGAAGGGGATCGACAGCAGGTGCGCTTCCTGGAACTTCCAGAGCTGGCCACGGTTGTCATAGCAGTCCACGGCGGCGATCGCCCAGGAATCCTCGTCCAGGTAGAAGCGGCGCTTGCCGAAGCGGTGGCGCTGGCCCTGCTTGAGGGTAGCTTCCACCACCCAGACGCGGTGCATCTCGTAGCGCGCCAGGTCCTGGTTGATGTGGCCGGGGCGGATGATGTCCTTGTACTTGAAGGTGGGGCTGTTGAGCATCCACGAGTTGTACGGGATCAGCATCTCGCGCTTGCCGACCAGCTTCCAGTCGAAGCGTTCGAGCGAGCCGTTGAAGACGTCGATCTGGTCGTTGAACTGCTCGCCGTCGGAACCGATGGACGGGTTGTCGAAGCCCACGTCCGGAGCGCGGTTCACGCGGCCCAGGCCCGGGCTGTAGATCCAGGCGAGACGCGAGTTGCCTTCACCACCGGCGGTTTCGTGCACCAGGATGATCTGGCCGGCGACGCGCGGCGGTTCCAGGACCTCCTGCAGGTAGTACGCGAACAGGCCGCCCTTGCGCATCTCGGCCGGCTCCTTGAGGTTGGCGTACTTGAGCTTCACGTCCTCGACCAGCTTGGAGATCTTGTACGTGCCGTCCGGCTTGACGATGGCCTGGTTGTTGTAGCGCTTGACCGCGGAACCGCGGAACTTGAGCTTGTGGTTCCACAGCGGCTCGGCGCCGGACTTGGGGATCGGGAACGGGAAGCCCAGCTCGGCCTTCTGCACGTCGTCGGTACCGACCAGCGTGGCGCGGGTGGCGTTGGCGACGGTGGCCTTGAGGATCTCATCCGGGAAGAACGCGTTCCGGTACGACGGGAACACGATCATCTTGTAGTCCGGGTAGGTCTTGAACATCGCCTTGTGGCCGTCGGTCAGTACCTTGTCGTACTGAGCCAGGTTGGCCTTGGTGATGACGTACAGCGGACGCATCGAGGCCAGCGGATCGGCCGGCTTGCCCGGAACGTTGTACTGCAGGAAGCCCTTGACGTAGGAGGGCGTGTACTTGATCAGCAGCTCGTTGGCCTGCACGCGGGTCTTGGGGTCGTCGACGATCGCCAGGATCTCCAGCACGCGGGCGATGTCGAAGGCCTTGACCAGACGCGACATCCAGTCCTGCTTGCCCTTCAGGCTCTGGATGACGGCAATGATGTCGTCCTTCAGGGCCGGCAGCTTGACCTGGCGCGACTTCACGGAGGCGATCAGGCCATCCACGCTCTTGCCGCCGCGGGTCTTCAGCACCTTGTCGAACTCCGCCTTGAGCTGCGGATCGGCGCTGAGCATCTGCTGGGTGATGGCGATGACCTTGTCGGCCTTGGCCGGCTCGGCGTCCATGATCGCCTGGCCCTGGGTCAGGATGTCGCCGACCACGCCGGCGTCGCTGATCATGGCCTGGATGTCCTTCACCAGGCGCACACGCAGCTCCTCGAGCTGGGCGCGGGTGATTTTGAGCATCTCGGGGCTGAAGGAGGCCTTGCCGACGTAGGCCGGGATGGTGCCGTCCTTGTTGCCGGCGCGCTCGGCGCCGACTTCGGTCAGTTCCTTGCCCAGTTTTGCCGCTTCAGCGGCGGACACGACGGCGGACGCCGGTCCCGAAAACATCGCGGCCGCGAACAACGCGGCACAGGTAACAACCTGCCGTTTCATGGGCTCTCCTCCCAGATGATGTTAAAAACGTTTACAGCGTCTAATGTTACACACGCCGTACGGCCGGGGACTGTCCGTACAGACGTTCAGCGTTGTCAGAAACGTCAGCAACTGTCCACCGGATCGGCCGCCAGGGCCGGCCGGTCATGGCCCTTCATCCGGGTTGCCGGCCGCCCCCGAAACGGCTGCGGAACCAGGCTTCCAGCATGTTCTTTTCGTAGCGTAGCGGGTCGCTGCTGCGGCCGGACGCCGCATCCAGGTAGTTGCGGTCGCTGAGGTCTTCCTGTCGCTGCTCCAGCGTCCGCCCGCCCCGGGTGAGGCGGTAGCGCAGCTGCATGCGCGGCCAGGTGACGGCGTCCATCACGCGTACCTCGCCACGGCTGGCATCCCACCACCGGTAGCGGCCGGCCAGGTCCAGGTCGAGCACGTCGATGGAGAGCTCCTGGCCGGGCTCGAGGTACTGCTCGCCCAGGCGCTGCAGCTCGGCAGTCAGTTCACGCTTGAGGGACTCGGAGGGGGCCCGGCCCGTGGGGCGCTGGCTGGCATCGGTGTAGCGGTCCGGCTCGAGAAACTGCACCTGCACGGCGGCGGTAGCGGCCAGGGGCAAGGCCAGCAAGGCAGCGGCCAGCAGCTTCGAAGCGGATCGCATGGCACCTCCTGCCGGCAGGGAGCGGGCCTTCGATCTTACTCCTCCGCTGGCCGGTGGGAAGTACCCGGAAAAGCCGCCGGATGTGCCTTTTTGTTCCGCCTCGTCCGGGTGCCTTATCCAGGTACCCGGCCCGGAACCGATCAGGTCTTGGCGTGCTCGCGGATCAGCGCGGTGAAGTCCCAGCCGTACTCGTCCAGCTTCTTGGCGCCGACGCCGGGGATGGCGGCGAAGGCATCCTGGTCGGTGGGCTTCTGGCGGGCCATGGCCCGCAGGCTGGCGTCGTTGAACACCACGTAGGGTGGCACGCCGTGCTCGGTGGCGATCTTCTTGCGCAGGGCGCGCAGGGCGTCGAACAGGGCGTCCTCCTCGGAGTCCGGCTCGACACCGGCGGCCACCGCCGCACGGGCCGCCCTGCCCTTGCCCGATGCCTTGGGCGCGGCAGCCGGAGCGGCCATGCGCACCGCGCGCTCGCCGCGCAGCACTTCCCAGCTGGCCGCATTGAGCAGCAGCACGGGATAGCCGTCGTGGGTCTCTTCCATCAGCCCCTGCTGCATCAGCGAGCGCACCAGGGCGCGCCAGTCCTCCTGGGAGCGGGCGGCGCCGATGCCGTAGACCGTCAACGTGTCCAGGCCGCTGGAGATCAGCTTTTCGGTCTTGGCGCCGCGCAGGATGTCGATGACCGTGCTGGCACCGTAGCGCTGGCGGCGCTGGGCCAGGCGCGCCACGGCGGAGAGCATCTGCTTGGCCTCCAGGGTCCAGTCCTGCAGGGGGCGCGGGTTGAGGCAGTTGTCGCAGTTGCCGCAGTTGCCCGGATGGGGCTCGCCGAAGTAGCGCAGCTGCACGGCGCGGCGGCACTCACTGCTGTCGGCATAGTCCAGCACCTGGCGCAGCTGCTGGCGGGCGATGCGCTGCTCGTCCTCCAGCGGATCCCCGGTCTGCGGGTGGACCTTCTGTGCAATCAGGAACTCCGCGGTGCGGATGTCGCCCATGCCGAAATACAGGACGCAGCTGGCGGGCTCGCCGTCGCGCCCCGCGCGGCCGGCTTCCTGGTAGTAGCCTTCCATGGTCTTGGGCAGGTCGTAGTGCACCACCCAGCGCACGTCGGGCTTGTTGATGCCCATGCCGAAGGCGACGGTTGCCACCATCACCTGTACGTCGTCGCGGATGTAGCGGTCCTGGTTCTCGCGTCGGGTGTCGCCGCTGAGGCCCGCGTGGTACGGCAGGGCCGAGACGCCGGCGGCCTGCAGGTCGGCCGCGATCTCGTCCACGCGCTTGCGCGACAGGCAGTAGACGATGCCCGAGCCCTTGTTGTGGTAGCGGATGTGGCCCAGCAACTCGTCGAAGGCGCGGCCGCCGCGCGGCTTCACCGCGTAGTAGAGATTGGGCCGGTTGAAGCTGGCGAGGTGCAGTGCCGGGTCGTTCAGGGCGAGCTGGCGCGCGATGTCCTCACGCACGCGATGGGTCGCGGTGGCGGTGAAGGCCAGCACCGGCACGTCCGGGAACCACTCGCGCAGGCGGCTGAGCTGGCGGTATTCGGGCCGGAAGTCATGCCCCCATTCGGAGACGCAGTGGGCCTCGTCGATGGTGAAGGCGGAGATGCCCACGGTCTCCTGCAAGGGCTGCAGGAAGCTGTCGACGAAGCCCGGGCTCAGCAGCCGCTCCGGCGCCAGGTACAGCAGCTTGATCTCGCCGCGCCGCAGGGCCTGGATACGCTGCGCCGCCTCGATGCCACCCAGGGTGGAGTTGAGGAAGGTGGCGGCGATCCCGTTGTCCTCCAGCAGACGCACCTGGTCCTGCATCAGCGCGATCAGCGGCGAGACCACCACCATCACGCCTTCTTTCAGCAGCGCCGGCAGCTGGAAGCACAGCGACTTGCCGCCGCCGGTGGGCATGATCGCCAGCAGGTCGCGCCCGGACAAGGCGTCCCGCACCACGGCCTCCTGGCCGGGGCGGAAGCTGTCGAAGCCGAAGTGACGCTTGAGGGCGGGCAGCAGGTCGTCGGTCATTCTCGTCATACCGGCGGAAGCCGGTATCCAGTCCCTCACCTGCTCACTTGCTTCACGACTGGACTCAGGCTTTCGCCGGAGTGACGGATTCCCTAGGCCTCCGGACGCATCTGCGGAAACAGCAGCACGTCGCGGATGCTCGCCGAGTCGGTCAGGAACATCACCAGGCGGTCGATGCCGATGCCCACGCCGGCGGTCGGCGGCAGGCCGTACTCCAGGGCGCGGATGTAGTCGGCGTCGAACACCATGGCCTCGTCGTCGCCCGCGTCCTTGGCCTGGACCTGGGCCTTGAAGCGGCCGGCCTGGTCGTCCGGGTCGTTGAGCTCGGAGAAGCCGTTGGCGACCTCGCGGCCGCCCATGAAGAACTCGAAGCGGTCGGTGACGTCCGGGTTGCTGTCGCTGCGGCGCGCCAGGGGCGACACTTCCGTCGGGTACTGGGTGATGAAGGTCGGGTCCATCAGCGTGGCTTCGACCGTCTGCTCGAAGATCTCGGTCAGCAGCTTGCCCGGACCGTAGCCCTTCTTGGCGTCGCCGCCCACCTTCTTGCAGAACGCCGCGAGGTACTCGCGATCATCGCTGCGGCCGATGTCGAAGTCGGGGTTGTTGCGCAGCACCGCCTCCTTCATCGTCCAGCGGTTGAAGGGGCGCTCCATGTCGTAGTCGCGGCCACCGTAGCTGAGCTTGCCGCTGCCGTTGACGGTGATCGCGGCGTCACGCACCAGCGTCTCCACCAGGTCCATCGCGTCGCGATAGTCGGCGTAGGCCTGGTAGAACTCCAGCATCGTGAACTCGGGGTTGTGCCGGGTGGACAGGCCCTCGTTGCGGAAGTTGCGGTTGATCTCGTAGACCTTCTCGAAGCCGCCGACGACCAGGCGCTTGAGGTACAGCTCCGGCGCGATACGCAGGTAGAGGTCACGGTCCAGCGCGTTGTGGTGCGTGATGAAGGGACGCGCCGTGGCACCGCCGGGGATCGGCTGCAGCATCGGCGTCTCGACCTCCTGGAAGCCCAGGGAGTCCAGGAAGTTGCGGATGAAGCGCACGGTCTGGCCACGCTTCTCGAAGGCGCTGCGCACCTCCGGGTTGACGATCAGGTCGACGTAGCGCTGGCGGTAGCGGATCTCGGTGTCGGTGAGGCCGGCCCACTTGTCCGGCAGCGGGCGCACGGTCTTGTTCAGCAGCTTGATGCTGCTGACGCGCAGCGACAGCTCGCCGGCCTTGGTGCGCATCAGCGTGCCCACGGCGCCGACGATGTCGCCAACGTCCCAGGTCTTGAAGTCGTTGTAGGCGTCTTCGCCCAGGGCGTTGAGCTGCACGAACAGCTGGATGCGGCCGGACTGGTCCTGCAGCTCGACAAAGCTGACCTTGCCCTGCCCGCGCTTGGCCATGAGGCGGCCGGCCACGCGGAACTCGGTGGCGTCGCCTTCCAGCGAGGCGGCGTCGCGCTCGCCGTAGCTGCCGTGCAGGAACTCCGCCATGGTGTCGCGGCGGAAATCATTGGGATAGGCGTTACCCTGGGCGCGCAGCTTTTCCAGCTTCTCGCGCCGCGCCGCCATGACGTAGTTCTCGTCCTGCGGGGGCTGGTTCTGTTCTTCGGTCATGGCTTAGAGGCCTTGCTTCAAGCTTGCTTCAATGAAGAGATCGAGGTTGCCGTCCAGCACCTTCTGCGTATCGGCGACTTCCACGCCGGTGCGCAGGTCCTTGATGCGGGACTGGTCGAGCACGTAGGAGCGGATCTGGCTGCCCCATTCGATGTCGCTCTTGGAATCCTCGACCTTCTGCTTTTCGGTGTTGCGCTTCTGCAGTTCGACGTCGAACAGCTTGGCCGCCAGCATCTTCATGGCACGGTCGCGGTTGGCATGCTGCGAGCGCTGCGTCTGGCAGGCCACGACGATGCCGCTGGGGATGTGCTTGATGCGGATGGCCGATTCGGTCTTGTTGACGTGCTGGCCGCCGGCACCCGAGGAACGGAAGGTGGCCACTTCCAGGTCCGCGGGGTTGATCTCGATCTTGATGTTGTCGTCCACTTCCGGCGAGACGAACACGCCCGCGAAGGAGGTGTGGCGGCGGTTGCCGGAGTCGAACGGCGACTTGCGCACCAGGCGATGCACGCCGGTTTCAGTGCGCAGCCAGCCGTAGGCGTAGGAGCCCTCGATGAACAGGCTGGCCGACTTGAGACCGGCGACTTCACCGTCGGAGCGCTCCAGCAGCTCGACCTTGAAGCCCTTGCCCTCGGCCCAACGGATGTACATGCGCAGCAGGATGTCGGCCCAGTCCTGCGCCTCGGTGCCGCCGGCGCCGGCCTGCAGTTCCACATAGGCGTTGGCGGTATCCATCTCGCCGCTGAACATGCGACGGAATTCCATGTCGTCGGCCAACTTGCCGAGCTTGATCACGTCCTGCTCGACCTCGGTCACGGTACCGGCGTCGTTCTCGGCCTCGGCCATCTCGAGCAGGTCGGTGGCGTCGTTGAGGCCGTTGCTGGCACGGTCGATGGAGTCGATCACGTCCTGCAGCAGGGCGCGCTCGCGGCCCAGGCTCTGGGCGTACTCCGGCTTGTTCCAGACCTCCCCGCCCTCCAGCTCGGCGTTCACCTCGGCGAGGCGGTCCTTCTTGTTATCGTAGTCAAAGATAGCCCCGGAGCGCGTCGAAACGCACTCGCAGGGCTGTGATCTCGCTCTTGATCTGCTGGATTTCCATGATCGGCCGGAGGGCCCCGCCAGAGGGGCCGTGAAAATGAGCCGCGGATTATAGCCGCAGCGCCGTCGCATCGGTTGTCGGGCGCCGCGCCCGCATGATAGAAATCCAGGAATAGCAGACGGTTGCCACTGGCGACTGTTATATTTGTCGAACAACTAGGGTTCCCGACAGGGAAGAATCACAGGGGAGAAAGCATGAAACGTCGGTTCGGTCTTTTCGCAATGCTGCTGGCACTGGGCATGATCGCCCCGGTCCAGGCCCAGGACGAGGCCGCGCCGGCCGATCCGGCCGCCGAAGCCGCCCCTGCCGACGCCGACGCCGAAGCCCCGGCCGACGCCAGCGCCGAAGCTGCCCCGGCTGACGCCGCCGCCGAAGCTTCCGCCGAAGAGGCCCCGGTCGAAGAAGCCGCCGCCGAGGAAGCCCCGGTGGATGACTCTGCCTCGTCGGAGTCCTATGACGACGGCAGCAGCGACGAATCCTCCGAGGAAGGCTCCGGTGCCGGTTCTGCCCTCGCCCACCGCCGCTGGTACGTCTCGCCGATGTTCTCCTACATCTATGCCGACGACGACCGCGGCACCGACGACGGCCTGGGCGGCGTCATCTCGATCGGCAAGAAGGTCACCAACGGCATGGCGCTGGAACTGATCGGCGTCTACGGCCAGATGGATGCCGAAGCCGGCGGCGGCTCGGCCGAGATCAAGGGTGTCGGCCTCGGTGCGCTGATCTCCTTCTTCAACAGCATGCCGAACCTGTACACCAAGCTGAACCTGATGTACGGCGCGGCCTCCAAGCACCCGGGCCCGATCCCCGACTACAAGACCACGCTGTTCGATATCGGCCTGGGCTACATGTACCCGCTCAGCGAGAAGATCATCCTGCGCGCCGAAGCCCTGTACCGCGTGGATGCCCACGGCCGCAACCTGGCCGGCACCACCCCGGACGAGAACAAGAGCTTCTATGACGGCGTCTTCAATGTCGGCGTCCTGATCCCGCTGGGCCACACCCAGAAGGCTGAAGAGCCGGCTCCGGAAGTGGTCGAGACGGTCTGCCCGCCGGCACCGGAAGGCGCCACGCTGGACGACAAGGGCTGCGCGGTCGACTCCGACGGCGACGGCGTGCCTGACGGCCTCGACCAGTGCCCGGATACCCCGGCTGGTGCCAAGGTCAACGAGCAGGGCTGCACGATCGATGCCGACGGCGACGGCGTGCCCGACGAGATCGACGAGTGCCCGAACACCCCGGCTGGCGCCAAGGTCCTGGCCAACGGTTGCGCCCTGACCGGCGACTGCCGCAAGCCGCGCGCCGGCGAGCAGGTCGACGAGAACGGCTGCGCCGCCAACAAGTTCGTGCTCAAGGGCGTGAAGTTCGAGTTCGACTCGGACCGCCTGACCGAGGACGCCAAGACCATCCTGATCGACGTGGGCGCCACCCTGAACTCCTACCCGGAGATCAAGGTCGAGTTGGAAGGCCACACCGACAGCTCCGGCACCGACGCCTACAACCTGGGCCTGTCGGAGCGCCGCGCCAACTCGGTGAAGACCTTCCTCAGCGGCCAGAGCGTCACGGCCGACCGCATGACCCCGGTGGGTTACGGCGAAGCCCAGCCGATCGACACCAACGACACCGAAGCCGGCCGCGAGAACAACCGCCGCGTCGAGCTGAAGGTGGTTGAGTAAGCGACAAGGCTTCAAGAAAAACCCCGCTTCGGCGGGGTTTTTCTTTGGGTCCCTGCCAATCCGCGGGGCCAGGTTGCCGACGCGCACCAGCGCTCGCCATGGATGAACGCAGGTCAATCAATTTTGTCGGGCAAGGACTCTCTTCTGCTTAGCCCGCTTCTAGCCGAAAAACCGTCATGCCGGGGGAAGCCAGCATCCAATCCCGGACCGTAGGGGACATGACGGGACTGGATACCGGCTTTCGCCGGTATGACGAATCGCTTGTGGCCTGCCACCTCTCGAGATCGGCGAGACCTTTTACCTTGGGCACCTGGCCACGGGCTGCTACCCTGCCCGCATGTCCGAACTCAATGACCCCCGTGTCCTGTTTGCCGCCGAGCGCACCCTGCTGGCCTGGAACCGGACCTGCCTGACCCTGATGGCCTTCGGCTTCGTGATCGAGCGCTTCGGCCTGTTCCTGCGCTACGTGGCGCCGGAGACGGCGGCGACTCCGGGGCCTCGGCTGGCTTCACACCTGGTGGGCGTGGGCTTCATCCTCTGCGGCGTGCTATTGGCACTGCTGTCCAGCGCGCAGTACGTGAGGGTGCTGCGCAGCCTGCGCGGGGCGGAGATTCCGCAGGGGCACTGGGTACACCTGGCCACGGTGACCAACGTGGTGACGGCGGCATTGGGTGTGGCGGTGGCGGGGTATCTGTTCGCACAGGCGTAGCGACGGGCTGGGCCGACGATGTGAAACCCCTCTCCCCCCCCCGGGAGAGGGGCATGGGGTGAGGGGCGCGCTCGAAGCAAGCGCGGTGGCATCGATCGGCTGCGTCCCTCACCCCCATCCCCTCTCCCGGGGGGAGAGGGGTGCAGAAAAGCTCTAGACCGCCTTCCCCGCCGCCACGCCAGAAGCCCAAGCCCATTGGAAGTAAAGCAGTGAGCCGCGTGGAGGGGCCCCATGCCAGGGGCATGGGGATCTTAGCGTCGCGAGTCTGCGCATCCCCGAAGCCACCACTGCCCTACACCGACCGCCCCGCCGCCACGCCAGACGCCCAGGCCCATTGGAAGTTGAACCCGCCCAGCCAGCCCGTCACGTCCATCACCTCGCCGACGAAATGCAGCCCCGGCACCAGCCTGGACTCCATGGTGGCGGATGAGAGCTCGCGGGTATCCACGCCACCCAGCGTGACCTCGGCCGTGCGGTAGCCCTCGGTACCAGAGGCGGTGATGGGCCATTCCGCGAGCTGGCCGGCCAGGTCCTTGAGTTCCTGCGGGCGGTACTGGCGCATCGGCTTGCTGGTGAACCAGGCCTCGCAGAGGCGCTGGGCGAAGCGCTTGGGCAGGGCCTCGGACAGGATCGTGCGCAGTTCGGCCAGGGGGCGCTCCTGCTGCTGTTCCTGCAGCCAGGCCAGGGCATCCCGACCCGGCAGCAGGTCCAGCTGCAGGGGCTCGCCGGGCTGCCAGTAGCTGGAGATCTGCAGGATCGCCGGGCCGCTGAGGCCGCGGTGGGTGATCAGCATCTGGTTGCGGAAGGACTGTCGCCCGGCACGGGCCTCCACCTCGAAGGACAGGCCGCTGAGGTCCTGGTACTGCTCCTGAGGCTTGCCGCTGAGCGTCAGCGGCACCAGGCCGGCGCGGGTCGGCAGCACGGCGTGGCCGAATTGCCGGGCCAGCTGATAGCCGAAGCCGCTGGCACCCATGCTGGGGATCGACAGCCCGCCGGTGGCCACCACCAGGCGCGCTGCGATGAAGCTGCCGCGGGCGGTGTGCACCGCAAAGTTCTCGCCCCGCCGGGCCACTTCCCTCACTTCACAGTCCACCTCGATGCGGACGCCGGCGGCGGCGCATTCGTCCAGCAGCAGGCGCACGATCCGCTTGGAGGAGTCGTCGCAGAACAGCTGGCCCAGCTCCTTCTCGTGGTACGCGATGCCATGGCGCTCGACCAGGGCGATGAAGTCGGCCGGGGTGTAGCGCGCCAGGGCTGATTTGCAGAAATGCGGGTTGGCGGACAGGAAGTTCTGCGGGCCGGCATGCAGGTTGGTGAAATTGCAGCGCCCGCCGCCGGACATGAGGATCTTCTTGCCCACCCGGTTGGCATGCTCCACGACCAGCACGCGCCGGCCGCGCTGGCCGGCGGTCAGCGCGCACATCAGGCCGGCGGCGCCGCCGCCGAGGACAATGACATCGAAATCCATAGGGCGCGCAGTGTCGGGCCGGAACCCGCCCACTGCAAGGACTGACGAATTTTGCAGGAACGGCTGTCAGCCGCGAGCACCGGTTTCCGCAGGGCCCCCCGTTCGCGGCTGACAGCCGCTCCTACAAAAGCCCCGCTGGAAACCCGGGCAGGAAACCCCGAAAATTCGCCCATGCGACTGAACAAGTACATCAGCGAGACCGGCATCAGCTCCCGGCGCGAGGCGGACAGCTGGATCGAGGCCGGCCGGGTGCAGGTCAACGGCCAGGTGGCGACGCTGGGCACCCAGGTCAATGAGGGCGATGAGGTGCGGGTGGATGGCCAGCCGGTGGGCCGCCGCGCGCAGAAACACGTCTACATCGCGCTGAACAAGCCGCCCGGCATCACCTGCACCACCGAGCGCCATGTGCGCGGCAACATCGTGGACTACATCCACCACGAGGAACGCATCTTCCCCATCGGCCGCCTGGACAAGGATTCCGACGGCCTGATCCTGCTAACCAGCAATGGCGACATCGTCAACGAGATCCTGCGTTCGGAGAACAACCACGACAAGGAATACGTGGTGGACGTGGACCAGTGGGTGACGGACGACTTCCTGCAGGGCATGGGCGGCGGCGTGCCGATCCTGGACCAGGTGACCAAGCCCTGCCGGATCTGGCAGGCCGGGCCACGGCGTTTCCGCATCGTGCTGACCCAGGGACTGAACCGGCAGATCCGCCGCATGTGCGAGCACTTCGGCTACGAGGTGCGGCGGCTGCAGCGGGTGCGGATCATCAACATCGAGCTGGGGGAGCTGCGGCCAGGGCAGTGGCGTGACCTGACGCCGAAGGAACTGGCTTTGCTGCTGCCGCAGCGGACGCAGTGGTAGCCATCGGCAAGCATATCGCGCGAGAACGCCCTTCGCAGTCGCCAGTAACCTGGCTCCTACAGGTGGGCCTGGATGCAGGAGCCAGCTTGCTGGCGACAAGTCCTTTCAAAAGAAAAGGCCGCCTTTCGGCGGCCTTCTCAATTCACGGCCTTAGGCCTTAGAAGTTGGCGACATCCAGTTCCATCAGCGAAGCCGAACCGGCGCGGGCCTGCTGGATCAGCGAGGCGGTCTCCGGGTAGAGCTTGGCGAAGTAGAAGCGTGCGGTGGTCAGCTTGGTCTTGTAGAAGGCGTCGCCGCTGTCCTGCTTCTTCACCGCCACGCCGGCGGCGTAGCACCAGGCGAACGAGAACACCAGGTGGCCGATGACGCGCAGGTAGGGCACGGCGGCAGCGCCGACCTCGTCCGGGTTCTTCATCGCCTTCTGGCCGATCTCCATGGTCAGCTTCTGCACTTCACCCAGCAGGGCGACGAGCGGCTCGCTGAATTCCTTCATCGCTGGGTTTTCGGCGTGGAACTTGACCAGGTCCTGGATCACCTTGCCGAACTTCATCAGCTTGACGCCACCGTCGGCCAGCACCTTGCGGCCCAGCAGGTCCAGCGCCTGGATGGTGTTGGTACCCTCGTAGATCATGTTGATGCGCGCGTCGCGCACGTGCTGCTCAAGGCCCCACTCGGCGATGTAGCCGTGGCCGCCCAGCACCTGCATGGCCAGGGTGGTGGAGTCGTAGCCGTTGTCGGTGATGAAGCCCTTGATCACCGGCGTCAGCAGCGCGACGAGGTCGGCGTTCTCCTTGCGTACCTTCTCGTCAGGGTGCTTGTGCTCCATGTCGATGGCCAGGCCGGCCCAGTAGCTGAAGGCGCGCGCGGCTTCGACGTAGGCCTTCTGCGTGAGCAGCATGCGGCGCACGTCGGGGTGCACGATGATCGGATCCGCCGGCTTGTCGGGCGCCTTCACGCCGGTCAGCGACCGCATCTGCAGCCGCTCCTTCGCGTAGGCGGCGGACATCTGGTAGGCCGTCTCCATCAGGCCGAGCGACTGCATGCCGACGCCGAGCCGCGCGCCGTTCATCATCACGAACATCGCGTTCAGGCCCTTGTTGGGCTCGCCCACCATCCAGCCGGTGGCGCCGTCGAACTGCATCTCGGCCGTGGCGTTGGCGTGGATGCCCATCTTGTTCTCGAGGCGCGCGCACAGCACGGCGTTGCGCGCGCCGGGCGTGCCGTCGGCGTTCGGCACGAACTTCGGCACGATGAACAGCGAGATGCCCTTGGTGCCCGCCGGCGCGTCCGGCAGTCGCGCGAGCACCAGGTGCACGATGTTGGCGGACAGGTCGTGCTCGCCCGAGGAGATGAAGATCTTGGTGCCGCTGATGCGGTAGCTGCCGTCGGCCTGGGGCTCCGCACGGCTGCGCAGCAGGCCGAGGTCAGTGCCGCAGTGCGGTTCGGTCAGGCACATCGTGCCGGTCCATTCGCCCGACACCATCTTCGGCAGGTACGTCGCCT
>JBPOHT010000063.1:0-42378 GCA_052035235.1 Pseudomonadota bacterium | reverse complement strand
TTCCTCACCCGTCCGCCACTAGATGTATTGCTACACCTCGTTCGACTTGCATGTGTTAGGCATGCCGCCAGCGTTCAATCTGAGCCAGGATCAAACTCTCCAATTAAATTTTTATAACTGGATCGAGTACCTTCAGCCCCGAAGGACTTAAAGCACCCAGAGTTATTCCCCGTTTAGCTCAATTTTCAACATTGGCTTTACGTTGATACTCTCGTGTTGTTGCTATGGCTTCTGCCACGCACCGGGAGCACCCACACAAATTACTTGCTAATTTGTTCTTAAAGATCAGTGCTTTAGCGGCTTCGTCGTTTCCGTCGTTGCCGTCAGCGGGGGGCGAATAATAGGCGAAATTGAGGCTCCTGCAACGGGATTTTTTCAGGAAAATAGCAAGTCGCTGTTTTTGAATGTTTTTTATTATTCGAACGGAGGGCTCGTTGGCCTCCGTTGCGGCGAAAGCGGCCATTTCCAGGGGTCAATCAGCGCAGTCCGCCGTGCCCCAACCCGTTCGCCGACGCTTCCCCTGGCTTATCGGGCCTCATCCAAACAGGAGAGGACGATGGGGTGACGGCAGGCTTGAATGGACCATGAGCCCGATCCTGCGTTTCTCGCTACTCCTGCTGGCCACGCCGTTTGCCGCGCTGGCCAAGGTTCCACCCGAACTGGCCGCCGAGCTCGACGGCCCGCGCCTGACCTGCATGGGCGCGGAGCGTGGCGGCTCCCCCGGCGGGGTGGCTGCCTACACCGGCAAATATCTCGGCAACTGGCCCGGCATGAAGCAGCCTCATGGTTATGAGCCGGGCCCGTACGCGGGCGAGAAGCCGCAGTTCACCATCACGGCGCAGAACATGGCGCAGCACGCCGCGCGGCTCACGCAGGGGCAGCAGGAGTTGCTGAAGAAGTATCCGCAGGCCTACCGCATGCTGGTGTATCCGAGCCACCGCGACTTCCGCCTGGATGACGAAGCCTGCGTGGTGTCGAAGAAGAACGCCGCCGTGGCGGAGGTCGTGCACGACGGCAAGGGCGTCAGCGGCTTCGGCGGCGCCGTGCCCTTCCCCATTCCGCAGAGCGGGCTCGAGGGCATCTGGAACATCGCGCTGGCACGGCGCGCCTGGAGCGAGTCGGTCACGGCGCATACGGCGGCGGTCTACGCCAACGGCGCCATCACCTGGGGCAAGAGCAAGTTCGTGGACATGTACCCCTATGGCGACTCGCGCAAGAGCATGTCGCTGCAGGAGAAGGTCGCGGCGTATTTCTACATCACCTACCTGTTGCCGGAACGCGACAAGGGCAACACCTCGGTGGGATTTTCGCCCCTGGATTTCTCCAAGGGCTCGCTGCAAGCCTGGGCCTATTCGCCGGGTACGCGTCGCGTGCGCCAGGCGCCGGAGGTCGGCTTCGACTACCCGGTGCCACCGGCGGGCATGCATACCTCGGACGAGGACACGCTGTGGAACGGCTCGCCCGAACGCTACGACTGGAAGCTGGTCGGCAAGAAGGAACTGTATGTCCCGTACCACAACTTCCGCATCAATGATCCGGCGCTCAAGCACAAGGATCTGATCAGGCCGTCGACCATCAACCCCGACTACGTACGCTACGAGCTGCACCGTGTGTGGGTGGTCGAGGGCACGCTCCGCTCTGGCTTGCGCCACGTCTACGGGCGGCGTGTGATCTATGCCGATGAGGATACCTGGCTGCCGCTGTGGGCGGACCACTACGATTCGCGCGGCGAGTTCTGGCGCACCAGCTTCGTCAACTGGTTCTACTCGCAGGAGTCGAGCACCTTCCATCGCGGGGTCACGGTGTACCACGACCTGAACTCCGGAGCGTACGAGGCCACCTACCTGGTCAACGAATCCGGCAAGGGTTGGTGGCGCCTCAACCAGAAGTACCCCCTGTCGATGTTCACGCCTGAGGCGGCGGCGCGTAGCGGTCACTGAGCCGCAGGCTTCGCCGGGCCCTGGAGGGAGTTTCTTCCAGGGCCCGGCCTCCTCCGCCAGGACCCTATTTATTCAGTAGGGACAATGTCTTACGGGCACCTTTTAAGGCTTTCCGAGGATGGTCATTGACAATATAAGATCAAATGATCGTAATATAAATACGAGCATTTGATCTTATATACAGGCGCAGCATGGTCGATGGCACGCTGAAGCAGAAGAAAACCGAGGGCCGCACCGCTGGCCGGCCGCGCAAGTTCACCCATGAACAGATCGTCCAGGCGGCACTGGATGTGATGGAACGCGAGGGGTATGCAGCCCTCACGGCTCGCTCCCTGGCCAAGCGACTGGGGATCGTGTCGTCGGTGCTGTTCAATTACTTCGACCGCATCGAGGACATCGAAGCCCAGGCCCTGCAGCAGCTGGCCGCCTCCATCCCGATGCCACAACCCGGCAGCCCGCAGGAGCTGCGCCAACAGACCATTGATTGCCTGTTGATCGTGCGCGAACTGCTGCTGAGGCACCCGGGCCTGCTGCATCCGCCGCTGGGTTCGCCGGCGCTGGAGACCTTCCGCGAGAGCATCGTGCAATGGGTGCTCAGGCTGACGCCTTACGCATCCAGCCCGTCGGCGGCTGCCATCGGCCATGCGGCACTGCTCAATGCCGTAGCCCGCAGCGCCGAGATCGAACGCCACTACGCCGCAGACATCGTCACCGACATCCGGAAGCTGCACGACCCGCGGCTGCCGGAGCCCGTACCCCTGAAACAGGCGCTGGACCACCTTCTGGACAGCCTCTTCCCGAAGTTTCCCTCGTCGAAGTAAGCACCGGCGGTCTCCGAGCATGAACACCATCAAACTCCTGTCGATTGCGCTGCTGTCGGCGATCGCGACCACAGTCGCCGCACAGCCCGCGCCTGGCGATGCCGACCTTGCCCTGGACGAGCTGCTGGCCGAATCGGCGACAGAGCCCGCACCCGACAGCGGCGAGCCCGTCGCGTCCGCGACGGCGCAGGAGGAGCCCGCCGCCCCGCCGGAAACCGTGGACACCATCCCGGTCGAGCCGCTGCGCGCCGAGAAGCCCGCGGCGCCCCTGGCAGAGAAGTATGCGTCTCCGCAGCTGGAGGAGATCGTCGTCACCGCCACCAAGCGCGCGGCGCCGGTGCGCGACATCCCGGCCACGGTGAACGTGCTGTCGGGCGAGGACCTGGAACGCCAGGGTATCCAGGGCATCGACCAGATCGTGGCACAGGTGCCGGGCGTGAACCTGATGAACGACGACGGTGCTGGCGAGGTGAAGCGCATCACGGTGCGCGGCATCGCCTCGACGCCCGCCACCAACCTCACGGTGGGTACGCTGTTCGGCGATATCCCCTTCTCCGATCCGTTCGCGCCCAAGGTACAGCTGGACCCCAATCCCTTCGACATGGCGACGGTGGAAATCCTCAAGGGTCCGCAGGGCACGCTGTTCGGCGGCACCGGCCTCAGCGGCATGATCCGCTACGTGCCCCAAGCCCCGCAGTTCGACGGCTTCCATCTCAAGTACTACAGCCAGCTCGATGCCTACCCCGGCAACGGCGACAGCGGCTGGAGCTACGGCGCGATGGTGAACGCACCCTTCGCCAACCAGACTGCGGCACTGCGCGTGGTGGCCTTCAACCGCGAGGCCCCGGGCTACACCGACGACACACAGGCGGGCAAGGAAGACGTCAACCGCTCATCCCAGTACGGCTTCCGCGCCATCCTGGCCTGGCAACCCGACGACAACTGGAAGATCTCGCTGCTCGGCACCCTGCAGCACAGCGAGACGGACGACTCGTCCTACGTCGACAACTACGACGGCAGGTTCCAGCGTGGCAACAGTCCGCGATCCAGCCCGGTCGAAACCGACTACAGCCTCTTCAACCTTTCCCTCGAGCGCCGCTTCGACTGGGGCGATATCGTCTCGCAGACCTCGGTGTTCGAGAAGGAGTTCCGGGCCTCCATCGATGGCTCGCGCCTGGCGCTCGGTGGTCGCGTCCCCCTGATCAATGCCAGCACCTACAACCATAGCGAGGGCTACTCGCAGGAATTGCGCCTGGTGTCGGCGGATGAAGGATCACCCTGGAAGTGGCTGGCAGGCGCCTTCTACTACGACCTGAGTCTCTACGATTGTGGCGACGTTGGTGCCCTGCAGCTGCCCCTCCTGGCGCAATTGCCGGGTCTGCTGCGGCTGCCCATCCTCCAGGGCGTGCTCGCCACGCCCTGCGCCGAGAACGCCCGCAGCGTCGCGGGCCAGCTCGACATCGCGCAGTTGATCGGTGACATCGATCTGGGAGAACAGGCGCTGTTCGGCGAACTCACGCGTCGCCTGGGCGAGAGCTGGGAGGCCACGTTGGGTGCGCGCGTCTACCGCACGCATACCGGCGGCACGGTCAGCCGCGCAGGCGCCCTTTATTCCTCCCAGACCGGCGGCCTGCCCGCCAGCGTCGATGCCGACTCGGAGGAGCGCGGCGTGAGCCCCAAGGCCTCCATCGCCTGGAGCCCCAGCCCGGACCTGCGCACGTATTTCACGGTTTCGCGCGGCTTCCGCTTCGGCGGTCCGCAGCTGGGCGCGTCCTCGCCCACCACGCAGGTGCCGGATACCTACAAGTCGGATTCGCTGTGGAACTACGAACTGGGCCTGCGCAGCGACTGGATGGACCGCACGCTGCGCCTCGACGCCTCGGCCTACGTCATCGAATGGCAGGACGCACAGGTGCGCCAGGCCTCCAGTGACGGACTGGTGGTGTTCATCGACAACGTCGGCGGCGTGGAAGGCCATGGCGTCGAACTGTCGCTGGATTACCTGCCGCCCTTCCTCGAGGGACTGACGCTGAATGCCTCCGCCGCCTGGAACCGCACGGTGACGACCGAGGACTTCGACGATGCCGGCGCCGGGACGGTGCCAGCCGGTTCGCCGTGGCCCTCGTCGCCGCGCTGGCAGACCTCGACCACGCTGGCCTATGCCTTCCCCTTCACGGACTGGCGCGCCAATGCCTCGCTGCGGCACAGCTATCTCGGCTCCGCCTGCAATGCCATCGCCTGCACGGCACAGGTGTTCGGATACCAGACCCTGGACCTGAACCTGGCGCTGGCCTCGCTGAACCGCCCGTGGCTGCCGGAGATGAGCCTGTCGCTCAACAACCTGACCGACGAACGTGGCCTGGCCAACGTCAACGTCACCAACCTGTCAGGCGTGCTGCGCGTCGACACCATCAACTACATCGCCCCGCGCGCCCTGGTGTTGCGCCTCAGTGGCAGCTTCTGACCGGAAAAGAATCACCCGATGTTCGACACCGAAAAAGTAAAGGCACTGGCCCATGCACAGCTCGCAGGCGACGCCGAAGCTGGTGCGGCCCTGTGCGTGATCGTGGACGGCCAGGAGGTCCTCAGCGAGACCTGGGGCGTGGCCGACGCCACACAGGGACGGCCCTACACGGCGCAGTCCCTGCAGATCACCATGAGCATGGCCAAGGGCGTCATGGGAACACTGCTGGCGATCCTGGTCGATCGCGGCCTGCTCGAACCGGACGCGCCGGTCAGCAAGTACTGGCCGGAGTTCGGCGCGGCGGACAAGCAGGCGATCACGGTCGCGCAGCTGTTCTCGCACCAGGCCGGCCTGCCATTGCTGGATGGCAACCAGAGCCTGGCCCTGGCCGCGGACCGCGAGGCGCTGTCGCAGGCACTGGCGACGCAGGCCCCGCTATGGCCGCCGGGCAGCGCGCATGGCTATCACGCCATCACGCTGGGCAGCTATGCCGACATCCTGTTCGAGCGAGCCTCCGGCCGGAGCATGTGTGCCCTCCTGGCCGAGTTCGGTCCGCAGATGGGAGCGGAAATCTACTGCGGCCTCCCGCTCGAACACTGGCACCGCGCGGTGCGCATCCTGCCGGCCCTGCCACTCGCCACTCCCGCGGCGGCACCGGCGATCGAGCCCGGCAGCCTGCCGTTCCGCGTGGTCACCAACATGCCGGAGTACCTTGGCGATCCTCAGGCCTTCTTCAACGGCGAGGGCATCCGCAAGGTCTGCCTGCCCGGCACCAACATGTTCAGCAATGCCAGGAGCCTGGCGCGCCTCTATGCCGGGCTGCTCGCAGGCGGCGTCTGGGGTGACCGGCGCCTGAGTTCGCCAGAGGCCATCGCCACGGTCACCGCCGAGCGCGTGCGCGGTATCGACCTGGTCAACCATGACGAGATGGCCTACGGACTGGCCTTCCAGAGGCCCTGCCGCTTCTCGCCCTTCTCGCCCAGCCGCTCCGCCTACGGCCATTGCGGTGTCGGTGGATCGCTGGCCTTTGCCGACCCGGAACGTGGTCTGACCATGGCCTGGATCCCCTCGCGCTTCAGCGCACAATCCTTCGATCAGCGCGCACAAACCGTGATCGATGCGGTCTACGCCGCCCTCTGAACGAAGCGGAGAGGTCCATGAGCCAGGTCCCACCATCGGAAGCTCCCCTGAAGCGCAGCCTGCTGGCTGCCTTCACCTTGCCGACCCTGATCCTCGGCTTCATGCATGGCCCGGAGGGGCAGATCCAGGCGATCTATGCCAAGCACGCGGGTCTGGCGCTGGGCGCGCTGGCGCTGGCCATGCTGGTCGGCAAGATACTCGATGCCGTCACCTACCCGCTGATCGGCTACCTGTCCGACCGCAGCTATGCCCGCCGTGGCACACGCATGGGCTGGATCATCGCCGGCACTGTCATCTCCACCGTCGGCGTGTGGTTCCTGCTGCGTCCGCCGCCGGGAGTCAGCGTGCTGTACTTCGGCGTGTGGATGACCGTCACCTACATCGGCTGGAAACTGATGGAGATCCCGCTGCAGGCCTGGAGCTATGGCCTGTCGACCGACTATGCGCAGCAGTCCCGCATCCAGGCCTGGCGCGTCCTGTCGACGCTGATCGGCCAGCTGCTGTTCTTCGCCACGCCCTACCTCGCGGTGAAGCTGGGCTACTCGGACAGCACCGAACTGGACTTCCGCTCGCTGGGCGTTGCCGCCGTGATCTGCGTGGTGCTGCTGCCACTGGCAACGATGATCGCCGTGGCCCGCGTGCCCCGCGGGCAGGCCGCCCCCGACAAACAGGCCGCAGCCAAGCGCTTCAACCTGGGCGAGACCTGGCGAGCGGTGCGAGACAACCGGCCGCTGATCCGATTGCTCGCGGCCTTCATACCGGTGAACCTGCTGGCCTTGATGTCCAGCGGCGTGGTGTACCTGTTCGTGGATTCCTACCTAGGCCTCAGCAAGCAGTTCCCGGCGCTGATGGCGATCTCGCTGCTGACCACCGTGGGCGGAGTGCCCTTCTGGACCATGATGGCGATGCGCTACGAGCGCCATCGGGTCTGGGCCGTGTCCCTGCTGGTCGGCGGCGGCGCCTGCGTGGCCTGCGCCTTCCTGACGCCAGGCCCCGGTGCGTTGCCGATAACCTTTGTCCTGTTTCCGATCCTGATGTTCAGCCTGAGTGGCGTGGTGCTGGTGTTCTCGATGTGTGCGGACATCGTCGACTACGGCAAGCTGCACAACGGCGAAGATCTCTCGGGCTTGTACGCGTCACTGCTGTTCTTCCTGCAGAAATCCCTGGGTGGCCTGTCGACGGCCGCCGGTATCGCGCTTGTCGGGGCCTTCGGCTTCGAGGCCAGCGCCGCGGTGCAGTCGGCCAATGCGGTGTTCGGCATCAAGCTTGCCTCGGCAGTGCTCCCGGCCATCGGCCTGATCGGTGCCGCCGCGGTGATCTGGAACTACCCGCTGGATCGCGCACGGGCCGCTGAACTACGCGCCGCCCTGCAGTCGAACGGGCGGCAAGCAGCATGAGCACGCTACTGCCCGTGGAAGGTCATGTCCTGGTTCCAGGCGGGGAACTGCACTACCGGCTGGCGGGCCCGGATACCGCCCCACATGTGCTGGTCTTCGAGAATGGCTGGGGCGGCTCGTTTCCCTATGCCTGGTGGCTGGAGCAGGCGCTCGCCCCGCATGTCCGCGTCCTGTTCTACGACCGTGCCGGCGTCGCCAGCAGTCGCAGTACCGCGCCCATCAGCACCGAGGGCCTGACACGGCAGCTGGAAGCGCTGCTCTCGAGTCTCGGACTGTCGCAGCCGGTGGTGCTGGTGGGACATTCGTATGGCGGGCTGATCGGCGCGCTGCATGCGGCCCAGGCACCAGCCCTGGTCAAGGCCATCGTGCAGATCGACCCCACGCCGGAATTCGATGACGAGCTGATCGACGGCACGCTCAGGAACGTCCCCCGGCTCGCGCGATTCCTGCAGCTGTGCACGCTGTTGAGGATCGACAATCCGCTGATGTCGCTGCTGAGCCGCGACCTGCCGCCGGACGTGGTCCTCCGGCTGAAGAGCACCACCCGGCAGACACTGCGATCGCTACAGGGATCGATTGCGGAAATACGCTTGCTCTGGGACATGCGGCGACGCATCGCGGCATCCGGATCGGCGAGAGAATGCCCACGACTGGTCATCAGCGCTGCGCCACTGCCGGAGCCCAGGGGCCGGCTGCAAAAGCTGTTGGCCAATGAGGCAAAGGAAGAAAGGTTCAGGCTCGCCGCCATGAACCTGCACCAGCGTCACGCGGCCCAGAATAACGCCAGCCACTGGACCACCCTGCCCTACAATCACGTCAGCCTGCTCACCAACCAGGCCGGAGCTGCCGCGGTTGCAGCGAAGGTACTGGATTTCATCGGTTGATCCGCCCGACATCCACGAGCAAGGCCTGGGGAGGATTCAGGGCTCCCAGGCCCTCGGGAGCAGGCGCGCTTCGCGCACGGTCGGCAGCTTCAGCAGGCGATCCAGCAGCAACTCGGGCAGCGCGACTTCGTTGGCCAACAGGTCGAAACGCAGTTCGACGCTGTCATCGGTATCCCGGCGGGTGAAACTGAACTGCAACGGCAATTCGGCTCTCACGGTCAGCAGGGCCAGCACGCGTGCAGGGAGCTGTGGATCGGTATCGCCGGTCAGCAGGAATCTCAGGCGATCAGGGTTGCCGATCTCGGCCGGAGCATCTCCATAGGGCCCTTTGGCCGCAGCGGCCTCCCGCTCCAACGCCGCCTGCCGTGGTTCCTGGCTTGTCATGTTTTCTCCTCGCGGCACTTGGATTTCAAGCGGCGCCGCTGTCAGTCTAGGCGCGCTTGCCCTGGAACACATCGGAGGTCAAACCAGTAGCCGCCGCTCCCGCGAACTGGCGCGACTCCCGGCAGTTCATGGACTTCCGGATGGAGCACGAAGGGGGAGCTCCCGGTGGCACCGGGTATCGGCCCTCATTGCACGACCCCGGCGCCATCACGCCTGCTCCCCCCTGGTGCTGATCAGGGCTCGCGCCCGTATTCCATCAGTTCGATTCCAACCGCTCCGCCAGGGCATTGATCAGGCGCACGCCATAGCCCGTCGTACCCCTGGGGATGCCAATGACCGGTCGACTCACCATGGCGACGCCGGCCATGTCCAGGTGCGCCCAGGGCGTGCCCACGGCGAAGCGCTCCAGGAACTTGGCGCCGGCGATAGCGGACGAGGTGCCCGCGCCACGCAGGCCCGGCTTGCCGGTATTGCGCACATCCGCGATATCGGAATCGACGAGGTAGTCCTGCCGCTTCGTCAGCGGCATGCGCCACAGCCCTTCGCCGCAAGCTTCACTGGCCGCCTGCAGCTCGGCCGCCAATGCGTCGTCCGCCGTGAACAGGCCGGCGTACTCCTCGATCAGGGCCGTGAGGATGGCACCGGTGAGCGTGGCCAGGTCGACCAGCTTCTTCGGCTGATACTCACGGATCAGGTAGCTGATGGCGTCGGCCAGGACGATGCGCCCCTCGGCATCGGTGTTGTCAACCTCGATGGTGAGGCCGGACAGCGAGGTGATGACGTCACCCGGCCGATAGGCCTTGCCGTCGATGATGTTCTCGCACAGAGGAATCACGGCGACGACGTTGATCGGCGCCTTGCGCTGGGCCAGCACACGCATGGCGCCTGCCACCGCGGCGGCACCGGCCATGTCGAGCTTCATGTTGGCGATGTGCGCGGTGCTCTTCAGGTTGAGGCCGCCGCCGTCGAAGGTCAGGCCCTTGCCCACCAGGCCCAGGTCGATCTGTTTCGCGCGCCGCCCGTTCCATTCGCAGACCAGCATGCAGGGAGGATTGTCGCTGCTGCGGCCCACGGCCAGCAGGCCATTGGCGCCCAGCTTCTCCAGCGCCTTCTGGTCGAGTACCTGCACGCGCACGCCAGAGGCCACCAGGTCCTTGGCGGCGTCGGCGAAGCCCTGCGGTGTCATCAGGTTGGGTGGCGCGTCGACCAGGGCCCGCGCCCAGTTCACGGCGTCGCCCAGCTGGCGCGCACGCTCGGTGCCCTTCCAGCGGGCGGGCGGCAACTGCAGGGCCTTGACCTCGAAGTGTCCCTTGGGCGGCTGTGAGCGGAAAGCCGTGCAGCGGTAGGACGCCACCGTCGCGCCCAGCGCCATCTGGTTGGTGGCGGTCTGCACGTCGAGAGCCAGCGGCAGCGGCTCGGCGACCAGCGCCGCGGTTTCGATGCGCAGCGTCCGCAGCGCATCCACGACCGCCGCACCGGCCGCCTCCCAGAAGCGCTCTTCCCGCTCATGATCGGCTGCCTTGCCGCAGCCGACGGCGATGACGCGTCGCGAGCCCAGGTTCAGGTCGGTAACATCACCCGGAATACCGCGAAAGCTTGCCGGCAGCCTGGGCAACTCGACGTCCGCGTGCAGCGGCGCGAGCGCGCTGCCGACGAGGATCACCTCCACCGCAGGAACTTTCGTGTGAGCTTTCTTGGGCCGCGGCGCCAGCGGTCCGGGCTTGGCGTCACTCAGGATCTTCGACATGTCGGGATTCTCGGGAGTCAATGATGTTTTCCGGCGGTGCAGCATGTTCGCGGGCATGGGCCAGCGTCTTCGGTAGTTCCACCGGTTTGGCCGGCGAGGCTCAGGCGACCGTAGGCTGCAATCTGGCGGGAGACAGCGCCGCTGCCTGCAGCCCGAGGTCCGCCAGGTCGGCCGGGACCTCGCGGCCCAGCAGGCGGGCAGCCGCAAAGCGCGACAGCGCCGGTGCGGTCTGGATGCCATAGCCGCCCTGCCCGGCCAGCCAGAAGAAGCCGGGTGCGTCGGGCGCAAAGCCGGCGACCGGCGAGCGGTCGGCGACGAAGCTGCGCAGCCCGGCCCAGCGGCTGTGCATGCGGCGGATGTCCAGCGTGGTGGCACGCTCGATGTTGTCCACCGCCACCGCCAGGTCCATTTCGTCCGGCTGCGCATCGCAGGGCTCGCTCGGAGTCTCGTCGCCACGCGACAGCAGCAGGCGGCCGGCATCGGGCTTGAAGTAGAACTCCTCGTCGATGTCGATCGTCAGCGGCCAGTGCTCCTGGCCGGGATGGCCCGGCACGTCCACCAGCGCGGCGGTGCGGCGCAAGGGCTGCAGGCCGATACCGGCAACCCCGGCCAGGGCGCCGACCTGGTCGGCCCAGGCGCCCGCGGCATTGACCAGCAACGGCGCTTCGAACACGCCGACCTGGCTGTGCACACTCCAGCCCTGGCCGCTGCGCTCGATACGCTCGACCCGCGCCTGGCACTGCAGACGCCCGCCGTGGCGGCGCAGCTGCGCGAGATAGCCCTGGTGCAACGCGTGCACCTCGATATCGCTGGCGCCATGGTCCAGCAGGGCCGCGGCAAGATAGTCGCGGCGCAGCAGCGGCAGATGCTTGCAAGCCTGGTCCGGCGTCAGGCGCCGGCTCCCGCCGCGCAGGTCCGGCTGGTCCGCCAAGGCCTCCAGGGCCTCGCGCTGATCCTCGCGGGCGATGAACAGGAAGCCCCGTGGCAGCAGCAGCGGGGTGTCGGTGAATCCCGCCGGGGGCTGATCGAAGAACGGCCGGCTGCCGCGCGACAGGATGCGTACCAGCGGGCCGCCGTAGCTCTCCGCGAACACTGCCGCCGAGCGGCCAGTGGTGTGGTAGCCGGGCTGCGCCTCCTGTTCCAGCAGGGCGACGCGCGAGCCGGCACCGATCTCGGCCGCAATGCCGGCACCGGCAATACCGGCACCGATGACGATGACGTCGAAGGAATGGGCATGTTCAGACATGCCGGGATGCTAGGGCCGGTGAGGGAGCGCACATATCCGTGGTTCTACCGGTCGCTCGTGACCGGCGCTGGCGCAGACCCGCGTGCCCGGCACCCAGGGCCCGCAAACCCCGCTCAGCCCGTACTATTACCTATGGACCGCCCGCAAGCCCCGACCTGACACTGTGGGCAAGCCCAGAGTCCTGAGGACCACCCGCTTGCGCCCTTCCCCTGCTTCCGCGTCACCCCAGATCACGCGTGGCCTGCTGTTCGTCTTCGCCCTGCCCGGCATCCTGCAGGGCTTCATGCAGGCGCCCGGACAATCGCTGCTGCAGGGCATCTACGCCAAGGAATCCGGCCTGGCGCTGATCGCCCTCGGCGGCGCGGTGCTGTCGGTGCGCCTGCTCGACGTGCTCAGCGACTTCCTGATCGGCTACTTCTCCGACCGCAGCGCCGAGCGCGGCATCAGCCGCAAGTGGTGGATGGCTACCGGCACGATCGTCACCGTCATCGCCCTGTGGTCCCTGTTCCGGCCGCCGCCCAACGTCAGCATCACCTACTACGCGGGCTGGTTCCTGCTGGCCAACATCGGCTGGTCGCTCTGCGAGATTCCCTACAGGGCCTGGTCACTGGAGTTCTCGCCGCAGCCGGCGGAGCGCACGCGGATCACCGTCGCGATCGCGCTGGCCACCCTGCTCGGCACGGTACTGTTCTACTCGGTGGCACCGGTGGGCGAGGCCTTGGGCCTGCTCAAGACCGGCGAGCTCAACATGGAGATGCTGGGCCTCACCGCCATCGTCATCGTGCTGCTGCTGCCGCCGCTGAACTTCTTCGCGCTGTGGCGGGTACCTGACGGACAGTCGCGCGCCGCGCCCGGGCACAAACCGCTGCCCGAGAGCTGGCGTCTGCTGGTGCGCTCGGTGCTGGGCAACGTGCCCCTGATCCGCCTGATCTTCGTCTTTTCCATCGCCAGTTTCATGACCGGCATGTCGCAGGGCGTCACCCTGCTGTACATGACCAATTACCTGGGCCTGGGCACCGCGGTGAACTACGTCATGGCCTCCGCGCTGCCGATCAGCGTGCTGGGGCTGCCGATGTGGGGCTGGCTGGTCCGGCGCTATCCGCTGCAGCGCACCTGGGCCGTGGGCCTGGGTCTGTGCGGGCTGGTCTACGCCACGCTCGGCCTGTTTCCGCCGCAACCGAACGTCGTGCTGTTCGCAATGGTGCACGGGCTCGTGCTGCTCCTGATCATGTCCACCCTGGTCTCGGCGCCGGTGATCCTGGGCGACATCATCGACTACGGCAAGGAGCGCTATGGCGTGGACCGTGCCGGCCTCTACATGTCCTTCTGGTCGCAGATCATCAAGACCGTGGGCGCCCTGTCGGCCGGCGGTGGCCTGTTGTTCCTGGGCTGGATGGGATTCGACGCCGCCAAGACCGGCGCCGAACTGACTCCGCAGGCGGTCTCCGCCCTGAAGCTGGTGGTCGCCTGGATTCCCTCCGCCGGACTGGTCGTCACCTCCCTGCTGCTGTGGTTCGTGCCGATCAGTGCCGAATCGCGCCGCCTGGCCGCCGCCCGCTCGGGCGCGCCCATCACTTCCCAGGATTGATCCCGTGAAAATCTTCAGCGCCTTCCTCGCCACCGAAACCAATACCTCCGGCGTGATGCCCACCGCCGGCATCGACTTCGAGAACAACGGCCTGTATCGCGGTGACGCCAGCCTGCGCAACCCCACCGGTTTCGGCGCCGCCCATGTCGCGCTCAAGCAGATGGCCGCGGCAGACGGCCACACGGTGGTGGAGAGCCTCACCGCACACGCCCAACCCTCGGGCATCACCGCGCGCTCGGCCTACGAGCAATACCGCGACTGGATCGTGGAAGACCTGAAGGCGGCGCTGCCGGTGCAGGCGGTGGTGCTGTTCATGCACGGCGCCATGGTGGCCGACGGCTACGACGACTGCGAAGGCGACACCATCGAGCGCGTGCGCGAAGTGGTCGGCCCCGGCATTCCCATCGGCGTGGAACTCGATCTGCACTGCCACATCAGCGACAGGATGCTGACGCAGTCCGACGTGATCATCGCCTACAAGGAGTATCCCCACACCGACACCATGCTGCGGCTGGAGGAGCTCTATAGCCTCATCGTCCGGCAGGCCGAGGGCCAGATCAAGCCGGTCACCGCCGTGCACGACCTGCGCATGATCGGCCTCTGGCACACCACCAAGGAACCCATGCGCTCCTTCGTCGACCGGATGGCAGCCCTGGAGGGCAAGGACGGCATCCTGTCGATCTCGCTGGGTCACGGCTTCCCCTGGGGCGACACGCCGGACACCGGCGCCAAGCTCTGGGTCGTGGCGGACGCAGACCTGGCCAAGGCGCAGGCGCTGGCGGAGCGGCTGGGCCAGGAGTTCTGGGCGCTACGGCACGAGACCTGGCAGCCGCCGCTGTCGATCAAGACCGCGGTCGAAGAGGCCCGGCTGGCACCGCAGGGCCCGGTGATCCTGGCCGACGTCGCCGACAACCCGGGCGGCGGCGCGATGGGCGACAGCACCTTCATCCTGCAGGGCCTACTGGATGCCGGCGTCCATGACGTGGCGATCGGCGCGATCTGGGACCCCGGCGCCGTCATCATCTGCAACAGCGCCGGCGTCGGCGCCCGCCTCAAGCTGCGCATCGGTGGAAAATGCGGCCCCCTCTCCGGCGCGCCGGTCGACCTGATGGTGACCATCAAGGCCATCGTCGAGAACCACTCCCAGAGCGGCCTCGGATTCCGCTGGCCGCTCGGCACCGGTGTCTGGGTACAGACCGACCAGGGCATGGACATCGCCCTGTGCACGCTGCGCTCGCAGCCACTGTCCCTGGAAGTGTTCGAAGGCCTGGGCATCCAGTTGAAGGGTCGCAAGGCCATCGTGGTGAAGTCCTCGCAGCACTTCCACGCCGCCTACGCACCGATCGCCAGCAAGGTGCTCTACGTCGGCGCCCCCGGATCGGTCTCGCAGAATTTCGCCGAGATGAGCTACACCAAGCGCGACAACCATTTCTGGCCCCGCGTGGAAGACCCGCGGCGCTAGGGCCTGTCATCGGAGGCGCCATGCTCCCCGTGAGTTTCGATAGCGTCGTGGCCGCCCGCGAGCGTCTTCGCGGGCAGATCAATCCCACACCGCTGACCCGCTCGCGGGTGCTGTCGGAGATGACGCAGGCCAACGTCTGGCTGAAGTTCGAGAACTTCCAGTTCACCGCCAGCTTCAAGGAGCGCGGCGCCCTCAACAAGCTGCTGTCCCTGGACGCCTCCCAGCGCGCGGCCGGTGTGGTCGCAATGTCGGCCGGCAACCATGCCCAGGGCGTCGCCTACCACGCGGCCCGGCTCGGCATCCGCAGCCTGATCGTGATGCCCAGCGGCACTCCCTTCGTCAAGGTGCGCAATACGCAGAAGCTCGGCGCCGAGGTAATCCTCTGGGGCGAATCCCTGGCTGAAGCCGCCAGCCATATGGAAGAGGAATACGTCGGCCACCGCGGCATGACGCTGGTGCATCCCTATGACGATCCCGAGGTCATCGCCGGCCAGGGCACGCTGGCGCTGGAAATGCTGGAAGCCGAGCCGGCGCTGGATACGCTGGTCGTCCCCGTAGGTGGCGGCGGCCTGATCGGCGGCGTCGCCCTGGCGGCGCAGGGCCGGGCCGGGGTCCGCGTCGTCGGCGTCGAGTCGGAGCGCTACCCCTGCGCGCAGGCCGCCCTGCGCAACGATCCGAGCCTGGTCAGCGGCGGCCAGACCATCGCCGAGGGTATCGCGGTCCGCACCCTCGGCAGCCTGCCGCTGGAAATCCTGCGCGCCCTGCAACCCTCGCTGCTGATCGTGGATGAACCCGGTATCGAGCGCGCCATCGCGCTGCTGGCCAGCATCGAGAAGGTGATCGTCGAGGGCGCCGGTGCCGCCGGCCTCGCCGCGCTGCTCGGCCACGGCGCCGAATTCGCGGGCCGCAACGTCGGTATCGTCCTCAGTGGCGGCAACATCGACACCCGCCTGCTGGCCTCGGTGCTGATGCGCCAGCTGGTGCAGGAATCCCGCCTGATCGCCCTGTCGATCGAGGTGGAGGACCGGCCCGGTTTCCTGTCGCGGGTGGCCGGCTGCATCGGCGAATCCGGCGGCAACATCGTCCAGGTCGAGCATGATCGCCTGCACGGCGGCATCCACGCCAAGAGCGCCTCGCTGGAGGTCCAGCTGGAGGCACAGGACGAGCTGCATGCCACCCGCATCGTCCGTGACCTGGTGGCCGCGGGTTTCCGCGCCCGGCTGATCCGCTAGGGTTCGTCACGGGCATTTCCAGTGTTTCTACGAATCCCCCACCAGGGTCACCGCTGCTCTACTGTCACCTTCATCGCCTCACCCAGGAATCGCCATGGGCACGCCCAAATCCACGCTTGATCCGGCCGCCGCCGCCGCACCCGCCGCATTGGCCACCACCATCAGCCTGCGCCAGCCTTACCTGCTGTTCCTGGGCGACGCCAGCCACTCCTCGCGCGCCAAGACCGCACTGGGCGTGCATGACTGGGCGCCGGAGGCCTGCGCCGCACAGCTGCGCTTGCCGGACTGCGCCGTGGACCTGGGCCTGCCCGAGCTGAGCCCGGCCGAAGCCGCGCAGAAAGGCATCGGCTCGCTGCTGATCGGCATCGCGCCGATCGGCGGCCAGTTCAGCGACAGCTGGCTCCCTACCCTGTTCGCCGCCGTGGAAGCGGGCCTGGACATCATCAGCGGCCTGCACGCCAAGCTCGGTGACATACCGGGCCTGGCCGATGCCGCCAAGGCCCGCGGCGTGCGCCTGATCGACGTGCGCCGTCCGCCGGCCGGCCTGCCGGTGGGTTCCGGCCGCAAGCGTAGCGGCAAGCGCCTGCTGACCGTTGGCACCGATTGCGCCCTGGGCAAGAAGTACACCGCCCTGGCCCTGGCCCGTGCGCTGCGCGCCCAGGGCGTGGCCGCCGATTTCCGCGCCACCGGCCAGACCGGCATCATGATCGCCGGCACCGGCATTCCGCTGGACGCCGTGATCTCCGACTTCACCGCTGGCGCCGCCGAATGCCTGTCGCCCGATGCCGCCGCCGATCACTGGGACGTCGTCGAGGGCCAGGGCTCGCTGTTCCACCCGGCCTATGCCGGCGTGACCCTGGGCCTGGTGCACGGCTCGCAGCCCGACGCGATGGTGCTGTGCCACGAACCGGGCCGCACCCACATCTGGGGCTATCCGGACTTCCCCACGCCGACACTGAAGATCGCCATCGAGGAATACGAGCGCGCCGCGCGCCTCACCAATCCCAAGGCCCGCGTCGTCGGTATCGCCTTCAACACCTCCATGCTGGACGAAGCCGAGCGCGCGAAGCTGCTGGCCGACACCGAGCGTGAACTGGGCCTGCCCTGCTTCGATCCGCTGAAGAGCCCGCTCGATGCGGTGGTCCAGCGCCTGCTCTCACTCTGAATTCCGCCATGACCCGCAAACTCAGCATCCATACCGAAACCTGGTCCGCCGCCGCGCCCTTCACCATCACCGGCCGCACGGTGACCGAATTCGAGACTTTCGTCGCCGACATCGGCCAGGACGGTCGCAGCGGCCGTGGCGAAGGCATGGCGATCCATTATCTCGGCGAAACCACCGGGTCGATCCTGGCTCAGATCGAATCCGCGCGCGCCGCGATCGAAGGCGGCACCGACCGCGAGGGCCTGCGCTCCCTGCTGCCGCCTGGCGCGGCCCGCAACACGCTGGATGCCGCGCTCTGGGACCTGGAAGCCCGCCTCGGCGGCCAGTCGGCCTGGACGCTGGCCGGCGTCACGCCCCGCGCCGTGGAAACGGTCTACACCATCGGTATCGAGACTGAACCGGAAGCCATGGGCGAGAAGGCCGCGCGGGTGACCCACCCGCTGCTGAAGATCAAGCTCGACGGCGACCGCCCGGTGGAGCGCGTCGAGGCCATCCGCCGTCGTCGGCCGGATGCCCGCCTCGTGGTCGACGCCAACCAGGGCTGGAGCTTCGAGCAGCTGCGGGAGATCGCCGGAGAAATGAAGCGCCTGGGCGTGATCTTCATTGAACAGCCGCTGCGTCGCGGCAGCGACGAGGTCCTGGAAGGCTACAAGGCCCCGCTGCCGCTGGCCGCCGACGAATCCTGCCAGCATCTCGGCGAGCTGGAGCAGGCCGCGCGCCGCTACCAGATGATCAACATCAAGCTCGACAAGTGCGGCGGCCTGACCGAAGGCCTGCTGCTGGCCCGCGCCGCTCGCGAGCGCGGCCTGGGGCTGATGGTCGGCTGCATGGGCGGCACCTCGCTGGCGATGGCGCCGGCCCAGGTGCTGGCGCAACTCTGCGACTACGTCGACATCGACGGCCCGCTGCTGCTGCGCAACGACCGCATTGGCGGCTTCGTCTACGATACCGGCCAGGTCAATCTGCCCAACAGCGGTTTCTGCTGGGGCATCTGAGGAATCACGGCATGCCGATACTCAAGGTCTTCACCACTGGCGGCACCATCGACAAGATCTACTTCGATGCCGCCAGCCAGTACGAGATCGGCGAGCCGCAGATTGGCCGCGTGCTGCAGGGAGCCGGCGTCGCCGACATCGAGATCTGCCCGCTGATGCGCAAGGATAGCCTGCAGATGGACGATACCGACCGCGCCCGCGTGCGCGAGGCCGTGCAGGCCGAGTCCTGCCGGCGCATCCTCATCACCCATGGCACCGACACCATGGCGCTGACCGCGCTGGCACTCGGCGACTGCGGCGACAAGACCGTGGTCTTCACCGGCGCCATGCAGCCGGCACGCTTCCATGAGACCGACGCCGTGTTCAACATCGGCTTCGCGCTCGGCGTCGCACTCAGTTCACCGCCCGGCGTGTACCTGGCCATGAACGGCCGCGTGTTCGACCCCGCCCACGTGCGCAAGAACCGCGAAGCCGGCCGCTTCGAGAGCCTCTAGATCTTCACATCGCGATACGCCATGGACCTGCCCGCCGACTACCAGCAGAAGCTGGATGCCCTGTTCAAGCCCTGGAACTGCAGCGATGCACCGGGCTTCATCGTCGGCGTGGCCCATCGCGGACGCACCGTCTATCGCCGTGGCTTCGGCCTGGCCAGCCTCCAGCAGGGGCAGGCCAACACGCCGCAGACACGCATGCGCATCGGCTCCACCACCAAGCACTTCACCTGCCTGGCGGCGCTGTTGCTGGCCCAGGAGGGGCGCCTGGGCATCGACGCGCCACTGCGCCAGTACCTGCCGGAGCTGGACGGCATCAGCGGCGAGCCGACTCTGCTCGAGTGCATGCTTCACACCAGCGGCCTGCGCGATCCCAACGACCTGCTGCTGCCCTTCCTCAACAAGACCTGGAACCACTACCCGGGCCCCGGGCACCTGCTGCAGCTCGCCCGCCGCTTCGCCAGCCTCAATTTCCCGCGCGGCGAACGCATGATCTACTGCAACCAGGGCTATCACCTGCTGTCGCGTGTGATCGAGCGCATCAGCGGCCAGGCCCTCGGTGATTTCCTGCGCGAGCGCATCCTGGCCCCGGCGGGCATGCACGACACCGAGCTGCTGAGCAGCGATCACCGTCTACTGCCACGCCTGGCGGACCTGCACCTGAAGGACGGCGACGGCTGGCGCCGCGGCCTGTTCCCCAGCGAAGAGCTCCTGGGCGAGGGCGGCATGGTTTCCACGGTCGACGACATGCTCCACTGGCTGGCGCGGCTGCGCAGCCCGGGCGAGGCCGTCGGCGGCAGCGTGGTGTGGGAGCAAATGCTGCGCAAGCACCGCTACAGCAGCGGCGCCGAGGGAGACTACTGCCTGGGCCTGATCCGCGAAGACTGGCGCGGCATCGAGATCGTGCATCACGCGGGCGGTGTCATCGGCGGCAACAGCCAGATGCTGACCGTGCCGGCACACGAGCTCGACGTGATCCTGCTGTGCAACCGCAACGATGCCTCCGCACCCGCGCTAGCCAACCAGGTCGTCGAGATGCTGCTGGGCGCCGCGCTCGATCCGGTGGCCACTCCCGCGCCGCGGCCGGGGCTGCTCGGCCGCTGGTACGCGCCGGCCTCGCACCGCCTGATCGGCTTGCTCGAGACACCGCTGCCGGGCAGCCCGGACAAAGTCCTGGTCATGAGCATCCAGGGACAGAACATGGGCGCGGTGATCGAGCGTGATGGGCAATGGATCCTGAACTGCTCGCCGCACGGCCGCATCACCGTCACCCTTCCCGTGGAGGAACAGCCGCAGGTCTTGCAGGGCCACGACAACGGCCATGCCGAAACCTGGCAGCGCCTGCCGGACACCGGCCCGTCGGCCGAAGAGCTGGCTACCGGACTGCTCGGCCGCTATCGCGATGCCGAACTGGGCGTAGACGTGGAGGTAGCGCTGATCGATGGGCACCTGCACGTCGACATGCTGCCGTCCTCGGGCTACAGCCGCCTGCGGCTGACGCCCTATTCCAGCGACCTCTGCGGCTTCGTCCACGAGTCCAATGCCTTCGCCAACTATCCGGTCATCGGCAGCCTCTCCATCGAGCGCGACAATGGCCGCGTCACAGACCTGTGGCTCAACACCGCGCGCTCGCGCAACCTCCGCCTCCAACGCTGCGCCTGATCCCCCATGAGCTTCGAGACCCTGTTCCGCTCCGCCGCCGTCGATGGCTGGCTGCATGCTATGAACCTTGCCAGCGGCCGCGAGATCGCCTGGCAGGCCGACGAGCCGGTGGTGGCCGCCTCGGTGTTCAAGATTCCCGCCCTGGTGGAGCTGTGCCGCCAGGCCGATGCCGGGCAGCTCTCGCTCTCCGAACCGGTGCTCGTTCCGCTCGAAGGCCGTGCACCGGGCCCCACCGGACTGTCGGTGGGCCTGGATGCCGCGACGCTGAGCTGGCGCGACCTGGCGCTGTCGATGATCGTGGTCAGCGACAATGCCGCCACCGACGTGATCTGTACGCGCCTGGGCATCGACCGCATCAACGCCACCATGCGCGCCCTGGGCCTGCCCGGAACCCAGCTGGAAGGCGATTGCCGTTTCCTGTTCGCGCAGATGGTCCAGGACGCTGGCGGCTCCACCCGCGCCGACTTCCCCGCCAAACCCGACCTGGAACTGCTGAGCCGCCTGCGCGCACTGCAGCCGCTGCAGACCAACCGCACCACGCCACGCGAGGCCTCGCGCTTGCTGGCCGCGATCTGGCGCGATGAAGCAGCCTCTGCCGACGGCTGCGCCCTGATGCGCCGCATCCTCGGTGCCCAGGTCTGGCCGCACCGACTCGCGTCCGGCTTCCCCGAAGACAATGTCCGCACCGCCGGCAAGACCGGCACGCTGGTTACGGTTCGTAACGAGGCCGGCGTGGTCAGCGATCCGGACGGCCGTCACTACGCCGTCTCCGTGTTCACCCGCAGCCACGAGGTGCGCGCCAAGCACCCCGCGCAGGACCGCGTCATCGGCCAGGCCGCGCGCCTGGCCATCGATCTGCTGCGCGGCTGAGCGCAGGGCCTGCCAGCCTTCGGGTCCACTGGTGGCTGATCCGGGGCTGATCCCCGGCCCACCCAGTATTTCTGCAGATAGCCCCCCTGTCCCCGATCGGAGACGATCAGGTGGACGATACTTCTGCCTAAGACCATGACCGACACGACCGCTCCCAGCCTCACCCAGCAACTCGACGAGCTGTTCAAGCCCTGGAATCGCAGTGACGCTCCCGGCTTCGTCGTCGGCGTCCGCCACCAGGGCAAACTGCTGTACCGCCGCGGGTTGGGCCTGGCGAGCATCGAGCACGCCGCGGCCAACACGCCGCAGACGCGCATGCGCATCGGCTCCACCAGCAAGCACTTTGCCTGCGTCGGCATCCTGCTGCTGGAAGAAGAAGGCAAGCTCGATGCCGACAAGCCCCTGAGCGATTACCTGCCTGAGCTGGCCGGCAAGGCCAGCGGAAAGCCGACACTGCGCCAGCTGATGCATCACACCGGCGGCGTCCGCGATCCGCTCTACGGCGTGATCCTGCACAACCATGGGTACTGGGGGCACACCCCGATCGGCGGCACCCTGCAGCTGATGCAGCGCTTCGACGGGAGCAACTTCGAGCCCGGCACCAACATGATCTACTGCAACACCGGCTATACGCTGCTGTCGCTGGTGATCGAGCGCATCAGCGGCCAGTCCTATGCCGACTTCCTGGTCGATCGCATTTGCGCGCCGCTGGGGATGATGGACACCCGCCTGCTCCCCAGCGACATGGACATCGTGCCCAACATGGCCACGCTGCACCTGCCGCAGGCCAACGGCAGCTGGCGCCGCGGCATCTATCCCACCGACGAGCTGCTGGGCTCCGGCGGCATGATTTCCACGGTCGACGACATGCTGACCTGGACTGAGCACATGCGCGCACCGCAGAAGCGCATTGGCAGCGCGTCCTTGTGGCAGAAGCTGCTGCAGCCCTTCCGCCTCGCCAACGGCACCGAGGGCACCTACTGCCTGGGCCTGACGCGCCAGGACTTCCGCGGCATCGAGACCATCCACCACGCCGGCGCCACACTGGGCTCCCAATGCCAGATGTACATGGTGCCCTTGCACGACCTCGACATCATCGTGATGAGCAACCGCATGGACGGCGCCGCGCCGTTGATGGCGCAAAAGATCGCAGAGCTGGTGCTCGCCCAGCAGTTGCCGCCGCCGCGCTCGTTGCCCGCGGCCGACGACCATCCGGGCCTGCCGGGCCGCTGGTACTCCAGCGAAGCGCGCACTCTGCTCGAGGTCAGCCGCATCCCGGTGCTGCCGGGCCAGCCGGATGGCATGATGCTCTCCGCCCACGGTTCACCCGTGGGTCTGTTGCTCGAGCGCGACGGCCGCCTGGCCATCGCCAACTCGCCGACCAGCCCGATCGACCTGCTGCCTCCCGCAGGCGGCGAGACCCCGGCCTCGCACGAATTCCGCCTGGCGGGCGAACCCCGCCGCTTCGAGCGCCTGCCGGCGCAGGGTCCCGCCGCCGCGGGCTTCGCCGCCGGCTTCTGCGGCCGCTACCGCAGCGTGGACTACGGCCCCGAGATCGAGGTGGTGCTGCAGGACGGCAAGCTCTACATCGACTACCAGCCGATCTGCGGCAAGGCGCTGTGGGAGCTGCAGCCGCTGGCCGAGGACCTGGTCGCCTGCGGCGCCTTCCACACCGTGCCGCCGCTGCCGCTGCCGAACGTCGCCGTCCTGTCACTGGAGCGCCGCGAGGGCCAGGTCGTCGGCTTCATCATGGACGCCGATCGCGTTCGGGGGCTGCGCTTCGAGCGCTGCTGAACATGAAAGACACTTCGAGCAATCTCGCTATGTCCTCCATCGCCTTCCACGCACGCCGCATGAGCCTCTTCAAGGGAGGCTGCGCCGCCGCCCTGCTGGGCCTGAGCAGCGCCGCCGGCGCCCAGTCACAGGAGAGCGGCGAGCCGCAGGACTTCGATCTGGATGCCCTGCTGGCGGAACAGCCGGCCAGCACGCCGGCCGAGCCGGTGGCCCAACCCGTGACACCACCCGCAAGCGAGCCGGCGGCGGCGACAGGCAGCGGCGACCAGACCGCACCGGCCACCGATCCCGCGCTCGCCGACACGCTGGAGACCATTCCTGTACAACCGCTGCGGGCCGAGCCGGAGCCGGCTCCAATGGCGGAGCCGCGCCGTCACGCCCAGATCGAAGAGATCATCGTCACCGCCACCAAGCGCGAGCAGTCCACGCGCGAGATTCCGATCAGCATCTCCGCCCTGACCGGCAAGTCGTTGGAGGATCTGGGCTCGCACAAGCTCAAGGACTTCATCGCCCTGGTGCCCGGCATGAACACGCAGGACGAGATCGCCGGCGTGCCGCGCAAGCTCAGCGTCCGTGGCGTCGGGCCGGACACCGGCACCAACCAGACCGTCGGCGTGGTCTTCGGCGACATGCCGCTGACCGACCCCTACGGCTCCTACACCATCGTTGACCCCGATCCCTGGGACCTGGCTACCGTGGAGGTACTGAAGGGTCCGCAGGGCTCGCTGTTCGGCGCCACCTCGCTTGGCGGCCTGATCCGCTACGTGCCCAATGCGCCCAAGCTTGGTGAATGGGAAGGCCGTATCTCGGGCGACTGGGTCAGCGTCAAGACCGGTGAGTCCGCCCCGTCGTACTCCGGCATGCTGAACCTGCCGCTGGGCGAGACCTTCGCGCTGCGCCTCGCCGGTTCGCTGCAGAACCAGCCCGGGGTGCTCGACATCGACACCCCGGGGCGCCGTGAGGACAATGTCGATGACGTGGACAATTTCGCCGGCCGCGCCATCGCCCTGTGGAAGCCGCTGGACGAACTGAGCCTCAACCTCTCCTACATGCGCTCGCAGCGCGAGGGTGACGAGCTCGGCTACACCACCAACGACCAGGGCAAGCCGCGCAACGAAGCTCCGGCCCCGTCGCCGTACAAGAACGGCTTCAACGCCACGACCCTGGACGTACGCTACGACTTCGACTGGGCGCAGTTGGTGTCGGTCACCGGCTACCAGACCAAGTTCAACAACAACGACGCCGATACCTCCTACATCCTGCGTCCGCTGGCCATGCTCGGGGTCAGGACACTGCACGCCAAGCGCTCGGTTGAGACCGAGGGCTTCATGCAGGAATTCCGCCTGGTGTCCAACGGCGATGGTCCCTGGAACTGGCTGGGCGGTGTCTACTTCAGCGACTACGAAGCCAACATCCGCTCGCAGCTCTATCTCGATCTCGATATCGTCGGCATTCCCGTCCTGGAACGTCTCGCGCCGCTGCTGCAGGCGCTCGGCCTGCCAGTGGACGCGAGCGGTCTGCGGGCCACCGACACCGGCTTCCGTCCGCTGACGGCGAGGGAGAATGCCGTCTTCGGCGAAGTCTCGCGAAACTTCGCCGAAGACTGGACGCTGACCGTCGGCGGCCGCTACTACCAGACCGAGGTCACGGGCAGACCTACCAGCAACGGCCAGCCCGCTGAAGAGCGTACGCAGGAGAGCAACGGCTTTAGCCCCAAGCTGGCCCTGAACTGGCGCCCCAGCGACGAAGTGATGATCTACGGCAACATCTCGCGTGGCTTCCAGTTCGGCGGATTCAATCTTGGCAACGTCGCCTCCGTTCCCCCCAGCTACGAATCCAGCACGTTGTGGAACTACGAGATCGGCCTGCGCACCGACTGGCTGGACCGCACGCTGCGCTTCGACCTCACCGCCTTCTACCTGGACTGGGACAAGCCCCAGGTCTCGCAGAGTTCCTCACCCCTGGACCCGTACATCGACAACGTCGGCAGCGCCCGCAGCATCGGCGTGGAAAGCACGTTGCACTACCTGACGCCGCTGGACGGCCTGTCGCTGGAACTCTCCAGCGCCTGGATCAAGGCCGTCACCGCCGAGGACTTCGATTCCACCCAGGGTAACGTGCCCAAGGGCACGGAGATGCCCAGCTCGCCCAAGCTGCAGGCCACCGCCACCATCGGCTACCGCCACGAGTTCGGTCCCTGGCAGACGCAGGCCTCGCTGATCGGCACCCACCAGGGCAAGGCCTTCAACAACATCAACCACTCTGCGGAAGTGGGTGGCTACGAGCTGCTGCACTTCAACTTCGGCATCAGCCGTCCGGACCTGTCGTTCATGCCGGCCATGAGCATCGGCATCAACAACATCCTCAACACCAACGCACTGTCGGCGGCACTGGGCGGATCCGACCTCGAAGCGGCCATCATCGGCCGCCCCCTGGTCTACACCACGCCGCGTACCGTGCGCCTGAACCTGTCGTTCGGCTTCAACTGAGGAATCGATGAGCGTCGACACCGCATTGTTCCATCGCCTTTCCGGCCAGTCCGGCGAGTTGCCGGACATCGTGCTGGAGTCCGGCGGCCTCGGCAGCTCCGACGACTGGCGCCACGTCGAAAGCCTGCTCGCCGCCCACACCCGCGTACTGGTCTACGATCGCGCCGGCATGGGCGACAGCCCGGCGGACGAAGCTGGCTTCGGGGCGCCTGCCGTGACGGCACGCCTGGCCGCCCTGCTCGATCGGCTGCAATGGGACCGGCCGGTGCTGATGGTCGGCTACTCGCTGGGCGGTCTCTATGCGCGGCATTTCGCCGCCTGCCATCCGCAGCGCATTGCCGGCTTGGTGCTGCTCGACACGACACCGGTGGCCCACGTCTTCCCGGCAGCGGCGATGCGCCGGGCACAGCGCGTGATCGGCCTGCTGCACTGGTTCGTGCGCCTGCTGCCCACCGGCCTGTTGCAGCGCCTGTTCGGCGGCAAGAGCGACCCCGTCCGTTTCAGCCGGCAGTTGAAACAATTGGGCGCGGCGGACTACCTGCCGCGCATGCGCGGCGAACTGGGTGCGATGACCGGCGTCCAGGCCGACGTCGGCCGCGTCGCCGCGACACCCGGGCATCCGGTCATGGCGATCCTCGCCGGTACCAAGCCCAAGCAGATGACCGACGCCGAGTTCGCCCACATGCAGACCCTGCACCGCGAACTGACGAACCTCTCGCCCACTCCCCTGAGCCAGACCGTCACCATCGGCGAGGCCAACCACGGCACGCTGCTCGGCAACCCGGTATACGCGGCCCAGGTCGCGGACCACATCCTCGCCTTCGCGCGCAGCCTGCCCCGTACATAAGAGAAACCCCATGAGCATCGAAGTCATCGGCAAGAGCCCGACCCTGGCCAACGGCATGACCGTGCCGCTGTCGCCCGCGATCCGCGCAGGCAAACTGGTCTTCGTCTCGGGTCAGCTGGGGCTGGACGACAACGGCACACTGGTCGGCCCCGACATCGAGTCCCAGACCCATCAGGTGATGAAGCGCCTGCGCGCGGTCCTGCAGCAGGCTGGCGCCGACCTGGATCGCGTGGTGAAGGCCGGCGTCTGGCTCACCGACAAGGCGGACTTCCCTGCCTTCAACGCCATCTACCGCGAGTACTTCCCGCAGCGCCCGCCGGCGCGCTCGACCGTGGTCAGCGAGCTGCTGATCCCGGGCGCGCGCCTGGAGATCGACGTGATCGCCAGCCTCGACTAGAGCTGGCGAGAAGTCCCCAAAAGCCAAGCACCGTCATACCGGCGGAAGCCGGTATCCAGTCCCGCAGTAGCTACTCGGGTCCGGGACTGGATGCCGGCTTCCGCCGGCATGACGTGTTTGTGCTTTCCCGGCTGCATCGAAACGTCCGGGAGACCATGGCCTCGATCCGCCCTCAGCTCAGCATGCGCGACAACTGCACGCGATTGCTGACACCGAGCTTGCGGAACACGTTATGGAGCTGGAACTCCACGGTGCGCGGCGAACGGCACAGGCGCTCCGCGATCTGGTCGTTGCGCAGGCCTTCCACCACCAGGCGCGCCACTCGCTGCTCCGAGGGTGACAACTTCTTCAGCGCCGCCAGCGCCTGCTGCGAGAGCTCGCCGGCCTGGCCCAGGGTCTGGGTATCGACCAGGCGCAGCACATAGCCGCCAGGCGTCGGGTCCAGTGTCGCCGAGAGTTCCGGCAGTTCCGGGTGCTGCAGGCGCAAATCCTTCTCGGCGCCCAGGAACACCGTGCGCAGGGCCGCCGGCAGGCCCGCGGGCTCCTGGCCCCGGCGCAGCGAGCGATTCCAGCGGCTGAACTGCGTCTCGCCATGCACGCTCTGGTAGAGCAGCCGGCCCTGCGCATTGAAAAACACCAGGGCCTCCGGCGAGTTCTGCAGGTAACCCTGCAGCAGCGTGCTCAGGCTGCGCTCCTGCTCCAGCATGCGCAGGCGTGCCAAGCCGGCATCGATCATCGGGTGCAGGAACTCCAGGAAGGCCTTCTCCTCCTGCGCCACCTGCTTGTCGCCCAGCATGGCCAGCACACTGTGCGGCTCGGCCTTGCGCCAGAAGGCCAGCGCGACGAAGTCGTCCCACTCCGGATCGGGCTCCTGCTCCAGGCGACGGCGCTGCGCCTCCGGGTCTTCGGCGGCGATCTCGGCGTAGGTATAGGACTCGATGCGCGGATGGCGCGCCAGGTACGGCGCCGCCACCGACAGGCTCCTGGCCGGCACGTAGTCCGGGTTGCGCGGTGCCACCAGGTGATAGCGCAGCTGCATCGGCTCGAAGTCGACGATGTCCGAGAACAGCACGCAGGAGCGCTGCGGCAACTCCTTGCGCATCAGGCTCAGGCTGGCGCGCCAGAAGCTGTCCATGTCCACCGCGCTCTGCAGGGCGACGATCTGGGAGCGCGAGGAACGGGGGGCATAAACCGCGGAAGAAGAGTCGAGCATGGTCCTGTCCGGTGTTTCCTTACATAGTATTTTAATTTGCGTTAAAATACTCTCCGCAATCTAGATCAAGCGGTCGCCGGGCGCAAGGGGAAGGGATGCAGAACCAGAACACCCAGGCGCGCAAGCGCCGCGGGAAAAGCGCCGGGGGGCGTCCGCGCAAGCTCAGCCAGGAGGCCGTCATCGCCGCAGCCGAGCAGCTGATCCGCCGCGACGGCACCCAGGCCCTGACCCTGCGCGCGCTCGCCGCCCGACTCGGCGTGCAGGCCCCCACCCTCTACACCTACTTCAGCAACCTCGAGGAGATCGAGGAGGCGGCCCTGCACGGCATTTTCGGCTCGATGCCCGTCGCGGACCTGTCCCGGCCGGAACCCCTGGGCCAGCAGCTGCTCGAGATGTTCATGGCCATCCGCGAGCTGCGCCTGCGCAGCCCTGGTGCCCTCACCGGCACTCCGGGATCGGCGGCCTGGCACTGGGAGATCAAGCTGGTCAACCAGCTGCTGAAGACCTTCTCCGAGATCGGCGTGGACGATTTCCGCACCTTGCTGGCCTACCGCACGCTGCTGGGCCTGACCGCCAGCGACGCCCGGGCGGAGGAGCGCAATGCCGATCGCGCGGTCGAGGAATCCCTGATTCCGACGCTTCCGGAGTCCGAGGCCGGCTATATCCAGCGCCTGTTCCGCAACGTGCCGGACTGGGTCCAGCAAACCGGCGCGGAACGCTTCCGCCAGATCTTCACGGCCCTGGTCGAACTGTTGCTGCCCCAGGTGCTCCAGTACGACGCGCGTCGGCAGCCGGGCAGCTGAGCGGGCCCAGGCCTCAGCCGAGCAGCCGCGAGAGCCGCACGCGATTCTCCACGCCGAGCTTGCGGAAAGCGCTGTGCAGCTGGAACTCGACCGTGCGCGTCGAGCGGCACAGGCGTTCGGCGATCTGGTCGTTGCGCAGGCCCTCCACCACCAGGCGCGCCACGCGCTGCTCCGACGGCGTCAGCTTCTGCAACGCCGCCAGTGCCTGTGGCGACAGCTCGCGGACCTGCCCCAGGGTTTGTGCATCCGTCAGGCGCAGCACGTAGCCGCCGTCGGAAGGCTGCAGCGTCGCGCGCAGGGATGGCAGCTCCGGATGCTGCAACTCCAGTCCATCGTCGCCCCCGCCGAAGACGCTACCCAGCGCCGCCGGCAGGCGCAGCGACTCCTGGCCGCGCCGCAGGGCCCGGTTCCAGCGGCTGAAGTGGGCCTCGCCCAGGGTGCTCTGGTAGACCATGGTGCCGCGAGGATCGAAGAACACCAATGCCTCGGGTGAGTTCTGCAGGTAACCCTGCAGCAAGCGGCTGAGGCTGCGCTCCTGCTCCAGCGCCCGCAGGCGCGACAATCCCGCATCGATCATCGGGCGCAGGAAATCCAGGAAAGCGCGCTCCCGCTCCTCGATGCGCTGCACCCCGAAGAGCGTGAGCACGCTGTGCGGCTCCGTGCGCCCCCAGAAGGGCAGCACGACGAAGTCACTCCACTCCGGGTCCGGCTCCTGTTCCAGCCGGCGTTGCGCCGCCTGTGGATCCTCGGCGGCGATCTCCGCATAGGTGCAGGACTCGATGTGCGGGTGGCGCAGCAGATACGGCGCGGAGATCGACATGCTCTTGGCCGGCACGTAGCCGGGTTTGCGCGGTGCCACCACGTGGTAGCGCAACTGCGCCGGCTTGAAGCCCTCGATGTCGGAGAACAACGCGCAGGAGCGCTGCGGCAACTCGCTGCGGACCAGGCTGAGGCTGGCACGCCAGAAACTCTCCATGTCCACAGCCCTCTGCAGGGCGAGCACCTGGGCGCGCGAACGGCGGGGGCAGGAACCGGCGGGGACGGCAGCGCTCATGCGGCCCCGGAATGCTCAGAACTCGGCGCTGAAGCGCAGGCTGACGGCGCGCGGACGGCCGTAGACCCAGTTGTCGCCGGTGAGGTTCTCGCTGGTGTAGTTCATCAGGTTGCGCTCATCGGTGATGTTGGTGATGCCCAGGGCCAGCGCGGGCGCGCCGGTCCAATCCGGACGGGCGAGCGACAGCAGGACATTGAGCAGGTGGAAGTCGTAGACCCGCGCCTCGTGTTCGATGTTGTTCCAGGCCGGCCCCCAGTAGGAATGCATCAGCGAGGCATTCGCCTGCCAGGGTCCCAGCATGGGGCTGTAGCTTAGCGTGGTTGCCGCCTGCACGCGGGGCGAGGCCGGCATGTCGGAGCCCGAGGGCACCACACTGCCGTCACCCGGCTCGTAGGCGGCGGCGGTGCGCGCGCGGATATACGACGCCGCGATGTTGAGGGTCAGCCCATCCAGCGGGGTGAGCCAGGTCATGGCGCCCTCGACGCCCTGGCTACGCACCTTGCCGACATTGTCGACATAGGTGGAGGAGACGATGCCGCCGCTGTCCTGGCCGAACTGGGCGTTGCTCCAGTCCAGATCGAACAAGGTCAGGTCCAGCAGCAGGCTGCGGTCGAGCCAGGTCGTGCGCAGGCCCAGCTCGCGGCTCCAGAGATCGCTGGAGGCGAAGGACACCGGCACCGGGCGGCCGGTCACCGGATTGTTCACCGGCAGCGACACCGCCGGCGGGGCGTTGGCACCGCCGAACTGGAAGCCGCGCGCCACGGTGACATAGGCCATCACGTCGTCGCTGAAGTCGTACTTCAGCGAGACCTTGGGGCTGTAGCCATCCTCGCCCTGGTCGAAGCGGGCGGATGAACGTGTCGGGCCTGCGGCCAGCACGGTGCTGATCGAGCGCTCACCCTCGAACTTGGTTTCGTAACGGCGCAAGCCCAGGGTGAGCTCCCAGCTTTCGCCCAGGCGCCGCGAGAGCTCGCCATAGAACGAGAGCTCGCTGGCTTCGGGCTTGACGACCGTGGTGGCGGCCGTGAGGCCGCGATCGGTCAGCGGCAGCAAGTCCCCCAGCAGCGGAATGAGCAGCCGCAGCCGGCCGAGCGGAGCGGTGTTGGCGACATAGAGATTGGCAAAGGCATCGGCGGTGTACTGCGACACGAATACGCCGCCGATCCAGTTCCAGTCGCCGCCGGAGGGCGATACCAGGCGCAGTTCGCCGGAGTAGCCCTCGGTCTGGAAATTACCGTAGGTGCTCAGCAGTTCCAGGCCGATCTGGCCGGTGGCGCCGCTATCGGAATCGATGATCGCGTTCTTGCGCTGGTGGGAGCCCTGCAGCACCAGGGTGCCGATGCTGTCGAACTCGTAGCGCGCATCGACGCTGGCAAGCTCGAACCCACTCTCCACCGAACTGGGCCCCGGCAAGCGGTTGTTCTCAAGCCGGCCATCGCCGTTGGTGGCGGAAATCAGCGCGTCCTGCTCGGTCTGCTGCTTGAGATACATCAGGTCGAGGCTGAAGCGGTCGCTGGGCTCCCAGCGCGCCAGCGCGCGGGCGCTCCACTTCTCGCGGCTGTCGGCGTCGGGCATGTTGCGGCGCAGGTTGTCGTAGACCCCCGGCACATTGGTCTGCACGCCGACCAGTCGCAGCGCAAGGGACTCTCCGGCCGGGATGTTCACCGCGGCACCGTAGCTGGAGTCGGCGCCGCCCTCGGTGATGCTCAGGTGCTCGGCGAAGCCACGCGCACTCCAGCGGCCGGGTTCGGCCGGATTCGGGATGTAGCGGATGGCGCCGTTGAGTGCAGACGCACCGAAGGTGGTGCCCTGCGGCCCCTTCAGGATTTCAACGCTGCGCAGGTCATAGGGATCCAGGTCCGGCGTGACGAAGTTGGAGTACGGATCGGTCAGCGGTATGTCACCGATGAACTGGCCGACGGTCTGGTTGCCGGAGTTTCCGGAAGAAGCGCTGGCATTGCCGGGACCCACGCCGCGGACGGAGAGATTGCGCCCGCCGGCTTCACCGGAGCTGTTGTCCTGCAGGGTGATGCCCGGTACCTGGGCGATGTAGTCCTTGAGATCGCGCGCGCCCTGCTTCTCCAGGTCCTCGCCCTTCAGGGCGCTGATGGACAGTGGAATCTCGCGAGCGGACTCCTCGCGCTTGGTGGCGGTGACGATGATTTCCTCGATCTGCCGCGACGGAGCCTTCTCCGCCAGCGCCGGCACGGGCGCTGCGCGCGCAGGCACGGCAATGGTGTCGTCGTAGGGCTCGGCAGCCGCCTCCGATGCCGGCTCCGCAGGCGGCTGGGACGACGCCGCTTCCGGAGCGGCAACCGCCGGCTCGCCGGCAGGTTGCCCGGAGGGTACGGGCTCCGCCGCGGCCCCATCCAGCAGTTCGTCGAGAAACTCGTCCTGTGCGTATGCCGGCGCAACCGCGGCCTGCGACAGCAGCAGCAAGGCGGTGATGGAAGTCTGTTGCCTGTTCATGAGTTCACCGGGAAAGCCGAGCATGCATTGCCGATACGGTCCCAGGCCTTGCCCGTGACGATCGGCATGTGAGGACCGGGAATCTCCATGACGGAGACGTTGGGATAACGCCGCGACAGCGCGAGGTAGAGTGGGCGTGCTCCATCGCCGAAGCCGCAGATGGCGATGACCGGCCTGCGGATCTTCGACCAGTCCAGGCCCCAGGGCTGGTGCAGCACCGCGCTGGCCTCGTAGCGCAGCATCGCCCTGCCCCCGGGCTGGCGCAGCCCCTCGCGGATCATGTCCTCGAACTGGCGGACCGCCGTGGCATCCCATCCGGTCTTCTTCGCGAACGAGGCGGCAGCGTCGCCGGGATTGTCCACCATGGAGGTGATCGCCCGGCGCATCAGCCAGGGGAGTCGGGTCGCCGCGGTAGCCAGGCGCGTGAGCCAGGAGACCGCCTTCCACTCCGGCTGCGCGGTATCCGGCGAGGGATTGATCAGCGCGACGAAGCGGACGCGCTCGGGGGCGGATACCGACAGGTGCAGCGCGTAGGGCGCCCCGGCGGACATGCCCAGGATGGCGAAGCCTGCGATGCCGAGCGCATCCGCCAGCGCCAGTACGTCCTGCCCGAAGGACTGGAAGGAAAGCTCCGGGACCGGCGACGAGAGTCCGTAGCCTGGACGGTCCACGGCGATGATGTGGATGCGGTTGCGGCGGCCGTGCTCGTCGGCGTAGGCCGGCTCCAGCCGCGAGGACCCGCCGCCATGGCAGTAGATCAGCGGCGCGCCGGCGGGATCGCCGTAGCTCGCATAGCCCAGGGTGCGGCCGTCGGCCAGTTGCAGGGTCTGCGCGGTCCGCGGTGTGGAAGTCATCTCGCCTGGCCCTCCGGAGGCCCTGGTTCAGCATCGTCCGAGGGGGCGGCCGGCGGCAAATCCGCTTTTTGCCACACCCGTGTGTTAATATTTACACACGCCCGACGCAAAATATCAAGCCACCGCGGTACGACGGGGCTCGGGTATCCTGCAACGGTGTCGAGGAGCCAGATGAACCAGCTGAAGGAAAAGCCCCTGTTGCCAGGGGAACGCAACGGGAATGGCGGTGCCGTGGGACGCCCGCGCAAGCTGGCGGCGGAGGCCATCATCCAGGCTGCGCTGCAGATCATCGACCAGCAAGGTGCCGGCCGGCTTAGCATCCGCTCGCTCGCGGCGCACCTGAAGGTACAGGCCACGGCCATCTACACCCACTACGACAACCTCGAGACGATCGAGGACGCGGTGGTGGACCGGCTGCTGAGCGAGATGCCGATGCCGGACGCCTCGCGGCCCCAGCCGCTGCGCGAGCAATTGATCGACTACTTCGTGTCGATGCGCGCGGCGCACATCCTGCACCCTCGCCTGTCCACGGTTGGCCGCGAGGGCTCGCCGGCCTGGAACCGCAACCTGCAGCACATCGACGCCGTGCTGGCCCAGCTCGTCGCCCGCAAGGTGGACCTGGCCACGGCCGAGATCTTCTGCCGCACCCTGACCGGCGTGACGCTGCTCAATGCCCTGCAGGAAACTTCGGCCGCCGCGCAGTCACGGACGTCACCGCAGAAGACCTTCGCCGCCATCAAGGCGGCAGGCGCACCCCTGGTGCTGGAGATGCTCAGCGCCGCCGATCCCAAGGCAAGCCCGGAAGACCGTTTCCGCCAGCTGGTGGGTACGCTGATCGACCGGCTGCTGCCGGCATCCGTGGCCAAGGGCGGCAAGGGCAAGACGTCCTGAGTACAGGGTCCTGAGCTGGGGCCGCTGGGCTTAGTCCCAGCGTCGCAGTGCGTGGACCGCCAGGCCGGCCTGCGAGGTTTCCTTGTAGCGCGACTGCATGTCCCGGCCGGTTTCCAGCATGGTCTTCATGACCTCGTCCAGCGCCACGCGGTGGCCGCCGCCTTCCTGCATCGCCATGCGGCAGGCGTTGACGGCTTTCACGGCGCCGATCGCGTTGCGCTCGATGCAGGGGATCTGCACCAGGCCGCGCACCGGATCGCAGGTCATGCCCAGGTGGTGCTCCATGCCCACTTCCGCGGCATGCTCGATCGCCTCGTTGTCGGCGCCGAGCGCCGCCGCCAGCCCCGCTGCCGCCATCGAGCAGGCCACGCCGACCTCACCCTGGCAGCCGACCTCCGCACCGGAGATCGAGGCATTCTCTAGGTACAGCACGCCGATCGCACCCGACACCAGCAGGAAGCGGCGGATGCCCTCCGGTGAGGATTCCGGCATCAGGCGCTCGTAGTAGCGCAGCACCGCGGGCAATACGCCGGCCGCGCCGTTGGTGGGCGCCGTCACCACCCGGCCGCCACTGGCGTTCTCCTCGTTGACCGCCATTGCAAAGGCATTCAGCCAGTCCATGGAGTCCATGGGATCCGGCCGCCCACGGTGTGCTTCGAGCCGCGCCAGCAGCCGCGGCGCGCGTCGCTTTACACCCAGCCCGCCGGGCAGGATGCCCTCCGTCGCCAGGCCGCGATCTATGCAGGCCGACATCGCCTGCCAGACCTCGCGCAGCGATACATCCAGCTTCTCGCGGCCGTGCAGGGCGATCTCGTTGCGTTCCACCAGCTCCCACAACGGCAACCCGGCCGCTGTCGCGCGCTCGAGCAGTTCCGCGGCATTGGCGTAGGGATAAGGCACCGCCGCCCGCTCGGCGCCGCTGCCTGCGTCGGCGTCTCCCGACTGGATGAAGCCACCACCAGTCGAGTAGTAGACCTGCTCGTGCAGCAGACCGTCCGCGCCCAGGGCACGGAAGCGCAAGCCATTGGGGTGACGCGGCAGCACCTCGGCCGGATGCCAGGCCAGGTGCTGGGCATCGTCGAAGCTCACGTGCTGCACACCGGCCAGTTCGAGCGAGCGGCTGTCACGGATCTGGGCCAGCATCGGCGCCACTTCGGCGGGATCCACGGTGCGGGGATCCTTGCCGCACAGCCCCAGCTTTACCGCCCAGTCGGTCCCATGCCCCAGACCGGTGGCCGCCAGCGATTCGTAGAGGTCCACCTGTACCGAGCTCACCCTCGGCAACAGGCCCCGCTCCTGCAGTTCCAGCACGAATGCCCGCGCCGCGCGCATCGGCCCCACGGTATGGGAGCTCGACGGCCCGATACCGATCTTGAACAGGTCGAGCAGGCTGGTGCGCATGCGGGCTCGCCTCAGTATTCCAGGGCGCGCTTCAGGGCCGCACCCACGCGGGCAGGACCCGGGAAGTAATGCCACTCGTGCGCCAGCGGATACGGGGTATCCCAGCCCGTGAGGCGCTCGATGGGCGCCTCCAGGTGATCGAAGCAGGCCTCCTGCACCTGTGCCGACAACTCGGCGCCGAAGCCGCCCGTCCGCGTCGCCTCGTGCACCACCACGCAGCGCCCGGTCTTGCGCACCGAGGTCTCGATGGTCTCCAGGTCCAGCGGCACCAGCGTGCGCAGGTCGATCACCTCGGCATCGACGCCCGACTCTTCCACCGCCGCCAGCGCCACGTGCACCATCGTGCCGTAGCACAGCACCGTCACCGCGGAGCCCGGGCGCAGGATCGCGGCCTGGCCCAGGGGGATGCGGTAGTAGCCCTCCGGCACCTCGCCGAGCGGATGCCCGGACCAGGGCTTCACCGGGCGGTCGTGATGACCGTCGAAGGGGCCGTTGTAGAGGCGCTTGGGCTCGAAGAACACCACCGGATCGTCGTCCTCGATCGCGGCGATCAGCAGTCCCTTGGCGTCATAGGGATTCGACGGCATCACCGTCTTCAGGCCACAGACATGGGCGAACAGCGCCTCCGGGCTCTGGCTGTGGGTCTGCCCACCGTAGATGCCACCGCCGCAGGGCGAGCGCACCGTGATCGGCGCGCTGAACTCGCCACCGGAGCGGTAGCGCAGGCGCGCCGCCTCTGAGGTCAGCTGGTCCATGGCCGGGTAGATGTAGTCGGCAAACTGTATCTCCACCACCGGACGCAGGCCGTAGGCGCCCATGCCCACCGCCGCGCCGACGATGCCACCCTCGGCAATCGGCGTGTCGAACACGCGGTTGATGCCGTACTTCTTCTGCAGCCCGGCCGTGCAACGGAAGACGCCGCCGAAGTAGCCGACGTCCTCGCCGAATATCAGCACATTGGGATCGCGCTCCAGCATCACGTCCATCGCGGAATTGAGCGCCTGGATCATCGTCATCGAAGGCATGGCTCAAGACTCCAGTTGATCGCGCTGGCGCAGCAGGTGCGCAGGCAGATCCTTGAATACGTCGTCGAACATCGTCCGCGGGTCGGGGGTCTGGCGGCCCAGCGTGCCGTGGCTCTCGGCCTCCTTGCCGGCGACCTTCACCACTTCCGTCAGCTCCTCGGTCAGCGCCGCGTGGCGCTCCTCCGACCACTCGCCCAGCGCGATGAGATGCTGCTTGAGCCGCTCGATCGGATCGCCCAGCGGCCAGCAGGCCGCCTCGCCGTCCGGGCGATAGCCGGAGGGATCGTCACTGCTGGAATGCGCCGCCGCGCGGTAGGTGTACAGCTCAAGAACCGTTGCCCCGTGGCCGGCGCGCGCGCGGGCGATGGCCCAGCGCGTCGCGGCATACACGGCGAGGAAGTCGTTGCCGTCCACGCGCAGGCCCGGCAGGCCGTAGCCGATGGCGCGCGCCGCGAAGGTCGTCGCCTCGCCGCCGGCGATGCCCTGGAACGACGAGATCGCCCACTGGTTATTGACCACGTTGAGCAGCACCGGAACGCGGTACACGGCGGCAAAGGTCAGCGCATAGTGGAAATCGGCCTCGGCGGTGGTGCCGTCGCCGACCCAGGTCGCCGCCAGGCGCGTGTCGCCCTTGTAGGCGGACGCCATGGCCCAGCCCACCGCCTGGATGGCCTGCGTGCCGAGGTTGCCGGAGATCGAGAAGAAGCCGGCCTCCTTGGCCGAGTACATCACCGGTAACTGGCGCCCTTTCATGCGGTCGGCGCTGTTGTTGTAGACCTGGCACATCATGTCTACCAGCGACCAGCCGCGCGCCACCAGCAGGCCCTGCTGGCGGTAGCTGGGGAAGCACATGTCGTTGGGCTGCAGCGCCATCGCCTGCGCCACCGCGATCGCCTCCTCGCCGGTGCACTGCATGTAGAACGAGGTCTTGCCCGTGCGCTGCGCGCGCAGCATGCGCTGGTCGAACAGGCGCGTGAGCAGCATGTGGCGCAGGCCCTGGCGCAGATGCTCGGCATCCAGCGAGGGCATCCAGTCGCCGGAGGCACGGTGGTCGTCGCCCAGCACACGGATCAGCCCGTAGGCGTAATCGTGGAGTCGCTCCTGCGGCGTATCCACTGCCGGACGCGGCAGGACCGAGCGCGGTAATTCGATGCTGGAAAGGTCGGGAGAACTGCCCGGCCGGCACTTCGGCTCCGGCACGTGGAAGCGCAAGGGACGAAGCTCACCCTCGCCTGTTTCACCCTGCCCGGCAGCATCGCGAATCGTCATCTCATCCCCGTCGGAACCGACCTTTCAACCGAAATATCTTATGCCTCGCATCCGGACATTTCTTCCCTTAGTTCCCCTGAATTTTCTATATTCCGGTAAAATTTACCAAGACCAACCGGATTGGAGGTAAATATGTCCGAGCCCCTCGATGACCTCGACCGCCGCATCCTGGAACTCCTGCAGGAGGACGTGACCCTGCCCGTGGCCGACATCGCCGAGCGGGTGGCCTCTTCCAAGTCCGTGGTCTGGCGGCGCGTGCAGGGCTTCGTCGACAGCGGCGTGATCGACCGCCGCGTGGCCGTGCTCAATCCGAAGAAAGTGGGCTACAACGTGATGGTCTTCGCATTGGTGAAGATGTCGCGGCACAGTGCCAACGCCCTGCCGAAGTTCGTCGAGTCGGTCAAGGCGATTCCGCAGGTTCTGGAGTGCCACACCACGCTGGGACATGTCGACTTCGTTCTGAAGATCGCCGCCTCCAGCATCGAGGAATACCGCGAGGTGGTGTGGAATCGCCTCTCGCAGCTGGAGGTTCAGGAGATCAGCTCTCTGATCTCCTTCGAGCAGTCCGTGAACAGCACCCGCCTGCCCCTGAGCCGGGGCTGACCGCCCCAGCCCCGGAGGCCTTAGCGCTGCGTCTGCAGCTCAGAGCTGCGCACTCGGCCGATCGCCTGGGCCAGATGGCAGGCACCCAGCTTGCCGTAGGCGTTGCGCAGGTGATATTTCACGGTGTTGATCGACATCCCGAGCTGCTGCGCCACTTCCCGGCGCTTGATGCCGCGCGCCACCTGCTCCAGCACCTCGGATTCCCGAGGGGTCAGCTGCTCTATCAAATCCGTTTGCATCGTTACTCGGCTCCTACTGCCTGACGCCGCTCGATTTCCTGATCGACGAACTTCACCCATTGCCCCGCCTGCTGCGCCAGCGTCGGCGACTGCTGCGCCGCCACAAAGGACTGCCGCGCCTCGGCGTAGCGGTTGGCATTGAACAGCGCCGTGCCCAGCTGCATCTGCACGTCGGCCGTCTTGTCCATGTTCTTCGCCTTGAGCCCACTGCGGAAGGCCGTCACGGCCTCGGCCCACTGGCCCAGCTCGTTGTAGGCCTGGCCGAGGTAGATGTAGTGCTTGGACTCGCCGCTGAGTTCCGCCAGCTTCTTCAGCACCGGAATCTGCTTCTCGTACTCGCGCGACATGGCCAGGGCCTGGGCGTAGAGCTCCAGGTTTTGCGTGCTGGGCTTGATCGCCTTGTCCCTCATGCCCTGCGTCAGCAGGCGCACCGCGGCATAGGGCGCGTCCTGCACCATGTAGAGCCTTGCCAGGTTCAGCAGGTCGGACTCGGCGGTCAGGAGCTTGCCGCGATAAGCCGCATGCATCAGCGTGGTCTGCTCGCGCTGCTGATCGAGCAGGCCGCGCATGCCGGCCAGCTGCTGCCAGTAGGCAGCCTTGCCCGGATACTGGGTGACCAGGATTTCGAGAACCTTGGCCGCCTTGTTGTACTCCTTGCGCTCGTAGTAGATCGCACGCAGCAGGCTCAGTGCCGACTCCTTGGGCGCCACGCCGCGCTCCTTGGAGATGCGCAGCGACTGCACCAGGGCCTGCTCGGCTTCCTTGTACTGCTGGATCTGGTAGTGGGCCTGTGCCAGGAGGGCATAGCCCTCGGGGCTGGGGTTGGCGGAAGCCGCCAGCCACTTCTTCACCACCGCAATCGCCTTCGGGTACTGCTCCGAGATGAAGTACAGCTGGGCCAGTGCGTACAGGCTGCCGTCGCGTAACGCGTCGTTCAGGTTGGGCTGCTTCAGGACCGTGATGTAGGCCTCGATGGCCTTGGGCACGTTGTCCTGCGCGTAGTAGACGGCGGCGTAGAGGTTGTAGAGCGTGGCCCGCTCATAGTCGTTGAACTTGGCTTCCTTCGCCTTGAGGCCATCCAGTGCAGCGATGGCCCCCGCATAGTCCTTCGCCTCGTAAGCCTTCTGCGCGACCTCCATGCCCTTGTACGTCTCGGCACGGATCACCTGCGTCTGCTTGGTCGGCGGCGGAACCGGCTTCTCTTTCTTTTCCTTGGCGATGGCAAAGCCGGACAGGGATACGACCGACGCCGCCACGAACGCCAACAACAGCTTCTTGAGTTGCGTCGTCATGTCACTTGTCCAGCTCGAAGCGGATCAGGTGCTGCACATTGGTTACGGCAATGGCCTTGCCGTTCTCGACCCGCGGCTTGTACTTGAACTTGAGCACGGCCTTCTTGGCCGCCTCGTCGAACACACCTGGTGGTTGCGACTCGATCACCACCGGATCGGCCACCGCACCAGACTCCAGCACGGTGAACTTCAGCAGCACCCAACCTTCGATACCCTGGCTCTGGGCACGCGCCGGATACATCGGCGCCACCTTCACGATCGGCAGGTACTCGCCGTCGGTGGACGCCAGGCCGAAGCTGGACTTCACCTGCGTGGTGTTCTCCAGCGTCATGTTGATCTGGATGTTGGTGTTGGTCGGCGCCTGGGCCTGGTTCTGCTGGATCGCCATCTCCGGAGGAGCCTCGGGGCGGTCCGGCATCTCCGGCGGCGGCCGACGATCGCGGGTTTCCAGTTCGAAGTTCTTCGCCAGGCGCAGGAAATCCACGGTCGGCAGTATCTCGCTGTTGCCCTTGGCGCCGGTCGTGGCATGGATCAGGCCATAAAGCAGCCAGAACAGACCCACCATGGCCACGCAGGCCAGCAGGAAGGGCAGCACGAAGCGCATCGATCCCAGCTGGAATCGGACAGCCCCGCCTTCCGCCCCAGTGGGAGCAGACGGCGTTGCGGAGGCGTTGCGGCGATCCGCGATGAAGATCGCAATGCCGCCGGGCGGCACGGAAGGAGGGTTGGCCATCACTCCGCCCCCTTGGTGGCTACCGAGACGGTCTGCACGCCACCGGCGCGCACCTGGTTCATCACATCGGCCATCACGCCGGTTTCGGCGGCCTTGTCGGCCAGGATCACCACGGTGTCCTCGGGACGCTCGGCGTGCATGCGCTCGACCATCGCGCGCACCTCAGGCGGCGTCACCTTCTTGCGGTCCATCCATATCTCGCCGTTGGGGCGGATCGCGATCAGGATGTTGCCGTTGGCGCGAGCTTCGGCCGTCTCGGCCTGCTCCTTGTCCACCTTGACGCCGGCCTGCTTGACGAAGCTGGTGATGATGATGAAGAAGATCAAGAGATTCAGTACGAAGTCCAGCATCGGCGCCAGGTCGATGCCGTGATGTCCTTCGTCGGTTGCGTGTCGGCGGGCCAGCATGGGTTCTCCTCCTGCTCGCTCTGTTTATTTGGATGCCGTGGGTTGCAGCATCACGTCCATGGCACCGCCCTGGCGTGCCTGATCCATGACCCTGACCACGACGCCGGTCGCGGCCTTGGTGTTGGCCACCACGATCACGGGCCCTTCCGGCTTCTCGCCACGGAAGCGCTCCACGTTGGCGCGCACGGAGGCGACATCGATCAGGCGCTGGTCGATCGACACATCGCCGTTCTTGTGCACGGCGATGAACAGCGTGCCCTTGTCGTCTTCCTTGTCCTGCTGCTGGTTGTTCGGCGGCGCAGACGGCTGATGCAGGCTGATGCCCACTTCCTTGACGAACACGGCGGTGATGATGAAGAAGATCAGCAGGTTCAGGACGAAGTCGAGCATCGGCGCGAGGTCGATGGCCTCTTCGTCATGCTCTTGATGCTGGCGGCGGCGGCGCATGCCCATGAAAGGATTCCTAGAAGCTGAAGCGATCGGCCAGCAGTTCAGTCTGCTTGCGGATCTTCGACTGGAAATAGAACACCGGATACATGCCGGTGACGCTCACCGCCAGGCCTGTCATCGTGCAGTTCATGGCTTTGGAGACACCCGAGGCCATGGTGCGTGCGTCGGCCGAGCCCAGGATCGACATGGAGTCGAACACCTCGAGCATGCCGTGCACGGTCCCCACCAGGCCCAGCAGCGGGCACATGGGGATCAGCACCTTGAGCACCGGCATGTTCTCGGACATGGCACCATTCAGGCGCGAGATCATGGCGGCCCGGATCTGGTGGGACATCCAGGACTGGTGTTCCGGTCTCCGCTGCCACTCCCCGAGCAGGCTGTGGGTCATGCCGGCGAAATGCGCCCGGAAGAACCACAGCCGCTCGAAGATCAGCGTCCACATCAGGACACCGGCCACCAGGATCCACATCACGAACGGCCCGCCGGCGATGGTCAGCTGGCTGACGGCATGGAACGGGGCGAGCAGGATCTCAGGCACGACGCTTCTCGATCAGCTCGGCCAGCAGGCCGGTGCTCTGCTCGTCGAGGATCTGGATCAGGCGCTTGGAACGGCTCTGCAGGGCGCTGTTGGCGAACAGCAGCGGGATGGCGATGCCCAGG
>JBPOHT010000013.1:0-17622 GCA_052035235.1 Pseudomonadota bacterium | reverse complement strand
CCGTAGCGCTCCTGAGCTTGCCTACACCCCAACTCGCCTCGCTCAACCTGATCCACAACCGCCAACTTAAAGGCCATCGTGTAATCGCGCTGCGTCCTCTTAACCCTTGATTCCATTTGACTCTCCTTCTCGGCTTCGAAAAGGTGTCAACCCTGAGCAGGACGGGTCAGCTGCAAGAAAAAGGGCCGCGAAAGCGGCCCTTTTTCGTTGTCTCTCGCCATGCCGGAGAGATCCTGCATATGGCATCGGACACTGCAGGCTTCGCCCGATGCGGTTCGCTACGCTCACCACATCCTACGGGTTTGCCTGGTTTGCTGAGCGCTGAACGGCCTGGGAGTGGCAAAGGGGCTGGGAGCTAGCTCGCCGTCTGCTCCATCCACCAGCCCTCTTCGACGAACGACAGTCCGTCGGCTTCGAGGCGCTGCCCGCGCTGCAACTGCTCCGCGCTCAGAGCCATCCTCAGCCCTGCCGATGCATCGAAGTAGCCCAGACCATTCACCGGCTCACCCGCCGCCGCATCGCGCACCCGCAGTCCTCGCATCAGCGAGAAATCGATGCCCAGGCCGCGCTGCTTGAGCCAGGCTTCCTTCTGCGTCCACATGCGGTAGAACGCCGCCAGTTGCTGCTCGGGCGGCAGTGTCGCCAGCAAGGCCTGTTCTTCTTCGCTGCATGACTGGCGCGCCAGCGGCGTGACCTTGCGCGGGCGGGTGACGGTTTCCAGGTCGATGCCTACGGGCAGGGTAGAGATGACGCAGGCCATCCAGTCGCCGCTGTGCGAGAGCCCTACATGCAGGGCCGGATCGGGCCCGCGCACGAGGCGTGGCGGCGTGTGTGCGATGGCTCCCAGCTCCCAGTCGACGGGAGCCCCGCCGCGCTGTTCGATCAGCATCTGGCGCGCCAGCCAGCGTGCAGCCACGAACTGCTCGCGCCGCGCCGCGGCCTTGAACGAGCCCAGACGCTCGCGCTCCTCGCTGCCGAGGAAGTCCAGCCCCGCGGCCTCTGCCACGGCCCAGGTAGGCGCGTAACGGGCCAGCCGCAGGGCGAGGATCATTGCGGGCGCCGCCTCAGGCGGATTTGAGCGAGTCGAACAGCGCCAGGTATTCCTGGGTGATGCGATGGCCGCGGTCGAAGTGGATCAGCGGCTTGTGCTGCTCATGCGATTCCTTGACCTTGATCGAGGTGCCGATGGCGCAGTCCAGCACCGGCTTGCCCTCGGCCTTCAGCTCCTCGACCAGGCGCGTCGGCAGCCGGGAGCGCGACTGGAACTGGTTGACGATGATGCCTTCGATCTCCAGGTCTTCGTTGTGGTCGGCGCGGATCTCCTGGATGTTGTCCAGCAGGGTGTAGAGCGCCTGGCGCGCGAACTCGTCGCAGTCGAAGGGGATCAGCACGCGGTCGGCGGCGATCAGCGCGGAGCGGGAGTAGAAGTTGAGCGCGGGAGGCGTATCGATGAAGACGGCGTCGTAGCCCTTGAGCTTCTTCAGTGCATCGCGCAGCTTGTAGATCTTCTGCTTGGACTCGAGCTTGATGGCCAGCTCGTCCAGGCGCGGCGAGGCCGCGATGACGTCGAGGTTGTCGAAGGCCGTGCCGCTGGCATAGCTGACGAAGGCCGGCGGAGTCAGCGAGAACGACAGCGAGGCCTCGAAGAAATCCGCGATGGTGCGGTCCGGCTGCAGCGGTGCGCTGCCGGTGAGGTACTGCGTGGCGTTGCCCTGGGTGTCGAGGTCGATCACCAGGGTACGCAGGCCGCGGCTGGCGGCGATGGCGGCCAGGTTGCAGACGATCGTGGTCTTGCCCACGCCGCCTTTCTGGTTGAATACCACTCGCTTCATGTCAGCTCCAGGGGCTTTTGATGTGCCCGATTGCGGCATCGGGTTTCGTGCCGGCTTTTGTATCGTGAGGGGAAGGCTCTCGCGGGCTTGCGTGAACCTGGGAAATCCTAGCGGAAAGCCTCGTTTCGCGCAGCACGAAATGGCAGGCATCGCGGGCATATCGCGACGTTGCGTCACCCGCGCCAGGGGGCGGGAGGCAAAATTTCGGTTGGACGGCTAGAGTAATACCCGGGGATTCTGCAGTTTTCGCTTGTGGCAGCGGCCACCGGAGGCACCTCCGGGCAGGTCGAGGGACTTGTGTGCGCCGTGGTCGGTTATGGGGGCAGATCAGGACGACATGATCGACAAGATCGAATCGGGGACGGTTAACGCTGAGCCATCGGCGTCACGCTTGCGTTTTGCGCGTGTGGACTTCGATACGCGCAGCGGCGAGATCAGGGTGGATGGCGAACTGATCACGCTGGAGCGCAAGCCGCGAGAGATGCTGAGAGTGTTTCTGAAGCGCCCTGGAGAATTGTTGACCAAGTCCGAACTGCTGGACGCTGTCTGGCCCGGGCGCATCGCAAGTGAAGGGTCTTTGACCAACTGCATAGCCAAGCTGCGCAGTGCCATTAACGACCCCGAGGGCGACATCCTGCGTACGGTGCACGGCTATGGTTACCGCCTGGCCTGTGCGGTACAGATTGCCTCGCACGACGTCGAGCCGCCGCCCAGCGATGCTGGCGCGGCGACCCCAGTGCTGAAGGACTGGTCGCTGACGCAAAAGCTTGCACATGGTCCGGAAACGGAGGTCTGGCATGCCCGGTCGGCGGAAGATGGGGCGGTTCATATCCTGAAGCTGGCGCGCAGCGGTTCTGGCCTGGACCTGCTGCGACGCGAAGTGGCGATCAATCACTTCCTTCAGGAGCGCCTGGGTCCGCAGATGCCCGCCGCTGTGGTGCTTGACACTCACCTGGACGAGGCTCCGTTCTTCATCAAGCTCGACAGCTACAAGGGCATCTCACTGCCCGAATACCTGGCAGCGCACGCCTCCCGCCTGGATGATGTCGGACGGGTGGATCTGGTCGTCCGTATTGTCGATGTGGTGGCTGCGCTGCATTCCTACGGCGTGCTGCATGGCGGGCTCATACCCTCGAGCTTTCTCCTGGAGGAGCAGGAGATCGGGCCGCTCCGCGTACGCTTCAGCGAACTCGGGCACGGTCAGGCGTCATGGCCGGAAGGCCGGGCCAACGCGTATGCCGCGCCGGAGTTACTGGCCGGAGCACCTCCGAGCCTGCAATCGGACGTCTATGCGCTCGGCGTCATTCTCTACCAGGTCATTGCGGGTGACTTCACGCGACCGCTAGTGCCCGGCTGGGAGCGGCAGGTCCATGATGCTCTGATGTGCCAGGACATTGCGGCGGCCTCGCAACTCGACCCGGCGCAGAGGCTGGGAGACGCGGGAGAGCTGCTGCGTCGCCTGCGCGAGCGGGATGGCCGGCACGCCGAGGCAGTCGAAATGGAATGCCGCCGCGTTCGCCTGTTGGAAGCTGAGCGTGCTTTGCAGCGAGCCCGCGCGCGCCGAGGCCCCTTGCTGGCCCTGGGTGCGGTGCTGGTTCTGGGGCTAGTCGTCACCACCTGGCTTGCCATCACCTTGCGCCAGGCCATGATCCAGGAGAGGCGCAGTGCAGCGGTCGCTGCGGCGGTGACCGAGTTCCTGACCAAGGATCTGCTGGCGCCTGCCAACGGCGCGCCGGGTCATGCGGCCGACGTGACCATCGGCACCTTGCTGGATCGGGCCGCGGATTCCCTGGATGCACGCTTCTCCGAGCAGCCGCTGATGCTTGCGTCGCTGCAGCGGGTGCTCGGCACCGCCTATGCCGCGTTGATCGAGCATGAAAAGGCCGTGCCTTTGCTGCTGGCCGCGGAAACGTCACTCTCGAGCCTTCAGGGCCCCACTGCTGACGATACCGAAAGCACGCGCCTGGTCCTGCAGGAATTGCTCGTCAATGCGCCACTGACGCCCAAGCGCCTTGAGGGTATCGAGGCCGTGGCGCAGCGCCAGCTTGATGCCGAGGCCGCCGCAGGACATCCGAATCCGGCCATTGGCTTCATCGCGCGGGTGCCCCTGGCCGCGATCCGATGCTGGCGCCAGGCCGGAATTATCCGCGGCGCCAATTGCGGAAATGCGCTCGACGAGATTTTGGCCGAGGCTACGCAGCGACTGGGACCCAAGCATCCGGTGACTCTGCGCATCGGGCATTCCCGTGCCAGCATGCTCGGAGTGGCCGGGCGCGTTGATGAGGCCTTGCCGCAGTTCGAGCACGCCCTTGCCCAGCTACAGAAGATTCATGGTGCCGGTAGTCCAAAACTGACTCTGCTGCTGCTGCAGATGAGCAAGGGACTGGAGTACGGCGGGGACCCGGCTCGAGTCATCCCGCTACTGGAGGGAGCCATTGACAATTTTTCGATCAGCCTAGGCGGCAATCATCCTTACCTATGGAATGCACGCCGCGCGTTGGGGATGGCCTACACCCGGGCCGGGCGTCACACCGAGGCGATTGATCTGCAGCGCCGCCAGCTCGTGGCGGTGACGGCCCGCTATGGCGCGGAAAGCCGCGAGCGACTGACCGCACTGCGGTTCCTGGCGGCGGCCGAGCTGGCCGGTGGCGCCGTGCCGCAGGCTCTGGTCCATATCCGTGAAGGATTGGCTCTTGATGCCAGGGTCGATGCCGATCGCTACGATCGTTTCGAGCTGATGGACCTGCTGGCAAGTGCTCTTGAAAGCAGTGGAGAGCCGGCGCAGGCCGCGGATGTGCTCCGGCAACTGCTGTTATCGATACGCTCTGAATCACCCGGAGCAGCCGTGCCAATCGTCCGCTACGAATTGCATGGGGCACGCCTGATGCTGGCCGACGGGCGTCCGGATGCTGCGTCGAAAGCGGCTATCCGCGCCCTGGCAAGCCTCGCGAGAGCACCTGGCTCGGACCCGGCGCTGCGCAGGGAGGCGCAACGGATCGCGCAGGCCGCCCCCGAGGGGCGATCCTCCTTCCCGGCGGACGGTATGTAACACCCAAAAGGCTGGGCGCGGTCTGTCCATACGATGGGTTGAATCCGGTGACTTTGAACATCGGCAGCCCCCGCCGACGGCATGGCGTTGGAAATTCGTTGGAAATTCGTGAGTACCCCGTGAGGACCGCGCCTGCCCCCCGGACTAAGGTCAGATTGCAGTCACAACGACCTGGGGGGATTCATGCATACGATACGTTGGGGTTCTCGATTTACGTGGGGGGCTTTCATTGCCGCTGCCACGGTTGCCAGTGGTGTTACCACACTGCCGGCCAGTGCCGCGGACAAGATGGCTCCCGCAGTCCTGAAGCCGCTGATCGCGGACCTGCTGCCGCGGGCCATGAGCGGGGAGGCGGGCCTGCTGACGCTCAGCCATCTGAACCAGGAGCTGGTGGCGCGCCGCGCGGGCCTGACGGTGGCCGCCTTGCTGCAACTCTTGCGTAACGATCGCTCGTTGTGGATCGACCGCCGCGGTCACCTTTTCTATGTCGAGCCGCTGCAGGCGGAAAACACCGGCGCGACGGGTGCGGAACCGGCGTCTGAGCTGCCGGCCTCGCTGGCCGACACCTTCAAGCTGCACAGCAAGCCCCAGAGCAAGACTGGGCGCAGCCGGGTGATCTACCTGGATTTCAACGGCTACAACCTGCCGGCCGGCACCAGCTGGAACGATGGCCAGGCCACGATCGCCGTACCCTACGATACCGATGGCAACCCGGCCACGTTCAGCAACACCGAGCGTGCCTGGATCCAGCGCGTCTGGCAGGGCGTGGCAGAGGCATATTCCCCTTTTGATGTCGATGTCACCACCGAGGAACCGCCCCAGGGCGACATCACTCGTGACAATGCGGCGGACGATCGATACGGAACCCGCGCGGTCTTCACCGATCCGACGAACAACCCGGTGGCAGCCAAGACCCAGGGGCGCAGCATTGCGTCCGTTGGTGCCTTTGACGCCTATGACGCGAATACCGCCGAGAACCCTGAGTCGCACACCTACTTCCAGCCGGCCTGGGTTTTCGTGGCGCCGCCGCGCGCCAGCGACGGGTTCCCCGGAACCCTCAGCCAGTACATTGCCGCAACCACCGCACACGAGGTGGGCCATAACCTGGGCCTGCGGCATGACGGCGACACCAGTAACAGCTACTACGGCGGGCATGGCAGTGGCGGTACGTCCTGGGGCCCGATCATGGGCAGCAGTGCCAACCGAGCTGTTGCCCAGTGGAGCAAGGGCGAATATCCGAACTACAGTAACCCCGGGCAGACCAATCCCGACGACTATGCGGTGATGGCCATCAATGGCGTACTGGTGCGGGACGATGATTTCGGCAGCACCCGTGCCACGGCAGCCCCGCTGACGGCGGCCCTCGGTGCCGGAGGCTTGTATCAGGTTGCACAAAGAGGCGTGATCGAGTCCGCGGGCGATGTCGACTACTTCGCCTTCGAGGCGGGAGCGGGCAGCGTAACGCTGAATGTGTCGCCGGCGGAGGTGACGCCGATGATGGATATCGCCGCCAGTGTCTATGACAGTAGTGGCAAGCTGCTGGCGGAGAACAACGACCCTGACGGTACCGGTGCCAGTGTTACCCTGACTGTGCCGCGTGGGGTGTACTACCTGGCGATCGACGGTGTGGGCGACACCAATCCGCTGCCGGGCTATTCGGATTACGGCAGCATCGGCCAGTATCGGATTTCCGGAACCTTTACCGATTCCGACAACGCGCCCCCTATCGCCATAGCCAAGGCCAACAAGACCGCTGGCAATGTAACGCTGTCGGTGCAGTTCTCGGCAGAAGGCTCGCGCGACCCTGAGGGTACCGCGCTGACCTACCTCTGGGACTTTGGTGACGGTACCCCCAAGGAGAGCAAGTACGCGCCGACACACAGCTTTACGAGCAAAGGCACTTATAACGTGAAGCTGACCGTCACCGACGGCAGCGGGCTGTCGGGGTCCATCACCTTGCCGATCCAGGTCTACGGGGCCGGCGGCCCGGATTCAGTTCCGGATGCATTCAGCTTTGGCGGCTCGATCACCAATACCGATTTCGGCGTGCTGTTCACCTCGGCCAAAGTGACACCCACGGGCTACGATGCACCGGCCGGCGTAGCGATATCGAGCGGTACGGAGGGCGAGTTTTCCATCAACGGCGGAACCTTCCAGAGCGCGCCGGGAACCATCTTGCCGGGACAGACGCTGCAGCTGCGTCATCGCACATCGTTGGAGGGAGAAACCTGGACCGATACCACTGTGACGGTGGGAGGTGTCGCGGCCAAGTACAGCAACCGGACCGCCAAGGCGGATACGACGCCGGATCCGTTCACTTTCCCCGATGTCACCAACGTCCGCTGGAATGACCAGATCACGGCAGGGCCAGTCACGATCAAGGGACTGAATCCGAGGGCGCCAATTTCCGTTGCCAACGGGGAGTACCGGATCGACGATGGTCCCTGGACCAGTGCGGCGGGAATGATCGACAAAAGCACGCACCAGGTCTGGGTGCGGCACAAGTCTGCGGGGGGCGGCAACAAGGTGACCACGACGACACTCACCATCGGCACGTTCAGCGATGCGTTCTCCTCGACCACGGCCACACTGAACCTCGGGACGCTGATGGACAATCAGCCTAACCAGTTCAGCTTCGTCGATCAGACTGGAGTGGCTAAATCCACTGTCATCACTTCGACCGGAATCAAGCCTGAGGGCTATGTCGTCAGTGCACCGATCTCGATCGTCGGGGGTGAATACCGGCTGACCACGACCGGACAGTGGAAGAGCAGCAACGGCACCCTGTTGCTAGGACAGCAGGTGTTCGTGCGGCACACCTCAGCCGCTGTCGGCAATACGAAGACCCATACGGTGCTGACGATCGGAGGCGTGTCCGACACCTTCACGACGACGACCGCACCTTAGCCTGACGAATCTGCCTGCCAGCAGTTCATTGCCCGGGGCTTGCCCCGGGCTTTTTTTGTCCGTCTTGCACTGATGCGAGGCACTGCCGGGAACCATATGCCGGCACCCTTCTTGCTGAACCAGTACCGTCAAGGCCGGCGCACGATCGGGCTTGCAGCGGCGTGCGCCGGCTCCTCCACTTGATTCCAACAGGGGCCTGGGCAATGAGCGAGCAGAAGGGTGGCGTCACCTACCAGTCGGTAGACAGCAGTTACTTCGAGAAGCGTGGCCTGCGGCGCTATGCCGGCGTGGCGTCGCTGTGGGCGCTGGGTGTCGGAGCGGTGATCTCCGGACATTTCTCCGGCTGGAACTTCGGGCTCGGTGCGGCGGGCTGGGGCGGCATGCTGATCGCGACGACCCTGATCGCGATCATGTACCTGGGCCTGACTTTCTCCATCGCGGAGATGAGCCCGGCGCTGCCGCATACCGGTGCAGCCTATTCCTTCTCGCGCGCCACGATGGGGCCTTGGGGTGGATTCATCACAGGGCTTTGCGAGAACGTGGAGTACGTCATCACGCCGGCCGTGGTGGTGTTCTTCATCAGTTCCTATCTCGGCTCGATCTTCGGTACGCCAGAGGCCTTCCAGCCGGTGTACTGGATCGCCTGCTACATCTTCTTCGTGGGGCTCAACGTGATCGGCGTGGAGCTGTCCTTCAAGGTGACACTGGCGGTGACGGTAGCGGCCCTGGCCTGCCTGGTGGCCTTCTGGATCAGTGCGATTCCCAACATGGACTTCTCGCGCTGGGCGCTGAACATCGGCGTGGGGCTCGACGGCAAGGCGGTGGAACTGCCGGAAGGCGGTGGCAGCTGGCTGCCGTTCGGCTTCATGGGCGCCCTGGCAGCCATGCCCTTCGCGGTCTGGCTGTTCCTGGCGATCGAGCAGCTGCCGCTGGCGGCGGAAGAGTCGGTGGATCCGAAGCGCGACATGCCCAAGGGCATCATCCTGGGGATGTGCACGCTGATCGTCTCGGCCTTCATGATCCTGCTGCTGAACTCCTCGGTGGCGAACGGTGCCTTTGCGCTGTCCACATCAGGTGAGCCGCTGCTGGATGGCTTCAAGGCGATCTACGGCGATGGCATCGCCAAGTTGCTGGCGCTGGTGGCGGTGATCGGCCTGATCGCGAGCTTCCATACCATCATCTACGCGCAGGGCCGGCAGATCTATTCGCTGTCGCGCGCCGGCTATTTCCCGAGGCCGCTGTCGATCACTCACGGCACCCGCAAGACGCCGTATGCCGCGATGATCGCCGGTGCCACGGTGGCGCTGCTGGTGATGCTGTCGATCTGGTACGGTGCGGAGAACAGCGCCACGCTGATCGGAGGCACGCTGCTGAACATGGCGGTGTTCGGTGCCATGATCTCCTACATCATGCAGGCCAGTTCCTTCATCCTGCTGCGCCGCAACTTCCCGGATATCGTGCGGCCGTACAAGAGCCCCTTCGGCATTCCCGGCGCGGCGCTGACCATCGGCCTGGCACTGGTGACGATCTGGTTCCAGCTGGCGGATCCGGTCTACCGCGCCGGCGTGATCGGCGTGGCGATCTGGTTTGCGGTGGGTATCGCGTACTTCGCGGCGATCGGCCGGCACAAGCTGGTGCGGTCGCCGGAAGAGGAGTTCGCGATGTCGGGCGGCAAGGCGGAGTACAAGACCGACGACGCGCTGACAGCGGCAAAGGCCGAAGCCTAGGGCGCCCGCAGTCCGTAACGAAGAAGGGGCGCCGAGGCGCCCCTTCTTCGTTACCACGGTTGTTTCAGCCCTTGGCCATCTGGCGCAGCATGTAGTTCAGGACGCCGCCGTGCTCGTAGTACTCCCATTCCTTGGGCGTATTGATGCGTACGCGGGCCTTGAAGCTCACGGTCTTGCCGTCGGCCTTGCGGGCAGTCACGTCGACGCTGGTGGCGCCGTGCTTGAGGCCGTCGATATCGAATATCTCGGTACCATCCAGGCCCAGCGCGGCGGCGTTCTGGCCGTCGACGAAGTTCAGCGGCAACACGCCCATGCCGACGAGGTTGGCGCGATGGATGCGCTCGAAGGATTCGGAGATCACCGCCTTGACGCCCAGCAGGATGGTGCCCTTGGCGGCCCAGTCGCGCGAGGAGCCGGTACCGTATTCCTTGCCGGCCAGTACGACCTGCGCCGTGCCGTCGGCGATGTGCTTCATGGCCACGTCGTAGATCGGCTCGACGGGACCGATGCTGCCGTCCTTGCCGATGTACTTGGACACGCCGCCTTCCACGCCCGGGGTCATCTGGTTCTTGATGCGGGTGTTGGCGAAGGTGCCGCGCATCATGATCTCGTGATTGCCTCGGCGCGAACCGAAGCTGTTGAAGTCGGCCTTCTTCACGCCGTGGGCTTCCAGGTACTTGCCCGCGGGGCCGTCCTTCTTGATGTCACCGGCCGGTGAGATGTGGTCGGTGGTGATGGAATCGCCGAGCACGGCCAGCGCACGCGCACCCCGGATCGACGGAATACCCGGCGGGGTCATGGTCATGCCGGTGAAGTACGGCGGATTCTGGACGTAGGTGCTCTTCGAGTCCCAGGGGTAGGTCTCCGAGCGCGCAACCTTGATGCCCTGCCAGCGGGCATCGCCCTTGAGCACGTCGGCGTAGCTGGACTTGAACAGCTCGCTGGTCACGGCTTGGGCGACGGTGGCCTGGATTTCGGCGTTGGAGGGCCAGATGTCCTTGAGGAAGACGTCCTTGCCGTCCTTGCTCTTGCCGAGCGGCTCGGTGGTGAGATCGACGTCGGTGTTGCCGGCAATGGCGTAAGCCACCACCAGCGGCGGCGAGGCCAGGTAGTTCATGCGCACGTCCTGGTGGACGCGGCCTTCGAAGTTGCGGTTGCCGGAGAGCACGGCCGACACGCTCAGGGTGTTGTCCTGGATCGCCTTGCCGAGCGGCTCGTTGAGCGGGCCGGAGTTGCCGATGCAGGTGGTGCAGCCGTAGGCGGAGACATAGAAGCCCAGGTGCTCCAGGTCCTCGATCAGGCCGGCCTTCTCCAGGTACTTGGTGACGGCCAGCGAGCCAGGCGCCAGCGAGGTCTTGACCCAGGGTTTGGACGTGAGACCCAGCGCGCGGGCCTTGCGGGCCAGCAGGCCGGCGCCGATCAGCACGTTGGGGTTGGAGGTGTTGGTGCAGGAGGTGATGGCGGCAATCATCACCGCGCCGTCCTGCAGTTCGAAGGTCTTGCCCTGGTCGGTGACCATGGCCGGGCCCTTGGAGGGACGCTGCTTCTGCTCGGCCTCGAAGGCCTTGCGGTAGTTGGCCTTGACGCCGGACAGCAGCACGCGATCCTGCGGGCGCTTGGGGCCGGCGAGGCTGGGCTGGATGCTGCCCAGGTCCAGGTGCAGCACTTCGGTGTATTCGGCTTCAGGCGCGTCCGGCGTCCACCACATGCCCTGGGCCTGGGCGTAGGCCTTCACCACGGCGATGCGTTCCTCGCTGCGGCCGGTGAGGCGCAGGTAGCTCAAGGTCTCCTCGTCGATCGGGAAGATGCCGCAGGTGGCGCCGTACTCCGGCGCCATGTTGCCGATGGTGTTGCGGTCCGAGGCCGAGAGGTTGGCCAGGCCCGGGCCGAAGAACTCGACGAACTTCTCGACCACGCCGCGCTTGCGCAGCATCTCGGTGACGGTGAGCACCAGATCGGTGGCGGTGGACCCTTCCGCCAGCCGGCCGGTGACACGCACGCCGATGACATCGGGGATCAGCATCGAAGATGGCTGGCCGAGCATGGCGGCCTCGGCCTCGATGCCGCCGACGCCCCAGCCCAGCACGCCGATGCCATTCACCATGGTGGTGTGGCTGTCGGTGCCGAAGCAGCTGTCGGGGTAGAGCAGGCCGGCGTCGTTCTCGAACACCACGCGTGCCAGGTATTCGATGTTGACCTGGTGGACGATGCCGGTGTCGGGCGGTACCGCCTTGAAGTTCTTCAGCGCCTCCTGGCCCCAGCGCAGGAAGGTGTAGCGTTCCTCGTTGCGCTGGAATTCGACCTTGGCGTTGAGGTCCAGGGCGTCGCGGGAGCCGTAGTGGTCGATCATGACGGAGTGGTCGATGACCAGTTCCACCGGGCACAGCGGATTGACCTTGGCGGCGTCGCCGCCGAGCTTCTTGATCGCGTCGCGCATGGCGGCGAGATCCACTACGCAGGGCACGCCGGTGAAGTCCTGCAGGACCACGCGGGCCGGGGTGAAGTTGATGTCCTTGGCGGGCAGGTTCTTGAAGTCGGCGCCGGCCAGGGCCTCGACGTCGGCCTTGGTGGTGTTCAGGCCGTCCTCGTGGCGCAGCAGGTTTTCCAGCAGCACCTTGATGGAGTAGGGCAGCCGGGCCAGGTTGAACCGCGGTTCCAGCGCCTTGAGGTTGTAGTACGAGTAGGTCCTGGAACCCACCTGCAGGCTGGCCTTGCTCTTGAAGCTGTCCGTCATGGTTCGTTTCCCGGTTTGGCTGCCCGCCAATTCAAGGCAGCGGTGGCTGAGGGGGAGGCTGGTAGGACCTCGCCGGCCCTGGGCGGTTCCCGCCAGGGCAAGCTGCACGAGGGTAGCAAAAAGCCGGCCGTCCTACTGCCTACCCGCAGGCGGCCCGGCTCGAGATACAGGCAACAAAAAAGCCCGCCGGGATGCCGGCGGGCCTTGGTGACGACAGCAGTCCCGGGCTTTACGCCGTGATAGCCTTCGCGGCCTCCGCGTACTCCTCGATCTGGTCGAAGTTCATGTACTTGTAGATCTTGTCCGCGTTCTTGGCGATGACGCCCGTCTCCGCCAGGTACTCCTCGCGCGTCGGCAGGCGGCCGAGCTTGGAGGCGATGGCGGCCAGTTCCGCCGAACCGAGGAACACGTTGGTGTTCTTGCCCAGGCGGTTGGGGAAGTTGCGGGTGGAGGTGGAGATCGCGGTGGCGCCTTCCTTCATCTGCGCCTGATTGCCCATGCACAGCGAGCAGCCCGGCATTTCGGTGCGCGCACCGGCCGTGCCGAAGATGTTGTAGACGCCTTCCTTGGTCAGCTCGGCGGCGTCCATCTTGGTCGGCGGGGCGACCCACAGACGGACCGGGATGTCCTTCTTGCCTTCCAGCAGCTTGCCGGCGGCGCGGAAGTGACCGATGTTGGTCATGCACGAGCCGATGAAGGCCTCGTCGATCTTGGTGCCGGCCACTTCGGACAGGAACTTGGCGTCATCCGGGTCGTTCGGGCAGCAGACGATCGGCTCCTGGATGTCGGCGAGATTGATCTCGATCACGGCGGCGTACTCGGCGTCCTTGTCGGCCTCCAGCAGCTGCGGGTTGGCCAGCCAGGCTTCCATCGACTGGATGCGGCGCTCCAGCGTGCGCGCATCCTTGTAGCCGTCGGCGATCATGTTCTTCATGAGCACGATGTTCGAGGTCATGTACTCGATCATCGGCTCCTTGTTGAGCTTGATCGTGCAGCCCGCGGCGGAGCGTTCGGCCGAGGCGTCGGACAGCTCGAAGGCCTGTTCGACCTTGAGGTTCGGCAGGCCCTCGATCTCGAGCACGCGGCCCGAGAAGATGTTCTTCTTGCCGGCCTTGGCCACGGTCAGCAGACCAGCCTTGATGGCGTACAGCGGGATCGCGTGCACCAGGTCGCGCAGTGTCACACCCGGCTGCATCTCACCCTTGAAGCGCACCAGCACGGATTCCGGCATGTCCAGCGGCATCACGCCGGTAGCAGCCGCGAAGGCCACCAGGCCGGAGCCGGCCGGGAAGGAGACGCCGATCGGGAAGCGGGTGTGCGAGTCGCCGCCGGTGCCGACGGTGTCCGGCAGCAGCAGGCGGTTGAGCCAGGAGTGGATCACGCCGTCGCCCGGACGCAGGGCGACGCCACCGCGGTTGGAGATGAACGCGGGCAGCTCGCGGTGGGTCTTGACGTCGACCGGCTTCGGGTAGGCGGCGGTGTGGCAGAAGGACTGCATCACCAGGTCGGCCGAGAAGCCGAGGCAGGCGAGGTCCTTTAGCTCGTCGCGGGTCATCGGGCCGGTGGTGTCCTGCGAGCCGACCGTGGTCATCTTCGGTTCGCAGTAGGTGCCCGGGCGCATGCCCTTGCCTTCCGGCAGGCCGCAGGCGCGACCGACCATCTTCTGCACCAGGGTGTAGCCCTTGCCGGTGTCCTTCGGGGTCTGCGGCAGGCGGAACAGGGTCGAGGCGGGCAGGCCGAGCAGCTCACGGGCCTTGCCGGTCAGCGAGCGGCCGATGATCAGGTTGATGCGGCCGCCGGCGCGCACTTCGTCGAGCAGCACCTGGCTCTTGAGTTCGAAGTTCGCCGCAACGGCGCCGTTCTTCTCGATCTTGCCCTCGTAGGGGAAGATGTCGATGACGTCGCCCATCTCGAACTTGGAGACGTCGACCTCGATCGGCAGCGAGCCGGAGTCTTCCTGGGTGTTGAAGAAGATCGGGGCGATCTTGCCGCCGAGGGTGACGCCGCCGAAGCGCTTGTTCGGCACGAAGGGGATGTCCTCGCCGGTCCACCACAGCACCGAGTTGGTCGCCGACTTGCGCGACGAGCCGGTGCCGACCACGTCGCCCACGTAGGCGACCGGGTGGCCCTTGGCCTTGAGGGCATCGAGCTGCTTCATCGGACCGCGCTCGCCGGCCTTGTCGGCCTCGATGCCCGGGCGCGGGTTCTTCAGCATGGCGACGGCATGGAGCGGGATGTCCGGGCGCGACCAGGCATCGGGTGCGGGCGAGAGGTCGTCGGTATTGGTTTCGCCGGTGACCTTGAACACGGTGACCGTCAGGCTTTGCGGCACTTCGGGGCGCGAGGTGAACCACTCGGCGTCGGCCCAGCTCTTCAGCACGGCCTGGGCGTTGGCGTTGCCGGACTTGGCCTTGTCGGCGACGTCGTGGAAGGAATCGAATACCAGCAGCGTGAAGGACAGCGCCCTGGCGGCGATCGGTCCGCAGGCGGCATCGTCGAGCAGGTCGATCAGCGGCTGCACGTTGTAGCCGCCGAGCATGGTGCCGAGCAGTTCGGTCGCCTTCTCGCGCGAAATCAGCGCGCACTTTGCTTCGCCCTTGGCGACCTTCGCAAGGAAGGCGGCCTTCACCTGCGCGGCGTCATCCACGCCGGCCGGCACGCGATGGGTGATCAGATCGACCAGCGCCTGCTCCTCGCCCTTGGGCGGGTTCTGCAGCAACTCGATCAGCTCCTCGGTCTGCTTCTTGGTCAGAGGCAGCGGCGGAATGCCGAGTGCGGCGCGCTCGGCAACATGCTCACGGTAGGCTTGTAGCACGGTGTTTCCCTCCTGGTAAATCGCGTTCGTGTTCGTGGTTGGGGCGTTGCGCTATTGCTTGGCGCCGCGCTTCTGCTGCGGGTTGAACTTCATGCCGTTGGGCAGGATCATGTCTCCCGGTTGCTGGCCGGCCTGGCAGGGGCCGATCCACTTCGCGGTAATGGCCATCGAGGCTTCGGCCATGCCCTGCACCGGCGGGTCGTACTTGATGCGGATGTCGCCGCGATAGTCGCTGTCGAAACGGCCGCTGAACACGGCGTCGGTGGTCGCCGTCGAGTTGGCCATCTTGCACACGCTATGCACGGTGATCTTGTCGCCGGCGTTCTTCATGTCCATGACCGGGCACTTGTCCTTTTGCACCTCGCCCAGTTGCTGGTAGAAGTTGTCGGTCTTTTCGTCGATGCACTGCTTGATCGGGCCGATGCCGGCCGGCATGTTCGACATCTTGTTCTCGATCTGCCCCAGCCCGGGCTTGCGTTTCGGTGCGTCGAAGGCGTGGGCGCCGGTCATGCCGGCGAGTGCCGCGAGGAGAATCGAAAGCTTGGTGACGCGTGTCATTGGGGCTCCGTAAGTCAATCGTCGCTGTGCGGAAAGAAGGCATGGTCCGCATCGGCCGGCAGCATCATGCCCGTTGCACGGGCGCGCCGCAGCACTTCCCAGAAGTAACGGTACGAGGCCCGGTCGTGCAGCTTGTCCGCATGGCGGATCGGGCCCCAATCGGCTTCCTGTGCGGACAGCAGTATCTCCGCTGCAGTGTCGACCTCGGATTCGTCGGGCTTCATGGCCTCGACGATGGGCACGATCTGGTCCGGATGAATGCTCCACATGCGCATGAAGCCGAACTCGAGGCGTGCGCGCCGGGCATCACTGGAGACAACATTGCGGTCCTTCAGTTCGATCGTGACGTTGTGCGTGGGCACGACGCCGTTGCCGAGCGCGGCGGCGGCGATCTCGGCCTTGGCGCGAACGATCAGCGGATGCTCGAACTGGCCGGGGCTCTTCATCGCCGAAGCGGGAACCGCACCGTGGTGCGCCGAGACGAAATCCATCAGGCCGAGGTCGATCGATTCGACACGCGGCAGCGCGGCGATCTGCCACGCCTCGCGCAGGGCACCGTGCGTCTCGATCAGCACATGTACCGGAATCGGGTCGGCGATGCGGTGCCGGTTTTCGATTCGCATCAAGGCGTCGATCTGCCTTGCGGCATCGGCGGCTGAGCGCGGCTTGGGCAACGTGATGAACGCGAGCCGCGTACCGGCGCCGGCGACGAGAATCTCGAGGTCGCGTTCCCAATGGGCGTGGGTCGCGTCATGGATGCGTGCGCCGACGCGGCCGTGGCGGTTGGCCGCGCTCATCGCAATCTCCGCGCACATCCCCGCGTGCTGGGCCTCGCGCCCGGCAGGAGCGCCGTCCTCGCAGTCGAGCGTGACGTCGAAAATGGCACCAAGGTCGGCCTGCAGTGCAAGCGCCTTGTTCATCAGCTTTTCACTGCCGGCGTAGTGATCCACCGCCGGCATGACCGGAAACGGCTTTTCACCGGCGAACAGCACTTCGGCAGGGTGCAGGCGTTTGCTCATCGATGGCGCGGCATCAGGTATGAAGACGGCGCAGCAAGCGAGGTTGAAAAGGCAAGGCAGGCATCACGTCGCGCATGAGGCCTGCCTTGCCCTCCCGCGAGGGGAGGGCGAAGCGCGGGCTCAGCCGAGCAGGCTGGCCACGCCGGTGCGCTCTTCCTCGAGCTCGGCCAGCGTCTTGTCCATCATGGTGCGCGAGTAGGCGTCGATCTCGAGGCCCTTGACCACTTCGTACTTGCCGTTGGCGCAAGTGACCGGCACGCCGTAGATCACGCCGGCGGGGATGCCATACGAGCCGTCGGACGGCACGCCCATGGTGACCCACTTGCCGTTGGTGCCGAGCGCCCAGTCACGCATGTGGTCGATCGCTGCATTGGCAGCCGAAGCGGCAGAAGAAAGGCCGCGCGCTTCGATGATCGCGGCGCCGCGCTTGCCGACCTTGGGGATGTACTCGTTGCGGTACCAGGCTTCGTCGTTGATCAGCTTGAGCGCCGCTTCGCCGCCTGCGGTGCAGAAGCGCAGGTCGGGGTACATCGTGGGCGAGTGGTTGCCCCACACGACCATCTTTTCCATGCTGTCGACCGGCTTGCCGGTACGCGTGGCAAGTTGCGAGAGGGCGCGGTTGTGGTCCAGGCGCAGCATGGCGGTGAAATTGCCGGCCGGCAGGTCCGGCGCCGACTTCATCGCGATGTAGGCGTTGGTGTTGGCCGGGTTGCCTACGACCAGCACCCGCACGTTGCGCGCGGCGACCGCGTCGAGCGCGCGGCCCTGCTCGATGAAGATCTTGGCGTTTTCCATCAGGAGATCCTTGCGCTCCATGCCCGGGCCGCGCGGCTTGGCACCGACCAGCAACACGTAGTCGGCATCCTTGAACGCAACTTCCGGATTGTCGGTGCCGACCATGCCGGCCAGCAACGGGAAGGCGCAATCCTCGAGTTCCATCATGACGCCCTTGAGCGCCTGCTGTGCCTTTTCCATCGGCAG
>JBPOHT010000062.1:0-126980 GCA_052035235.1 Pseudomonadota bacterium | reverse complement strand
TCGCACGAGGATCGCACCGAGAACATCCGCCGCATCGCCGAGGTCGCCCGTCTCATGGCCGATGCCGGCGCCATCTCCCTGGTGAGTTTCATCTCCCCCTACCGCGCCGACCGCGCGGCCGCACGGGCCATCCACGCCCGCGGCCCGGATGCACCGCTGGATTTCATCGAGGTCCACATCGATGCTCCCCTCACGGTCTGCGAGCAGCGCGACCCCAAGGGCCTGTACAAGAAGGCCCGCGCTGGCGAGATCAAGAACTTCACGGGCATCGACGATCCCTACGAAGCACCGGAGAACGCGGAGATTCATCTGCGCACTGACCAGCTCACGCTGGAGCAGGAGGTTGAGGTACTGCTGAAGGAACTCGAAAAGCGCGGGCTGATTCCCGCGGCTTAGGCAATGCCTAAATGGCATTGCCTGCGGGGATCGGCGGGCGGCCATGGATGGCCGCCCAGGGGCTCAATCAGGTAACTGCCGTCTCGCCATGGATGGCGTCCCCGCTTTGATTTTTTCGGTTGAGAAAAGCCCTGCAATCGCGGGGCTTTTTTAGTTGAGCCGTACCAACCCACCCGCTCATGCCGAGTGCCGCGAAGCGGTGTATCGAGGCACGCACTGAAGCCGGTGGTGCCGGCGACGACGCCGGTCAGGAGCTGTTGCTCTCTGTTGGTTTATTTCGCCCAAGGGCGAGTTACTTCTCTTTGCTTGTCCAAAGAGAAGTAACCAAGAGAAAGGACCCCCAAGTCCGAGCGGCCCCGCTGAGGCGGGGCAACCTGCACGGCGATCAGGCGCGGACGGGTCGGGCCCACAGGCCATCCATGGCCTGAGGCCCCTCGGCCGGACATCCTGTCCGGCTCGACCCTGCACCTGACCGCCGTGCAGGCACTCGCACATGGGACCCTGAAGCCAACAGCATTCGCTGCGCTCACTCAGACTTCGGAAACAAAAAGGCCGCCCGAAGGCGGCCTCTTCAAATCGCGGTGCGGCAGCTTTAAATTCCAAACCCACCCGACACATTGATCTTCTGCCCCGTCACATAGCTGGCGGTGGCCAGGTACACCGCGGCGCGGCCGATGTCCTCGGGCTGGCCCCAGCGCTTCAGGCACAGCAGCTTCTGCGTCTCGTCGATCCACTTCTGGTCGAACACGCCGCGCTTGAGCAGTTCCAGGAACATGCCGGCCTCGATCACGCCCACCAGCACCGAGTTGGCGCGGATGTTGTTCTTGCCTTCTTCCTTGGCGATGCCGGTGATCAGCGCCTCGTTGGCGGCCTTCGGGGCTACCGACAGGCCGTCCTTGGCGGGCCACCAGACGTGGCCGGCGGAGCCGAGGTGCACGTAGGAGCCGCCGCCGCTGGCACGCAGGTGTTCCACGGTGGCCTTGAAGGCGTTGAAGAAGCCGTGGGCCTCGATGTTGATCGACTTCTGCCACAGCTCCAGGGAGGTGTCGGCCAGGTGCACCTGCTCCACGACGGGGCCGGCGGCCCAGACCACGGTGTGGATGCGGCCGTGCTCCTTGATCGCGGCGGCGACGGCGGCTTCGATCTGCTTGGGGTCGGTCACGTCGGCGGCGTGGATCGTGCCCTTGCGGCCCAGGGCCTTGATCTCGCCGGCCACGCGCTCGGCGACTTCCTTCTTGGCGCGGTAGACCACGGCCACGTCGGAGCCCGCGGCAGCGAAGGTGGTGGCTACGCCCTGGCCGATGCCGCCGCTGCCGCCGAACACCAGCGTCGCGCCCTTGGGGAAATCGTTGTTCTGCATGGCCATCCTTGAATGAAAGAGGGGGAGTGGGGCGCAGTATTCGGTCGCAGCCCCGGGGAATCCTCACCCTTTGGGATGAACTGCGGCGGTCATCGCAGTGCAGCAAAAATCTGTACGCAGTTTGAGGGAGGAGGCCATCCGGGGGGCTTTCTAAGCTGGGCGGGCTGCAAACACTAGAACGAACAGCGGAGGAGAACCCATGTTCCGTCGCAACCCATGGCCGTTTGCGTCCCGCGGCCTGCTGGCCGCTTGTGCCCTGATACCGGTCCTCGCCAGCAGCCCCGCGAGGGCAGGGGAGTTCGAGCTGTTCGGTCTCGATGGCGATTGGCAGATGCAGCTGGGCTATGCGGCGGCGATGCGCCTGCATGACGCCGACGACCGCATCATCAACGCGCCGGGTGCGTCCAATATCCCGGTGCCGGAGACGCTGAAGATTCCGGAGTCGGCGAACTATGACGACGGCGACCGCAACTTCGACAAGGGCTCCCTGTTCAACAATCGTCTCAGTGTGCTGGGCGAGATCGGCCTGACGCACGAGGACTACGGCATCCGTGTGCGTGCCGACGCGTTCTACGACGACGTCTACCGCCGCCGTAACGACAACCGGCAGTCGGCCACGCTGAGCCAGACCACCGGCAACATCAACTACCCGCACCAGGGTCCGGTGAACCGCTTCACCGATGCCGCCGAGTACTACGACGGTGCGCGTGCGCGTCTGCTCGATGCCTACGTCTACGGCACCTGGTACCTGGGCGACGAGGCGGCCCTGAACCTGCGAGTGGGTCGCCATATCGCGGCCTGGGGCGAGAGCCTGTTCTTCTCCGGTATTGCGCTGGCGCAGTCTCCGGCCGATGCCACCAAGGCCAACGTGCCGGGGGCGGACGTCAAGAGCATCCTGCTGCCGGTCAACCAGGTGTCGATGCAGCTGGCGCTGACGCCGGAACTGACCCTGCTGGGCCAGTACAAGCTGGAGTACAAGTCCACCGAACTGAACCCGGTGGGCGAATACTTCTCGGTGGCCGATGTGGTTGGGCCGGGCGCGCAGTTCACCTATGGCCTGGAGAATCCGCTGTACCTGCCGAACCTGGGCGACGTGAACCTGCTGTCCAGCGACCTGGGCGAGTACCTGCAACTGGTCGCCGACTTCGCCGGCCTGCCGCCGAACCAGGCGCTGACCTTCCTGAGCAACACCCTGGCGGCGCTGGATCCCTTCCTGCCGGACCTGCCGCTGCCGGTGGCCAGCATCCCGATGCCGGGCCAGCCCAAGTACATCAACGTGATGTACAACGGCGAGAAGAAGCCCAGCGACCATGGCCAGTACGGCGTCGGCGTGAAGTACCAGGTCACGCCCAATACCGGCGTGGGCCTCTATCACCTGCGCTATCACAGCACCACGCCGGCGCCGGTGCAGACCTACGGTTCCGCCCCGCTGCTGGTGCTGCCCAACGGCACGCCGCTGCTCGCCACCGGCTACCTGGGCCTGCAGGTGCCGGTGACCTACCAGCCGAATTACTTCGACGGCATCCACATGACCGCGTTGAGCTTCTCCACGGCACTGTTCGGCGCCAACGTGGCGGGCGAGGTGATCTACCGCGACGGGGTCGACGTGCTGGTGGATCTCAGCAGCGGCCTGCTCGGGCCGGTGCCCTCGCCGACACGCGCCAAGGTCGTTCAGGGTTTGCTCTCGGCGATCTATTCCTTCGGGCCGCAGAACCTGGGTGGGCTGCCCTTGTGGGACACGCTGTCGGTGGTGGGTGAAACCGGCTTCGTGCATGTGGACCAGGTCGACGAGGTCTGCAATCCCTACGAGTGCAACACCAAGCTGAACAACTCGAAGGACTCGTCGGCGATCTCCATGCTGTTCATCTTCGACCGCAAGAATGTACTGCGCGGCTGGGATCTCACCGTGCCGGTCTACGCTGCCCGCATGCTGAACGGCAAGTCCTCGCTCACGGCGGCCTTTGGGCCACTGGCCGGCATCCAGGACAAGCGCCTCAGCGTCGGCATCAATATGACCTACCTGCAGCAGTTCACGCTGGGTGTCACCTGGGCCGGCTATTTCGGCACGCCCCATTTCGCCAAGAACCCCTATGCCGACCGCGACTTCGTCGGTGTTTCCGCCAAGTACAGTTTCTGATCCGATGATCCGCCGTGCTCTCCTGCTGTGCTTGTTGCCCCTGTCTGCGATTGCGGCGGATCCTCCCAGCCAATGGCCTTACGTCGGTGGCGATGCCGGCGGCCAGCGCTGGTCGCCACTGGCGGACATCCGCAAGGACAATGTGCAGAAGCTGAAGCCGGCCTGGACCTTCCACCACGGCGATTTCTCGCAGGGCAACGAGCAGCACGGCGCCACCGCCTTCCAGGCCACGCCGTTGCTGGTGGATGGCACGTTGTACTTCTGCACGCCCTACAACCGCGTCATCGCGCTGGATGCCGCCAGCGGACGCCAGAAGTGGCGCTTCGACCCCAAGGTGAAGCTGGGCGGCGTCTATGCGCCGACCTGCCGCGGCGTGGCCTGGTGGCGTGACGCGCAGCCGAAAGCCGGTGCGGCCTGTGCCGAGCGCATCTACACCGGCACGGTGGATGCGCGCCTGATCGCGGTGGACGCGCGCACGGGCCGGCGCTGCGAGGACTTCGGCAACCAGGGCGAGGTCAACCTGCTGCAGGGCCTGGGCAAGGTCGGGCCGGCCGAGTACTACATGACCTCGCCGCCGCAGGTGATCCGCGACCGCGTCGTCACCGGTGCCTTCGTCAAGGACGGCCAGCGCATCACCGCGCCCAGCGGCGCCCTGCGTGCCTTCGATGCGCGCACGGGCGAACTGAAGTGGGTCTGGGATCCGGTGCCCCCCGGCATGAAGGCTGTCACGGCGGAGCAGGTAAAGCAGGGCGCCACGCTGACCCCAGGCACACCCAATGTCTGGGCGATGATGTCGGCCGACACTGAGCATGGCCTGGTCTTCGCGCCCACCGGCAACGCGGCGCCGGATCACTACGGTGGAGCCGAGCGCCATGGCCTGGATTACTTCGCGTCGTCCATCGTCGCCCTGGATGCCGACACCGGCGCGCTGCGCTGGCGCTTCCAGACCGTGCACCACGACATCTGGGACTATGACGTCGCGGCCCAGCCGGTGCTGTTCACCGCGCGCATCGGCGGCAAGCCGGTGCCAGCCCTGGTGGCGGCGACCAAGCTCGGCTTCGTCTTCGTGCTGAACCGGCTCACCGGCGAGCCGCTGTTTCCGGTGGAGGAGCGCAAGGTCCCGCAGTCCACGCTGCCGGGCGAGAAGACCTCGCCGACGCAGCCATTCCCGACCCGGCCCGCGCCGCTGCATCCGCTGAAGCTCACGCGCGACGACCTATGGGGCCTGACGTTCTGGGACAAGGGCAAGTGCCAGGCGGCTTTCGACGCGCTGGACTACCAGGGCGTGTTTACGCCACCGTCGCTGAAGGGTTCGCTGCAGTACCCGGGCTTGGGTGGCGGCATCAACTGGGGTTCAGTGTCGGTGGACCCGGTGCGCAACCGCCTGCTGGTCAACCTGCAGGCCGCGCCGTTCACGATCCAGGCCGTGCCGCGCAAGGATTACCACGGCGCCACCGGCGCCACCGACCTGGTCGGCATGCATCCGCAGGAGGGCACGCCCTACGTCACCGTGCGCGCACCCTTCCTGTCGCCGCTGAAGACGCCTTGCATCGCGCCGCCCTGGGGCCGGCTGGTGGCCATCGACCTGGACAGTGGCGACAAGCTCTGGGATCGCGCCCTGGGCAACCTGCACGGCATGGCGCCCTTCGGCGACCGCTGGGAGCTGGGTACGCCCAACTCCGGCGGATCGCTGCAGACCGCCGGCGGCGTGGCCTTCATCGCCGCCGCCATGGACAAGTACCTGCGCGCCTTCGACATGGACAGCGGCGCGGAGCTGTGGCGCCACGAGTTGCCCTTTGCCGCGCATGCCACGCCGATGACCTACCGGGCGGGCGGCAAGCAATACCTGGTGATCGGCGCCGGAGGCCATGGCGCGCTGGGCACCAAGACCGGCGATGCCATCGTGGCGTTTACGCTGCAGTAGCGATGAATTTCGTCTGCTCCTTCTACATGAGTCCCTCATCCCCAGCCCTTCTCCCGGAGGGAGAAGGGGGCTGAGCCCCTCTCCCCGGGGAGAGGGGTTGGGTGAGGGACACACTTTCAAAATGCGCCAACGCCATGACTGCAACATCTGACCAATCCTGGGATCACGAAACCGACGTGCTGGTCGTCGGCACCGGCGCCGGCGCCATGACTGCCGCGCTGCGCGCTGCCAAGGCCGGTGCGCGCGTGCTGATGGTGGAGAAGGGCAGCCACTACGGCGGCACCTCCGCCACCTCGGGCGGCGGCCTGTGGATTCCCGCCAACCACCTGATGCCCGGCTGCAACATCCCCGACAGCGAGGACGAGGCCCTGGGCTACCTGCGCGCGCTGACCGGTGACGACGTGCCGGAGGCCAATGTGCGCTCCTACGTGGCAAACGGCCGCCGCATGCTGCGCTGGCTGGTGGACCACAGCCGCTTGGAATTCCAGGCGATGTCCTACTACGCGGACTACTACCAGCACCTGGCCGGCGCCAAGCCCGGCGGGCGTTCCATCGATCCGCTGTCCTACGACGCAAGACAGCTCGGCGATGACTTCGCTGGCCTGCACGAGCCGCATCGCCAGACCCGCGTCATGGGCATGATGGGCTACACCAACACCGAGGGGGCGATCCTGCTGTCGAAGTCGCCCGGCTGGTTCAGGCTGCTGCTGCAACTGGCGGTGAAGTACTTCCTGGATCTGCCCTGGCGTCTGTTCTCGCGGCGTTCGCGCCGCCTGACCATGGGCAACGCGCTGATCGCGCGCCTGCGCCATTCGCTGCTCGATGCCGGCGTGCCGATCTGGCTGTCCTCGCCGGCGGTGGATCTGCTGCCCGATGGGCAGGGCGGGGTGGCCGGCGCCACCGTGCGCCGCGAGGAGCGGCTGCTGCGGGTCAAGGCCGGCAAGGCGGTGATCCTGGGCAGCGGCGGCTTCGAGCACAACCAGGAACTGCGCGAGCGCTACCTGCCGGCGCCCAGCCGCACGCAGTGGTCCGCCGCCAATCCCCACAACACCGGCGACATGCTGCAGGCCGCGCAGAAGCTCGGCGCCGCCACCGCGCTGATGGACGAGGCCTGGTGGGGTCCCACGATCCGCCTACCGGAGGAAGACCGCGCGCGCATGCTGTTCACCGAGCGCTCCATGCCGGGCGCCATCGTGGTCAACCGCGCCGGCCAGCGCTTCTTCAACGAGTCGGTGGCCTACACCACGGCGGTGCAGGCCATGTACGGCGCCGGCAACCTGCCGGCGTACATCGTCTTCGACGCCCGCTACAAGCGCGAGTACCCCTACGGCCCGCTGTTGCCGGGCGGCATGCACCTGAACTGGCTGCAGCCGCGCCAGGAGCGCCTGCTCAAGCGCGGCGCCACGCTGGCGGAACTGGCCGGGCAACTGGGCGTGGACGCCGTGGGCCTGCAGGCGGCCGTGGCGCGCTTCAACGGCTTTGCCGCCGCCGGCAAGGACGGCGACTACCAGCGCGGCGAGAACCCCTACGACCTGCTCTACGGCGACGTGCGCATCCAGCCCAACCCCTGCCTGGCGCCAGTGGCCGAGGGGCCGTTCTACGGCATGGAGATCCACCCCGGCGACATCGGCACCAAGGGCGGCCTGGCTACCGATGAGCACGGACGGGTACTGGATGGCAATGGCGCCCCGCTGCGGGGCCTGTACGCCATCGGCAACTGCGCCGCCTCGGTGACTGGGCGATACTACCCCGGTGCCGGTGCCACCCTGGGGCCGGCCATGACCTTCGGATTTCTCGCCGCGGAACACGCATGTGCAGTGACGCAGTAGCCGGCAGCAAGCGCCGGAAAGCCCCGCCGGAAGGACCGGCCGCGCCGCTCGGCAAGCAGGCGCTGAAGACCCAGCGCACCCGCGAGAAGATCATTTCCGCGGTGATCTCGCTGATCAAGGAGGGCGGCTATTCGCATGCCTCCTCCAGCCGCATCGCCGAGCGCGCCGGCATCACCTGGGGCGCCGCGCAGCATCACTTCGGCAACAAGGAAGAGATCCTCGACGCGGTCATGAACCTGGCCCACGAGCGCTTCGCCCAGCGCATGGCCGAGCCGGCCCTGCGGGTAGGCCCGCTGCCGCAGCGCGTGGAGAACTTCCTGGAGACCATGTGGGCGCACTACCAGGATGACGCTTATCTCGCGATGCTGGAGATCCTGCTCGCCACCCGCGGCTTCCACGAGGAGGCCCCGCCCAACTGGGAAGACCGCTTCAGCCGCGACCCGCTGGTGTCGCTGCGCGAGATCTTCGCCGACGTGAAGCTGGACGATGCCCGCGCCCGCGAGATCCTGACCTTTGCCCACTGCTTCCTGACCGGGCTGACGATCGAGCGCGTGTTTGAGCAGAAGGTGCGCAACACCCCGCGCTACCTGGGCCGCATCCAGCAGACCGTGCTGGCGATGCTGCGGGAGCCCTGAGGCTTCGCCGTTTCCGCAAGGCTGAAGCCGCCAGTCCCACCAGGATTTCCTCCGGTCACAATCTGGCTCCTGCAAGGCCACGGTTGGGGGAAACCCCTATTTCCTGATCCATTCGGAGCAGGACCCCACGGCTTGCCCCCTTGTAAGGTCGTCTGCAAACCTGAGGGGACTTATGAGCACGCCAGAACAACCTGCGGCCCCGGCCGCGCCCAAGCCCACCCGTATCCCGCCGATCGTCACGCTCGACGCCAAGTTCTTCTGGGAGGGCGCCGACAAGGAGCTGTTCCTCGGCCAGAAGTGTGGCGACTGCGGCGAGTTCCGCTTCCCCCCGCGGCCGATGTGCCCCAAGTGCTTCAGCGTCAAGCGCGAGGAAGTGCCCCTGTCCGGCAAGGGCACGGTGCATTCCTGGGCCATTGCCCGCCATCCGCCTCCGTTCGGTTTCAAGGAAGCCCCGATCATCGCCGTGATCGAGCTGGAGGAGGGCATCCGCTTCGTCTCCAACGTCGTCGGCGTGGGCTATGACGAAGTGGTGCAGGACATGCCGGTCGAAGTCACCTTCGAACCCACGATGAACAACCACAAGGTGCCGGTGTTCCGGCCCATCAAGAAGTAAGGAAGACCCCATGGCCCGCAAATTCACCGAAGCCGCCATCGCCGGCATCGGCGCCACCGAGTTTTCCAAGGATTCCGGCCGCAGCGAGCTGCAGCTGGCCGCCGAGTGCGCCAAGGCCGCCTGCGACGACGCCGGCATCAGCCCGCACGACATCGACGGCATGATCACCTTCACCATCGACAACAGCGACGAGATGATGCTCGCGCGCTGCCTCGGCGTGAAGAACCTGGCCTACACCACCCGTATCCCAGGCGGCGGCGCTGCCGCGGCCGGCACGATCTTCCAGGCCATGGCCATGATCAATGCCGGCGTCTGCAACAACGTATTGATCTGGCGCGCCATGAACGAGCGCAGCCAGTACCGCTTCGGCCAGAACCCGACCAACACCACCAGCTACCAGTCCGGCAACGGCACCGGCTCGCTGCTGTGGTGCGTGCCCTTCGGCGCCATGACCCCGGCCAGCTGGGGCGCGCTGCAGGCGCAGCGCTACATGCACAAGTACGGCGTCACCAACCGCGACCTCGGCCTGATCTCGGTGCAGCAGCGCAAGTACGCCGCCACCAACCCCAAGGCCTGGTTCTACGAAAAGCCGATCACGCTGGAAGACCACCAGGCTTCCAAGTGGATCATGGAGCCGCTGCTGCGCATGCTCGACTGCTGCCAGGAGAGCGACGGCGGCCAGGCGATCCTGGTCACCAGCCTGGAGCGCGCGCGCGATCTCAAGCAGAAGCCGGTGCGCATCCTCGGCGCCACGCAGTCGATCCCGTACAACGTGGAAGTGATCTCCAACTACTACCACGAGGACCTCACCGTGATGCCGGAGGCCGTGGGCACGGGCAAGCGCCTGTGGGAGATGACCGGCCTCAAGCCCAGCGACATGCAGGCGGCGATGATCTACGACGCCTTCACCCCGCACGTGCTGCTGCAGCTCGAAGGCTTCGGCTTCTGCAAGCTCGGCGAGGGCAAGGACTTCGTCAAGTCCGGCGCGCTGGCCATCGACGGCATCCTGCCGACGAACACCCATGGCGGCCTGCTGGGTGAGGCGTATATTCACGGCATGAACAGCATGGCCGAGGGTGTGCGCCAGATCCGCGGCACCTCGGTCAACCAGGTGAAGAGCGTCACCAACGTGCTGGTGTCCTCCGGCATGGCGGGAGCGGTCCTCAGCGCCGACTAGTCTTTGGGGGCGGGCGGGAGCCCGCAGGGAGCAGTGCGATGAGTCGTATCCAACTGGCTGCCTCGGGGGAGGCCCAGGAAGGACGGCTGCAGGCGGTGAGCGCCCTGATGCGCTCACCGCTGCCGGTCCGTGCGGCCTTGCGCGCCTGCGCCGTACGTCATCCGCAACCTGATTCCTCGAAGCCATGAACATGCTCTCCCACTCCGAGTACGGCGCTACGCTGCGCGTCGAGTCCGGCATCGAGCTGCCCGACCTGCCGTCCGCGCGCATTGCCGTGGACGTCCATACCCCGGACTTCCGCAGCCTGCGCTCGCCGCCGGTGGTGCTGGTCTGCCTGCCGGGCGGCGGCATGAATCGCCGCTACTACGACCTGATGCCCTCGGACGGCGACAGCAGCTTCAGCTTCGCGCGGCAGATGAGCGCGCGCGGCTTCATCGTCGTCACCATGGACCACCTGGGCATGGGCGACAGCGACCGCCCCGAGGATGGCTACCTGCTGACCGCGGACCTGCTGGCCCGCGCCAACAGCCAGGCCACCGACGTGGTGTTGCGGCGCCTGCGCGAGGGCAGCCTGGTACCGGGTATCCCGCGCCTGCCGCACCTGCTGAGCCTGGGCGTGGGCCACTCCATGGGCGCCATGATGACCGTGCTGCAGCAGGCCCAGGCCCGGCAGCATGCCGGCATCGTGCTGCTGGGCTTCTCCACCCGCGGCCTGCCGGAGTACCTGCCCCCCGAGGCCCGCGAGCTGGCGGCGGACCCTGCCGCGGTGCGCGCGCAGTTGCCGCGCCTGGCCAAGAAGATGTTCGTGGAGTCCTACCCGGTGATCCGCGCCAACCCGGGCTCCAACTCGATCTACTCCGGCAACAACGCCGACCCGCGAGCGGTGGAGGCGATCAAGGCCGCCCGCGGCCCGCTGCTGCCGGTGCCGGCCTTCATGTCGATGCTGCCCGGCAACGTGGCCCCCGAGGCGGCGCAGATCGAGGTGCCGATCTTCCTGGGCCTGGGCGAGCGCGATATGGCGGGCCCCACCCACCAGATTCCCGCGGCCTTCCACAAGTCGCGCGACGTGACCCTGCACATCCTCAAGGAAGCCGGCCACAGCCACTTCCTGTTCGCCTCGCGGGACGGCCTGTTCGAGCGCCTGTCCCTGTGGATTCGCGCCGTGGTCGAGATCCAGGCCGAGCGCGCCGGCTGAGCCTGCCGCCCGCTCCGCAAGGGGCGGGCAGGGTGGTAAGCCGGACTCACTCAAGTGGACGGGGTACTCTCCCCGCCGCTGGACTAAAGTTCAGCCATCGGGCCGCCCCTCGCGCGGCGGCCCCTATTATTCGCTTATAACTGATTGACGCTGGAGACAAAGATGGCAAAGACGGCACTCAAGGCAGGCGCTCGCTTCAAGAGCACGGTCTGCGACACCCAGGTGATGGTGGTCAAGGCCCCAGCCGGTGAGTTCGAGCTGCGCTGCGGCGGCGCCGACGTGGTGGGCGCCACCGCCCCGGCCGCGGCCGGCGGCAGCCTGGACCCGGCCCTGTCCGGCGAGACCCTGATCGGCAAGCGCTACGTCAACGCCGACGAGTCCCTGGAACTGCTCTGCACCAAGGGTGGCAAGGGCACGCTGTCGCTTGACGGCGTCGCGCTGGAGATCAAGCAGGCCAAGCAGCTGCCGTCCTCCGATTGATGCCCGCTGGACTCCCTCTCCCGCTGGCGGGAGAGGGTTGGGGTGAGGGTGGTGCTCTCGATCGTTAACAGGCTTCGCAGATGAACATTTCAACCATTCTGGACATGGCCGCCGAAGCCTTCGGCGACCGCATCGGCGTCGTCTCCGGCGGCCAGCGCTACACCTATGCGGAGCTGCGCGAGGCCGCCTACCGGGCCGCGCGCCGCTTCAAGGCCAGCGGCGCCGCCTACGTGGCCCTGCTGGACGTGAACAGCCCGGCCGCTCCGGTCGCCCTGTTCGGGGCCGCCTACGCCGGCATCCCCTATGTGCCGCTCAACTACCGCCTGACCCCGGTCGAAATCAACAAGCTGCTGGCGCGCGTCGCGCCGGCCGTGCTGGTCACCAGCGCCGATTTCAGCGGCAAGCTCGAGAAGCGTGCCGACATCCAGGTGATCGACCGCGCCGAGTTCCTGAGCCTGCCGGAAGGCGGCGATGAACTGCCGCAGCCGGACGAGGACCCGCGCGCCATCGCCGTGCAGCTGTTCACCAGCGGCACCACCGGCGAGCCCAAGGCCGCGATCCTGCGCCACGAGAACCTGATGTCCTACATCGTCGGCACCGTGGAGTTCGCCGCGGCGGAAGAGGACGACGCCATCGTCGTCACCGTGCCGCCGTACCACATCGCCGGCATCTCGGCGGTACTCAGCTCCACCTATGCCTGCCGCCGCATGGTGCAGATGGAGAACTTCGAGGCTGCCGCCTGGCTCGACGCCTGCCGCGAGAACAGCGTCAGCAACGCCTTCCTGGTGCCCACGATGCTGCAGCGTATCGTCGACCACCTCGTCGAAGCCGGCTCGCCGCCGCAGCTTCCGGCCCTGCGGGCGCTGGCCTACGGCGGCGGCAAGATGCCGCTGTCCACCATCGCCAAGGCCATGCAGTTGTTCCCCACGGTGGATTTCACCAACGCCTACGGCCTGACCGAGACCAGCTCCACCATCGCCGTGCTGGGCCCGGACGACCATCGCGCCGCCGCCGCCAGCAGCGATCCCGCCGTGCAGCGCCGCCTGGCCTCGGTGGGCAAGCCCGGCGCCGTCGAGATCGAGATCCGCGACGACTCCGGCAAGGTGCTGGGCCCCGAGGAAGCCGGCCTGGTGTTCGTGCGCGGCCCGCAGGTCTCGGGTGAATACCTGTCGCTGGGCAGCCAGCTCGATGCCGACGGCTGGTTCCCCACCAAGGACCGCGGCTACCTCGACGCCGAGGGTTATCTGTTCCTCGACGGCCGCGCGGACGACGTGATCGTCCGCGGTGGCGAGAACATCTCCCCGGGCGAGATCGAGGACGTGCTGCTCGGCCACCCGGCCGTGGCCGACGTCGCCGTGGTCGCCATGCCCGACGAGCAGTGGGGCGAGGGCGTGGCTGCCGCGGTCGTGCTCAAGTCCGGCGCCAGCGCCTCGGTCGCCGAACTGCAGGAACTGGTGCGCGGCAAGCTGCGCTCCTCGCGCGTGCCGCAGGCCATCGTGTTCAAGGACGCATTGCCCTACAACGAACTGGGCAAGGTCCTGCGCCGCATCATCCGCCAGGAATTCGTCTGAGGACGCCAACATGCCCTTCGTGATCGAAAAGACCGTCGAGATCGCCGCGCCCGCCGACGTGGTGTGGGAAGTGATCACCGACCTTGCGCGCTACCCGGAATGGAACCCCTTCCAGGTGCAGATGCAGACCTCGTTCAAGCCGGGCGATGCCATCGACATGCAGGTCAAGCTGATGGCCAAGCCGCAGGCCCAGCGCGAGTGGGTCACCGAGTTCATCCCCGGCAAGCGCTTCGCCTACCAGATGAAGGCGGTACCGCTGAACACGCTGTCGAGCCAGCGCTCCCACGACGTCGAGGCCATCGGCCCCGGTCGCACGCGCTACCGCTCCTACTTCCACCTCAAGGGCTGGCTGCACCCGGTCGTGGTGGGCCTGCTGGGCAGCAAGCTGCAGGCCGGCTTCGCCGGCATGACCGCCGCCCTGCAGAAGCGCGCCGAGGACCTGGCCAGGCAGCGCAAGGCCGCCTGAGTCGTCCGCGCGCGTAGCGCCGTCGCGCCGCGTCTGCTGTACTGCGCGCCTATGTCCGAGCGCGAAGACTCCATTGCACAGGCCTATGCCGAACGCCTGCTGGCCTCACTGGGCCGGCAGGCCGAGGCACCGCTCGCCCTGCCGATGGAGCATCCCGCCCTGCGCTGGTCGCGCAGCGGCCTGATGGCCCTGACCGGCACCCCCGAGTCCCCCCTGATGTTTCCCGCGCCGCTGGCCGCCTGCGCCGATGGCGCGTTGGCCGCCCTGGCGGCGCTGGGGCCCGTGGGCGCCCTGGAGGGTATCGACGGCGCGGCACTGCTGGGCGAACGGGCGGCCATCGCCGGCCACCAGCGGGGCGGTGCCGTTTCTCCCGGTGGTGCCTGCCGGCTGCTCCAGGCCGCGGATGGCTGGTTTGCGCTGAACCTTGCGCGGGACGACGACTGGGATTTGCTGCCGGCGTGGCTGGAAGGCGAGGTCAACGCCGACTGGGATGCTATTTCAGTTGCAGTTAGGGCGCGTCCCCTGGAGTCAATGATCGAACAGGGGCGCCTGCTGGGATTGGCGCTGGCTGATGCAGGAATGAACCCCTCGCCCGCTTGCGGGAGAGGGGCAGGGGACGAGGGCATGGATGCCCGAGGTAGGGCAACGCATGGAGCAGTTGCCGAGAGGGTTTCTGTAGAGCCTAACTGGATGACATCAAGCCAGTTTTACAGAAGCCCTCTCTTCCGGCCTCTCTCCCGCAAGCGGGAGAGAGGAGACCAGCGTCCACGCGTCCTCGACCTGTCTTCGCTCTGGGCCGGCCCGCTCTGTGGGCAACTGCTGCACCGGCTCGGCGCCGACGTGGTGAAGCTGGAAAGCACGCAGCGCCCGGACGGTGCGCGCAACGGTCCGCCGGCTTTCTTTGACCTGATGAACGCCGGCAAGCGCAGCGTCGCGCTGGATCTGCGCAGCGACGAGGGCCGGGCGCAGTTGCGCCGCCTGATCGCTGCTGCCGACATCGTCATCGAAGCCTCGCGCCCGCGCGCGCTGCGGCAGATGGGTTTCGACGCCGAGGCCCTGGCGCGTGAGCATCGCCTGACCTGGATCAGCCTCAGCGGCTACGGCCGTGGTGAGCCACAGGAACAGTGGATCGCCTACGGCGACGACGCCGCCGTCGCGGCCGGGCTCAGCGACACGCTGCATCGCGCCACCGGCCAGGCCCTGATCGTCGGCGACGCCATCGCCGATCCGCTGACCGGCCTGCACGCTGCGCTGGCCGCCTGGGCGGGCTGGCAGGCAGGCGGTGGCATGTTGGTATCACTGGCATTGCGCGACGTGGTGCGCCACTGCCTGCAGTTCGATCTGCCGGCCGGCGATGACGCGCTGCGAGTCCGCCAGCATGAATGGACCGAGCGGGCAGCGGCCGATGGCGGAGCACGCCCGCCGCGTGCACGCACGGCCCGCGGCGTAGCACCTGCGCTGGGCGCGTACACCGCCGACGTGATCGCGGAGTGGGCTGCATGCTGATCCGCCGCGCCGAACTGGATGGCCTGCGCATGGACCTGCGCCTGCGCGACGGCCACATTGCCGAGATCGCGGAAGGACTGCCGGCCCTGCCGGGCGAAGATGTACTCGACGCAGATGGCGGTGCCCTCCTGCCCGGCCTGAAGGATCATCACCTGCACCTGCATGCCCTGGCCGCCGCACGCGCCTCGGTGGACTGCGGCCCACCCTCGGTGGCCGATGCCGAAGCCCTGGCTGCCGCACTGCGCCAGGCGGACGGCAGGCTGCCGCCGGGCCAGTGGTTGCGTGGCATCGGTTATCACGAGTCGGTGGCCGGTGACCTCGATCGCCATTGGCTCGATGCCGTGGTGCCGGATCGCCCCTTGCGCCTGCAGCATCGCAGCGGCCGCTTGTGGCTGTTGAACTCCGCGGCATTGGCCCAGGTGGAGCAATCCGCCGGCGATCCACTGGAGCGTCGTGACGGGCGCGCGACCGGCCGCCTCTACGACGCCGATGCCTGGCTGCGTTCACGCATCGGTGGACGCCGCCCCGCGCTGGGCGAGGTCAGCCGCTGGCTTGCGAGCCGTGGCGTCACCGGCCTCTGCGATACGAGTCATGACAACGACACGGCGGCGTGGATCGTATTCGCCGAGGCGCAGCGGCGCGGCGAGCTTCTGCAATCCCTGCGCGTGATGGGCAGTGCCGCGCTCGACGCGGTTTCCGACAGGCCTGGCCTGCAGCGTGGCGAACGCAAGTTCCACCTGCACGATCACGAGCTTCCGGATTTCGACGCGCTCTGCGCCGACATCCGTGCCGCGCATGCTGCGGATCGCGGTGTGGCCTTCCATTGCGTCAGCCGCGTGGACCTGGCCTTTGCGCTGGCGGCGTTGCAGGAGGCTGGTGTCCGTGGCGGTGATCGCATCGAGCATGCCTCGGTCTGCCCGCCGGAGTTCCTGGAGCAGGTCGGCGAACTGGATCTCACGGTGGTGACGCAGCCGGGATTCATTGCGACGCGCGGCGACGCCTACCTGCGCGACGTCGAAGAATTCGACCGGCCCTGGCTGTATCGGCTGCGCGGTTTTCTCGATCAGGGCATTCGTCTGGCGGGTAGTTCCGATGCGCCTTATGGCGATGCCGATCCCTGGGCAGCGATGGATGCCGCGGTACGGCGGCGCACGGCGTCGGGGCAGTCGGTGGCAGGCATGGAGTCACTGACGCCGGAACAGGCACTGGCGCTGTTCACATCGCCGCTGGAGGCGCCGGGAAGTGGGGCGCCGAAGCTGGAGGTGGGAGCGGTGGCGGACCTGTGTCTGCTGACGCAAGCCTGGGGCGTGGCGCGCAATGCGCTGGCACAGGTCGAAGTGAGAGCGTGCTGGCGAGATGGAGAGCTGATTTCCTCATGAGCCGTTTCTCCCTCTCCCCGTTTACGGGGAGAGGGTGGGGGTGAGGGGCGAAGCTTTCAGCTAGAAGCTGCAGATCGTAGGGCGGGAAAGCGAAGCGCATCCCGCCATTTAGAGCTAAGGCATCCCGGCTCGTTCGCCCCGAGTGCCGCGTAGCGGTGTATTGAGGGGCGCGGTGACGCCGGCGACTACGCCGGTCAGGAGTTGTTGCTCTCTGGAGGTTTGTTTCGCCTAAGGGCGAGTTACTTTTCTTTGCTTGTGCAAAGAAAAGTAACCAAAAGAAACACACCCTCCATCCGCGGCCCCGCTGAGGCGGGGCAACCTGCCTGGTGATCGAGTGCGACGGGTCGGGCCCACAGGCCATCCCTGGCCTGAGGCCCCTCGGCCGGACATCCTGTCCGGCTCGACCCTGCACTCGACCCCCAGGCAGGCGCTTCTGGAAGGGAACCCGGTACATCAAAAGCATTCGCTGCGCTCACACAGCGCACAAGCCATCCAAGACCAGCGAGTGTTCTCCCTCTCCCCTCGTGGGAGAGGGGCAGGGGAGAGGGGGATCATGAAGTAATTAACCGTACCGTTCGCCCTGAGCCTGTCGAAGGGTGAACGATTCAGCTAACAGGCTCTGCCCACGGCGGCAGCGGCGCCACCAGACGCGCCCCGTCATACCCCGTCACCTTGCCGAAGTAATCCGCCTCCGCATTCCAGTCGCGGCAGGCCTGGGTGATTTCTTCCTTTGTGCGTGCCACGAAATTCCACCACATCAGCGGGGTCTCCTGCATCGGCTCGCCGCCGATCAGCAGCATCACCGCCGGGGCATCGCAGCGCAGCGGCAGCGCATCGCAACCCTGGCCGAGATAGAGCAGGGTGCCGGGCGCCAGCACTTCGTCGCGCACCATCACGCTGCCCTGCAACACCAGCGCGGCGTACTCGAAATTCGGATACAGCGGGAACTGCGTCTGCGCCGTGTCGGCGGCGCGCAGTTCCATGCCCACCAGCGGCGTGTGGATCTCGGCAGGAGAGCGCTCGCCCAGCACGGTGCCGGCCAGCACGCTCACCGTGAAGCCGTCGCGGCGTGTCTGCGGCAACTGCGGGTGATGAGCGAAGGCCGGCTCGCCGTGGCGGCGCGACTCGGGCAGGGCGATCCAGAACTGCGCGCCGTGCATGCCGGCAGGGCGGGGCAGCGGCGACTCCTCGGAGTGGCAGATGCCGCGGCCGGCGGTCATCAGGTTCAGCTGGCCCGGCTTGATCGGGCAGAGGCTGCCGAGGCTGTCGCGATGCAGGATTTCACCTTCCAGCAGCCAGGTCACGGTCTGCAGGCCGATATGCGGGTGCGGCCCCACGCGCATGCCCTTGCCGGTCGATACGTCGGCAGGGCCGAAGTGGTCCAGGAAGCACCAGGCGCCTACCAGGCGGCGCTGGCGCGTGGGCAGGGCGCGGGCAATGCGCATGCCCTCGCCCAGGGTGGCGGTGGAGGCTTCGATCCGCTGTGTCAGCGGACCACCATGGTCGTCGGGGAGGATCAGGCTCATGGGCGGCAGGCTCGCCCAGCCGTGCCGTGGATGCAAGCGGGAACGACGCGCCGTTATGACAGTCCCATGTCAGGCGGATATCCCCGTCCTATGTTGCAGTGCGGGAGTAGTCGGTTCGGACGAGGCACGAAAAGGGGTGTTCAATAACATGGCGCAACGCTACGAACTATGATTCTAGTGGCTGTACCGGGCTGACACGAACTCGAAGGGGACGTAGACGTTCCCCGCGTTATCTGGAGGATATTGGATGAAATTCAAACCCGTACTGGCGTCGTTCCTGCTGGCCACAATGGCTGGCATGGCGAGCCAGAGTGTTTCGGCCAAGGTCTCGGCCGAGAAGGCCGCCGAGCTCGATGGCCCCAAGTTCACCTGCATGGGTGCCGAGAGGGCGGGCAACAAGGACGGCACCATTCCCGAGTACAGCGGCAAGTGGGTCGGCACCTGGCCGGGCCAGACCAAGCCGTTCGGCTATGAGCCGGGCCCGTACAAGGACGAGAAGCCGGTCTTCTCGATCACGGCGCAGAACTACACCAAGTACGCGGACAAGCTGACCGAGGGCCAGAAGGCCCTGTTCAAGAAGTATCCGCAGTCCTACAAGATGAACGTGTACCCGACCCACCGCGATTTCGGCCACAAGCCCTGGGTCTGCGACACCACGAAGAAGAATGCCGTCACCGCCGAAGTGGTCAACGACGGCCTGGGCACCACCGGCATCAGCGGCGCCATTCCGTTCCCGTTCCCGCAGAACGGTTCGGAGGCGATCTGGAACATCATCAACCCGCACCGCGCCTACACCGAGCAGGCGATCTGCGACATCGCCGACGTCTACGCCAACGGCAGCATCGCCTGGGGCCGCAACAAGTTCATGACCATGAACCCGGGCAACAACCCGGCCAAGCGTGGTTCCTACACCGACAAGATCAACGCCTACTTCTACACCGGCTACCTGCTGCCGGAGCGTGACAAGGGCTTCGTCGCCGTCGGCTACCAGCCGAACAACTTCAGCAACGACGCCACGCAGTCCTGGCAGTACCAGCCCGGCATCCGCCGCGTGCGCCAGGCGCCGGAAGTCTGCTGCGACTACCCGGTTCCGCCCGCCGGCCTGCGCACCGTCGACGACGACTACGTCTTCAACGGCTCGCCGGAGCGCTACACCTGGAAGCTGGTCGGAAAGAAGGAAGTGTACGTCCCGTACCACAACTTCAAGATCAACGACCCGGCCCTGAAGTACAAGGACATCATCAAGCCGAACACCGTCAACCCCGACTACGTGCGCTACGAGCTGCGCCGCGTCTGGGTGGTCGAGGGCTCGCTGAAGTCTGGCATGCGCCACATCTACTCCAAGCGCACCCTGTACGCAGATGAAGACTCCTGGATCGCCCTCTGGGCCGACAACCAGGACGGCCGTGGCCAGCTCTGGCGCGTCGCCTTCGTCAACTACTTCTACTCGCAGGAATCCGCCACCTGGCACCGCGGCGCGTCGATCTATCACGACCTGACCTCCGGCGCCTACGAGGCCGGCTACCTGACCAACGAGCGCGGCAAGGACTGGTGGCGCATCAACGTGCCCCTGACCCCGGCCATGTTCACGCCGGAAGCAGCCGCTCGCGGCGGGCACTGAAGTCACGCATTACCGAACCGGGGCGGCTGAAAAGCCGCCCCGATTTTTTTTCAAGGACAGAAAACATGAAAACCGCATTCATCACCGGCGCCAACATCGGCCAGGCCAACCTGATCACCAAGGCGCTCGCCGGGCAGGGCTGGAAGGTCTTTGCCGGCGTGCTGCCCGGCGCACCCACCGACCTGAAGACCGGCGGCAACATCGTCGTCGTCGACCAGGACGTCTCCAAGACCGAATCCGTGCGCGCCAGTGCCGAGATCGTCACCCAGGCCCTGAACGGCCAGGGCCTGGACCTGCTGATGAACGTGGCTGGCGTGGCCAACGTCGGCGTCGGCGTGGTCGAGGGGGCTGATCTTGCCGCCGTGGAGCGGCTGTTCAACATCAACATGTTCGGCCAGCTGCGCGTGATCCAGGCCTTCCTGCCGCTGCTGCGCCGCAATGCGCCGGGTTCGCGCATCGCCAACTACAGCTCGGGCGCCATCATCGCCAACCCGGTCGGCGCGGGCGCCTACAACATGACCAAGCACGCCATCCATGGCATGACGCTGACGCTGCGCCATGAGCTGGCACCGCTGGGCATCCAGGTCACCTCCATCATTCCCGGTGGCGTGCTGACCGCGATGTCCGCCAACTCGCATGCCAACACCCTGAAGACCTGGGGCGAGCAGCCGGCCGACATCCAGAAGGTCTACGAGCCGCTGAAGGGTGTCATGTGCCAGGTGCTGCCCGACATGCTGGAGAAGACCGGCAGCACGCCGGAGCAGGCCCTGGAAGGCACGCTGGATATCCTGGCGAAGAAGAAGTGGAAGCCGATGGAACTGCTGGGCAAGGACGTGAAGCCGATGGGCGTGATGCGCCGGCTGTTCTCCGACAGCCAGCTCGAATCGCTGATGCGCATGACCTTCAAGATCCCGACGCTGAAGGCCTGAACCGGTAAAAACAAAGCCCCGGCCTCCGCGAGGAGGCCGGGGCTTTTTGCTGCGTGCAGTTCAGGCGCCCGTCGGCACCGCGGTCTTGGCATCCGGCGTCTGCCACAGCAGGCCCGCGCCGGGGTCGATCGCGCCCAGCAGCCGGTGCAGCAGGGTCTTGAGCAGCGCCGCTTCGCCGGGCGCCAGTCGTTCCAGCAGCTGCGACTCTACCGCCTTGGCCGCGGAGATCAGGCGCAGGGCCAGCGCGCTGCCCTCGTTGGTGAGCTGGAAGGCCGGACCCTCGGCGTCGGTGGTGCCGCCCACCGAGCGCGCCAGGCCACGGCGGATCAGCGCGCCGGCCGCGGCATCGCTGTGCTCGCCCAGCACGCTGGACATGCCGGCGTCGAGCTCGTCGGCGTTCATGATGCGCTTCAGCGTCAGCGTCGAGAGCAGGTAGAACTCTTCATCGGTGAGGCTCTCCTCGGCCAGTGCCTTGCGGATCTGGCTGAAGAACTGGAAGTGGCCACGGCCCAGCAGGTAGCCGAGGAAATCCTCGTTGAAGCTGCCGGCCAGGGCAGGGTTGCGCGGCTCGTTGCTGCCCTTGGGTGCCGCGTGCGCGTAACGGCCGCTGTGGAACACCAGCGGCGCGTTCTCGGCACGGTCGAAGGCCAGCACTTCACCGACGAAGATTACATGGTCGCCGCCCTCGTACTGGAAGGCCGTACGGCACTGGAAGCGCGCATTGCAGCCACGCAGCAGTGGTACCTCGCCCAGGCCCTGCTCGATATCGATGCCGGCGAACTTGTCGATGCCGCGCTTGGCAAAGCGCGCCGATAGCGGCTCCTGGTCCGCCGCCAGCACGTGCACCGCCCAGTTCCCCGCCTTCTGGAAGGCTTCCAGGCTCAGCGAGTTGTTCGCCAGGCTCCACAGCACCAGCGGCGGATTGAGCGAGACCGAATTGAAGCTGTTGGCCGTCAGCCCCACCTGCGTGCCGTCCGGCGCGCGGGTGGTGATGACGGTCACGCCGGTGGCGAAGGTGCCGAGGGCCTTGCGGAACTCCTGCGGATCCAGGGGGGCTGCGGTCTGACTCATTCTCGTTAGAAGTTGTACTTCGCGGTGAAGCCGACATTGTCGCGGTCGGCGTAGGGATTGGCCTTGAAGTCCGGCGTGCCGTAGTAGCCGCTGTAGCTGACGCCCAGCGTGATCTTCTGCAGATAGGTGAAGTTGAAGCCGATGCTGGCGCGCCAGTCGTCCTCACCCATCTGCGAGCCGAAGCCGGACAGCAGCGACGACTGGCCCAGCACCGTCTTGGAGTGGGTGACCGGCACCTGCAGGTCCCAGCCGTTGAAGATGTTCTTGCGGTCGAAGATGAACAGGAACGAGTAGGCCGCCGCTTCCTTGGTGTAGGTCAGGTCGTCGGAGCAGCTGGTCGGGCCGCAGCCCTCGTCACGGTCGATGACCCAGTTGTAGCCGAAGTCCGAAACCACGGTCAGGGCGTCCCAGAAGTACTGGGGGCCGATCACGTACAGGGCATTGACGTTGACCTGGCCGACCTTGGCGCGCACCGGCGTCGGCACCGGGCCCAGCAGGCCGCCGTCCACGTCCACCAGCACGTCCACGCCGTCGCGGTAGATCAGCTCGCCGCCAACGTTGGCGCCGAACAGGGCGGTGGAGAAGCTCATCGCCGACATGTGGATGCCGTCGAAGTACTTGACGTTGTAGGTCACCGGCACCTGCAGGCCCAACTGCTCGGTGGTGATGTCCGGGCCGCCCGGCACCGGCGAGGGCAGCAGCAGCGCGGAGCCGTAGTTCTGCACCGGGGCCGGCGTGGTGTTGTGGTAACGCAGGTGGTACAGGCCGAGGTTGGTGTTCGGCGTGAGCTGGTACTTCAGGCCCAGGCCGTACTGGCCGTAGTCGCTGGGCCGGATGTCCGGGCCGCGCTGCACGTTGATGTAACGCGGCGTGCCGGCCGGCTGGATCGCCTCCAGGTTCGGCAGCGGCAGGTCGGGCAGCAGCGGGTCCAGGCGACCCAGGATGGCGCCCAGCGCGTTGTAGACCGGCGTGCCGACCGTGACGTTGGGCAGCAGCAGGCGGTTGATCAGGTCCAGCGCTTCCGGGATGTCGTCGGACAGCAGGTTCACGTCGGCCAGCTGCGCCAGGTACAGCGGGTTGTCGATGCCGTAGATGAACTCGGCACCGGGGCCGACCACGTCCGCCACCGAGAAGAATTCACCCACCGGGTTCAGTTCGGTCGGCTTGTACTCGAGCTTGTACTGGCCGAGGATCGTCAGGCGATCGTTCAGGGCCAACTGCATGGACACCTGGTTCACCGGCAGCAGGATGCTCTTGACGTCGGCACCCGGCACCGTGGCCTTGGTGGCGTCGGCGGGGGACTGCGCCAGTGCGATGCCGGCGAAGAACAGGCTCTCGCCCCAGGCGGCGATATGGCGGCCCACGCGCACGTTCAGTGCGGCTTCGTCGGTCAGGTACCAGGAGCCGTAGACGTAGGCGTCGAGCAGGCGCACACGCTGGCCGTCGTAGTACTCGGCGTCGTCGCTGAAGCGGTTGGTCGGCAGTTCGGTCTTGTTGATCGTCGCGCCCGGCTGGTCCGGCGCCGGCGAGGTGTTGTCGTTCTTGCGGTGGTAGACGTCGTCGTAGAAGGCGTCGCCGCGCACCAGGATGCCGTAGTCGCCGTAGCTCAGCTGGATCTCGCCGAGCAGCGACAGGCGGTTGTTCACCAGCGAGTGCTTCTTGAAGTTGCGATCGCCATCGTCGTAGTTGTTGGACTCCGGCAGCTTCAGGTAGTCCGGCAGGGGGATCGAGGCCGCCGGCGCCGTGTCGATGATGCGGTCGTCCGGATCGTGCAGACGCATGGCGGCGGAGTAGGCCGCCTGCACTTGGTACTGGCCGTCCATGCCCAGGAAGTCGAAGGAGCCGGCCATGGCCGGAAGAGTCGCACCACCCAGGAACGCCGCCACCAGCTTCGGACCGTAGGTCCAGCGCGTACGAACGCCCTCCATCCCCTGCTTGGACATCATTTTCTCCCCTCAGCCTGCTTTTATAGGAATATGCAGACGTTACCGTAGAGTTCCGGACTGAGCCTAGCCTCACCCGAAAAGATTAGGGGTGGCTCCTGCGAAGCGGGTATGGCGGCTCCCTCGGAAATCGGGCATCTTGAATACTGCCTCAGGACAGACCCTGAAGGCTGCGGCACACGATAACGACAAGTCTTGGGAGAGACCCGCATGCAGTATCTGAGTCCCGTCGACGCCTCCTTCCTGCGCATGGAATCCAAGCGCACCCCGATGCACGTGGGGGGCATGCTGACCTTCAAGCTGCCGGACGATGCCTCCCCGGACTTCCTGCGCGACCTGCTGCAGCACATGCGCACCGTGCCGTTCATGCCGCCCCCCTTCGACTGCAAGCTGGCCCGCGGCCGCCTGTCGAAGCTGGCGCCGGCCTGGGTCAAGGCCGACATCGACATCGACTACCACATCCGCCACTCGGCGCTGCCTTATCCGGGCGGCGAGCGTGAGTTGGGCGTGCTGGTGGCGCGTCTGCATTCCCATCCCCTGGACCTCAGCCGCCCGCTGTGGGAGGCCCACCTGATCGAGGGCCTGGAGAACCGCCGCTTCGCCATCTACTTCAAGGCCCACCACTGCGCCATCGACGGCGTGGGGGGCATGAAGATGGTGCGCAGCTGGCTCAGCGAGGACCCGACGGACATGAGCGGCCCTGGCCGCCCCAGGGCCGCAGAAGCGGCCGAGGCTCCCCGGCCGCAGTCCTGGAAGACCCGCCTGGGCAAGCCCTTCAAGGTGGCGGGCCACCAGATCCGCACCCTGCCGGAGCTGATCAAGGTCCTCAAGGAGATGAGTGCCCCGGGGCTGGAGGGCGGCACCCGTGCCGCGCTGACGACCCCGCGCAGCCTGCTCAATCGTGCCATCACCCAGCAGCGCCGCCTGGGTACCCAGCTGCTGGACCTGAAACGCATCAAGGCGATCAGCGCCGCCACCGGCACCACGGTCAACGACGTGTCCCTGGCCGTCTGCGGCGGAGCCATCCGCCGCTACCTGCTGGAGAACGGCGCCCTGCCGGAAAAGTCCCTGCTGGCCTCGGTGCCGGTGGCGCTGCCCCGGCCGGCCGGCAAGGGCGGCAATGCCGTGGCCGGCTTTGTCTGCCCCTTCGGCACCGACCAGACCGATCCGCTCAAGCGCCTGCAGCGCATCAATCGCGTCACCAGCGTCACCAAGCAGCAGTTGCTGGGGCTGTCGGCTACCGCGCTGGAGCAGTTCACGCTGATGGGCCTGTCGCCGTTGCTGCTGGGGCAGATGGCCGGCGTGCTGTCCAAGGTGCCGCCGTTCTTCAACGTCACCGTCTCCAACGTCGTCGCCTCCAAGGTGCCGCTGTACCTGCGCGGCGCCCAGCTGGAAGCGATGTACCCGATGTCGATCCTGTTCGACGGTTACGCGCTGAACATCACGCTGGTCGGCTACTGCGACCGCGTGGCCGTTGGCTTTACCGGCTGCCGCGACGCGATTCCCAGCCTGCAGAGGCTGGCCGTCTACACCGGCGAGGCCCTGGTCGAAATGGAAGAGGCGCTGGCAGCCGTGATGCCGCCGCCGGCAGGCGGCGCCAGGAAGAAACGCGCCCGCAGCTGAAAGTGGCAACTGGAAGACGAAAGGGCGGCCTCGGCCGCCCTTTCGTCATTGCGGCTTCTTGCGGTAGGTGTGTATCGAGATTTCGCCGCCGAGGCCACTGAGGTCGTTCGCACTGACGTCGACCACCGTATCACCTTCCAGCGACGTCGCCGTGATCTCCCCGCCCTCGATACCCGCGCCCACGGTGGCCACGTTGGTATTGCGGCTGGTCCAGGTCACGTTGTGCCGGATCGGCCGCTCGATGCCGTCGCTGAACAGGCCGTAGGCCTGTGCCTGCAGTGTTTCGCGCAACTCCAGTTGCGCCTTGTCGACGGACAGCCGCAGGCTCATCAGGTCCAGGTCGCGCGCCTCGATCAGGCGCGTATCCACGCTCAGTCCAGCCGACTCCAGCTCGTAGCGGAAGCGGAAGGGCTTCTTGGCGGCCAGTGGCTGGATCAGGCGGCCGGCGCTGTCCGCGGTCTCGCTGAAGGTGCTGTCGTCGCCTTCGAGCAGTTCGCGGGTTACCTGCAGGCCCAGTTCCTGCGGCGGTGCCGAGCTGTCCTCGAACAGGCCGGAGATGCGCACGTAGTCGCTGTAGCCCAGCGGCAGGAAGCTGTCGGCCGCCTGTTCGTAAACCAGCTGCAGTTCACTCAGGTTGCCGAGCTGCAGTTCCCGCTGTGCCGAGCGGCCGCACAGCGGCAGTGCCGCCTCCAGCAGGAAGCGTGAGTTCACCGGGCCGGTCAGCGCCTGCAAGGCCGAGCCGCTGCGGGTGACCGGCGCGCCGGTGGTCAGCACCTGCCAGGACGCCACGCTGGTCAGGTCCACCGGCACGCTGCTCTCCAGCGTGGTCGTCTCCAGCTTGAAGGTCTGGCTGGTCTGCGGCGCCAGGCGTGTCAGCTCCGGGGTGATGCGCAGCTCGCCGATGGAGGTCGCGCTGACGCCGTACTGCGCACGCAGCCCGGCGTAATCCGCCGTGATGGTTGCCGAGCCCGGCCGCAGCACGATCACCGTCCCCTGCGCGTAATACAGCCCCGTGGAGCCTGGAATCGGGATGTCGCCGTTGCTGACGATCGCCACGCCCGTATCGTTGCTGCTCCAGGTGCTGCGCTCCGACACCGCCTCCAGCGTGTCGTCGCCTTCACCGCTGAAGGTGGCGAGCGCCGCCAGCTGCACCGCCGCGCACTCGTAGCTTTCCACCGAATCGCCGCCGTAGGCCGAGGTGATCTGGATCTTCACCGGCGCGCGGCCATCGCCGACGCTGCCGGAGCAGGCCGCCAGCGCCAGGAGCGCGGCGGCGGCCGGAGCCGCCGCCGTCCTCGTTGCCGGACGCTTCACTGGGGGAAGAACAGGATGCGGTTGTTGTTGCGGTCGCTGACATAGAGCACCCCGCTGTAGATGAACGCGCCCGATGCGCCGCTGAGCGTGGTCTTGGCCGGCGTGTCGTCGCTGTCGCCGTCCTGGTCCGCGTCGTTGGGCGTGACCGAGGTGAAACTGTCCTGCCCGTAGACTTCGCCTGCGGCCAAACCGTTCTCCAGCGGGAACGCGTTGTAGCGCAGCACACGGTTGTTGCCGGAGTCCGCCACGTAGATGCGGGTGCCGTCGGAGCCGATGCCGAAGGGCGCGCGCAGGGTGGAGGCCGAGCTGCCCGGCGAGGAGCGGCTGAAGCCGCTCTGGCCGATCACGTAGTCGGCCTCCGCGCTGGACTGCTGCGGGAACAGCGCCCAGTACAGCACGCGGTTGTTGCCGGAGTCCGTCACCAGCAGGCGGAAGCCGTCGCTCCAGACACCGGCCGGCTTGTTCATCTCCTCGGCCTCGTCATCCGCCAGGCGGCTGGTGAAGTCCAGCTGGCCCAGCACCAGGTCGGCGGCGGCGCCATTGGCGGTCGGCACACTGCTCCAGACCAGCACGCGGTTGTTGTTCTGGTCCGCCACCACCAGGCGCCCGTTGGCGATCACCGCCGAGGTGGGGAAGGCCAGGCGCGTCGCGCTGGTGCCCGAGGTGGAGGAGACGAAGTCGGTCTGACCCACCACCACGTCCGGCAACGTGCCGGCCGCAGTCGGGATCGTGTTCCAGATCAGCACGCGGTTGTTGCCGGAGTCGGCCACCACCAGCTTGCCCTCGCCGATGAAGGCGGCGCTGGGCAGCGCCAGGCGGTCGCGCGCGGTGGCAGGTGTGTTGCCGGTGGCGCCGGACTGGCCCAGCACGAAGCTGGCGGCGGTGTCCGGGTTGGAGGGCACCGCGGTGAAGCCCAGCAGGCGGTTGTTCGCGGTGTCGGCGATGAACAGGCGCGTGCCGTCGCTGGCGACGTTGCCCAGTGGCTGCGCCAGCGTGTTGCCGGCGGTGGCGGCGCCGCGATTCGGGGCACTCTTGGTGTAGTCGGCCTGGCCGTAGAGGCCGAAGGCCTCGATCAGGTCAAGATCGTCATCGCCGCTGCCGCCGCCACCGCAACCTGCCAGCAAGACCGGCAGCGACAGCAACAGGGCGGGGACGGCATAGCGCAGACCGCGCGCGGACGGGGTTGCCGACATCGATTTCTCCGGGGAATAGTGGGGAGTCCCATGATTTCCCGGACCGCCGTGCTACGGCTGCAAGGCTTTGTATGGAATTGTGTCGAAGGCGCTTAGGTCGTCAGCGGCAGGCACAGTTCCACCGCGAACGGGCGGTCTGCACGACGCTCGCGCAGCTCCACCTGCGCGCCATGCGCGGACGCCACGCGCTGCACGATCGCCAGGCCCAGTCCGGCGCCACGTCCGTCGCGGGCGCGGTTGCCACGCTCGAAGGGCTCGATCAGGCGCTGCCACTCGTGCGACTCGATACCTCGGCCATGATCCTCCACGCTCAAGCGCAACTGCCCGCCGTCGCGCCGCGTTGCCACGCGCACCGGCGCCAACCCGTGGGTCAGGGCGTTGTCCGCGAGATTGCGGACCAGGCGCAGCAGGCCCAGCCGGCGCGCACCCACCTGCAGCCCCTGGCAGCCGAGGTCCAGTTGCAGGCCCTCGTGACGCTGCAGCGCGGTGCGCACCAGCGCATCCAGTTCCAGGTTCTCCAGCGGCTCGTCCTGCCCATCACGCACGAAGTCGATGCACTGGTGGACGATATGATCGATGTCGCGGATGTCCGCCATCATCGGGTCGAAGTCGCCCGGGTGATCGGCCGCATGCAGCTCGATGGCGGCCTGCAGCCGCGCCAGCGGCGAGCGGATGTCGTGCGACAGCCCCGCCAGCATCAGCTCGCGCTCACGCAGGCTGCTGCGCAGCTTCACGCTCATGCGCTGCAATGCGCCCCCGATCTGGCGGAACTCGCGTGGACCGCTTGGCGCTGTGGAAGGCACCGCGCCGCGTTCGATATCGCCGATGCCCTCGATCAGCCGTCGTACCGGCCGTCGCAGCAACAGCGACAGCAGCAACGCCGCCACCAGCATCAGGATGCCGATGGTGGCCAGGTTGACCATGGTGAAGTGCCGGCGCATCGCCTTGATCGCCGCCTCGTGTTCCGCCGAGACCACGCCGCTGATGCGGCGTACCACGGGCGGGGCGCCGGGTTCGCCGGCATCGCTGCGCAACACCTCCACGCGCGTGCGCAGCGGCATCTGCAGGCCGCTGGCCGGCATGCCCAGCAGTCCGGGAGCCGGGCCGCTGGCAAAGCCCATGCGTGCCACGCCGGCCATCGGTGCCACCGGCAACGAGGGCATCATGCCCGGCTCGTCGCGCCGTTCGCCGGGCGGCGGGGGCGGAGGGCCGGGCAGGGTCCGGAACAGCAGGTCGTCCGGTGGCGGGAACAGGCGCAGCAGTGCGAAGTTGAGCAAGGGGCTGGCCAGCAGCGCCGCCGCCACGATCAGCCCCACCCAATTGCGCAGGCTGACGCTCACGACGTCGCCACCGCCGTATGGTCAGGCACGAAGATGTAGCCGCGGCCCCAGACCGTCTGGATGTAGCGTGGCTCCGCCACGTCCGGCTCCAGGATGCGGCGTAGCCGGGACACCAGCAGGTCGATGGAGCGCGACAGCGTCTCGCCGCGGTTGCCGGACACCATGCGGTGCAGCTCGTCACGGCCCAGCACGCGCCGCGCGTTCAGCGCCAGTGCTTCCAGCAACTGGTACTCGCCGGTGGTGAGACGCACCGCCTGGCCGTCGCGCTTCAGCACCCGGCTCCACAGGTCCAATTCGAATTCCCCGAATCGCAGCGTCTCCCGGGTGGTGGGCAATCCCGGAGCGCCGCGCTGCCGCGTGCGGCGCAGCACCGAGTGGATACGCGCCACCAGTTCGCGCGGGTTGCAGGGCTTGGCGAGGTAATCGTCCGCGCCCACCTCCAGGCCGATGATGCGGTCCACGTCGTCGCCTCGTGCCGAAAGCATGATCACGGGTGTGGACGGGGCCAGCTCGCGCAGCCGGCGGCACAGCGCGATGCCGTCGCCGTCCGGCAGCATCAGATCCAGCACGACCAGGTCGTAGGACTCGCGCTGGATGTAGCGCTGGGCGGAGGCGGCGGTACCGACGCCCTCGGCGTCGATCCCGTGCTTGACCAGGAAGCCGGCGATCAGGGTGCGCAGGCGCTCGTCATCGTCGACGAGCAGGACTTTGGGGTTCATGGACATGATCGGACCAGCCTAGGTACGCAATGGAAACGGTGAAAGGGTTTTGCAGGGGGCGGATACAGCCTGATACGAATTGCGACAAATGCGGGGCGGACCCAGACGGGTGGCGGCCGATACCTTCGCCGCAAATCCTCCATGGCCCCCTGCCGAATGCCTGCCCCCCTGTCGCTGCAACGCTATCTCCCCCTGCTGGCCTGCCTGCCGCTGATCGGCGCCTGCCAGGCCAAGCTCGATGTCGACCTGACCGATGGCCCGATCGACGGGGCCGAGTCCGTGGTGCTGCGCCTGACCGGCATCCAGTTGCTCAAGGACGACGGCAATCGCGTCACGATCGACGTCAATGCCGATGTCGACCTGCTGCAGTACCGCAACGGTTCGACGCTCAGACTGGCCGAGGGCGAGGAGGTTCCCGCCGCCCACTATGTGGGGGCCCAGCTGGTGTTTGCGGACAGTGGTTCCTACGTCGGCCGCAGTGACGGCAGCCAGGTCCCCATCGTTCCTCCCGAGACCCTGGATTACGCCGACCTGGACCTGGATGTCGGCGACGACGACGAAGCCGGCCTGCTGCTGGACCTGGAACTGCGCTTCTCGTTGGACGACCAACTCTCCACCCTGGGCCACTACGCCCTGGTTCCGGTCCTGCGGGCCCTGGACCCGGAGGATTCCGGCGAGGTCTCCGGCAAGGTCGCCAACGCCCTGGTCGAGGATGCCGACTGCCGCCAGGGGCGCAGCCTGCTGCGCGGGGTCAGCGTCTACGCCTACGAAGGCACTGGCGTTACCCCCGTGGACTACGCCCGCAGCCGGGTCACCGGCATCCAGCCGGTCTCGGCCGCCGCGGTCTACGACGATGGCGACGGGGGCTACCGCTACCGCTTCGCCTACCTGCCCGAGGGCGACTACACCCTGGCCCTGACCTGCGACGCCGACAGCGAGCGCCCCGCCGTCATCGACAGCCTGGATTTCCTGCAGCGCCGCAACGCCACCGTGAGCGCTGGCGAGACCCGCAGCATCGCCTTCACCGCCGAATAGGAGCCTCTCATGCTGACCATCAATCCCTCCCTGTAAGCCGGCCTGCTGTTGCTCGCCTTGCTGGTCCTGTCGGGCACCGCCCTTGCCCAGCCGCCGCTGCCGGCCGACTACGACGAGAACGGGCAGGTTGACCGCAACGAGTGGCGCGAGGGCGCCGCCGCCCGCTTCCGCTTTGCCGACCGCAATTCCGATGGCTATCTCGATGCCGCCGAGCAGAAACAGTTCGGCCCGCGTCGCTTCGTGCTGCGCCTGGACGGCCCGGGCGGCGGCGCGCCACCCGGCCAGGGCCAGGACCGCCCGCGGCCTCCGCCGGGCATGGTGCGGGCCCAGGGCCTGCCGCCCCAGGGTCCGCGGGATATCAACGGCGATGGCCTGCTGGACCTTGCCGAGGTGCAGGCGCAGGCCGACGAGGCTTTCGAGCGGATGGATGCGGACGGAAATGCGGTGCTGGAAGCCGATGAGCTGATGCCACCGCCTCCGGCGTTCTGAGGGAGCAGAACAAAAAACCCCTCGCCCGCTTGCGGGAGAGGGGTAGGGGAGAGGGTTTCTGTAAAGGGTGATTGCGTTGACCCAAGCCGTTCGCCCTGAGCCTGTCGAAGGGTGAACGAGTTCGGGGGACTGCCTTAGCAGTTACAAGCGGAGTTGCCGTCCATGGCGAGACGGCAATCACCTGATTGAGCCCCGGGGTGGCCATCCATGGCCACCCGTTGATCTAGTGCTGGCGATGCCATTTAGGCATCGCCAAAGCGCACTAGATCAACCCCTCCGCCCGCATCGCGCTCTGCACGGCCGGCCGGCCACCCACGCGCTCCATGTACGCCGCCAGGTTCGGTCGCGTGGACAGCAGGTCGAGCTTCAGCATGCGGCCCCAGCCGGTCACGGTGAACAGGTAGGCGTCGGCCACCGTGAACTGGTCGCCGGCGATGTACTGATGCTTGGCCAGCATCTGCTCCACCGTGTCGTAGCGGCGGTTGAGCAGGTCGATGAAGGCCTGCTTCATCTCGGGCGTGCTGTTCGGCTTGAACAGCGGGCTGTAGCTCTTGTGGATCTCGGTGCTGATGAAGTTCAGCAGTTCCTGCAACTGGTAGCGCGGCAGCGTGCCGTTCTGCGGCGCCAGCCGGGCGTCCGGGCGCTGGTCGGCCAGGTACTGCACGATCGCCGGGCCTTCGGTCAGCACGGTGCCGTCGTCCAGCACCAGGGCAGGGACGTAGCCCTTCGGGTTCACCTGGGTGAAGTCGGCGCCGGAGGCGGTCTTCTTGCTGGCCAGATCCACTTTCTCGGTCTGCGCGGCCAGGCCGGCTTCGTGCAGGACGATATGCGGGGACAGGGAGCAGGCGCCGGGGGCGAAATACAGTTTCATGGGATCTCCTGGGGTGCTTTGGTTAGGGGTATGCAGCGCAGCATAGGCCGCCGCCGGGAACAGAAAAACCGGAATTTCCTGAAGGGGCACTTCAAAATGACTGAACTCCCGCCGACCGCTACACTCACCCCATGAAGATCCACACCCTGCCTCGCCTGTTCCTGCTGCCGCTGGCCTTCGGGCTGGCTGCCTGCGAATCCAGCCTGGACATCAACCTGGCCACGGTCAACCGGCCGGTCGATGCCGAGCGCATCAGCGTGCGCATCGAGGCCGTGGAGTTGCAGGATGATGCGGGAGGCACCTATCGCATCGAGACCGATGACCGCCTGGTGGACCTGCTGGACTTCCAGGGCACGGAGCTGCTCAGCCTGGTGGGAGGGGAGGAAGTGCCGGCCGCCCGCTACCGCAAGCTGCGCCTGATCTTCGATGACCGCGACGCCGAGATCGAGACCGAAGACGGCGAATTCCCGATCCGCCTGACCGACCTGCAGCCCGGCGCCGACATGGACATCCAGCTGTCGGACGACGAGGACGAGAGCGAAACCATCCTGGCCCTGCTGGACCTGCGTTTCTCGTTCTCGCGCCAGACCCAGCCGGAGAATCTCTACCGCCTGCGCCAGGCCGCTACCGCTGCGCGCGCCAGCGATACCGGAACGCTGACGGGCACCGTGGGTGAAAACTACGTCGCCAGCGGTCCCTGTGCCGGTAGCGAGAGGGAAGGCTTCGCCATGTACCTGTACCGGGGGGATCGCCGCAGCCAGCTGACCGACTACGCCGCGGACTTCGAAACCACTTCACCGCTGGTCTCTGCCAGTGTCGAGCGCAGCGGCAACAGCGGCGACTACCAGTACCGCTTCCGCGGCCTGCCCATCGGTCAATACACGGTTGCCTACACCTGCAAGGCAGAGCTGGATGATCCGTTCACGCGGCAGGACACGCTGGTATTCCGCGATGCCTTCCTGGTGGAGATCAAGGAAGGCGGCACGGTCACGCAAGACTTCTAGGGCGACGATGCGCATCCTGATCGTCGAGGATCAAGCGGACATCGCCGAGTCGATTGGTGAATACCTGGAGCAGCGTGGGCACGCCGTGGACTATGCCCGCGACGGTCTGTCGGCGCTGCGCCTGGCTACGCAAGAGACCTACGATGTGCTGGTGCTGGATCGCCTGATGCCGCGCATGGACGGCGCCACCCTGTGCGCGCGCCTGCGCGGCGAGCACGGCCTGAGTGCGCCGGTGCTGATGCTCACGGCGCTGGACACGCTGCCCGACAAGGTTGCCGGCTTCGACGCCGGCGCCGACGACTACCTGGTCAAGCCTTTCGAGCTGGCAGAGCTCTACGCCCGACTCACCGCCTTGCACCGCCGCGCCAGCAACCGGGTGGCCACGCCGCAGCTCGCCGCGGGGGATCTGGTCTTGGACACCCGCACCCGCGAGCTGCGCCGTTCCGGCCGCCTGATCCCGCTGTCGCCGACCCTGGGAAAACTGCTGGAACACCTGCTGCGCAACGCGCACCGCATCGTGCCGCGCGAGGAGCTGGAGTACCTGCTCTGGGGCGACCAGCCGCCGGACCAGGACTTCCTGCGCGCCCACATGCACAAGCTGCGCGAAGCCATAGACCGCGACCAGCCGCGCAAGCTGCTGCATACCTACCGTAGCGTTGGCTATCGCCTGGCCGATATCGAGGGAGCCTGAGCATGTTGCGCCAGCGGGTGCGCCGGATCGTGCTGGGCCTGTCGGTGGCGGCGTCGCTGCTCGGGGCCGGAGCCCTCTATGTCGCCGACGAGGCGATCGAGGACGCCGCCATCAACGACATGCTGGCCAAGCAGATGGACGCGATGCTGGAGTCCGACATCGTGCCGCAGCCGCAGGAACAGCAGGCCTCTGCACTCAAATACTTCCGCCCGGCTAGCACCGGCGAGCTGCCGCCGGAGCTGGAGGGCTTACCGGAGGGCATTACCGAGCCGGTGGACGTCAATGGCGTGGCCTACTGCATCTACAAGCGGCAGGTGACCCCGGGCGATGAGGCCTACCTGGCCTATCCAGTTCAATTCGTCGAGCAGCGTGAATCCTGGCTGTGGATGGGAGTGTCCATCACGGCATTGCTGGTATTCCTCGGCACCTGGATCGCCGCGGACCGCACGGCCGACCGCGTGCTCAAGCCCTACCTCGAACTGCTGGAGCAGATCCGCGCCCTGGATCCGGGCAAGCGGCACCTGCGCATTTCCGTGCCCCGCTCCGACGAGGAGCTGGACCTGGTGGTCAGCGCGCTCAACGGGCGGCTCGAGGACATCGAGCAGTTGATCGAGCGCGAGCGCGCCTTCTCCGCCGCGGCCAGCCATGAACTGCGCAGCCCGCTGACGGTGATATCCGCCGCCGCCGAGCTGCTGCGCGAGCGCGTGGACGAGACGGCGCAGCGGCCACTGCAGCGCCTGGAGCGCGGCGCCCGGGACATGCGTGAAATTCTCGATGCACTGCTGGCCCTGTCGCGCACGCGTGAATCGCCGCCGTTGGCCAGTCTCCGGCTGGACGAAATGCTGCCGCAGGCTGCCGAGCAACATATGGACGAGGCAGCCGAGGCACGCGTGCACTGGGAACTGCAGCCGGATACCCTGGTGGCGCCGCCCGGAGCGGTGCGCGTGGTCTTCACCAACCTGTTCCGCAACGCGCTGCAGGCTTCGGCGACAGGGCAGGTAACGGTGCGCATGGCCGAAGGTGCCGTGACCGTGGAGGACCAAGGCCGCGGCGTGTCTCAGGAAGCCTTGCCACATCTGTTCGAGCCGGGGTTCCACGCACGCGAGGGCGGTTCCGGCATGGGCCTCTATATCGCCAAGGCCCTGTCCGAGCGTTATGGCTGGGAATTGCGCCTGGAGAATCGTAGCGAAGGCGGCGCCCGCGCCACCTGGCGCTACCGTCGCGCCTGAGCCGGGCTATGATCGGCGCAGGCCCGCCGTCAGGGGCTACTGCGCCACAGGCATCCGAAGGGAACCCATGCAACCCATCCTGCAGCACGACCTGCTCGACTCCTTGCTGCAAGAACACGCTGCGGTCCTGGGCGCCGACATGACGGCCTACCGCAACCACTGCCTGCGTGTTTTCAATTACTACTGCTGGCAGCGTACGCCGGATGAGCAGGAGCAGCGCCATGCTGCCGTCGCGCTGGCCTTCCACGACATCGGCATCTGGACCGACGGCACCTGGGACTACCTGGCCCCCTCGGCGAAGCGCATGCGCGACTGGGCCGCGGCGCGGGCGCCGGACCTGGACGTGGAACTGGTCGAGGCCATGATCCAGCAGCATCACAAAATCACGCCCTGGCGTGGCGCGCAGACCGGGCCGGTGGAAGCCCTGCGTCGTGCCGACTGGATCGACGTGCTGTTCAGCTTCGTCGGCTACGGCGTGGCGGCCGACTTCCGCAGGGCCGTGAAGGCCGCCTTGCCCGACGCCGGCTTCCACTGGCGCCTGGTGCAGCTCACCGCGCGGCGTCTGTTGACGCGTCCGTGGAGCCCCATGCCGATGATGCGCTGGTAAATACATCCCCATCGGCGCGTTTCGCGCGCCGCGGTCACCGTACTGTCAAACAGCCGCCTTAGCGTTGCCCGCTTCGATTCGGGAGACGTCATGTCGGGCAGGTGGTTGGGGGGCTTGCTGTTGGCTGTGCTCGGCCTGGCTGCCTGCCAGTCGTCGCAACCGGAATCCTCCCCCGGGAATTCCGCCTCCAGCCTCAAGGCGGTGGAGCAGGGCAGTGAACTGATCGTCGGCGATGGCCGCAGTGAACTGCGCATCGCCCGCGAAGGCTGGAGCACGCAGTGGCGCGACGCCCGCGGCCTGATCGTCGGCGATGCTATTGCCTCCGGCGCCGACCCCATCGCCAATCCCGACTACGAGCGCTTCAACGACAAGCAGGACGGCATCGACCAGGCCTATCCCGGCCTGCCGCAGCTGTCCTATCGCCCGCTGGCCTATCTCACGGCAGAGGGCTGGCATCGTGTCACTGGCCTGGACAGTTGGCGCCTCGCCGGAGATGCACTGCAGATCGAGGCGCGTACCAGCGATGGCAGCGGTGCCAGCCTGCGCTACCGCTTTGCCGCCGACGGCGCGCTGGAGTTGCGCTTTCGCCCGCACGCGGCGGCGGTGCAGGCGGTCTCCACCGCCTGGGACAGCCCGGACTCGCAGCACTACTACGGCGGCGGCCAGCGCTTCTCCTCCCTCGACATGCGCGGCAGCAGCCTGCCGCTGTGGATCAGCCATGGCCCGCGCTCCAGCCGCGCCAGTTCCACCAACGAGATCGCCGCCAGCTTCTTCTGGTGCCCCTGCGGCTGGGGCGCCTGGAGCCCGTCCGACGCGCGCGGCGAGATCAACTTTGCCGAGCGGGCCGAGCGCGGCGATGCCCTGCGCATCGCCCAGGAGACCGACACGCTGGACCTGGTGCTGTACCGCGGTCGCCCACGCGACATCCTTAGCGTACACACCGCCCGCGCCGGCCGCCCGCAGTGGACGCCGCCGTCCTGGACCTGGCGCCCCATGGTCTGGCAGGACTCCGACACCACCACCGACAGCGTGCGCCGGCTGGTCAACGGCATGCGCGAGCGCGACATCCCGCTGGGTGCGGTCTGGCTCGACAACCCCTGGGACGCCGGCAAGGCCAGCTTCGACTTCGACCCCGCGCGTTTCGAGGACCCGGACGCGCTGATCCGCGAAGTGCGCGACCAGGGCGTGCGCTTCATGGTCTGGCTCTCGCCCTTCGTCACCGGCGACTACGAAACGCTTGCCAGGAGCAAGGGCTGGGTGGTGGAAGGCACGCGCCCCGACCGCAACGATGCCACCTACTACCCCGTGCGCGGCATCGATCCACATCTGGACTTCACCCACCCCGACGCCGTGGCCTGGTGGCAGGATGGCCTGCGCCGCCTGGTGCGCCGCGGCGTCGATGGCGTCAAGGTGGATCGCGGTGAAGAAGACCTCTCCGACGAATCCGTCTGGCACAACGGCCTGCCCAACCGGCTCAACCACAACGCCTACGTCGATCGATATCACAAGGCGATCTTCGACTCCTTCCAGGCCGAGCGGCCGGGCGGCGACTTCGCCATCTTCGCCCGCGGGGGCTGGAACGGCTCCGGCCGCTGGGCGGGACACTGGGCGGCGGACAACGGCAGTTTCTTCGGTGAGCTGGGCCTGACCCAGGCACTGCGCTCGCTGCTGTCGCTGTCGGTCAGCGGCTTCCCCTACAACGGTTCCGACATCGGCGGCTACGCCGGCCTGCGCCAGGACATGGGCGAGCCGGCCGGCGGCATCCCGCTGCTGACGCCGGGCGAGAGCCTCTACATCCGCTGGACCCAGCTCGGCGCCTTCTCCCCGGTGATGCAGACGCCGGTGCCGCCCTGGTGGGTCAGCGAGCGCAGCGTGCGTGTCTATCGGCGCTACGCCGTGCTGCACGACCGCCTGGTGCCCTACATCGACAGCGCCGCGCGCCTGGCCATCAGCGAGGGCGTGCCCATCGTGCGGCCCATGCCCTATGAATACCCCGACGAGCCGCTGGCGCTGCAGGCCGACGACCAATACCTGTTCGGCCCCGACATCCTCGTGGCGCCGGTCACTACGTTGCTCGAAGGCGGCCTGCCGGCGGGCCTGCGCATGGTCTTCATTCCGCCGGGGCGCTGGGTCAATTTCTGGACCGGCGCGGTGCAGGAAGGCCCGCGCCGCATCCCGGTGCTGGCGCCGCTGGAGCAGGTGCCGCTGTTCGTGCGCGAGGGCGCACAGCTTCCACCCGGCGTCTCCGCCGCCGAACTACCCTGAATTTCCTCACCATGAAAAGACGTGACCTTCTCAAGGCCGGTGCCCCACTGTTACTGGCCCCTTGGCTGCCCGGTTGCGGCAGCTCTTCTTCTCCGATCAACGGTGGCGGTTCCAATCCGCCGCCGGGCAGCAACAACATCGCCCGTGGCCTGCACGTCAGCTGGACCGGCGATCCGCACACCACGCGCGCCGTCACCTGGTTCACCGACGGCCTCAACGCGCCGGAAGGCGTGGTCGAGTTCGGTCAGGGCGACTTCAGCCAGAGCACCCGCGCCGCCGCCTCGCAGGCCTACGACATCGACGTGCTGACGCACCGCGCGCAGCTCACGGGCTACGATCCGGAGCAGCCGCTGCAGTACCGCGTGCGCCATGGCGGCGACTCGCTGTCGGCTACCTATACGCTCAAGCCGATGCCGCGAAGCGCCTTCCGCTTCGCCCACTTCGGCGATCACGGCACCAGCGAATTCTCGCGCCTGGTGCGCGAGGGCATCCTGCGGCGCGGCGTGGATTTCGTGCTGATCGCCGGTGACCTGTCCTATGCCAACGGCGACCAGCCGGTCTGGGACACCTGGTTCAACCAGCTCGAGCACATGAGCGCCTCGCTGCCGGTGTTGTGCGCCGCTGGCAACCACGAGGAAAAGGACGGCAACGGCTCCGCCTACAAGACCCGCTTGTCGCAGCCGGGCAATGGTCGCTACTACGCCTACGACCTCAACAACGTACGCTTCATCGTCTCCACCGGCGGTGCCTTCATCGCCGACGGCACCCTGCTGGCGGAGCTGCTGTGGCTGGAGACCGAGCTGGCCCAGGCCGCGCTGCGCCGCGCCCGCGGCGAGATCGACTTCATCGCCTTCGTCCAGCACTTCACCCTCTGGACCGACGAGGAAGGCCGCAGCCCCAACAATCCCACGCTGGTGCTGCTGGAGGAGAACATCCTGCTGCGCTACGGCGTGGACTTGCTGCTGGTGGGGCATGACCACGAATACCAGCGCTCGCACGCCATGGCCTTCGGCCAGCCGCGCGAGACCGGCTACGTGCAGGTCTGCGGTGGCGGTGGCGGCGTCGGCATCCGCAGCTTCAGCGGCCAGAGCGCCTGGAGCGCCGCGCAGCACCTGCGCTACAGCTTCATCGAATACGCCGTGGAAGGCCGCAGCATCAAGGCCCAGACCTGGGCCGTGGACACGCCTGACCTGCAGCCCTCGAGCCAGTTGACCCTGATCGACGAATTCGAGCTCAGCGCCCGCTCACCGCAGGCCCGCAACGAGGCCGTGCTGCCGATCCGCGACGCCGGCACCCTGATGGCCCAGAACGGTGCCAATTGGCGCTACGTCGAGGCGCACACGCGGCTGCGCAACGCCAAGCACCTGCACCAGGCGATCTGGCACGAGCACGCCTGAGGCCGCTCTCGGAAAACCAGGGAAAGAACGCCGTCATACCGGCGGAAGCCGGTATCCAGTCGTGAAGTAGGACACTCCAGTCCGGGACTGGATACCGGCTTCCGCCGGTATGACGAACATGCACGGGAGGGGGGCTGCCAGCCTCAACCGTTCTCGATCAGCATCGCATCGCCATAGCTGAAGAAGCGATAGCGTTGCGTCACCGCATGGCGGTACGCCGCCATCAGCCGCTCGTAGCCGCCGAAGGCGCTGACCAGCATCATCAACGTGCTCTCCGGCAGGTGGAAATTGGTCAGCAGCGCATCCACCACCGCAAACTGGTAGCCCGGCGTAATGAACAGCCGCGTCTCGCCCTCGCCGGGCTGCAGGCCGTTCTGCACCGCGGCGGATTCCAGCGCGCGCGTCACCGTAGTGCCCACCGCCACCACGCGGCCGCCGCGGGCGCGGGTGTCGGCGATGGCCTGCACCAGGGCAGGGGAGAGCGCATAGCGCTCGCTGTGCATGCGGTGCTGGCTCAGGTCGTCCACGCGCAAGGGCTGGAAGGTGCCCGCGCCCACGTGCAGCGTCAGCGTCGCCGTGCGCAGGCCGCGCTCGCGTAGCGCTGCTAGCAACTCCTCGTCGAAGTGCAGGCCCGCGGTCGGCGCCGCCACCGCGCCGGGGTTCTGCGCGAACACGGTCTGGTAGCGCTCCGCATCCTCGCCGTCGGGCGTATGGGTGATGTAGGGGGGCAACGGCAGGCGGCCAGCGCGCTGCAGGAAATCCATGACCGTGCCCGGCCCGTCGTAGCGCAGGCGGAACAGGTCGTCGTCGCGGCCCAGCACCGTCAGGCGGTCTTCGCCGATCTCGACCAGGCCTCCGGCCTTGGGCTTCTTGCTGACGCCGAGTTGCGCCAGGAACTCGTGCTCATCCAGCACGCGCTCCACCAGGATTTCCACCTTGCCGCCGCTGGGCTTGCGCCCGAACAGCCTTGCCGGGATCACGCGCGTATCGTTGAACACCAGCAGGTCGTCGGGCCGCAGCAGCTCCGGCAGTTCACGCACCTGGCGGTCGGCCAGCTGGCCGTCGGCCTGCAGGTGCAGCAGGCGGCTGGCCGAGCGGCGCGCCGCCGGGTGCTGGGCGATCAGCTCGTCCGGCAGCTCGTAGTGGAAATCCGATTTGCGCATCGCGCCAACAACTTGAGAAGTGGTGCCCGGGGAGAGACTCGAACTCTCATATGGGGTTGCCATGGCAGATTTTGAGTCTGCTGCGTCTACCGATTCCGCCACCCGGGCAGGCAGGGGCGCGCATTATAGCGGGCCGCTGGGGGAACGTCGGCTCCCCCGTCGCTTTTTCCGCTGGCGGGCCTTACTTCGCCACCTTCACCGTATAGGTCAGCACCTTCTCCGCCGGGGTCTGCATGCCCCAGGGGCGGCGGTACTCCATGCGCACGGTGGTCTCGCCGTAGGCGGTGGGCATGAAGGTCCAGGTCTCGGTGCCACCGGCGCCGACCATGCCGTCACGGGCCGATTCGCTGGGGGTGTAGACCGGCTCGCCCGACTTGGCCAGCACCGGATTGACCGGGTTGGCCCAGATCCAGCGGTAGCCGGTGGTGTGGTTGGACACCAGGTTCAGGCGCAGCGCCTGCTTGGGCGCCAGGCTGATGGTCTTGCCGGAGTCGGCCGCCGCCAGTTCCACCGGCTTGGCCGGGCCCATCATGGCGCAGCCGGACAGGGAGACGGCCGCCAGCAGGCCGGTGAGGATGAGCTTACGCATTACGGACCCCTCGGTATGGTCTTGTTATGCCCCTAACGCTATCACGCCGCGCCCGGGTTTCCCTATGGGCGGGCCGCTACTCGGCGATAATGGGCGGATGAAATTCGAACTGCTTCACACCGACGGCCAGGCCCGCCGTGGCCGCCTGCAGCTGCAGCACGGCACCGTCGAGACGCCGGTGTTCATGCCGGTGGGCACCTACGGCACGGTCAAGGCCATGACGCCGGAAGACCTGCGCGGCATCGGTGCCCAGATCATCCTGGGGAACACCTTCCACCTGATGCTGCGCCCCGGCCCGGACATCATCCGCGCCCACGGCGGCCTGCACGGCTTCATGAACTGGCAGGGGCCGATCCTGACCGACTCCGGCGGCTTCCAGGTCTGGAGCCTGTCCGGCCTGCGCAAGATCACCGAGGAGGGCGTGAAGTTCCAGTCACCGGTCAACGGCGACCGCATCTTCCTGACGCCGGAGCGCTCCATCGAGGTCCAGCACGCGCTGAACTCCGACATCGTCATGCAGTTCGACGAGTGCACGCCGCACCCGGCCACCGAGAAGCAGGTCCGCGCCAGCATGGAGCTGTCGGCCCGCTGGGGGCTGCGCTGCAAGAACGCCCACGGCGACAACCCCAACGCCCTGTTCGGCATCGTGCAGGGCGGCATGTCGGCGGAGTTGCGGCGCGAGTCGCTGCAGCGCCTGCTGGAGATCGGCTTCGATGGCTATGCCCTGGGCGGCCTGTCGGTAGGGGAGACCGAGGCCGAGCGCCTGTCCGTGCTGGATGCCATCGGCCCCTCGCTGCCGGCCGGGCACCCGCATTACCTGATGGGTGTCGGCACGCCACGCGACCTGGTGCAGGCCGTGGGGCGGGGCATCGACATGTTCGACTGCGTCATGCCCACCCGCAATGCGCGCAACGGGCATATGTTCACTAGCGAAGGCGTGATCAAGATCCGCAACGCCAAGCATCGGGCGGACCAGGGGCCGCTGGACCCCAAGTGCGGCTGCTACACCTGCCGCCACTACACCCGCTCCTACCTGCATCACCTCGACAAGTGCGAGGAGATGCTGGGCGGGCAGCTCAATACCATCCACAACCTGCACTACTACCAGGAACTGGCGCGGCGCATGCGCGAGGCGATCGAGCAGAACCGCTTCGCCGCCTTCTCGGCGGACTTCCTGGCCTCGCCGGAGGGCGCGCCGTCCAAGACCGCGGCCGGCGAAGCCGGGGCTGCGGTGGAGCCCCAGCCGGCCGCGGAGGAGTAGCGCCTAGTTAGCGGGCCGCGATCGCCAGGGCGCCGGTGGTGGCGGCCGGCGGCAGGCTGAAGCCGCTCATCGAGCCGGCGAGTGCCAGGTCAATCAGCGACATCTGCTGCTGGATGCGCGCTTCCAGGGCGGAGTTGCGGGCCGCCTGGGTCAGGTCGTGGTCGATGCCCTGGGTCTTGTCGCCGGCCTGGGTGATGGGTGCCACCAGCAGTGCGGCGAGCACCGCGGCAGTCTTCAGTCGGGTCTTCATGCTGTGCCTCCTTGTAGGCTGGTTGTTGCAGTGCAACAAGACTAACAAAACGGTCAGTATGTTGCAACGCACAATCTTTCTATTGACCCGATAGTCATTTTATTAAGTAATATTTAATCAATGGGTTGCGGGGTAGTGCTTTCCCCCTTACTGTCGCCGGATGACGTCAATTTCTTGACGTCAGCGAAAGTGGCGGAAATGCCAATGCCTGAGTACGCAACGGCGCTCGCCTTTCGTTCACTGACACTAGTCAAAATCCGACATCGGCCTGGTCAGGGTGTGGCTAGGCTATCCATGGGGCGCGATCCGGCAGCCAATCCAGGCTCGCCAAGGCGCAGGGAGTCAAAAAGAATGCTCACGATGAATCGCCGCGCCTTTCTCGAGGCGGCGGGGTACACCTCGGCCGCCGGTCTGCTGGGCGGCTTCTGGCAGCAAGCCAATGCCATGACGCCGGCCCAGGTCGCCGGCACTGACCAGGACCTGCACCTGCTGCGCCGTATCAGCTTCGGCCCCACCGACACGGCCCTGGCCCGCGTACGCAAGATCGGCCGCGCCGCCTACATCGAAGAGCAGCTCACGGCGCGCGACCTGCCCACCGGCCTGCTCGCCGCGGCGCTGTATCCGCGCATCGACACCGCCGGCGCCGGCATCTACCTGACCTCGCTTACCGGCGGCAATCCGGAAGGGCACATCCTGGACCTGCAGAGCGCAGCGCTCTACAAGGCGCTGTTCTCCAACGCGCAGCTGTTCGAGGTGATGGTCGATTTCTGGAACGACCACTTCAACACCTATATCCGCAAGAACCCGGTGCCGCTGAAGATCGACTTCGATCGCGCGGCGATCCGGCCCAATGCGATGGGCAACTTCAAGACGTTGCTGAAGAAGACCGTGCGCAGCGCCGACATGCTGCACTACCTCGACAACTGGCTGAACCGCAAAGGCCAGATCAACGAGAACTACGCCCGCGAGCTACTCGAGCTCCACACCATGGGCAAGGGCAACTACACCGAGGCCGACATGAAGGCCCTGGCACGCATCCTCAGCGGCCTGGGTTACATCAGCGACCTGCCGCTGAGCGTCGCGCTGTACGGCACCGTGCAGTTCAACGCCACGCAGCACGACACCACGCAGAAGACCTTCCTCGGCCAGAATTTCCCGGCTGGCGGCGGCCAGGCCGAGATCGACCGCGCCCTGGATCTGATCCTGGCCCACCCGGCTACTGCGAAGCACATCGCCGGCAAGCTCTGCCGCCGCTTCGTCTCCGACAATCCGCCGGCCTTGCTGGTCAACGCCGTAGCGGCCACCTTCACCAGCACCGGCGGCGACATCAAGGCCATGCTGCGGCAGATCCTGAACTCGGCGGAGTTCGCCGCCAGCGCCGGCGCCAAGCTCAAGCGCCCGCAGGACGCCATGATTGGCGCCCTGCGCGCCTGCGGCATCAACCGTGTCGATCACCTGCTGGGCGTGGACCTGTTCGGCATCCCGGTCGCCAATCCCGCCGGGCTGCTGTTCACCGCCCTTAGTAAAGCCGGCCACGCGCCCTTCATGTGGGCCGCGCCCAACGGCTATCCGGACACGGCCGACTACTGGGGCAACACCAACAGCATGCTCTACCAGCAGAAGTACCTGGTGAAGCTGGTGGAGGGCGTCAGCTACAGCTACATCCTGGCGCGCCCGCTGATCCTGCTGCAGGGTGGGCAGTCGGTCGCCGGCAACGTCACCCGCGCCAAGACCCCGCGCCAGGCCGTGGACAATGCCATCGCCAACCTGCTGTTCCAGCCGCTGCCGGCTTCGGTGCGCTCCCTGGCGATCTCCTTCGTCGCCCAGGAGGCCTCGCCCGATGCGGTGATGGATCCGGCGACGCTGGAGCGTCGCGTCAAGGGCCTGGTCTTCGCCCTGCTGGCTTCGCCCTGGTTCCTGCTGAGGTAATTCCCATGTCGCTCAATCTGCGTACCACCCTCAGCAACCTGTTGCCCGCCGCCAAGCCGGCCGCAGCCCCCGCAACCACCACCGCCGCGACGCCCGCTGCCGCCACCACGGCCGCGCCTGCCGCCGCGCGTACCACGGTTGCCACCCAGTCCATCAACGATCACACCCTGGTCGTGGTGTTCCAGCGCTTCGCCGCCGACTGGATCAACATGCTGGTGCCCTACGGAGACCCGGACTACGCCGTCCTGCGTCCCAACCTCAAGGTCACCAACCCGGTGGTGCTGGACAACTTCTTCGGCCTCAACCCGGGCCTCAACGCGCTAAAGCCGATCTACGACGCCGGTCGCCTGGGCTTCGTCACTGCCACCGGCTGGATTCCGCTGGACTCGCGCGACCGTTCGCACTTCTACGCCCAGACCCTGGCCGAGGCCGGCTCGCGTGCCGGCGTCACCGGCGGCTGGCTCGGCCGCGCCATGCTGCGCACCCCGGCCACCGACAACATCTGGTCCGCCATCGCCGCCGAGAACTCCATCCCGGCGAGCCTGCAGGGCTACCCTGGCGCCATCGCCGTGCGCGACTTCGCCGACCTGGATCACGGCTCCACCATGGGTATCGCCGTCACCGCCCTGATCGAGGCCATCGCCGAGCTGGCCGGTCCTCCGGGTGACACTACGCGCAGCCTGGCGCAGAGCATGCGTGCGCTCACCGAGACACCGCCGCCGGCTCCCACCGTCACCTATCCCAACACCGCGCTCGGCAGCGGCCTGCGCGTCGCCGCGCAGGCGATCCGCGCCGGCATGTCGCCGCGCGTAGTCACGGTGAATTCCGAGGACGACTGGGACACCCACGTGACCCAGGCCTCGCGCCATGCCGTCTCGCTGCCCAACTTCGCCAACGCCCTGGTCGCCTTCCATAACGACCTCGGTAACCTGATGGACAAGGTCACCGTCGTCACCATGACCGAGTTCGGCCGCAAAGCCCGCGAGAATTTCGGCGGCACCGACCACGGCACCGCCTCGTCGATGCTGGTGATGGGCGGCAGCGTGATCGGCGGTCGCGTCCACGGCCAGTGGCCGGGCCTGTCGCCGCAGGCCCTGTTCCAGAACGAAGACCTCGAGCCCACCACCGACTTCCGCGCCGTGCTGGGTGAAATCCTGGCCAAGCGCCTGGGCGTGAGCCTGGCCGACCTCGAGCAGGTCTTCCCCGGCGGCTACGCCGGGCAGGGCAACTGGCGCAATTTCCTGGCGTAGTCCTCCCACCTCCCGCGTGGGCAACGCAAGCGTTGCCCACCCTACATTCTCTGTAGGGTGGGCAAACAGCTTCTTGTTTGCCCACGCGTCGGATCGAGCCATCGACACACTGCCGGCAACGCATGGCTTTGCCCACGCGTTACCAGGCAGAATCAGCCATGTCCCGCTACCGACGCAGCCAGACTCCCGGCGCCACTTACTTCTTCACCGTGGCCTTGGCAGATCGACGCAGTTCGGCTCTTGTCGAGCACGTCGATCATCTGCGCGATGTCTATCGGAAGGTCGGCGCGCGCCTTCCTTTCCAGACCCTCGCTATCTGCATCCTTCCGGACCACCTGCATGCGCTCTGGCAGTTGCCGCCCGAGGATGGCAATTTCTCGACGCGCTGGTCGCAGATCAAGAGCGGTTTTTCCCGCGGACTCGATGCGGGACCGCGCAGCCGTAGCAAACTGATCCACCGCGACAAGGGCATCTGGCAGAGGCGCTTCTGGGAGCACCAGATTCGCGACGACCAGGACTTTGAGCGCCACGTCGACTACATCCACTACAACCCGCTCAAGCACGGCCTGGCCAGTCGCGTCGTCGACTGGCCGCATTCGAGTTTCCACCGTTACGTTCGGCAAGGCTTGCTACCGGCAGATTGGGGTGGAGATGCGACTGCCGCAGACGGATTTGGAGAGCCGATCGTGTAGATGGGCTGGGGACGCGTGGGCAAACAAGAAGACGTTCGCCTAAAGCGCCTACTGTTGGTGCCCACCCTACAAAAACTCAAAGCGGCCTGTAGGGTGGGCAAAGCGTAGCTTTGCCCACGCGAGCGGTTCACCCAGAGCTTGCCTCAAGCTCCAACGCGCAACGCCGCTACCACCTCCGTCGCCGCCCGCTCACCCGAACGGATCGCTCCATCGAAATACCCGTTCCACAGCTCGGCGGTTTCCGTGCCCGCCCAGTGCAGCCGCCCGATCGGCGCGCGCAGGGCCTCGCCGTAGTCCAGCCACACGCCCGGCGGGAAGATGCCGGCGTAGCAGCCGCGGGTCCATTCCTCCGAGGCCCAGTTCTGCTCGATGTACTGCAGCGGATTGCGCGCCTGATCGCCGAAGTAGCGCACGAAGCTCTCGATGGTGCCCTGGCGGCGCTGCTCGGGCGTCTGGCGCAGCACGGCACGGCCGTCGGAGCCTTCGATGAAGCCCATCATGACGCCGACGTGGCCGTCGGGCGGTGAATTGTCGAAGGTCAGCTTCACCGGCCCCACGTCGCTGGTGGCCTGGCCGTTGAGGCCGGCGTCGCGCCAGAACGGCTTGGGGTAGACGCACTGCACCTTGATCACCGTGCCCATCGGCAGGCGCTGCGTCAGCTGGTCGCGCAGGCCGTCCAGTGCCGGCGCATAGCGGATGCGGCCCGCCAGTGTCGGCGGGATCGCGACGATGACGCGCTGCGCCTTCACCTCGAAGCCGTCGCCGCGCAGGGTCACGCCGGGGTCGCCATGATCGATGCGCAGCACCGGCGCGTTGAGCAGGATGCGCTCGCTGCCCAGCGCCTCGGCCATGCCCAGGGCGATGCGCTGCGAGCCGCCGACGATGCGCGATTCCTGCGCGCCGCCCTCGGTGTTGATCAGGTTTTCCAGGCTGCCGGCGGAGCGGATGTAGAACAGCACGCCGAGCAGCGACAGATCGCGCGGCTGGGCGGAGAACACCGACTCGATGGCCAGTTGCAGCAGGGCGCGGCCGTTGTCGCTGAACAGGTTGCCGTCGATCCAGCTCTGGAAGGTCTCGCTGTCCCATTCCGCGGCCTTCGGCGCAGTCCAGGGTTTGTCCAGCGGCACGTCGGCCGCCATGCTGTCGAGTCGCATGATCGCCACCTGTGCTTCCACCGCGCCGAGGAAGGCGCCGGGCGGGATGCGCCCCGCGTATTCCGAGCGCCGGCCGCCGCGGAAGTCCACCAGCTTGCCGGTGTTGAAGGTCTTGAAGGTCGACAGGCCCAGTTCCTGGATCATCGCCAGCACGCGGTCCTGCGTCGGCCCCACCCACTGGCCGCCCACTTCCACCACGGTGCCAGGTTGGGCGCCCGGCGCGGTGACGGCACGGTTCAGCGTGCGGCCGCCCACGCGGTCGCGCGCCTCCACCACCAGCACCTTGCGGCCGGCGGCCACCAGTTGCCGCGCCGCCGACAGCCCGGCCAGCCCGGCGCCGACGATGGCGATCTCGGCCTGGTAGCGGCCCTGGGGCGCGCCGGGCGTCGCGGCCTGGGCGCTGCCCACCGGGCTGCTGTTACCGCAGCCTGGGATCAGTGCACCGGCGCCGAGTGCCGCGGCGCCGGTGAGCAGGCGGCGGCGGGCGAGGTCCTTGATGTCTTCCATGGGGGTTTCCTGGATGGTCATTGGGGTTCAGCGCGTGAGGTCGGCCCACACGGCGGTTTCGAGATAGTCGTTTTCCAGCGCATCGCCGCTGCCGGGCGCGAGCTGCGCGCCGGTGGCCAGCAGCGCCGTGCGTGGCGCATCGGCGGTGACCCAAGGCGCCAGTTCCAGGAACTCGCGCTTGCCGCCCCGGAATGCCTGGTACCAGTCCACGTCGACGCCGGGTTCGAATTCGAGATTGCCGACGTAGTGGCGCAGCGGTGCCTGCGCCGCGCGCTCGGTGATCGCACTCTGGCCGTCGAAGGCCAGGTCCAGCAGGTTGCCGACCAGGTGCGCGGTGATGTTGTAGCGGAAGCCCACCGTGGGCTCCGCCACCGTGCGCCAGGTGCTGTTCATCCACTCCAGCGGCTGCCAGCCGCCGGCGTAGTGGGCCGCCCAGCGCCCGGGGTTGGCCTCGGCCTGGATCACCACGTCCACGCCCAGCGCGTCCATGCAGGGCATGTAGCGGGCAGGGATGTCGGCGCAGGGGTCGAAGCCTGCCGGGCGCTGGCCGAACTCGTAGCCCCACTGGAAGGCGGGCAGGGACGTGGCGAAGCCCAGGCGGAAGCCCTCCACCTCCACCCCTGCCGCGTTGGCCAGGCCGGCCTGGCCCGCGGCCGGGCCTTCGTCCAGGCCCAGCACGTTGAGCTCGATGTCGGTCAGCGGCACCTTCTGGTTGGCGAACAGCAGGTTGGTTTCGCCGCGCGGTGCTTCCGGATGGATGTCCCGTGGCCCCCACAGGAAGGTGACGTTGGCGACGTGGTTGCTGGTGGCCACGTAAACCTCGTCCACGTCCGCCAGGTCGGGGTCCTTGAACAGCGCGATCTCCAGCGGATCGCGCGAAGCCCGGTAAGGCGCCTGGTTGTTGGAGGCCACCACGTAGACGCCGTAGTCGCGCGCGATATCGGAGAAGGTCTGCGAGAAGGCGCGGGCGAAAGTATCGGTGGCCGCCAGGAAGACCTGCTTGCGCGGATCGGTGAGCGGGAAGCGCAGTTGGTAGGCCAGCACCTGCGGCAGGTAGGCGGTGTTGAGCAGGCCCAGCGCGCCGAGGATGCCCAGCGGCAGGGCGTCACCGGTGGGGGCGCGCAGCGGTGTCTGCGCCTGCGCGCGCACCAGCGCGCCGCGCGTGCCGGTGGCGATGGTCATCAGCCCCGCGTCCTCGTTGTACACCACCAGGGTCGGCAGGCCGGGGCGCATCACCGGCACCACGTGTTCCTCCATCAGGCAGCGCATCTTGCGGCGGAAGGCGGCGTAGTCGCCGACGTGGCGGATCTCCTGCTTGTACTGCAGGGCCACCGCGCGCAGCCGCGCGCCGGCCTGCGCCGTACCGGTGGCGGCTTGCCAGCGCGCCGGCCGCAGCGCCGCGCACTCGGCTAGCGTCGGGCGCTCGAAGGTGGGTGGCGTCATCGGCATCGCGGCCGGCGTGCTGCTTTGGCCACAGCCGGCGAGCAGGGCGGCGGCCAAGCCCGCCGCGGCTGCGAGAGTCCCCTTGCTCATCCACCCGTCCCTTATTTATTGTACGTGTACGGAAAATAAGGCCGAGGGCCATGGCGAGTCAAACCGGCAAGAGCAGCAAGGGCGGCAAGGCAGAAGCGGGCGGCACCCGCGGGCGGCCGCGCCGCAGCGTCGACCTGGAGCAGGCGGTGCGCCAGCGCGTCATCGAGGCCGCGCGCGGCTTGTTCGCCCGCGAGGGCTTCGAGGCCGTCAGCATGCGCCGCATCGCCGCCGTGGCCGGCTGCAGCACCATGGGCCTGTACGGCTACTTCCGTAGCAAGAACGACATCCTGCGCTACATCTGGGAGGACTTCTTCGTCGAGCTGTTCACCGCTATCGAGACCGCCGCGCGGCGCGGTACTGCGGCGCAGCGCCTGCGCCGGGCCTGCCTGGCCTATGTCGACTACTGGTGCGACCAGCCTGAACGCTACCGCATGGTCTACCTCAACCAGGACCAGGCCGAGCCCGGCGAGCAGCTGTACGTCGAGACCTCGGCGATCCTGGAGCGCTTCGACCTGTTCCGCCGGCTGGTGGAAGCCGCCCAGGCCGAAGGCAGCGCCCACCCCGGCGATCCGCAACTGCAGGGCGAGGCGCTGCTGTGCTCGCTGCTGGGCCTCTGTCACTCGCTGGTCACGATCCCCGAGTACCCCTGGAAGCCGCGCGCAAGGCTGCTGGACGCGGTGCTGGGTCAAGTGCTGAAGCCGGCCTGAGCCGCCCCTTGCGCTGGCGTCCCCCGCGATGGAGGATCGCAGCAGGCCTCGGAGGAAACGGTGCATGAAATGGCGCGGCGGTCAGCGTAGCGACAACGTGGTGGACGTTCGCGGCTCCGGCCGTCGCGGCTTCGGTGGCGGCGGAGGCGGCGGCAAGCTCGGCCTCGGCGGCATCGCCGTGGTCGTGGTGCTGAGCCTGCTTCTCGGCAAGAACCCGCTGGAGATGCTGGGCCTGGTGTCGCAGGTGACCGAGGGCATGAGCCCGCCGGCGCAGCAGGAGGGCGCGCCGCCGCCGGCCAACGATGAAGGCGCGGACTTCGTGCGCGCCATCCTGGGCGAAACCGAGGCGGTCTGGGGCGAGATCTTCCAGCAGACCGGCCGGCAGTACGAGCAGCCCAAGCTGATCCTGTTCTCCGGTGATGTGGACTCTGCCTGCGGCAGCGCCACCTCCGCCTCGGGTCCGTTCTACTGCCCCAGCGATCATCAGGTGTATCTCGACATGTCGTTCTTCCAGGACATGCAGCGGCGCCTCGGTGGCGGCGGAGATTTTGCCTATGCCTACGTCATCGCCCACGAGGTGGGCCACCACGTGCAGACCCTGCTCGGCGTTAGCGCCAAGGTCAACGAGGCCCGCCGCCGCGGCCAGAACGTGCAGGGTGACGGCGGCCTGCTGGTGCGCCAGGAGCTGCAAGCCGACTGCCTGGCCGGCGTCTGGGCCAATCGCTCCGAGAAGAAGCTGCAGTGGCTGGAGAGCGGCGACGTGGAAGAGGCGCTGAACACCGCCACCGCGATCGGCGACGACCGCCTGCAGAAGCAGTCGCAGGGCCACGTGGTGCCCGACGCCTTCAGTCATGGCACCTCGGAACAGCGCGTACGCTGGTTCCGCGCCGGGTTCGAATCGGGCGACCCCAACGCCTGCGACACCTTCAAGGCCGGCCGTCTCTAGGCCGCCGGGCCTGCTTCTGGCGTGGCGTCTTCCGGTGTCGGTGCAATCAGCTCCAGGGCGGTCGGCGTGGTGCGCACCATCGGCTGGAAGGGTGTATGGGCCTCGGGCCCCTGCGGCGAGATCCACAGGCGCCAGGCCGCATAGGTGGCCAGCAGGCCCAGCATCAAGGCGAAGTGCAGCATCAGCGCGGTTGGCCCCAGCCATTCCATGAGCAGGCCGGCCAGGAAAGGCCCCAGCACCGCGCCCGCGCCATGCAGCAGCAACAGGCTGCCGGCGCCGCGCAACAGGTCCTCGGGGCGCAGGCGGTCGTTGGTCAGCGCGATGCTGACCGGATAGATCGCAAAGGCCAGGCCGCCGAAAACGAACATGCCGCCCAGCAGCAGCGAGGGCTCCAGCGGCAGCAGGAACAGGCCCAGCGCCGTGGCGGCGGAGGCCAGGGTCAGCAGGAACAGGACGCGTCGGCGATCTCCGCCGCGGTCCGACCAGCGGCCGATGGGCAATTGCAGCAGCGCACCGCCCAGGATCGCGGCGCTCATGAAGGCGGCGACACCACTGCCCTCGAAACCCAGTTGCTGGGCAGCCGCCGGACCCATGCCCCAGAACGCGCTGAGTGCCAGTCCTGAGCCCACGGCACCGGCGATGCCCACGGGTGCGAGTGTGTAGAGCGCCCGCAGGCTCAGGTGCGGAGCCTGCGTGACGGTGGGCTGTGCCACCGAGGTCAGTGCCACCGGCACCAGCGAGAGGGACAGCAGCATCGCCGTCACGCCGAAGAGCTCGAAGCCCTGCACCGGGTATAGCGCCAGCAGCGTCTGACCAGCGGCCAGGCCGCCGAAATTGACGGCCATGTAGCCGGCGAAGATCTGCCCCCGCGTGGACGGCTCCGCCTGCGCGTTGAGCCAGCTTTCCACGACCATGTACAGGCCGACCAGGCAGATGCCGGTCAGCAGGCGCAGCAGCAGCCAGGCCAGCGGATGCACCAGCAGGCCCTGCAGCAGCGCCGCGCTGGAGGCCAGCGCGGCGAAGATCGCGAACGCGCGGATGTGTCCGACGCGCGTGATGATGCGCGGATTGACGAAGGTGCCGAGCAGGAAGCCGGCGAAGTAGGCCGACATCATCAGGCCGATGGCGCGGCCCGACCAGCCTTCGGCGGCGCTGCGCACGCCCAGCAGCGTGCCGAACAGGCCGTTGCCGGCCAGCAACAGGGCAACCCCGAACAGCAGGGACGAGATCGGCAACAGGCGCTTCATCATGCGAGGGCGTGGCAAGCGATGCAGGCTTGTTCAGACCCTGGCGGCCCGTCGGGGTTCCGATGCCGTGCCCGGCTCAGCCTTTGCTGCCGCGCACGGCCGGCTTGCGCGCGGGCTGCGGGGACTTGGCGTGGGTGGCTGCAAGGAAATCGTCGCCCCAGCGACGCACGTCGTAGTGGCTGACGATGTCGAAGAGCTGGCGCATGCGTGCGCCCGCTTCGGCGCGGCCCATGTTGAGGCCCAGGTAGCAGGCGTTCTTCAGGTCCATCACGTCGTGCGGATTGGTCAGGATGGCGCCCTTGAGTTCCGCCGCGGCGCCGGCGAACTCCGACAGCACCAGCACACCGCGGCCCTTGCTCAGGCCTTGCGTGGCGATGTACTCCTTCGCCACCAGGTTCAGGCCGTCGCGCAGCGGCGTGATCCACATCAGGTCCGCCATGGCGTAGTAGGCCACCACGTCGTCGAAGGGCAGGGCGCGGAAGAAGAATTGCACCGGCGTCCAGCCCACGCGCGAATAGTGGCCATTGATGCGCCCTACGGCCTGCTCGATGCTGTGCTGCAGGTTGCGGTAGACCGTCATCTCCTTGGCGGCCGGCACGCAGACCGTGATCAGCGTGACCTTGCCCTGCAGTTCCGGATGCTCCTCCAGCAGCTTCTCGAAGGCCTGCAGCTTTTCCAGGGTACCCTTGGTGTAGTCGAGACGCTCCACCGACAGGATCAGGCGACGCCCATTGAGCGACTGCCGCAGCTCGGCCATGCGCTTCTGCACCGGTGCTCGTGACAGGGCCTGCTCGATGCGGCCCAGGTCCGTGCCCACCGGGTGTGCACCCAGGCGGATACGCCGGTCGCCGACGTCGATGCAGGTGCTGTAGTTCTCCAGCCCCACGGCGCAGCCATAGGTGACGAAGCGCGGCGCGCAGCTGCGTCGCTCTATCACCCGCACCGGCGCTGCGCCGCGCACCACATCGACGAAATTCTCGACCTGGCGCGGGATGTGGAAGCCCACGTAGTCGCATTGGAGCAGGCTGCCGACGATGGCGCGGCGCCAGGGGATCACGTTGAAGACGTCGGCGGAGGGGAAGTAGGTATGGTGGAAGAAGGCGATCTTCAGGTCGGGGCGCAGCTCGCGCAGCGTGGCTGGCACCATCCACAGGTTGTAGTCGTGGATCCAGACCGTGGCGCCCTCGGCGGCCTCGGCGGCCGTGCGTTCGGCGAACAGCCGGTTGATCTTCAGGAATACCTGCCAGTGGTCTTCACGGAACTGTGCGCGTTCCCAGAATGTGTGCAGCGTTGGCCAGAACGCCTCCTTGGAGAACTGGCGGTAGAAGATGTCCACGTCCTGCTTGCTCAGTGCCACCCGGGCGGCGGTAAGTCGCGGGTAGCGCAGCGGATCAACGGTGCTCTGTGTCTCGAACGGTCCGCGCTTGGGGTCGTTCACTGCCCAGGCCACCCAGGCCCCGCGGCGTCCGTCGGCGAAGAAACTCAGCAGGGTCGGCATGATGCCGTTGGGCGATTTGGGCATCACGCGCCGCAACTGGCCGTCCTCGACGATCTCGTCGTAGGGCAGGCGGTGATAGACGATCACCAGGTCGGAGCGTCCGGTTTCCGCTGGCGGCGCGGCGTGGGCGTCGATGCCGGCGCTGCCGATGAAGCCGAAGTACTCCAGGGCTTCCAGGATGCCGCCACAGCCCCTGGAGTTGGCGTGCAGCACCCTGGCGTTGCCCTGTGTGGCCTGAAGCAGCCAGGACTCGGAATCGCCCACGCAGACGCCCTTGAAGCCTTGCTGGAACATCGATAAGTCGTTGAGAGTATCCCCGGCCACCAGCACGCGTTCCTGCGGGATGCCCAGGTGATCGATCAGCCCCATGAGGGTGCTGCCCTTGTTGACCCCGCGCGGCAGCACGTCCAGGTACAGGTCGGCCGAATACAGCAGTTCGCAGTCGAGCCCGCCCACGGCCTGCTGCAGCCCGTCGGTGATCGCCGCCTCACCGCAGAAATAGGAACAGCGGCGTTCCTGCGGAACGTCCTGGCGCCGCAGGCCGAAAGACTCCAGCGCGGCCGCGACCACCTGGTCGCCGGGCCACAGCGCGCCGATGCGGCTCTGCAGTGGTTCTACCGGCTGCAGGCTATGGCCGTCGACCACCGTGGCGCCCACGTCGCAGACGATGTAGTCGGGCTTGGGCAGGGCGGGGTCGGCCAGCAGCGGGAGGACCGACTCCAGGCCGCGCCCGGTGACGTAGGCCAGCCGGATGTCCGGGTGGCGGGTGACGAGCTGGTACAGGCGCAGTCGATCCTCGGGGGTGCCGGCGAGGAAGGTGCCGTCCAGGTCCGTGGCAAGAAGCATGCGCATTCTCCCTGTAGTGTTTTCTAGGAATGGCGCACCGCCGTTTGACGGTACAAATGAGCCTATATTCTATGGAAATAATGAAAATATTCAAATTAATTAAGAAAAATTTGCCATTATCGATTATTTATCGTCAGATAAAGTTCACTTGATACAGTTATTTAAGGATAAAATTAAGATCATTTATTTTATTGAATGTCGATGAATGTAAATTTCAGATGCGGCGATTATCCAGTCATGAAAATGCTTTTTTAATGATCTGATTGATGCAGGGCAAGGGCATTTCCTGCATTGATCGATTTACTATTCAGCAACATTTTCATGTGACTATTTGTATAACTATATTTATCTGATGGGCACAAAAAAGGCCCCTTGCGGGGCCTTTGTCGTTCGCGGGCTCAGAGCAGCGCCGCGATGTCCTTCTCGATCGCTTCGGGCTTGTCCATCGAGCCGTAGCGCTTCACCACGTTGCCGCTCTTGTCCACCAGGAACTTGGTGAAGTTCCACTTGATGCCCTCGGTGCCGAGGATGCCGGGGGAGGCGGTCTTCAGGTACTTGTAGAGCGGGTGGGCGTTGTCGCCGTTGACGTCGATCTTGGCGAACAGCGGGAAGCTGACGTCATACGAGAGCGAGCAGAAATTCTTGATCTCGTTCTCGTCGCCCGGCTCCTGGTGGCCGAACTGGTCGCAGGGGAAGCCTAGCACCGCCAGGCCCTTGTCCTTGTTCCGGCGGTAAACCTCTTCCAGGCCCTTGTACTGCGGCGTGAAGCCGCACTTGCTGGCCACGTTGACGATCAGCAGCACCTTGCCACGGTAGGCATCCAGCGACTGGCTGGAGCCGTCGATGGTCTTGGCTTCGAATCCGTACACGCTCATCGTCAATCCCCTGATGGTCTATGGAGTTGGCGCAGCCTAGGCTGCGCCCCCGATCACTGCAAGCCGGCGACGTCGAACGCCATCAGCGGCGCCGCGCTCTGGCGCACGTTGCCCAGCAGCGCCGGCACCTGCGTCAGCATGCGGCTGGCGAAGAACTCCGCGGTGGCGCGCTTGGTGTCGGCGAACAGCTTGTCGCCGGTGGCGTCCGCGGCGCGGGTCATGCGCAGCCAGTTCCAGCCCAGGTAGGCCAGCGAGAAGGCGCGCAGGAAGTCCACGCAGCCGAAGGCGGCGTCGTCCGGCGAGCTCTTGTAGGACTGCTGCACCCAGGCGGTGGTGCTCTCCAGCTCGTTGATGGCCGTGGCCAGCGGGCCGGCGATGAAGTCCGGGGCGCCGGCCAGGTCGCGGCGCACCGCCTCGAAGAAGCGCTTGGGCAGGCGGCCGCCGTTGAGCATCAGCTTGCGGCGCACGAGGTCCATCGCCTGGATGCCGTTGGTGCCTTCGTACAGGCACAGGATCTTGGAGTCACGCACGATCTGCTCGATGCCGTGCTCCTTGATGAAGCCGTGGCCGCCGTAGACCTGGATCGCCATGGAGCCCAGCTCCACCGCGCTGTCGGTGCAGTAGGCCTTGACCAGCGGGGTGGCCAGCTCGACCCAGTCCTGCGCTTCTTCGCGGGCGGCCGGATCGGTGGCGTGGTGGCTGGCGTCCACGTGCATGGCGGTTTCATAGGCCAGCACGCGGGCGCCTTCGGTCACGGCCTTCATCTGCAGCAGCATGCGGCGTACGTCGGGATGGTGGGCGATCACGTCGCCGCCGTTGAAGGCCTTGCCCTGCTTGCGGTCCAGCGCATAGGCGATGGCGTTCTGGGTGGCCAGTTCGCACTGGCCCAGGCCCTGGTAGCCCACCATGATGCGCGCCAGGTTCATCATCACGAACATGTTCTGGATACCGGTGTTCGGCGCGCCGATCATCCAGCCCTTGGCGTTCTCGAAGCTCATGGTGCAGGTGCAGGAGCCGTTGATGCCCATCTTGTGCTCGATGGACACGGCCTTGACCGGGTTGCGCTCACCTTTGCTGCCGTCGGCGTTGACCAGGTACTTCGGTACCACGAAGGTCGACAGACCCTTGATGCCCGGAGGCGAGTCCGGCAGGCGGGCGAGGGTGAAGTGGATGATGTTGTCCACCATCCCGTGTTCGCCCGAGGTGATGAAGATCTTGCTGCCTTCCAGCAGGAAGGAGCCGTCGGCTTGCGGGGTGGCCTTGGTCTTGACCGCCGCCAGGTCGGAGCCGGCCTGCGGCTCGGTCATGCACATGGTGCCGGACCATTCGCCGGTGGCGAGCTTGGGCAGGTAGGTCTTCTTCTGCTCGTCCGTGCCGTTGGCGGCAATCGCCTCGAAGCAGCCCTGGGTCAGGCCCGGGTAGAGCGCGAAGGCCACGTTGGCCGAGCACAGCAGCTCCTCGATCACCTTGCCCAGGGTGTAGGGCAGGCCGGCGCCGCCGTACTCCTGGCTCTGCATGATGCCGATCCAGCCCGCCTCGGAGTAGGACTTCCAGAACTCCGGGAAGCCCTGCGGCACCTTCACCTCATGGTTCGAGTAGACGCAGCCCTGCTGGTCCGAGCTGGCGTTCAGCGGGGCCAGTTCGTTCTGGATCAGCTTGGCCGCTTCCTCGATCAGCCCGCCCAGGGTCTCCGGGGTGGCGTCCTCCAGGCCCGGCAGCTGCGACAGCCGCTCCGCCTTCAGGACATTGTTGAGGACAAAGTTGATTTCGCGCAGGGGGGCCTTATAGGTAGCCATGGAAAGGTCCTGGGGCAGGGTAGGGGAAAATTCAGGGCCGGAAGGCTAGCACAGCCGAAAGGGCCAGCTGTTGCAAAAGTTGCCATCAGAGCTTGCTAGAATTTGCGATTCCCTCTGCGTCCGCTTCAATAACAGGGCAGGTCAACAACAATGAAAGTGCTGGTCACCGGCGCCGCCGGCTTCGTGGGTTTCCATTGCATCCAGCAGCTGCTGGAGCGGGGCGACGAGGTCCTGGGCTACGACAACCTCAATGACTATTACGACCCCGAGCTCAAGAAGGGCCGCCTGCAGCAGCTCGAGGGGCGCCTGGGTTTCCGCTTTGTCCAGGCCGACCTGGCCGACATGGAGGCCATGCGCAAGGTTTTCGCCGACTGGCGGCCGGAGGTGGTGCTCAACCTGGCGGCCCAGGCCGGCGTCCGCTACTCGCTGCAGAACCCGCGGGCCTATGTCGATAGCAACCTGATCGGCTTCGTCAACCTGCTGGAATGCTGCCGCCACTACCCGGTTAAGCATCTGGTCTACGCCTCGTCCAGCTCGGTCTACGGCGCCAACACCAAGGTGCCGTTCTCGGTCTCGGACACGGTGGACCACCCGGTGAGCCTCTATGCCGCCACCAAGAAGTCCAACGAAGCCCTGGCGCATTCCTATAGCCACCTGTTCGGTATCCCCATGACGGGGCTGCGCTTTTTCACGGTCTACGGCCCCTGGGGCCGGCCGGACATGGCTTATTTCTCGTTCACCAAGGCCCTGTTCGAAGGCAAGCCGATCGACGTCTTCAACCATGGCGACATGGAGCGGGACTTCACCTACATCGACGACATCGTCACCGGCGTGATCCGTACCATGGACCATGTGCCGTCCGGCGATCCCTCCTGGACCGGCAACCCCCCGGTCCTCGGGCACAGCACGGCGCCCTACCGCCTCTACAACATCGGCAACCACGCACCCGTGAAGCTGATGCACTTCATACAGGTCCTGGAGACGCTGACCGGGCGCGAGGCGAACAAGAACTTCAAGCCCATGGCGCCGGGCGACGTCTATCGAACTTATGCGGACGTGGACGATCTGAAGCGCGATGTGGGGTTCGAGCCCTCGACGCCGATCGAGGTGGGTCTGGCCCGGTTCGTGGCCTGGTACCGTGAGTACTACCGGGTCTGATCCCGGGGCGGTCGTGGCATAATCCGCCGCTCGATTTTCAAGAATCATTCTAATTCCGGAGCTTTACGTGTTGGATTTCTTCGTTTCACCGGCGTTCGCCCAGGCTGCCGCCCAGCCCCAGCCCAGCATGGTCATGCAGTTCGCGCCGCTGATGGTTCTGGTCGTGGTGTTCTACTTCCTGCTGATCCGTCCGCAGATGAAGCGCACCAAGGAGCACCGCCAGATGCTGGACAAGGTCGCCAAGGGCGACGAGGTGGTGGCCAGCGGCGGTCTCGCCGGGCGCGTCACCGGTATCGGCGAGGCCTACCTCACGGTGGAGATCGCCGACGGCGTCAACGTCAAGATCCAGAAGCAGGCCGTCACCAGCGTGCTGCCCAAGGGCACCCTGAAGAGCCTGTAATCAATTGATTCCCCTCTAGATTTTTAGAGGGGCTGAAGGCCTGCGGGGCTGTCGCCCCGCAGGCCGTCCCCTGTATCGAAGCAGGGGCCCTATCTCCCCGGCGAGATCCGCCTCATGAAGCCCTACGCAAGCTGGAAGTACGTCGTCCTGGTCCTGGCACTGGTATTCGGCGTGCTTTATTCGGCGCCCAACATCTACGGCGACGACCCCTCGGTGCAGATCACGATGGAGTCCGGCGATCCGTTGCCGGCGGACTTCGCCGACATCGTTGCCCGGGCCCTGGAGTCCAGGAAACTGGCGCCGATATCCAGCGGAATGGAGGATAGCCACTGGGTCGTTCGCCTGGCGGACACCGACGGCCAGCTGCAGGCCTCCGAGCAGCTCAAGCGCGAGCTGGGGCGGGGCTACATCGTCGCCCTGAACTCGGCCTCCAAGACGCCGGCCTGGCTGCGTGCCATCGGCGCCAAGCCGATGAACCTGGGCCTGGACTTGAGAGGCGGTGTGCACTTCCTGCTGGAAGTGGACATCGACGAGGTCAACAAGAAAGCCGTCCAGCGCATCATCACCGACGTGCCGGCCTTCCTGCGCAAGGAAGACGTGCGCTACACCGGCCGCCGCGAGACCAGCGGCGCCGCACTGCTGGAGTTCGCCGATGCCGCGACCCTGGAAGCCGCGCGCAAGCTGATCGCGCGCAGCTTCCCTGAATACACCCTGACGGTGCCGCCCAACAACCCCAACCAGCTGCAGATTTCGCTGTCGCAGCAGGAAGCCAAGCGCATCGTCGATTTCGCCGTCCAGCAGAACCTCACCACCCTGCGCAGCCGCGTCAACCAGCTCGGCGTGGCCGAGCCGCTGGTGCAGCGCCAGGGCGTCAACCGCATCGTGGTCCAGCTGCCGGGCGTGCAGGACACCACCCGCGTCAAGGAACTGCTGGGCGCCACCGCTACGCTGGAATACCGCGCGGTGGATGAGTCCGACGCGTACTCCGCGGCGGCCAGCGGCATCACCCCGGCCGGCACAGAACTGTTCTACACCCGCGAGGATCGCCGCCCCGTGCTGCTCAAGCGCGAGATCATCGCCGGCGGCGACAACCTGATCGACGCCTCCGCCACGGTGGACGAGCAGGGCGGCCCGGCGGTCAGCGTCGTGCTGGACGGCCCCGCCTCCAAGCGTATGTACGCCTTCACCGAAAAGAGTGTCGGCAAGCCGATGGCCGTGCTGTTCAAGGAGCGCGAGGTCGTCACCAACTACAACGCCCAGGGCGTGGCGATGCGCGAGCACCGCGACGTCGAGGAGGTCATCTCCATCGCCAGCATCCGCGGCGTGTTCGGCAAGCGCTTCCAGACCACCGGCCTGTCCAGCAAGGAAGCCCACGACCTGGCCCTGCTGCTGAAGGCCGGCGCCCTGGCAGCCCCGGTCGAGATTGTCGAAGAGCGCACCGTCGGCCCCAGCCTGGGTGCCGACAACATCCGTCGCGGCATCGCCGCCGCCGTGCTGGGCATGGCGCTGGTCGGACTCTTCATGGTGGTCTATTACCGCGTGTTCGGCCTGTTCGCCGTGGCGGCGGTATTGCTCAACACCGTCCTGGTGGCGGCGATCCTGTCGCTGCTGCAAGCCACCCTGACCATGCCTGGCATCGCCGGCATCGTGCTGCACCTGGGTATCGCTATCGACGCCAACGTGCTGATCTACGAGAGAATCCGCGAAGAATTGCGCAATGGCATGAAGCCCCATGCGGCGATCGAGGCCGGTTACGAGCGCGCCTTCCTGACCATCGCCGACGCCAACATCACGGTACTGATCGCCACCATGACCCTGTTCGCCCTGGGCGCGGGCCCCATCAAGGGCTTCGCCATCACCCTGGCCATCGGCATTGTCTGCTCGCAGTTCACCGCCATCGTCGGCTCACGTGCGCTGGCCCAGCTGTTCTTCGCCAAGCGTCCCCTCAAGGACGTGCCGGTCTGGTGATCGGGCACTGAAAGGTTACTCACAGTCATGAAAATCTTTGCCAAAGTTCCCAACATCAACTTCATGGCCCAGCGCAAGACCGGGCTATGGGCGTCGGGCGTGCTTACCCTGGTGGCGATCGCCCTGATCGCTTTCCACGGGCTCAATTTCGGCATCGACTTCACCGGCGGCGTGCTGGTGGAGGTCAGCTACCAGCAGCCGGTCGAGCTGGAAGAGGTCCGATCCGAGCTGGGCGAGGCCGGCTACCACAACGCCATGGTGCAGCACTTCGGCAGCGCCTCGTCCTTGCTGATCCGCCTGCCCCCCGCCAAGGACGCCAGCACCGCCGAGGTCAGCAGCCGGGTGCTGGAGGCCTTGCACGCGCAGGAGAAGGGCATCGAGCTGCGGCGCATCGAGTTCGTCGGTCCCCAGGTCGGCGAGGAACTGTTCAACGATGGCGGCCTGGCCCTGCTGGTGGCCTTCATCGGCATCGCGGTGTACATCATGTTCCGCTTCGAGTGGAAGTTCTCGGTCGGCGCGGTTGCCGCCGTGGTCCACGACGTCATCATGGTGCTGGGCTTCCTGGCCCTGTTCAATATCGAGTTCGACATCACCACCCTGGCCGCCATCCTGGCGCTGATGGGCTACTCGAACAACGAAACCATCGTCATCTTCGACCGCGTGCGTGAGAACCTGCGCGACGAGCGGCGCATGGAAGTCCTTGATGTCGTTAATCTTTCTGTCAACCAGACCCTGCTGCGCTCAATCATCACCCACGTCTCGACCTCGCTGGTGCTGATTGCCCTGCTGGCCCTGGGTGGCGCCACGGTCCATAGCTTCTCGTCGGCCCTGCTGGTTGGCGTGATCGTTGCTACTTACTCCTCCATCTACATTTCGACCAACCTGGCCGTGGCCCTGGGTGTTTCCCGTGAAGACCTGCTGCCGCCCCAGGACAAGGAAGTGGACGAAATGCCCTGAGGAACGTGCCCGCTGAATGCAGGCTCGCCCTGTTTGGGGGGAACTGCGTCACAGCAAAAGCGCGTACCATCAGTACCATTGCTCGCGTTGCTGAAGGTAACTCGCAATGTTGCGGGGTTTTTGGGTGAGTCTGCGGACTTGCCATAAAACCTACAGAATGTTGCGGTGCACAATCTAATCGGCTAAGGTCGAAACGAGCAGTCAAGGTTGGGGTTGGGAGATGATGAAAGAGTCGTGGCGAATCGATGCGGCGTATCGGGTGATATCGTTGCATTCCAACGTCAAGGTGCTGATCGCGACCATTGCGGACATGATGGTCCTGGCACTGAGCACCATCCTGGCCTCCTGGCTGGTCACTGAGTTCGACAGTTCCGGCCTCACCACGCTGACGCTGCTCGCCCCCCCGACCGTGGTTTTCTTCCTGTATGTCGCGGGCGCCTACAAGGCGATCACCCGCTTCATCGGCATGGAGTTCGTCGAGCGCGGCGCGGTGGCCATCGCCCTGGCCACGGTCGCGGTCGGCTCGGCCTGCTGGGTCACCGGCATGAAGATGGTGTCCTGGAACCTGATGGTCCTGTTCGGCCTGATCGGCTTCTGCCTGCTGTTGATGAACCGACTGCTCGCCAAGCGTCTCCTGCGGCCGGTGCTCAAGTCGCGTGGCATCGTCAACGTCCTGATCTACGGTGCCGGTGACGCCGGCACGCAGCTGGCCTCGGCGCTGGCCATCAACTGCCATTACCGGGCTGTCGGTTTCATCGACGACCGCTCGATGCTGCAGGGACGTACCCTGCTGGGGCTGCCGGTCTACAGTTCCGTGCACCTGCCCATGCTCAAGGAACGCAACGCTTTCGAGCGCGTGCTGCTGGCCATCCCGTCTGCCACCCGCGCGCGCCGCCGGGTGATCCTCGAGAATCTCGAAGCCCTGGCGGTCAAGGTACTCGTCATGCCGGGCATGGAAGACCTGGCCAACGGGCAGAAGCAGGTCGATGAATTGCGCGAGGTCCAGATCGAGGACCTGCTCGAGCGCGATCCGGTGACCCCCGTCGAATCCCTCCTGAACCTGTTCATCAAGGACAAGGCCGTCATGGTGACGGGCGCTGGCGGCTCCATCGGGTCGGAGCTGTGCCGCCAGGTCGTCAAGCAGGGCGCCAGCAAGCTGGTGCTGGTGGAGGTCTGCGAATTCGCCCTGTACAAGATCGACCGCGAGCTGCGCGAAGAAGCTGACTTGCGCGGCTGCACGATCATCCCGGTCCTGAACACGGCGCTCGACGGCACCGCGCTGCAGCGCGTGATGCAGTTGCACGGCGTGGAAACGGTCTACCACGCCGCCGCGTACAAGCATGTTCCGCTGGTCGAGGACAACGTCGTTTCGGCCGTCCGCAACAATGTCGTCGGGACGCTGAATACGGCCCAGGCCGCGCTGCGGGCCGGCGTCCGCAACTTCGTGCTGATCTCCACCGACAAGGCGGTGCGGCCGACCAATGTCATGGGCGCCAGCAAGCGCATGTGCGAGCTGATCGTGCAGGCCCTGGCGGTGCGCAATCCCGGCATGTCCATGAGCATGGTGCGCTTCGGCAACGTGCTGGCCTCCAGCGGCTCCGTGGTTCCGCTGTTCCGCGAGCAGATCCAGCGCGGTGGCCCGGTGACCGTGACGCACCCGGACGTAACCCGTTATTTCATGACCATCCCTGAAGCCGCCCAGCTGGTCATCCAGGCAGGCTCCATGGGCCATCACGGTGAGGTGTTCCTCCTCGAGATGGGGCGGCCGGTGAAGATCCGCCAGCTGGCCGAGCGCATGATCCATCTCTCCGGCCTGACGGTGAAGGATGCCGAGACGCAGCGCGGCGACATCGAGATCCAGTACAGCGGCCTGCGTCCGGGCGAGAAGCTCTACGAAGAGTTGCTGATCGGCGAGAGCCCGCAGCCCACCGAACACGCCCGCATCTTCAAGGCCCAGGAAAGCTGCCTGGAGTGGGAGCGCCTGAGCCCCTTGCTCGACACGCTGATCAATGCGCTCGAGCAGGGTGACGAGCAGGTGATCGTGGGCGTGCTGCAGGCTTGCGTCAGCGGCTTCGACCGCCGCTCCAACCGCGTCCTCCCGGCGACCAGTGAGATCCAGTCGTTGAAGGTGAACACCGAGCCTTCGAAGGTCACCAGCATCGAGCGGCCGTCGAAGCGTCCGGCGCAGATCCTGCTGCCGGGAATGCCCGAGAAGGATATCGCCGCCGCGCGTTCCACCCAGGCGATCTAGCGGACGGCGGTTTTCCCGGGTCCGGGGCTGTTATTCCGGCCGACCGTGATCGTGGAGCCGCCTTCCGGAGTACGGCTTACAATCCCTGAGTCCGGAAGCAGAGCCGCCATCTGAGGGATATTGATACGCCCCTGACTTTCGCGGCGACGGCGACGCAAGGCCTCGCCGCCGTATCGAACTTTGCACCAGTGTTGATGCGCCGCGGCGCTAGATCGAGAACTGACATGACGCCGCACCATTCGCGCGCAACAAACCCCGGCCTGGCGATGGCCGAGGCCTCGCCCTGCCAACTCCAGCGGCTCGGTCCTGATTGGTGCGCCTGCCAGGCTGGCTGTGGTGGGCGAGGGTAACCATGAGCAGCGCACTCAAGTATCGTCCCGAGATTGACGGCCTGCGCGCCGTATCGGTCACGCTGGTCATCCTGTTCCATGCCGGCTACGGTCTCTTCGGCGGCGGTTACATCGGTGTGGACATCTTCTTCGTGATCAGCGGATACCTGATCACGACGATCATCTGCGACGACATCCAGGCAGAGCGCTTCTCCATCCTGCGCTTCTACGAGCGTCGCGCGCGACGCATTCTCCCGGCGCTGGTTGCCGTGCTGCTGGCCTGCACCGTCTTTGCATGGATGTGGATGACCCCCTGGCAGTTGGCCTCGTTCTCCAAGGCGGTCATGGCTACCGCGGGCTTCGTATCCAACTTCCTGTTCGCCGCCCAGGTCGATTATTTCGCGCCGTCGGCTGAATTGAATCCGCTGCTGCATACCTGGTCGCTTTCCGTCGAAGAGCAGTTCTACCTGTTCTTCCCGCTACTGATGTACGCCATCAGGAATTGGACACGCCGCAACGCGGGCCTCCTGATCGCCGGCATTTCCCTGGGCAGTTTCGGCGTAGCGACGGCGCTCGCCCTCAGCCACCGGTTCGAAGCGCAGAACTTCTTCCTGCTCCCCACGCGTGCCTGGGAACTCGGCGCGGGCGCCCTGCTGTCGATGTACGGCCCTGCCCTGAAGAACCGGATGTCGCCGGCCGCTGGCGGCGCGCTGGCTCTGGCTGGTCTCGTGATGATTGCCGCCGCTGCCGCCCTCCTGACCCGCGAGACGCCTTTCCCGGGGCCCTGGGCGTTGCCGCCGGTGCTCGGCGCCGTGCTGGTGATCGGCTTTGCCGCACCCGGCAACCTGGCCGGGCGCATTCTGTCCCTGCGGCCGTTCGTCGCCATCGGTCTGGTCAGCTACAGCGCCTACCTCTGGCATCAGCCGCTGTTTGCGCTCGCCCGCATCCGCAGCATGAGCGAACTGCAGCCGGTGGAAACCGCCGGCCTGGTTCTGCTGTCGTTCGTGCTGGCCTATTTTTCCTGGCGCCTGATCGAAGAGCCGTTCCGCCGCAAGCTGTTCAAGAACGTGAGGCCGGGCCGATTCGTCACCGCCAGCCTGGTACCCCTGGTCCTGCTGGTGGCGATGGCGCCGGCCCTGGACAACCAGAGCCGCTACGAGGCGCGCTTCCCCCAGGAAGTCCGGCAGATCCTGTCCTTCCTCAACTACCGCGACACCCCGGCCTATGCGCATCAGTTCCGCAAGGGCAGCTGTTTCGTCAGCGGCACCGGCTCCGATGGTGCTTTCGACCGGCAGGCTTGCCTGTCGCTGGCGGGTGACCGGCCCAACTATGTCGTCATTGGCGACAGCCATGCCGCCATGCTGTGGCGAGCGATCGCGGAGGGGTTCCCCGGCGTCAACGTGATCCAGGCCACTGCCAGCGGTTGCAAGCCGCTGGTCGGCACCAGCGGGGCCCGACGCTGCGTCGAGATGCGGGAGCACGTCTTCCAGCAGTTGCTGGCGGCCGACAAGGTCAAGGGTGTCATTCTCGCCGGACGCTGGCTGCCGGCCGACCTGGCGCCGCTGCGGGCCACGGTCGATGAACTGACCCGGCGTGGTCTCCAGGTGATCGTGCTCGGCCCGACCGTCGAATACCAGACCGACTTTCCGGAAATCCTGGCCATGGGCGTGTTCAGTGGCCATCCGGAATCGGTGTCGATCCACATGGTCGACGGCAAGTCCGATATCAGCCGGCACCTCGGCGAGCGGCTCCAGGGCAGCGGTGCGCAGTACCTGCCGGTCATTCCCAAGCTCTGCAGTGGAGAGCGTGACTGCCTGCGGTTCTCGACCAAGGGTGATCCGATGCAGTTCGACTACGGGCACCTGACCCTGTCGGGAGCGTCCGATCTGGTACGCCTGCTGGCGCAGGACGCCGGGAACCCCTTGGTCCTGCGCTGAAGTTCCGGAATGTCGATCCCATGAAGTCCGGAGGCCCCGCACAGAAGGTTTTTCGCGGCATGGCGACGCTGGCGCTCGGCGCCGGCATGGCGCGCCTTCTCGGCATCGCCGCCATCCCCCTGCTGACGCGCATCTACAGCCCGGCCGAATATGGCGTGCTGTCGGTGTTCACCTCCCTGGTGCTGCTGCTGGCCCCCTTGCTGACGCTGCGCTACGTGGTGGCGATCCCCCTGCCGCGCCGGGACGGTACGGCGATGAACGTGCTGGCCCTGTCCCTGGTCGTCATGCTGGTGGCAACGGCGCTGGTCGCCATCGTGCTGGGCTGCCTGGGCATGCCCCTGCTGCGTCTGGCCTCCATGGAGGAATTGGCGCCCTGGTGGTGGCTGATCACCCTCGGCGTCCTGGGCACCGCCCTGTATGAAGCCATGAGCATGTGGGCGACCCGCCGCAAGGCCTATCGGGTCATCGCCCAGACCCAGTTCGTGCAATCACTGGTCGGAGAATCGCTCAAGGTGCTGCTGGGCCTGCTGGGCTTCAAGCCCATCGGTCTACTGGTCGGCCAGGTGGCGGCCCAGAGTGGCGGCGTGGGCTCCTTCCTCAGCCGTTTCCACCAGGATTTCCGCCGCTTTGCCGCACGGGTCCGGCCCAGCCGGATGTGGCGGGTGGCACGGTACTACCGGGGCTTCCCGGTCTACCGCCTGCCTTCGCAGTTCCTGCTGGTGTTCTCGGCGCAGGCCCCCCTGATGTTCTCCGCCACCCTGTTCGGCATCGAGACGACCGGGCAGATCGGCTTGGCGCTCATGGCCCTGAACCTGCCGGTCAACCTCATTGGCCAATCCATGGGCCAGGCTTTCTATGCCGAGATTTCCAGGCTGAAGGCCGATGCGGCCGAGACCATCCGGCAGATGGCGGTCGCGGTCCAGAAGCGGCTCTTCCTGGTCGGGCTGCCGATCGTGGCCCTGGTCTTCTTCCTGGGGCAGACGCTCTTCAAGCTTGTATTCGGGCCCGAGTGGACCGAGGCAGGGCATTACGCCTCGATCCTGAGCTTCTCGATCCTGCTGCAGTTCACCTCCGCGCCGCTGGTCCAGATCCTCAACGTCTACAACCTGCAGCGGTACTTCCTGGGCATCAACCTGATGCGGTCATTTGCACTCGTGGCCCTGTTCCTCGTGGCGCAACGGATGGGGCTCGGTGTTGTAACATTCATCACCCTGCTGAGCGGCATACTGTTCTGCTTCTACGCCGCCATGACGATCTTCATATTGCGCCTGGTCAGCAGGAAGGCCGCCGAACAGCGGCCGGCCGGCGGGATTGCGCGAGACTGATGTCGTGAAGAAGATTCTGGCTCTGATGGTGGGCGGTGCCGTGCCGGTCGTGCAGTTCTACGTCGGCCTGATGATCTCCTTGCAGAAGCGAGGCTGGCACCTGCTGGCGAGGCTGGTTTCCAACCGGCTGCAGCGTGGTTATGGCGTCTACATCTCCAGCCGTGCCGAGATCGACCCCTCCATCCGCTTCCGGCACCCCGTGGGTATCGTCGTGGGCGAGGGCGTGAAGATCGGCAAAGGCGTGATCATCTACCAGAACGTCACGCTGGGCGGTGCACGCACCGGCGACGCCGCGGCCAACAACTACCCGACCGTCGGGGATGGCACGGTCATCTTCGCCGGTGCCGTGATCGTCGGAAAGATCAACATCGGACGGGGCTGCGTCATCGGCGCCAACGCCGTGGTGACCCGCGACATTCCCGACCATTCGACCGCCGTGGGGGTGCCTGCCAGGGTCGTCGCCCAGCAGGTCCCCCATCCGCAAGTTTCCAGAGACCCCGCCTGATATGGAAAAGTCCACCAAACTGCTTGTTTCCCGTGCCCGCCTGTCGGGCACCGTCTCGTTGGCCGGCGCCAAGAACTCCGCGCTGCGCCTGCTGGCGGCAAGCCTGCTGACCCCCGAGCCGGTGGTCCTGAACAACTATCCCTCCGCCCTGCTCGACGCGCAGGTCCACGTCGACATGCTCACCGCCCTGGGCAAGAGCGCGGAGCTGCTGTCGGACGACCAGATCCGCATCTTCGAGACCGGCTCCATGGTGAGCCGCCTGAAGTGGGAGGGGCGCTCGATCCGCAATACGCTGCTCATCCTCGGTGCCCTGACCGCGCGCTTCGGCGCCGGCAGCGTGCCCCTGCCGGGCGGCTGCAAGCTGGGCGAACGCAAGTACGATCTGCACGTCATGCTGCTGGAACGCATGGGGGCCCGCGTCTGGGAAGACGGCGACTACCTCTGTGCCGAAGCCCCGGCCGGCGGCCTGGTCGGTGCCGATATCCACCTGCCGATCCGCTCCACCGGCGCGACCGAGAACGCCATCCTCGCCGGCAGCCTGGCGCGGGGAACCACGCGGATCTGGAACCCGCACATCCGCCCCGAGATCCTCGACCTCATTGCCCTGCTGCGTCGCATGGGCGCCAAGATTCGCGTCTTCGGGCAGGAGCACATCGAGATCGTCGGATCGGAAGGCCTGCATGGCGCCGAGCACCGGGTCATCGCCGACAACATGGAGGCGATCACCTGGCTGGCCGCCGCCGTCATCACCGGCGGCGACATCGAGATCCGCGATTTCCCCTACGAGGATCTCGAGGTCGTGTTGGCCCATCTGCGCTCGGCGGGCGCCCGGCTCTATCGCAGCGAGGATTCGCTGATCATCCGCGGCGGCGACTGCTACCCGATCGAGATCAGCACCGGACCGCATCCCGGCATCAACTCCGACGTCCAGCCGATCCTGGCCGCCTGGGCGGCCAAGGCCCGCGGCGAGTCCCGTATCGTCGATCTGCGCTTCCCGGGCCGCTACGGCTATGCCGAGGAGATGGCTCGCATGGGCCTTTCCTACGAGATCGCCGGCGACATGCTGAAAATCCACGGCAAGGGCGGCGGCCTGCGCGGCGCCGAAGTGCGCGCGCTCGACCTGCGCGCCGGCGCGGCCCTGACGCTTTGCGGCCTGGCGGCCGATGGCGAGACCACCATCACCGACGCCTGGCAGATTTCGCGCGGCTACGTCGACTTCGCCGCCAAGCTCAACAGCCTGGGAGCGAGGGCGACCGAGGTTTCGTCTTGATCCTTGCGGATCGCCCAACCCTCCTTGGTGAACTCGAGCGGCTGGCGCCGGGCGCGACGACACTCGACCTGCCGCTGAGCAAGATCAGCCGCTGGCGTATCGGCGGTACGGCCGACCTGGTCGTCTCGCCGCGCAACCTGGATGAACTGCGCCGCGTGCGCCGCTGGATACACGATCGGGGCCTGCCCTCGGTGATCATCGGCGCCACCAGCAACCTGCTGTTCGCCGACGAAGGGCTGCGCGCGATCTGCCTGCGCATCGGCCCGGAATTCGCGGGCGTGCGCTTCGACGGTGGCCGCATCGTGGCCGGCCCAGGCGTCTGGGTACCTGGCCTGGCGCGCCGCTGTCAGCAGGCAGGCCTGACCGGCGTGGAGCACATCTGCGGCATCCCCGGCACGCTCGGCGGACTGGTCTGCATGAACGGTGGCAGCCAGCGCAAGGGCATCGGCGATGTCGTGGTCTCGGTGTCCAGCGTCGACGCGCAGGGTGAGCTCAGGGTCCGCGATCGCGTCGGCTGCGGCTTTGCCTACCGGCGCTCCGTATTCCAGGAGAACGGCGAGGTCGTCGCCGAGGTGGTTCTCGAACTCCCGCCCGCGACCGACCCCTTGGCCCGGCACCGCGAGATGCTGTCGATCCTGCGCGATCGGCGCCGCAAGTTCCCGCAGAAGCAGCCGAACTGTGGCTCCGTCTTCGTCAGTAACCCAGCCATGTACGCGGACTACGGCCCCCCGGGAGCCATCATCGAGAAGCTCGGTTTCAAGGGACAGCGCGAAGGCGCGGCCCTGGTGTCGCCGCGCCATGCCAATTTCATCGTCAACGAAGGCGATGCCGCCGCGCGCGACGTCATCCGGCTGATCCGGCGCATCAAGACCGCGGTCCACCGGGACACCGGCTACTCGATGGAGATCGAGGCCCGCTATGTCACGCCGGAGGGAGCGGTCATTTCCCCCGACGAGGCTCCGGTCCATTGAGCCCCGCGATCCCGCATCCCACGACAAGATCATGATCTTTCATATCGTCTCGGCCTATCGCGGAAACAACACCGGTGCCGGCGGCCACTACTACTCCACCCTGGCCACCACCAAGGCGATGATGGAGCAGGAGCCGGTGCTGCTGGTCTACATCGGCGACTTTCCGGCCCCCGCGCTGGAGAAGTCCGGGCTGCCCTACGTGCATATCAAGGCGGCGCGTTACGACCCGCTGCCGGCGATCCGCCAGCTGTCGGAGCTCTGTGACCGGCATTCGCCGCGGTGCCTGCACGGCTTCGACAGCTCCTCGGGCTGGGTCGCCAACATCGTTGGACGCCGCAAGGGCATCCTGGCGTTGGCCACCAAGTGCGGTGGCGAGGCCAAGAAACTCTGGCCGGGGCCCGATGGCATGCCCGATTTCGTCTTCAGCCCCAAGGACGTCCGGTTCTATGCCGAACAGGGTGCCCGGTCCGGGCGCCAGCCCGAACTGGTCCCGGGGCGCGTCAGCCTGGGCGAGGGGCCGGCCAAGGCCTCCACCGAAGCGGCCGGCGAACTGGCTGAATTGCCGCAGCGGGAGGGCGATCGCCGTCCGATCATCATGCGAATTGCCCGATTTCACCCGGCGTACGAGGGCAGCTTCTTCGCTGCGCTCAAGCTGCGTGATGCCCTGCGGGAGCAGCAGCGGGAGAGTCGGCTGATCTTCATCGGCTATCCGAACGATGCCGAAGTGCTGCAGCGCGTGCGCGAGGCCTGCGACGACAGCGTCGAGGTCTATACCGAGCCCAAGTATACTTCCCACGCCGTGCGGCACCTGCCGCAGGCCAGGATCGTGATCGCCAGCGGCCGCGGCGTCATGGAGGCGGCGGCCGGAGAAAAGATCGTGATGACGGCCTCGGCCGTCGAGAGCCTGCCGATCCTGGTGGACGACGACGAGAACTTCCAGGCGCTGCTGGATGAGAACTTCTCCCAGCGGAGCCGGCCGCCGCGATCGCTCGATGTCGGCAGGGTAGGGCAGCTGCTGGAATCGGAGGAGGCGCGTCTGGCCTACGTGGCGAGGCTCAAGCAGATATCGATGCAATACTTTGACATCAAGCCCACGATCGACCTGTACCTTAAGAGCTACCAGCGCAAGCCTGCGCTCGTGCCCGCGATGAGGTTCTGGTTCGGCATGACCTTCCACCTGCTGGTGCTCAACCTGCGCAAGCTGCGCCGCGACCCACGCTGGTCGCGGCGCGCCTGATGCCCGGCATCCGGCAGCGGACCCTCCAGTAGCGCCATGAAACATCTCCTGGGATTCATTCTGGCTCTGTCCTTCCTGCTGGGGCCGGTGCTGCTCTTTCCGAGCGGCATGCCGCAGCCGGCTGACCTGCTGACGGTCGGCTGGGCCTTGCTGGTCTTCGCCTACCTGCGTGGGCGCCTGCAGATCTCGGGCGAGGGGCTGGCGGCGATCAAGATCGGCGGCGTGCTGGTCTTCTGGATGACGCTGATCTCCATCTGGAACGCATTCTTCTACCAGGACGAAGGCATCGCCTTCTCCTCGCTGTTCTACATCTTCAACCTGTCCGTCTGTGTCCTGCTCTGCTCCCTGCTGCAGCAGGACTTCCGGTACTGGATCAACATCATCAACGTTGGCTGCGTGCTGTCTGCGATCCTGCTGGTGATCATGGTCTTCGCCGGGTTCAAGCATGGCGCCATGCGCCAGACCGGCAGCTTCAACAATCCCAACCAGCTGGGCTACTTCGCCATCATCATCGTGGCGATCAGTTTCCTGGTATCGCCCCACGCGCGGTTTCCACGGCTGTCGATGCTGGTGATCATGGTGGCCGGCCTGGTCGGCGTCGTCGCCTCCGCCTCCCTGTCCTCGCTCGGCGCCCTGATCATGATGGTGTCCGCGGTGGTGTTTCGCCGGCTGTCGCTCAAGCGTGCCATCGGCCTGGGCATCGTGACCCTGGCCGCCGCCGCCATCGGCCTGCTGGTCCTATCCCAGACCCAGATCTATGCCGACATCACGCAGGCTTGGGAGTCGCGCATCGGTGCCATCGATCGCAAGACCGAGGACATCTCGGGCACCCGCGGCTATGACCGCATCCTGGATTTCCCCGAGCATATGGTGGTGGGTGCCGGCGAACGTGGTCGCTGGAGGTTTGGCCCCCAGAACTCCTTCGAAATCCATTCGTCCATGGGTACCCTGTTGTTCTCCTACGGCCTGCCCGGATTGCTGCTGTTCTTCCTGTTCGTGTTCCAGTGCTTCCGCAGCGCCCCGCCTTGGGGCTGGATCGTGCTGTCGGGCCTGATCGCCTACTCGATCACGCACCAGGGCCTGCGATCCACACACTTCTGGATATTCATGATTCTCGCCAGCGTGGTTTTCTCCAAGACAAGGCAGCAGGGTCCTCAACACGCCGGGTTGGCGTCCCCGGCTCCGGCACCCGGCAGCGTTGCCGGCAACGTACAAGGACAGGGGGCGGCATGAAGAAGATTCTCGGGTATCTGCTCGAAGAAGCCTGGATGTGGTTCGAGTTCGCCGTGGGCTGGGTCCCGGGGCGGGTCGGCAAGTTCTCGCGCGGATTCATCTATCCGCTGCTGATCGAGTCCGGCTGGCATCTGCAGGTCGAGGAGGGCGTGAAGATCCGCGGGCCGCGCAACCTGCGCCTGGGCACCAGCGTGGGCCTGGGCAAGGACACCTGGATCAACTCGCGCGGCGGAGTCGTGATCGGCAACAACGTGATGATCGCCCCCGGCGTCCGCATTATCAGCAATGGCCACCGCATGGAGCGCCTGGACGTGCCGATGATCCAGCAGGGGCTGTATTCCAAGCCGATCCACATCGGCAACGACGTGTGGATCGGCGCTGACGTGATCGTATTGCCCGGCGTGACCGTGGGCGAGGGCAGCATCATCGCCGCCGCCTCCGTGGTGACGAAGGACGTTCCGCCGATGTCCGTCGTTGCCGGTTCCCCCGCAAGGGTCGTGAAGAGCCGCAAGCCCGCCTGAGCGCCTGCACCCCACCGGCAATGCCCGGCGCAAAGCTGCGCTCGGGCACCGCACCTCGACACTGGAGTCTTTCTTGCACATCACCTTCATCGCCGGCAATGCACGATCGCTGGTCGCCAACCGCGGCGACCTGATCGCCGACATGAAACGCGCCGGCCACCGCGTCAGCGCCGCCGTTCCCTCCGAGGACTACCTCGATTCGGTCGAAGGCCTGGGCATCGAGGTACACAAGTTCGCGCTCGGCAGGACCGGCATGAACCCGGTGCGCGACCTGCTCACCCTGTTCCGCCTGTTCCTGCTGCTGCGCCGCCTGCGCCCCGACATGACGTTCAGCTACACCATCAAGCCGGTGGTGTTCGGCAATCTCGCGGCGATGCTGGCGGGTGTGCCGCGACGCTACGCCATGATCACCGGCCTGGGCACCACCTTCGGAGAGCCCAAGACGTCCAAGGCGGCGCTGCTGCGCCGCGTGGTGGTCTACCTCTATCGTCTCGGCATCTCGGCCTCGACCCGCGTGTTCTTCCAGAACCCTGACGACCTGCAGGATTTCCTGGACCTGGGCGTCATGAGCGACCGCAGCAAGGCGGTGCGCACCATGGGTTCCGGCGTCAACATGGCGCGTTTCCCGCGCGAGCCGCTGCCGCAGGGCGCCCCGGTGTTTTTGCTGATCGCCCGCCTGCTGACGGAAAAGGGCGTCTGCGAGTTCGTCGATGCCGCCCGCATGCTTCGCGCCAGCCACCCGCAGGCGCAGTTCGTGGTGGTCGGTCCGCATGACCCCGAGTTGCCGCACTCGGTACCGCTGGAACTGGTGGAGCGCTGGAAGGCCGAAGGCCTGGTCCGTTTTGTCGGCGGCGTCAGCGACGTCCGCCCCTGGCTGCGTGAATGCTCGGTCTTCGTGCTGCCCTCGTACTATCGGGAGGGTACGCCGCGTTCGGTGCTGGAGGCCATGTGCACCGGCCGCGCCGTCGTCACCACCGACTCCCCCGGCTGTCGTGAAACCGTGGTGGATGGACAGAACGGATTCCTGGTGCCTCCCCGTGACGCCGCGGCCCTGGCCGCCCGCATGGGACGCTTCCTGGAGGAGCCGGAGCTGGTGCAGCGCATGGGCGAGGCCTCGTTCGAGCGCATCGTCAGCGACTACGACGTTCGCAAGGTCAATGAAGTCATTCTGAAGTCGATGGGGTTGTCATGAGAGATTTGCTGAAGCGTTCCTTCGACGTCGTGTCGAGCGGTAGCGCCCTGTTGGTGTTGTCGCCGTTGCTGGCCGGTCTTGCGATCTGGATCCGTCTCGACAGCCCGGGCCGTGTGTTCTTCCTGCAGCGACGGGCCGGGCTCAAGGGCCAGGAATTCCGGGTCGTGAAGTTCCGCACCATGGTCGATCGCGACCCCGACAGCATCGACCAGCACCGTGAGCGCGTCATCAGCGAGGGCGACGACCCGCGCATCACCCGCTCCGGGCGATTCCTGCGCAAGACCAGCCTGGATGAGCTGCCGCAGCTCTGGAACATCTTCGTGGGAGACATGAGCGTCGTGGGGCCGCGCCCGGTGCTGCCCGAGCAGGTCGCCGTGGTGCCGCCGGAATGCATGAGCCGCTTTGACGTGCGCCCTGGTTTGACCGGGTTGGCTCAGGTTCGCGGTCGCCGCAGCCTGGGATGGCTGCAGCAGGTCCAGGCTGACGCCGAGTACGTCGCCAATCGCGGGTTCCTCTACGATCTTGGCCTGGTGCTACGGACTGTGGGTGTGGTGGCCACTGGCTCCGGTGTCTATGGTGGCGAAGGCCAGAACTGGCGTGCCTACCGCGACCAGCAGCAGGCGGCCAAGGGAGAGAAGGACCAGTGAAGACGCTGTTCATCGCCAACAGGCCGGAGATCGCGGCGCACGCCGAGCAGGCCGGCGTGGACGTCATCTTTGTGGACATGGAGACCCGCGGGAAGGTCGAGCGGCAGGGCCACCTCAACACGCACATGGCCGCGCACACGCTCGAGGACGTGGCGGCGGTGCGGGCGGTGCTCGGACCTGCCGAGCTGATGGTCAGGATCAATCCACCCTGGGAGGGCACCGCGGCAGAAGTCGACGCGGCGATTGCCGCCGGCGCTACCCGTCTGATGTTGCCGATGTTCCACTCCTCCCGGGAGGTTGCCGCGTTCAAGGCGGCCGTGGCAAAGCGGGTCCCCGTCACCCTGCTGGTCGAGACGGCCGCCGCGTTGGCCAGGATGTCTGCGATCCTGCCTTTGCTGGACCCGAAGGACCGTGTGCATTTCGGTCTCAATGATCTGTCGATCGACATGAAGCTGGGCTTCCTGTTCGAAGTGGTCGCGGGCCGCCTGCTCGACGGCCCGGCAGCCTTGTGCCGGGAGGCCGGCATCGCCTTCGGCTTCGGCGGCGTGGGTCGCGTGGGGCAGGGGACCCTGCCGGCCGACTGGATTCTCGGGGAGCATGCCCGCCTGGGATCCGAATGGGTCATCCTCTCCCGGGCATTCCACGGTGGCGCCAAGAGCGTCGAAGAACTCACCAGCCAGTTGGATCTGTCCGCCGAGATCGCGGCGGTGCGCCGCGTGGTGGCTGGCCTTCGCGCGCTACCGCCAGCAGAACTGCTCGACAATCAGGCGAGGCTTGCCGCCAAGGCCCACCAGATCGCCGGCGAGGCGGGCACCCATGCCGGATAGCCCAGGGGTGATTTCGCTCAACGGACCGATCCTGTTCCTGCAGAAGGCCGAAGTCCTCGACGAACAGCGTGCTCCCGTCACCCGCAAGATCCGGTCCGTCTTTCCGGACGCTGACGTGCAGTTCGCCGGCACGGCAGAGGAAGTGCCCGCCGGGAATTTTCCGATCGTCATAACCCCCACGCTGCCTTGGTTGCCCCAGGCGCTCGAACGGATCGAGGGCTGCCGCTGGATCCATTTCCTGTCGGCAGGCGTCGAGAAGATCTGGGACATGCCGTTCGACAAGAGCCGCCTGCTCCTGACCAAGAGCAGCGGCATCCACGGCAACCAGATGAGCGAATACGCCATCGGCGCCATGCTCCATTTCGCCAAGGGTTTCGACCGCTTCGTGGAGCAGTCGCGCAACACGCAGTGGTCGCGATTCTGGCTGGACGAACTGACCGGTCGTACCGTGATGGTGCTGGGCGCCGGACATATCGGCGGGGCGGTGGCCGCGCGCGCGCGCGCGTTCGGCATGCGGACCATCGGTGTCCAGAGGCGCCCCGTGGCGGACTCCGGTTTCGACCTCAGCATCGGCATGGAGGCGCTGCGCGCCCACCTGCCGGAGGTGGACTACCTCGTCGTGTCGCTGCCCCTGACTCCCGCCACGGCGGGATGCGTGGACCAGGAGATGCTGATGAGCCTGCGGCCCGGGGCCGTGCTGGTGGACATCTCCCGCGGCGGCGTCGTGCGCGAGTCGGCCGTGCTGGCGGCCCTGGAATGCGGCCAGCTCCGGGGGGCTGCACTGGATGTCTTCGAGCAGCAACCGCTGCCGCCGGAGTCGGGCCTCTGGGGGCGACGCGACGTCCTGCTGACGCCCCACGTATCCGGCACCTCCCCGCACTACCTGGAGCGGGCGCTCGACAGTTTCATCGCCAATGCCCAGAACCTGGCGAGGGGAGAATCACCCGTCACCCCGGTGGACATCGGCGCACGCTACTGAAGCAGGCTGCCGGGCGCGCGCCGAGGCCGCGGCAGCCCTGATGTGCCGTCAGGCGGCCTTGGCCTTCGCCGCCTTGGACTGCCCCAGGCCGAATACCTTGCGAACGATCACCACCGCAAGGCCGACCAGCAAGCCCAGCAGGAAGCCCATGATGACGACCAGCTTGCGGTTGGGCTTGACCGCCACTTCCGGAATGTCGGGGCTGTCGATCGTCTGCAGCGCATACTCCTCGCTGCCCTGCGCGATCATGAGCTTCTTCTGTTCGCCCTCCAGCAGCGTGAACAGCGCCTGCTGCAGCGGCACCACGGAGGTCTGTTCCACCTGGGTCTGCAGGTAGGCGAGGTTGCCCTCCGCATCCCTGATCGCCTTCATCTGCAGGTGGCGGTTGGTCTTGGCGATGAGCTGCTGCACCCACTGCTGCGCCTGCTTGGGGTTGGTCCATTCGATCGAGACGTTGACCAGCCCGGTCTTCGGATCCTCGCCCACCTTCAGCACCCAGGTGCGGAAGTAGTTGGACGCCTTCCACAGCGTCGGAGCCGCCGCCTGGTCCTCGATGTCCCAGCGCTTGTTCTGGGCATCCCAGATGTCGCCATACAGCACGGGCAGCAGCTGGTTCTCGTCGATGAACTCCGAGATCAGTGTCCGCGACTGCAGCGTGGCGATGGGCACCGACCGCGAGGAGTCGCCGGCGGATGAGATGCCGGCCAGGTCTGCCAGGCCACCCAGCTGCCGGAGCAGCGCGCTGCCGCCGCCGCCGCCGGACTCGGTGCGGATTTGCACCACCGCGGTCGAGCGATAGACCGGCGGCGTGATCAGGGCGTAGACGATCGCGAGCACCGTGAACAGGGCGACGATCCCCGCCAGCAGCAGGCGGCTCGCCCACAAGGCGTCGATGAGCTCCCGGAGGTCGATCACGTCGGCGTTCGATGCGGCGGAAGGAAGTTGTTCGTTCATGATCTCGTTCGTGACCGAGGTTGTCTCATGTCTCCCGCCCTTGTGGCGAGAGTGATCCGGGATGGTGCGGGCCGGGGCGGCTGACGTGGATGGCTGCAGCCCGTTGGACTGCGCCCCTCGGCTTGCGGAGCCGTGGGGCGCAGTTCCAGCGGACCGGCCTTCACATCAGAACGCGCCGACTGCCTTCATGCTCGCGGCCGTGAGCGCCAGCTGGGAGACGATCTGGACGATGTTGGTCGTGAGGCGCAGCTTGTCGAGGCGGGTGGCGTCGTAGGGCACGATCACCGTATCGCCCGGCATCATGCGCGGCGCCAGCATCTTCGGGCCGCCGGCATCGGCGAGGATTTCGCCGTTGGCGCGGATCACGTAGATGCGCCCCTTGTCCGCCGTCTGCGTCGTGCCGCCGCTGCGGTCGATGTACTCGCCGGCGGACTGATTCGACTTGAAATGATGTGAGGTCGGGAACAGCACCTCGCCGAACACCGAGACCGCGTCCGGCCGGCGGCCGACGCTGATCCTGTCACCGTCCTCCAGGCGGATATCGGCTTCCGAATTGCCCTTGACGATGCGATCCAGGTTGATCGACATGCGGCCCACCGCCTGCAGCTGGGAGAGTTCGGCAATCAGTTTCTGCGAAATCGCCATGCCTTCCAGCTGCTTCTCGTCCTTGCGGTCGGCCTCGAGCTGCATCCGCAGCAGGTCCTTTTCCAGCTGCTGTTTCTGGAACTCCAGCTGCTTGGCTTCGGCCTTGCGCAGGCTTTCGCGGATGAAGATGCTGGCCGTGGGATAGGCGGTGGCGGTCAAGCCGCCGGCACGCTGGATCAGCTGGCCCAGGGTCTCGCCTTCGCGCAGGCGGTACTCGCCAGGGAACATGAACTCGCCCGACAGCGTGACGGTGGAGGCTTCCCTGTAGTTGGGCAGGCGCTTGATGAAGAGCACGTCGTCCTCGATCAGCTTGAAGGCCGAGGTGCCGGCGATCTCCTGCTCGAGGTTCACGTCGATCGGCGTGACCAGGTAACCCTTCTTCTGGTCCGTGGACACGCGAGCGACTTCCGCCGCCAGCGCATAGGCGGGGGCGGCCAGGCCGCCGGCGATGCCGATCAGGTCGGTGACCGACATGTTGTCGCCGAGCGGGTAGGAGCCCGGGAAGCGCACGTCGCCGGTGACGCGGACCACCTTGGCCGGCTTGTTGAAGCGCGCCGGCGCGCGCAGGCGCTCGATGACCGGCGCCAGCAGGCTCTCGCGCGGACCGCGGGCGTCGAAGATCAGCAGCTTGTCGCGCGACTGCAAGGCCAGGTTCGCCTCGGCGTCGCCGGCCAGGATCCGGCGCAGGTCGACCGCGATGATCGAGATTTCATGGAGGCTGCGATCCTCGCGCACCAGCAGGGCATAGTTGCGATCGGCCTCAGGGGTGATCTCCAGCGCGGCGCGCAGCAGGTCGCGGATGGTCATGTTGTCGAACAGCGGGAAGGCGCCACCGGCATACACGGCGCCCTGCACGCTGACGATGCGCTCGTCGCCCGACTTGCGGGCCTGCAGGCGCAGCGTATCCAGCGCACCCGAGAACTGCGACGCGCGGTCGGGGTTCAAGCCGAAGAAGTAGACGTCATCCTGCGCCTGCAGCGGCAGGTCGCCGGCGGACGATTCACCCGAGAAGATCGCGCGCGGGCTGAACGGCAGCATCGACACCGTGCGCATCACCGGGTCCTCGCGGACGATGAGGCCGAAGTCCAGGTCCGGGATCGGCTTCATCTCCTCCGGGCCACGGATCAGGTTCGAGACCTTCATGCCCGGGCGCCACTTGAACGCATCCGGACGCGTGACGTGGCCCTTCAGATACACGGCACCCTCGACGCGGTCGAGCACGCTCGGAATGCGCAGGACGTCGCCGTCCTTCAGGTTCAGGTTGCGACCATTGCTGGCCAGGTTGAGATCGACGATCGACTTGCGGCTGTGGTCGTCCACGCGGTCGAGGCGGGCGTACTCCGGCGACGAGGTCGGCAGCAGGCCGCCCGCCAGGTCCACCACCGCACCGGCGGGAGCCGAGGCGCCCCGCAGCTCGTAGATCGCGGGGCGGCGTACTTCGCCCGAGACGCCGACCGTCGCACCCACAGGCGGGATGAAGATCACGTCGCCCGGTTCCAGGCGCTGGTCGCCCGTGGTATCGCCGCGCAGCAGAAGGTCGTACAGGTCCACGTAGCCGACCAGGCGGCCGCGGCGCTTGAGCTGGATCTTGCGCAGCGAGCCGGTCTCGGAGATGCCGCCGCTGACGAACAGGGCGTTGGTGAGCGTCGACAGCGAGCTGACCGTGTAGGAGCCCGGACGGCGGGCTTCACCCAGCACGAAGATCCGGATCGAACGCAGCTGACCGAGCGTGACGCTGGACGAGACGCCGATGAGGCGCTTGCTGACCTGCTGCTGCAGCAGTTCCTGCACGTTGCTGAACTGCAGGCCGGCCACCTGGATCGGGCCAAGCTCCGGCATCTGGATCGCACCGTCGCGCTGGACGGTCAGGGTGTACTTGAAGTTCTGCTTGCCGTACAGCTGGATCTCGAGGATGTCGCCCGGCCCGACGATGTAGTCGGTGGGAATGGGGATATCCGTCGCCGGGGCGAAGGTGGTCGGCGCGCCGGCGAAGAGGTCATAGCCGAACGGCTGGAGCTTGCGGGCGGTCGCCTGGTTGGCGGCGCCTTCGGCGATCGTGGTCTCTTCCTTGCCCTTGGTTTCCGCAGGCAGGGGGATCACCACCGAAGGCTCGATCAGCGGTGCCGACTCGAGCGGGCTGGGAGCCATGACCGGCGTCGAGCCGCCCAACTCCTTCCTGACCTCCTGCACGGCCTGCTGCTGCTCGGCAGGCGACATGCCCTGGTATTTCTGCAGGAGGTCTTGTTGGGCAAGGGAGGCCGTCGGGATCGACAGCAGGCCGCAAACCGCGAGTAGGAGTCGAGGGAGTTTATGCACGGATATCTCAGCTTGTTGGCACGAACTTCTAAGGAACCATCGGGCGTACATTCCGAAGCGAAAGTATACGGGCAAGATGGCCTCTGAGGCTGCCGGGGCCTCATGCATTGCATGAGGCCCCCCAAGGGGCGGCAGCAGGGGCGCCGAGTCTACTCGGCCGTCGGTTTCAGCAGTGTGGAAAGTTGCGCGTCGAGTTTCAGGTTGCTGGCCAGAATATCGCCGGATTCCAGGGGGTTGTCTCCGGCGGTGAAGGCGGAGGTGGTGCCGCCCGCCTCATTCACCAGGATGATACCCGCCGCGATGTCCCAGGGTTTGAGACCCAGTTCCCAGAAGCCGTCCAGCCTGCCCGCGGCTACATAGGCCAGGTCCAGGGCCGCGGCGCCGGCCCGGCGCACACCGGCGGTCTGCGCGGCGATGTTGCGCAGCATCGGCAGGTAGCGGTCCAGGTTCTCCTCGCGCAGCGGTACGCCGGTGCCGATCAGGGCCTGGTCCAGGTCCTTGCAGTTGCTGACGCGGATGCGGCGGTTGTTGAGCAGGGCGCCCGAGCCGCGGGAGGCCACGTACAGGTCCTGGGTGCAGGGGGCGTAGATCACGCCATGTTCCAGCCGGCCCTTCACCTGGATGCCGATCGACACCGCGAAATGCGGGATCCGGTGCAGGAAATTGGTGGTGCCGTCCAGGGGATCGATGATCCAGGTGACGTCGCTTTCGCCATGGGCGCCGCTTTCCTCTGCCAGGATCGCGTGCTGGGGATAGGCCTTGCGGATGATCGCGATGATCTCCTGCTCGGCGCCCCGGTCCACCTGGGTTACGAAGTCGTTGCGGCTCTTGCGCTCGATCACGAGCTGATCGGAGCGCTCGAAGTTGCGCATGATGAAGTTGCCACCCGCGCGGGCGGCGGAAACGGCGATATTGACCAGCGGATGCATGGCAGGACCGAAGGAATGGAAAGGAGCGAAGGGGAGGACGATAGAATATCACGCATGTCCGACAAAACCGCCGCCGCCCCAGCCCCCGAAGCCATACCGAGCCCGCTCGCCAGCCTGCGCGTGGTCCTCGTGTCCACCCAGCACCCGGGCAACATCGGCTCCGTGGCCCGGGCCATGCTGACCATGGGCCTGACCGACCTGGTGCTGGTCAACCCCGAGCGCTACCCCCACCCCCAGGCCCGGGCCAACGCCGCTGGCGCCCTGGAGGTACTGGACCGGGCCCGGGTGGTCTCCAGCCTGGACGAGGCCCTGGCCGGCTGCGGCTGGGTGGTGGGCCTGTCGGCCCGGGTCCGGCACCTGGGCGACGAGCCACTGACCCCCTGGGCCACCGCCGAGCGGGCCATGACCCTGGCCGCCAGCGCCCCCGTCGCCCTGATGTTCGGCTGCGAGCGCACCGGCCTGACCAACGAGGAGCTGGACCGCTGCCACGCCCGGGCCCTGATCCCTGCCAACCCCGGCTATACCTCGCTAAACCTGTCGCAGGCCGTCCAGATCATGGCCTACGAACTGCGCAAGGTGGCCTTCCCGGAGGTGCCGAAGGTTTCGGGCAAGGACGGCCACCCCTGGTACGAGCCGCCCGCCGCCGATGACATGGAGCGCTACTACGAGCACCTGCAGCGCATCCTTCTGTCCACCGGCTTCCTGGACCCGGCCAACCCGCGGCACCTGATGCGGCGTCTTCGCCAGTTCTATGGCCGGGCAATGCCAGACAAGAATGAACTCAACATCCTGCGCGGCATCCTGACCTCCTTCGAGCGCCCCAAGGGGCGGCGCATCCCCCTGACGCCGACGAACGAAGGCGGCGAGGAATAGCGGAACGGTCTAGAATCCGCGCCTTATTGCGACCCCGAGACCGTCATGTTCGCCCGCATCCGTGAAGACATTGCCAGCGTGTTCCAGCGCGACCCTGCCGCGCGCAATACCTGGGAAGTGCTCACCTGCTATCCGGGCCTGCACGCCGTCTGGATGCACCGCATCGCCCATGCCCTGTGGAACAGCGGCTGGCGCTGGCTGGCGCGCTGGACCGCCCACTGGTCGCGCTGGCTGACCGGCATCGAGATCCACCCGGGCGCCCGTATCGGCCGCCGCCTGTTCATCGACCATGGCATGGGCGTGGTGATCGGCGAGACCGCCGAGATCGGCGACGACGTCACCCTCTACCAGGGCGTCACCCTGGGCGGTACCAGCTGGAACCAGGGCAAGCGCCACCCCACGCTGGGCAACAACGTGGTGGTCGGTGGCGGCGCCAAGGTGCTGGGTCCGTTCACGGTGGGCGAGGGTGCGCGCATTGGCTCCAACGCCGTCGTGGTCAAGGAAGTGCCGCCCGGCGCCACCGCCGTGGGCATCCCCGCGCGCATCGTGCAGGAACAGGCCGAGCCCTCCGACCAGGTCAAGGCCATCGCCCAGACCCTGGGTTTCGATGCCTATGGCCTGTCCAAGGACATGCCGGACCCGGTGGCCGGCGCCATCTCGCGCATGCTCGGCCATATCCAGGAACTGGACGAGCGCGTCGTGCAGCTGTGCAAGGTATTGCACCAGATGGACGCGCGCATGCCGGAGACCGAGCTGTCCAAGCTCGATCTTCCCGAATTTTGTGCGGACGGCCCCGTCGTGAAGAACGGCGGCTCCAAGTCCGAGTAAGGAGCCGCCGTCCCTGGGGACGGCGTTCCCATGCCCACCTACCTCGACCACAACGCCACCACCCGCGTCGATCCACGCGTGCTGGAGGCCATGCTGCCGTATCTCTCCGGCCCCTACGGCAATGCCTCCTCGCTGCACCGCTACGGCCGCGCCGCGCGCGACGCTGTCGAGCAGGCGCGGGCCCAGGTGGCACAGCTGATCAACGCCCAGCCCGGCGAGATCCTCTGGACCTCCGGCGGCACCGAATCCAACAACCTCGCGCTCAAGGGCACCACCGACCGTGCGGCGCCCACGCGCCTGCTTTACGGCGTCACCGAGCACCCGGCGGTGATGGAAGCCGCCGAGTCGCTGAAGGAGCGCGGCTGGCAGGTCGAGCCGGTGGCGGTGGACGCCGACGGCCTGATCGACGGGCCCGCCTTTGAACGCCAGCTCGCCGCCGGCCCTGTGCGCCTGGTGGCCCTGATGCGTGCCAACAACGAGACCGGCGTACTCCAGGACATCGGCCGCGCCGCGGCCCAGGTCCATGCCGCCGGCGCCTGGCTGCATGTGGACGCCGTCCAGGCTGCCGGCAAGATTCCGGTGGACTTCGACGCGCTGCAGGCCGACCTGATGAGCCTGTCCAGCCACAAGATCTACGGCCCCAAGGGCATCGGCGCCCTGGCGGTGAAGAGCCATGTCGAGCTTACGCCCCTGCACCATGGCGGTGCCCAGGAGCGCGGCCTGCGCGGCGGCACCGAGAACGTTGCCAGCATCGTCGGCTTTGGTGTCGCTGCCGAGCTGGCCCTACAGGAGCTGCAGGCCCGTGCCGACCACACCCTGGCGCTGCGCCGGCAGCTCGAGCAGGGCCTGCGGGAGATTCCCGGCATCCGCATCTTTGGTGAAACGGCCGAGCGCCTGCCCAATACCGTGCAGTTCGCGCTCGCCGGCTATGACGGTGAAGCCCTGCTGATGCAGCTGGACCGCAAGGGTTTCGCCGTCTCCAGCGGCTCCGCCTGTGCCAGCGGCCTGGGCGAGCCCAGCCACGTGCTGATCGGCATGGGGCTGGATCGCGACACCGCCAAGGGCGCCATCCGCGTCAGCCTCGGCCAGGACAACAAGCCCACGGAGATCGAGCCGTTCCTCGCCGCCCTGCGCGGCTTCGTCCCGGCATGATCTACCTCGACCACGCCGCCACCACGCCACTCGATCCGGCGGCATTGCAGGCCATGCTGCCGTGGCTGCAGGGCCGCGTCGGCAATGCCGCCTCCGATCACGCCTGGGGACAGGCCGCCCGCGCCGCTGTCGAGCGCGCCCGCGGGCAGGTCGCCGCCCTGCTCGGAGCGCAGCCCGAGGAGATCGTCTGGACCTCCGGTGCCACCGAGGCCAACAACCTCGCGATCAAGGGCGCCTTGGAGTTCCGCGGCCTGCGCGGCGCTCACCTGGTCACCGCCCGCACCGAGCACAAGTCGGTGGTCGACAGCGTGCGCCAGCTCGAGAGCCAGGGGCTGCGGGTCAGCTGGCTCAAGCCCGACGCACAAGGCCTGATCGCCGCGGAGCAGGTGCTGGCGGCCCTGGCACCGGACACCGCCCTGGTCTCGCTGATGTGGGTCAACAACGAAACCGGCGTGATCAACCCGGTGGAGACCCTGGCGCCCTTGCTGCGTGAGCGCGGCATCCTGTTCCATGTCGACGCCGTGCAGGCCGCCGGCAAGCTGCCGATCGACCTGTCGCGCACTCCCATCGACCTGCTGTCGTTGTCGGCCCACAAGCTCTATGGCCCGCAGGGCATCGGCGCCCTGTTCGTACGCAAGCGCCCGCGCGCGCGCCTCAGCCCCCAACTGCACGGCGGCGGCCACGAGCAGGGCATGCGCTCCGGCACGCTGCCCACCCATCAGATCGCCGGCTTCGGCGAAGCCTGTCGCATTGCCGGCGAGCAGCTGGCGGGGGAGGGCCCGCGCCTGGCCGCCTTGCGCGATCAACTGCAGCATCAGCTGCAGCAGGCCCTGCCGGGCCTGTACCTCAACGGCCACCCGAAATCCCGTGCCCCCGGCATCCTTAACCTCTCCTTCGAGGGCGTGGAGGGCGAAAGCCTGCGCGCCAGCCTGGGCGATCTGGCCGTTTCCAGCGGCTCTGCCTGCTCCTCGGCCACGCGCGAGCCGTCCTATGTGCTGCGCGCGCTGGGGCGTGACGATGAACTGGCCGGCGCCTCGCTGCGCTTCTCCCTAGGCCGCGGCACCACCCCGGCGGAGATTGACCAGGCCGCCGCGCGGGTGATCGGCGCGGTCGGCAGCCTGCGCCGGATCGCCGGCAGCGGCACCGCCGCCCTGATGCCGCCGCCGCTCAACGCCCACGGCTACGCCGCCCCGGTCTGGGCCGCCTTTGCCGCTCCGCGGCATGCCACCACCCTGCCGGACGACGCCGTCACCGCCCACGCCGGCAGTCCGGCGGGCGCCCTGCGCCTGCGCCTGCAGGCCCAACTGGAGGGCGGGCGCATCGTCCGCGCCGCCTGGCAGGCCTATGGCTGCCCGGTCACCCTGGCGGTGGGCGAGTGGCTGGCGGGCTGGCTGGAAGGCCGCTCGGCCGGGGAACTCCAGCTGTCGGCGGCCGATCTGAGGGCTGCGCTTGAAATCAGCGACGACAAGGCCCAATGTGCCTTATTGGGTGAGGACGCCGTCCTGGCCCTGGAACGACAGATGAGCTTGGCATGACGATTCAACTGACCCCCAGCGCCGCCCGGCGTATCGAAACCCAGCTGGCCAACCGCGGCAAGGGCCTCGGCCTGCGCCTCGGCGTGCGCAAGTCCGGCTGCTCCGGATACGCCTACGTCATTGATTATGCGGATGAAGTAAAGCCGGGCGAGGAAGTGTTCGAGCAGCACGGGGCCAAGATCGTGATCAATCCCGAGCACCTGCCGGTGCTCTCCGGCCTGACCCTGGACTTCCAGAAACAGGGGCTGAACGAGGCCTTCAAATTCCTCAATCCCAACGTCAAGGGCGAGTGCGGCTGCGGCGAAAGCTTCACCGTCTGAAGCCTCACTCGGGCCCGTAGGCGGAAATATCCGCCTTCATACAATTGCCGCAGTGCGGCAATACCCTTTACAATTCCTTGTTTTACGAGGGCTTATAGCCCCGGCCGGATCGCAATCGGCTGGTCTGTGCCCGCTTCCTCCCGCCTTTTCAAGGAGTTTCACCCGTGGCTGTCGAACGCACCCTTTCCATCATCAAGCCGGACGCAGTCGGCAAGAACCACATCGGCGACATCTACAACCGCTTCGAGAAGGCCGGCCTGAAGATCGTCGCTTCGCGCATGAAGCACCTGACCCCGGGCGAGGCTGAAGGCTTCTACGCCGAGCACAGCGCGCGCGGCTTCTTCAAGGACCTCGTCAGCTTCATGACCAGCGGCCCGATCGTCGTGTCCGTGCTGGAAGGCGAGAACGCCGTCCTGGCCCACCGCGACATCATGGGCGCCACCGACCCGAAGAAGGCTGCGCCGGGCACCATCCGCGCCGACTTCGCCAGCTCGATCGACGAGAACGCCGTCCACGGTTCGGACAGCGTCGACAGCGCCAAGCGCGAGATCAGCTACTTCTTCCGCGTGACCGAGCTCTGCCCGCGTACGCGTTAAGACGATGACCGCCGCCTCCGCCAGCAGCCCCGTCAACCTGTTCGGTCTCGACCGGACGGAATTGCGCGCGCGCTTCGCGGAGGCCGGCGAGAAGCCCTTCCGCGCCGACCAGATCATGCACTGGATCTATCGGCGCGGGCAGGGCGACTTCGACGGCATGACCAACGTCTCCAAGGAGATGCGTGGCAAGCTGGCCGAACGCTTCGAGATTCGCACGCCCGAGCTGATCGCCGAGCAAGTTTCCCAGGACGGCACCCGCAAGTGGGTGCTGCGCCTCGACGGCGGCAACGCCATCGAAACCGTCTACATTCCCGAGGAAGGCCGTGCGACGCTGTGCATCAGCTCGCAGGTCGGTTGCGCCATGGACTGCTCGTTCTGCTCCACCGCGCAACAGGGCCTCAACCGCAACATGACCACGGCCGAGATCATCGCCCAGGTCTGGTTCGCCGCCCGCACGCTGGGCGGTGACTTCCAGAACGACCGCGTCATCTCCAACATCGTGTTCATGGGCATGGGCGAGCCGCTGGCCAACTACGGCGCCGTGCTGCCCGCCATCCGCATCCTGCTGGACGACTTCGGCTTCGGCATGTCCAAGCGCAAGGTCACGGTCTCCACCTCCGGCCTCGTGCCGTTCATGGACCGACTGCGCGGCGACGTCGACACCGCCCTGGCCGTATCGCTGCACGCGCCCAACGACGCCCTGCGCAACGAGCTGGTGCCGATCAACCGCAAGTACAACATCGAAGAGCTGATGGCCGCCTGCCGTCGCTACGTCGAAGGCAAGGACCGCAAGACGCATATCGTCTACGAGTACGTCATGCTCGACGGCGTCAACGATTCCCCCGCGCTGGCGCGCGACCTGGCCAAGCTGCTGGGCAACATGCCGGCCAAGGTGAATCTCATCCCCTTCAACCCCTTCCCGGGCTCAGACTACCAGCGCTCCAAGCCGGAAGCGATCCGTGCCTTCGGCGAGGTGCTGCGCGCCAAGCGCATCATCACCACCACCCGCAAGACGCGTGGCGACGACATCGACGCCGCCTGCGGCCAGCTCGTGGGTCGCGTGCAGTCCAAGCAGAAGAACCGCCTGCGCGATATTCCCGTGAGGCTGGGCTGATGCGCCTCCTGGCCGTGGTGCTGCTCGCGGCCCTCCTGGGTGCCTGCGTCTCCTCCGGCGGCAATCGTGGCAACAAGCAGGAAGCCTCGCGCATCAACACCCAGCTGGGTATCGACTATGCGCGCAACGGCCAGCTGCAACTGGCCGAGGAAAAGCTGCAGCGTGCCCTGGAGCAGGACTCCTCCAACGCCCTGACCCATGCGACGCTGGCCTTCGTCTACCAGCAGCGCGGCGAAGCCGAACCGGCGGAGCGCAGCTACCGCCGCTCGCTGTCGCTGAACCCCAATGACTCCCAGGTGCGCAACAACTTCGGCGCCTTCCTCTGCGGCCGAGGCAAGAACGCCGAGGGCGTGGAGTACTTCCTGCAGGCCGTGCGCGACCGTCGCTATGCCACGCCCGAGGTAGCCTGGACCAACGCCGGAGTCTGCTTCCGCAGCAAGGACCCCGAGAAAGCCGAGAGCTACCTGCGCGAGGCCCTGCGCATCAACCCCGGGTTTCCCGACGCGCTGTCGCAGATGATCGCCCTGTGCGTCGAGAAGCAGGACTATCTGCGCGCACGCGCCTTCACGCAGCGCTACGAACAGTCCGGCGCGCCGGTATCTCCGCAGATGCTGTGGCAGGCGGCCCAGGCCGAGATCGGCCTCGGCGACTGGGATGCCGCACGCAAGTACCAGATCCGATTGAAGCGCGAGTTTCCCGATTCCGTGGAAGCCGCCATGATGCTGAAGAACCACCAGAACGATGAACGCTGAAAACGAAACCCAGACCACGGGCGAGCAGCCCGCAACGGCCACGGAGGCCAGCCCCGGTGCGATGATCCGCCAGGGGCGCGAGCGCATGCACCTGTCGCTCGATGAGCTGGCCGGCGTCACCAAGCTCTCGTACAGCACCATCGAGGCCCTGGAGCGCGACGACTTCAGCGCGCTGCTGGAGCCGGTCTACGTGCGCGGCTACTACCGCAAGTGCGCCAAGGTGCTCGACCTTCCCGAGAAGACCCTGCTCGACGCCTACCAGGCCCGCGTGGCGCCGCGCCAGCCGCTGCCGCCGGCGAAACTGCGCCTGGCATCCGGCGCCGATCTGGGCTCCGCCAGCCGCCTGCCGGTAACGCTGGCCCTGGTTGGCGCCGTGATCGCCGTGCTGGTCTGCGCCGTGGTCTGGGTGGCACGCAACACCGGCGGCCAGCCGCCGGTGCAGACGCGCGATGCGGGCCTGGCCACCGCTCCCGCGGCCAGCGAGCCGACCGTGGTGCCCGGTGCCGATATCGCCGTGCCTGCCGCCACGCCAGCCGAGGTGCCCGCTCCTGCCGCACCGGACGCCACCGCTGGCGCCCCGGTCGACGCAAGCGCTGCCACGGCTCCGGCCACGGCCGCTGCTCCTGCGGCCGCGCCCACCACCCCCACGCCGGCCGCTCCGGCCGTCATCCCCGGGCCTGGCTCTGTCGTGCTGAAGTTCAACGCCACCTCCTGGGTGCGCGTGGACGACGCGGGCGGCAAGGCCCTGTTCAACGGGCTGGCGCAGCCGAACGAATCGCACGTGCTCAATGGCGCACTGCCGCTGAACGTGTTCCTCGGCAACGCGCCCGCGGTGCAGGTCGAGTTCGGCGGCAAGCCCTTCGACACGCAGCCGTTCCAGCGCGACAACAAGACCGCGCGCTTCACGCTGCCGGCACGCTGATCCGGGACCGGGGTTCACTCGCATGGCGATGAAGAGCCACCACCAGATCCTGCGGCGCAAGTCGCGGCCGATCCGCGTCGGTCGCGTGACCGTGGGCGGCGATGCCCCGGTCGCGGTGCAGACCATGACCAACACCGACACCGAGGATGTTGCCGCCACCGTGGCGCAGATCCAGTCGGCGGTGAAGGCGGGTGCCGACATCGTGCGCGTCTCGGTGCCGACGCTGAAGGCCGCCGAAGCTTTCGGCAAGATCAAGAAGCAGGTCGGCTACGTGCCCCTGGTTGCCGATATCCACTTCAACTACAAGTGTGGTCTCGCCGCGGCCGAGGCCGGCGCCGACTGCCTGCGCATCAACCCCGGCAACATCGGCAACGATCGCAAGGTGGCCGAGGTCATCGCCTGCGCCAAGCACCACGGCATCCCGATCCGCATCGGCGTCAACGCCGGTTCGCTGGAAGCCGACCTGCAGGAAAAATACGGCGAGCCCAACTCCGACGCCCTGGTGGAGTCGGCGATGCGCCACATCGAAATCCTGCAGAAGCACAGCTTCGACGACTTCAAGGTCTCGCTGAAGGCCTCCGAGGTCTTCATGACGGTAGAGGCCTACCGCAAGCTCGCCAAGATGATCGACCAGCCGCTGCACCTGGGCATCACCGAGGCCGGCGGCCTGCGCGCCGGCGCGGTCAAGTCCGCCATCGGCCTGGGCATGCTGCTGGCCGACGGCATCGGCGACACCATCCGCGTCTCGCTGGCCGCCGATCCCATCGAGGAAGTGAAGGTGGGTTGGGACATCCTCAAGTCCCTGCACCTGCGCAACCGCGGCATCAACCTCGTCGCTTGCCCGTCCTGTTCGCGCCAGAACTTCGACGTGATCAAGGCCGTCGCTGAACTCGAGCGCCGCTTCGACGAGATCGACGAGCCGCTGGACCTGGCCGTGATCGGCTGCGTCGTCAACGGCCCGGGCGAGGCGAGGGAAGCCGCCATCGGCGTCGCCGGCGGCCGCCCCAACTCGATCTATGTCGACGGCAAGATCCAGCACAAGGCGCACAACGACGAGCTGGTCGACGTGCTCGAGAAGCTCGTGCGCGAAAAGCTCGCTGCCCGCAAGGCTGCCAAGACCTCCTGACCCCATGGCCAACCTGTTCCAGTCCGTTAAGGGCTTCAATGACGTGCTGCCCCCTGCCACCGCGCAGTGGCAGCACTTCCACGCCGTTGCCGCGGACATCCTCAATGGCTACGGCTACGGCGAGATCCGCCTGCCCATCATCGAGCAGCTGGCGCTGTTCAAGCGTTCCATCGGCGAGGTCACCGACATCGTCGAGAAGGAGATGTTCGCCTTCCAGGATCGCGAGGGCGACATGCTGGCGCTGCGTCCGGAAGGTACCGCTGCCTGCGTGCGCGCTGGCCTGGAGCACGGCCTGCTGCACAACCAGCAGCAGCGCCTGTGGTACGCCGGGCCCATGTTCCGCCACGAGCGCCCGCAGGCCGGCCGCTACCGCCAGTTCCACCAGCTGGGCGTCGAGGCCTACGGCATGGCCGGGCCGGACATCGACGTCGAGCTGATCGCCCTGTCCGCCCGCCTGTTCAAGCGCCTGGGCCTCAAGGACCTGACGCTGGAGCTGAACTCCCTGGGCAGCAGCGAGACCCGGCAGAACTATCGCGCCGCCCTGGTCAGCCACCTGGAGAAGCACCTGTCCGCGTTGGACGCGGACTCCCAGCGTCGCCTGCAGACCAACCCGCTGCGCGTGCTGGACTCCAAGTCGGCCCAGACCCAGGCCCTGCTGGCCGAGGCCCCGAGCATCCTGGATTTCCTCGACGACGAGTCGCGCGCCCACTTCGACGGCCTGCGCCAGGGCCTGGACGACCTGGGCATCGCCTACACCGTCAACCCGCGCCTGGTGCGCGGCCTGGACTACTACTGCCGCAGCGTGTTCGAGTGGACCACCACCCAGCTCGGCTCCCAGGGCACGGTTTGCGCCGGCGGCCGCTACGACGGCCTGGTGCAGCAGCTCGGCGGCACGCCGACCCCGGCCGTGGGCTGGGCCAGCGGCGTCGAGCGCCTGATCCTGCTGCTCAACGCCCAGGCGGCGGCGCTGCCGGACGGCGCGGCCCAGGTCTACTTCTGCTGGCTGGGTGACGATGCCCAGCGTGAGGCCCGCAAGCTGGCCGAAACCCTGCGCGACCGCCTGCCGGGCCTGCGCATGGTGCTGCATGCCGGCGGCGGCAAGCTCCAGGCGCAGCTCAAGCGTGCCGACAAGAGCGGTGCCCGCCTGGCCCTGATCCTCGGCGACCAGGAAGCAGCGGAAAAGCGCATTCAAGTAAAATCCCTGCGTAGCAACGAATCCCAACAGCAAACCCTGGGTTGGCCGGAACTCCCGGCCCACCTGGCAGGTCTGCTGGAACTCAGCGAGAAACCCACGTGACGACTCATTACGACGACGAAGAACAGGTCGAGAACCTCAAGCGCTGGTGGAAGGAAAACTGGATGGCTCTGGTGGTCGGCCTGGGTATCGGCCTGGCCGGCATCGTCGGCTGGGAGCAGTGGAAGAGCCACAAGACCAGCCAGTCCGAGCAGGCCTCGCAGATCTACGAGGACATGAAGAAGGCGGTCGAGGCTGGCAAGGGTGATGACGCCCAGGCCGCCGGCGACAAGCTGCTGAAGGACTTCGCCGCTTCGCCCTACGCCACCGACGCCGCGCTGCTGCTGGCCGCCCGGGCGGTCGAAGCCGGCAAGCTGGACGAGGCCCTCAAGCAGCTGCAGTGGGTCACGGCCAACAGCAAGGACGCCGGCATGCAGCGCCTCGCGCGCCTGCGCCAGGCCCGCGTGCTCTGGGCGCAGAGCAAGCCCGAGGACGCCATCAAGCAGCTCGACGGCGACGCCGGCGAGTACGCCCACCTGTTCGACGAACTGCGCGGCGACATCAAGCTGGCCCAGGGTGACCGCGATGCGGCCCGCCAGGCCTACGAGAAGGCCCTGAAGGCGCAGGCCGACAAGCCGGGCGCCACCGAACTCCTCCAGCGCAAGCTGGATGATCTCGCGGTGCAGTCATGAAGACCTCCCGCGTCCTGCTGGTCCTGCTGCTCGCGGCCGCCGCCGCGGCCTGCTCCAGCAAGGGCAAGGTGCGCGAGCCGGCCAAGCTCACCACCATCGAGGCCTCGGCGGTCAAGCCGCAGACGGTCTGGAGCCACTCCGCCGGCAACGGCAGCAAGGGCGAATTCGGTGGCCTGCGCCTGGCGCTGGAGGCCGATGCCCTGTTCGCCGCCGACACCACCGGCCGTGTCTATGCCTTCGAGCCCAAGACCGGCAAGCGCCTGTGGGAGACCAGCACGCAAAGCCGCGTGATCTCCGGTCCCGGCGTGTCCGGCGACCTGGTGCTGGTCGGCACCCTCGACGCCGAGGTGATCGCCCTGTCCCGTGCCGACGGCAAGGAAAAGTGGCGCCGCAGCGTGTCCAGCGAGGTCATGTCGGCCCCGGTGGGCAACGGCGACATCATCGTGGCCCGCAGCGGCGACGGTCGTGTCTACGGTCTCACCGCCACCCGCGGCGATCGCGTCTGGCTGCAGGACCGCACCGTCCCCAACCTGACCCTGCGCGGCATGTCGACGCCACTCGTGGCCGGCAACCGCGTCTACATCGGTTTCGACAACGGCCGCCTGGCGGCACTCAAGCTCTCCGACGGCACCCCCGAGTGGGAGCAGGTCGTCGCCGTGCCCAGCGGCCGTACCGAGCTGGAGCGCCTGACCGACGTCGACGCCAGCCTGCTCGACAACGGCAAGGACCTGTTCGCCGCCAGCTTCGGCGGTGAAGTGGCCTGCCTGGACGGCGACACCGGCCAGGTGCTGTGGCGCCGCTCGATCAAGAGCTACACCGGCTTCGCCGAGGCCGGCGACTTCGTGGTCGTCACCGACGAGGCCGGCGTGGTCTGGGCACTGGATGCCCGTACCGGCGCCGCCGCCTGGAAGCAGGAAGCGTTGCTCAATCGCCGCCTGTCGCCGCCGGTCTCCTACAAGGGCTGGGTCGTGCTGGGCGACTTCGAGGGCTACCTGCACTGGCTGGACCCCAAGGACGGCAAGATCGTCGGCCGTTCGCGCGAGGGCAGCGACCCGATCCGCGCCGCGCTGGTCAGCGGCGACGACCTGCTCTACGTGATGAACAGCACCGGCCGTATCGCCGCGGTCCACCTCAAGTAAACGCTTTGGCGGTGAAAAGGCGGGCCTCGCGGCTCGCCTTTTCGTTTCTGCCGGTATGATGAGTGTCATGAATACGCTTCCCACGATCGTCCTGGTCGGCCGCCCCAACGTCGGCAAGTCGACCCTTTTCAACCGGCTGACGGGGACGCGCGACGCTTTGGTGGCCGATCTCCCGGGCCTGACCCGCGATCGCCAGTACGGCACCGGCACCTTCGAGAACAAGACCTTCATCGTGGTCGATACCGGCGGACTGATGCCGGAATCCTCCGATCCGCTGGCGGCGCTGGCCGAGGAGCAGGCGCAGATCGCGCTGCAGGAGGCCGACCAGGTGCTGTTCCTGGTGGACGGTCTCAAGGGCCGCCTGGGGCCGGACGAGGCCATCGCCAAGCAGCTGCGCAAGCTCGGCAAGCCCCTGACCCTGCTAGTGAACAAGGCCGAAGGGCAGCCCAAGACCACCGTCGCCGGTGACTTCTACTCCCTGGGCCTGGGCGAGCCGGTGCCGATCTCCGCTGCGCATGGCGACGGCGTCTCGGCCCTGCTGCGCGAGATGCTCAAGGACGTGCCGGAAACGCAGCCGCCGCAGCCGCAGGACGGTATCTGCGTCGCCATCGTCGGCCGACCCAACGTCGGCAAGTCGACCCTGGTCAATCGCCTGCTGGGTGAGGAGCGCGTGGTCGCGGCCGATCTGCCCGGCACCACGCGTGACGCCATCGCCGTGCCCTTCGAGTACGACGATCGCAAGTTCACCCTGATCGACACCGCCGGCATCCGTCGCCGTGCCCGCGTCTGGGAGGCGGTGGAGAAGTTCTCCATCGTCAAGACGCTGGACGCGATCGAGCGCGCCCACGTGGTGATCGCCGTGCTCGACGCCCACAACGACGTCAGCGAGCAGGACGCGCGCCTGCTGGGCCTGGTAGCGCAGCGCGGCCGCGCCATGATCCTCGCCGTGAACAAGTGGGACGGCCTGCAGCCCGACGAGCGCGAGCAGGTGCGCTACCAGGTCACGCTGAAGATGCCGTTCCTCGACTACGCCCCGGTGCGCTACATCTCGGCGCGCCACGGCACCGGTGTGGGCGAACTCATGGGCTTCGTGCAGGACGCCTTCGAGGCGACCATGCGCGAGATGTCCACTCCGGACCTGAACAAGGTGCTGGAGAAGGCGGTGGAGCAGCACCAGCCGCCGGCCGTACTGGGGCGCCGCATCAAGCTGCGCTATGCCCACCAGGGCGGCCAGAACCCGCCCAAGATCGTCGTGCACGGCAACCAGACCGAGAAGCTGCCGGACGTCTACAAGCGCTACCTGACCAACCGTTTCCGTGATGCCTTCAACCTGGTCGGCGTTCCGCTGGTGCTGTCCTTCAAGACCAGCGAGAACCCCTTCAAGGGCCGCAAGAACCAGCTGACCGGCCGACAGATCAAGAAGAAGAAGCGCCTGATGGAGCGCGTGAAGCGGAAGTAGGTCCTCATCCGCAACGAAGAAGGCCCGGCAATGCCGGGCCTTCTTCGTTTCATGCAGCGATCACTCGGTCTGCCACTGGGCCAGCATGTCTTCCAGGTAATGGATGTTGTGCTCGCCTTCGCGGAACACCCCGTCGCGCATGATGCGGCTCTGCAGCGGGATGTTGGTCTGGATGCCCTCGATGATCATTTCCGCCAGCGCCTGGCGCATGCGCGCGATGGCGGACTTGCGATCCGGACCCCAGGTGATCAGCTTGCCGATCATGGAGTCGTAGTTGGGCGGGACCTTGTAGCCGTTGTAGATGTGCGAATCCAGACGCACGCCGGGACCACCGGGCGCATGGTATTTCTTGATCTCGCCGGGCGAGGGGATGAAGGTGCGCGGGTTCTCGGCGTTGATGCGGCATTCGATCGCGTGGCCGCGCAGGCGCACGTGCTTCTGCAGCTTCTTCAAAGGACGGCCCGCGGCGATCTTGATCATCTCGCGGATCAGGTCGACGCCGCTGACCAGCTCGGTCACCGGGTGCTCCACCTGGATACGCGTGTTCATCTCGATGAAGTAGAACTGGCCGTTCTCGTAGAGGAACTCGAATGTGCCGGCGCCGCGATAGCCGATACGCACGCAGGCGTCGGCACAGAGCTGGCCGATCTCGTCGCGCTGCTTCTGCGTGATGCCGGGAGCAGGGGATTCCTCCACCACCTTCTGGTTACGGCGCTGCATCGAGCAGTCGCGTTCACCGAGGTGGATGGCATTGCCCTGGCCGTCGGACAGCACCTGGAACTCCACGTGACGCGGCGCCTCCAGGTACTTCTCCATGAACACCGAGGCATCCTTGAAGGCGTTCAGCGCTTCGGTACGGGCCATCTGGATCTTGACGATCAGTTCCTCGGCCTTGCGCACCACGTGCATGCCGCGACCGCCGCCGCCGGAGACGGCCTTGATCAGCACCGGGTAGCCGACCTTCTCGGCGATGGCCAGGCACTCGGCCTCGTCCTCGGGGAGGATGCCGTCGGAGCCGGGCACGCAGGGCACGCCGGCGGCGATCATCTCGGCCTTGGCGTTGGTCTTGGAGCCCATCATGCGGATGGTTTCCGGACGCGGGCCGATGAAGATGAAGCCGGACTTCTCCACCGACTCGGCGAAGTCGGCGTTCTCGGACAGGAAGCCGTAGCCGGGGTGGATCGCGTCGGCCTGGGTGATCTCGGCCGCGGCGATCAGCGCCGGCATGTTGAGGTAGGACTTGGTCGCCGGCGCGGGGCCGATGCACACGGCCTCGTCCGCCAGCGCCACGTGCTTGAGCTCGCGGTCGGCGGTGGAATACACCGCCACCGTCTTGATGCCCATCTCGCGGCAGCAGCGCAGGATGCGCAGCGCAATCTCACCGCGATTGGCGATGAGGATTTTCTTGATCTCTTTCATGGCCGGAGCCGCTTACTCAATCGCGAACAGCGGCTGGTCGAATTCCACCGGCTTCTCGTTGTCCGCCAGGATTTCCACGACCACGCCAGCCTTGTCGGATTCGATCTGGTTGAGCATCTTCATCGCTTCGATGATGCACAGCACCTGGCCGGCCTTGACGGTCTGGCCGACCTCGACGAAGGACTTGGCGCCCGGCGAAGGCGAGCGGTAGAAGGTGCCGACCATCGGCGCCTTGACGATGTGGCGATTGTCCACGGCGCGCGGTGCGGCGGCCGGGGCCGCGGCAGGCGCGGCGGCGGCAACGGGCGCGGCCGCAACCGGAGCGGGCAGGCCGGCAGGCATCATCGCCGGCGCGGTCAGGTACTGCGTCACCGGACCGGTGTTGCGGCTGATGCGGACCGATTCCTCGCCCTCCTTGACCTCCAGCTCGGAGATACCGGACTGCTCGACGAGGTCGATCAGGGTCTTGATCTTGCGCAAATCCATTTGAATGTCCCTCCCGGGAGCTTTTGTCTGTTGGTGTCAGCGCTTTGAAAGTCGTTCGTGGGCAGCCTGCAGGGCGAGTCGATAGCCCAGCGGGCCCAGGCCCACGATCTGGCCGACGGCGATGTCGGAAAAATACGAGTGATGCCGGAACTGTTCACGAGCGTGCACGTTGGACAGGTGCACCTCGATGAAGGGGATCGCCACCCCGAGCAGCGCGTCGCGGATGGCGATGCTGGTATGCGTGAAGGCAGCGGGATTGATCAGGATGAAGTCCACGGCCTCGGCACGGGCCTGGTGGACACGCTCCACGATCTGGCCTTCCTGGTTGCTCTGGAAGGCCGAGAGCCGGTGGCCCAGCTGCTGGGCTTCCTCAGCCAGCCCCTTCTCGATGTCGGCCAGCGTCGCCGAGCCGTAGATACCGGGCTCGCGGGTGCCGAGCAGGTTCAGATTGGGGCCGTTGATGAGGAGCAGGTGGCTCAAGCAGGCGTTTTCCGGTGCGAAGTGCCCAGATTCTGCCGTCAGCCAAGCCGAAAAGGCAAGTTCGCTGCAATTCGGTGCAAGATACCGTACGTTCAGGGGGAGATGCTTGTGCGATCCAGCCTACAAGTGTTCCTGCACAAGTGTATCGATTTGTTCGCGCGTCAGGCTGCCCAGAACCGTCTTCAGGACGCGTCCGTCCCGTGAAATCAACACGGTATAGGGCAGCATGCCGTTGTGGTTGCCCAGTGCACGAGCGGCCGCGTCGGCCTGCGCTAGGTCGGCCGAGATCGGGTAATTGATACGCAGGCGCTGCGCCATGGCCTTGGCCGGCTCGGGCTCGTCGAACGCCGGCCCCACCACCTGCAGGCCCTTGGCGCCATAGCGCGCCTGCGCCTCCACCAGCAGCGGGATCTCGTCGACGCAGGGGGCACACCAGGTAGCCCAGAAGTTCACCAGCAGCAGCTTGCCCTGCCACTCGGCCAGGGTGCGCGTCTGCCCGTTGAGATCGGTCAGCGTTATCGCGGGCGCCGGTTCGCCCTGCATGCGGCTGCCGCCCATCCACCAGCCGGAGGCGAGGAAGCCCGCCGACATCGCCGCCATGCCGGCGACGACGAAGCCCGCGGCCAGCCAGCCGCGGCGCGTCATGAGCGCACCGCCGCGGGCACCGCGAGCTGCTGCTGCTGGGGCGGGTAGCAGATGCCGAGGTCGGCGCAGCCCTGGTAGTGCACGCGCAGCTTCAGCGCGCCCTTCATGCCCGGGGGCAGGTCGAACTCGGCGGCGAGGATGCCGCGATAGACCTCGACCTTGCCGAACTCCGGGTCCTGGATGGTCTCGCCCTTGGGCAGGCGCGGCGGCGCCAGGCGGAAGCCCTGCGGCGTCAGCACCTCGAAGGCCAGCTGGCCGCGGTACAGGTAATAGCCGGGGGCGATGTTCCATTCCAGCTTCAGCGTCTGCGCCTGGCGCCGGGCCGGCAGCAACTGGAAGGCCTCCTCGACCGGCAGCAGGCCCTCCTCGGTCGGCTGGGGCGAGAACAGCGGGCGGGCGATGGCGCCCGTGGCAAGGCTGCAGGCCAGGGCCAACAGCAGCGTGCGGATCAGCGGCATGAAGCGAGAATCCAGTCGAGATACGGTGGATGAACGACGTCGGGGTTGACCGCGACGATCTCGGGAAGTTCGTAGGGGTGCTGGGCCAGCACCGCCTGGCGCAGGGCCTCGAAGCCCGCCGACGGCGCCTTGATCAGCAGCAGGGCCTCCTCGTCGCGCTGTACCGCGTCCTGCCAGCGGTACACCGAGACCACCCGCGGCAGCACGTTGACGCAGGCGGCGACGCGGGCCTCCACCAGCGCCCGCGCCAGCCCCTCGGCGCTCTCGGCCGGGCAGGTGACGAAGACGATTTGCATGGGGGCGGTCATGGCGGCCGCCATTGTGCCTGCGCGGCGGCCGGGCTGCGTGCATGCAGTACACTTCGCGCCCGCCGCAGCACCCGTGATCCGCTCGTGACCGATTCGCCCCATTTGCCGCCCGGCGCGTCGTTCCGCCGCGAAGCCGGCGCCAACCTGAAGCTGGCCCTGCCGCTGATGGCGGCCCAGATCGCCGCCGTGGGCATGGGCACGGTGGACACGATCCTGGCCGGCCAGCTCGGGGCGCAGGCCCTGGCCGCGGTCGCGGTGGGCTCCAACTACGCCGTGCTGTTCTTCATCTTCTTCCACGGCGTGCTGATGGCCTGCTCGCCGATCGTCGCCCAGCGTGCCGGCGCCGGCCGCCCCGCGGCCGATACCGGCGTCTTCCTGCGCGAGTTGCTGCCCCTGGGCCTGGCGGTGGCGGCGCTGTGGTGGCTGCTGCTGCGCCTGACCGCCGCCCCCCTGATCGGGCGGCTCGGCCTGCCGCCGGAAACCGCGCGCACCGCCATCGAGTTCCTGCACGCGCTGTCCTGGAGCGCCTTCGGCTTCACCGGCTGGTTCGTGCTGCGCTACACCGCCGAAGGCCTGGGCCAGCCGCGGCCGATCCTGCTGGCCGGCGTCGTCGGCCTGGTGGTCAACGGCCTGCTGGCCTGGGGACTGCTGTTCGGGCACTGGGGTCTGCCGGCACTGGGGGCGCCGGGCTGCGGCTGGGCCACGTCCATCGCCGCCCTGGCGATGGCGGGGACCCTGGCGCTGCAGTACCACCTGCGCCCGGCGTTGCGGCCGGTGCGCTTGTTCGAAGGAGGGCTGACCCGGCCGGCGGCTGATTCCGCCGAGGTGCTGCGCCTGGGGCTGCCGATCGGCCTGATCCTGGCGGCCGAGGCCGGCCTGTTCGTGATGGCGGCCATGCAGATGTCGCTGTTCGGCGAATCCACCGTGGCGGCCTACCAGGTGGCGATCAACTTCGCCGCGCTGATGTTCATGATCCCCATGGGCATCGGCCTGGCCGCCACGGTGCGCGTGGGGCAGGCCGTGGGTGCGGAGCTGGGCGCGGCCGAGGTGCGCTTCCGTGGCCGCGTCGGCATGCAGCTGGGCCTGATCAATGCGGCGTCCAACGCCCTGATCATGCTGTTGTTGGCCACCCTGATCGTGCGGCTCTACACCGCCGACGCCGAGATCGGTGCCCTGGCCGTGAAGTTCCTGTGGCTGGCCGCGGCCTTCCAGTTCTTCGACGCCGTGCAGGTCACCGCCAACGGCGCCCTGCGCGGTATCAAGGACACGCGGCTGCCGATGCTGATCACCGTGGTCGCCTACTGGGCCGTGGGCTTCCCGGTGAGCTGGTGGCTGGCCTTCCATACCCCGCTGGGGCCGGACGGCGTCTGGTGGGGCCTGACCGTCGGCCTGGCCGTCGCCGCGGTGGGGCTCGCCGCGCGCTTCCGCCACAAGGCACAATCCGCCTGAGAAAAAGGGCGCTGCGAGCGCCGGGGGCGTGCGTGGTCGGGAAGTCCGTGCGGTGGCGGGGACTGTGGGCGTGGCTCCTGCTGCTGGCAGCCGGGGCAGCCACGGGCCAGGCGCGCGCCGACACCGCGCAGTTGCTGACCTCGGGCGACTTCCTGCCGGAGGCCGCCATGGCGCTGCCGGACGACGTCGATCCGCGCTGGCGGCCGGTCGTCCTGCCGGACGTCTGGCGCGGCGATGAACGCTTCGCCGGTGGCAGCGCCGGCTGGTACCGCTTCCGTCTCGCCGGACTGCAGTCCGGAGGAGAGGCCTGGGCGATCTACCTGCAGCGCGCCAGCCTCAACGTCACGGTGTACTTCAATCGCAGCATGCTGGGTGATGGCGGCAGCTTCGACGAGCCGATGGCGCTGTACGCCAATCGCGCCCTGCTGCTGACGGTGCCGGCGCCGCTGCTGCGGCCTGACGCCAACGTCCTGCACGTCTACCTGCGCGGCTACCCCAATTTCACCGGCCTGCCGCCGCTCGAAGTGGGCCCGTTGGATGAGCTGAAGCCCGAGTACGAGCGCCGCCGCCTGTTGCAGAACCATGCCGGCCTCGGCCTGATGATGCTGAGCCTGGTGGCCTGCGGCTTTGGCCTGAGCTTCTGGCGGCGTCATCCGGATGAGCCGGTGTACCTGTGGTTCGGCCTGACCGCGGCCTTCTGGTCCGTGTTCTGTGCCTACACCGCCTTCAGCCAGCCGCTGTTGCCGGGACGCTGGTGGCTGGCGACGGTGCACAGCGCCATCGACTGGTCGTTCGCCTCGCAACTGATCTTCGTCCACCGCTTCCTCGACATGCGCCGGCCGCGGCTTGAGCAGGTGGCCCTGGGCCTGGCCGTGGTCGCCACGCTGGTGAACTTCCTCGGCGGCTGGTGGGAGCTGCGCTACCTGGGCAGCCTGATGCACCTGCCGGGGCTGATCAGCGTCGCCTACTGCCTGGTCTTCGCGATCGGCCGCGGGCGCCTGAGCCCGCGCACCGACGTGGTGCTGCTCTGCGCCGGCCTGGCCCTGGAACTGGGACTGGTGCTCAGCGATGCCCTGCCGACCGTGGCGGGGGCCGAGGGGCGCTATCTCAATCCGCTGTTGCTGGCGCACTTCGCGGTGCCGCTGCTGCTGTACGCCATGGCCTGGCGCCTGATCGACCGATCCTTGGCCATGCGCCGCGAGCTGGAGCAGCTCAACCGTCGCCTGGAGGGGCGCGTGGCGCAGGTACGCGCCGAGGTGGAGCAGGTTTATCGGCACCGCTACACGCTGGAGCGCGAGCAGGCGCGGCTTGAAGAGCGCGAGCGCCTGCATCGCGACCTGCATGACGATCTCGGGGCCAAGCTGCTGACCCTGGTGCACTCGGCCGGCAACGAACAGAACGTGGCCCTGGCCCGCTCCGCGCTCGCCGACTTGCGCGAGGTGGTATCGCTGAATCCGGAAGACGCCATCAGCCTGCGCGGCGCCCTGTCAGAGATGGAAACCGACGCCCGCCATCGCGCCGAGGGTATGCACTGCCGGCTCGACTGGCGTTACTCCGCCGAGGCCGAAGAACTGGAGGTACCCTCCGGCTTCGCTTTCCACGTCGCCCGCATCCTGCGCGAGGCGGTTGGCAACGCCTTGCATCATGGCCGGGCAAACCAGGTCGAGGTGCAGGTTTCGGTGGTTGGGGGGGGCTTGTGCGTGCAGGTCCGCGATGACGGCTGCGGCAATGCCGACTACCGGCCTGGCGGCGGCATGAACCGCATGCGCACGCGTGCCGGGCAGCTGCGCGGCGAAGTCCGCTGGCGGCCACTTCCGGGCGGTGGTACCTGTGTCGAGCTGGGCGCGCCGCTTCCTGCCCCGGTCTGAGGCTCGCACGCCGCCGTCCCAGGCGGCAGAATTCCAGTAGAGCGAGTGAAAGGGGGCAGGGTGGGGGGAGACAGACGAGGCTGGGCAACGGCGGTGCTTCTGGCGCTGGCCCTGGTCCTGTCCAGCGCTCCCGCCGTGGCCCAGACCCTGAGCCTGTCGTCCGGTGAATTCCTGCCGGAGCCTTCCATGCAGCTGCCGGATGATGCCGATCCTCGCTGGCGTCCGGTGCAGTTGCCAGACCAGTGGAACGAACCCGGCCGGGCCGGCGTGGAAAGCAGCGGCTGGTACCGCTTCCGCGTCGAGGCGCCGACGGATGCCGACGGGCCCTGGGGTCTGTACTTCCTGCGCGGCGCCATCAACCTCGCGGCCTACTTCAACCGTAGCTTCATCGGCAGCGGCGGGCGCTTCGAGGAGCCGATGGCCTTCAACGCCAATCGCCCCCTGCTGTTCGCCGTGCCGCAGCCGCTGCTGTCGGATGACGGGCATAACCTCGTGCATGTCTACCTGCGTGGCTATCCCCACTTCGTCGTGCTGTATCCACCCGAGGTCGGGCCGCTGAAGGAGCTGCGACCGGCCTACGAATGGCGCCGGCTGCTGCAGAGTGACATCAGTTTCGGCCTGACTGCGCTGACCCTAGTCACCGCCCTGTTCAGCTTCGCCCTGTACCTGCGCAATCGCGACCAGTCGCTGTACCTGTGGTTCGCACTGTTCACGGCCTGCTGGGGTGTCTTCGGGGCCAACATGTCGGTGCGTGACCTGCCCCTGCCGGGACGCTACTGGCTGGCGCTGGTCCACAGCAGCATCGACTGGGCCTGCGCGTTGCAATTGGTCTTCGTCCACCGCTTCCTCGATGCACGGCGGCCCCGTATCGAGGCCGCCGTACTGGCGCTGGCGGCGCTCGGCACGCTGTGCAACCTGCTGGGAAGCTGGTGGACGCTGCGCTACGTCGGCGCCTTCTTCAACCTGCTGAGTGTGCTGAGCCTGGTCTACGTCCTGGCTTACACCTACGGCCGGCGCCACCACAGCCGGGATGCGGCGATGCTCTGCGCCGGCCTGCTGCTGCAGTTACTGTTGGCCTTGCACGACTACGGGCTGGCTGCGACGCGTTCCGCCAACTGGTACGGTCACAGCGGCTTCCTGCTGCACTTCGCCGTGCCGCTGTTCCTGATCGTGCTGGGTTGGCGTGTACTCGACCGCAGCCTGGTGGCGCGACGTGACCTGGAAGAACTCAACCTGCAGCTCGAGACGCGCGTGGCCGAGGCCCGGCGTAGCCTGGAGCAGGGCTTCGAAAAGCGCTGCGAGCTGGAGCGGCAGCAGGCGGTGCTGGAGGAACGCGAGCGCATCCACCGCGAGCTGCACGAGGACCTCGGTGGCAAGCTGCTGACCCTGATCCACGCCGGCGAGAGCGAGGCCAACGTCGAGCTGGCGCGTTCCGCGCTGGCCGACCTGCGCGAAGTGGTGATCTTCGATCCGGCCATCGCCGTGAGCCTGCGTGGCACCTTGGCCGAGATGGAGGCCGAGGCGCAGCAGCGCACGGCGCGCGCGGGCTGCCGGCTGCACTGGGTCTATCCCGAGGGCGTCGACGAGCTGGAGGTGCCTCCGCTGTTCGCCTTCCATCTGGCGCGCATCCTGCGCGAGGCCGTCAGCAATGCCCTGCGCCATGGCGAGGCGCCGGAGCTGCGCGTGGACTTCCGGCTCGGCGACGGCAGCCTGCACATGCGGGTGGCCGATAGCGGCTGCGGCTTCGAGGGCAGCCGTCCGGGCATCGGCATGCGCGGCATGTGCGCGCGCACCGAGCTGCTGCGCGGACGTATCCAATGGAAGCAGGGCGAGTACGGTGGCACGGTCGTGGAACTGCAGGTGGCGTTGCCTGGTCTGGATATGGGACATGATCCAATCCGTTCTGTCCTTATGCCTTGATCTGGCGCGGGAACGGCGCATCATGGAGCCCCCGCACCACCCCGTATCCCACAGGAGAACCACATGACACTGCGACTGGGCGACATCGCCCCCGATTTCGAAGCGGAAACCACCGAAGGCCGCATCCGCTTCCACGAGTGGCTGGGGAATTCCTGGGGCGTGCTGTTCAGCCACCCGCGCAACTACACGCCGGTCTGCACCACCGAACTGGGCTACACCGCCAAGCTCAAGCCCGAGTTCGAGAAGCGCAACGTCAAGGCCATCGGCCTGTCGGTGGACAAGCTGGAAGACCACCACGGCTGGAGCAAGGACATCGCCGAGACCCAGGGTGCCTCGCTGAACTTCCCGCTGATCGCCGACGCCGACAAGACGGTGGCGAACCTCTACGACATGATCCACCCCAATGCCAGCGACACCTTCACCGTGCGTTCGGTATTCATCGTGGACCACAACAAGAAGATCCGCCTGACGCTGACCTACCCGGCCAGCACCGGCCGCAACTTCGACGAAGTGCTGCGCGTGATCGACTCCCTGCAGCTCACCGACAAGTACAAGGTTGCCACGCCGGTGAACTGGAAGCAGGGCGATGACGTGATCATCGTACCGGCGGTCAACAACGAGGACGCCAAGAAGCTGTTCCCGCAGGGCTGGAAGGAACTCAAGCCCTACCTGCGCGTCGTGCCGCAGCCGAAGGGCTGAGGGGAGCGACATGCAGACTGCCGTGGGTGGTGCACGGATTCTCGCCGCCGGCCTGCTGCTGGCCCTGGTCGCTGCCTGCGACCGGGCGCCACCGCCGCCGGCCAGTGGGCTGGAAGTGGAGGGTAGCAGCCTCAGCTTCAGCGCCGTGCAGAACCAGGCGACGCCCCCGGCGCCCCAGACCCTGACCGTGCGTGTGGACCAGGACCAGGCCAAGCGCATCGGCGCCGGCCCGGCCCTCGGCGAGACCGGTGACTGGTTCGCCGCGCGCATCGACGGTGAGCCGCCGGAACTGAAGCTGGTGGTGAGCATCAACCGGACCACGCTGCCTCCGGGTGACTACAAGGCTCAACTCGAGGTAGCCACCGGTGACGCGCAGCAAAACGTGCTGCAGTCGCGTACGGTGGAGCTGAACTACCGGGTGCTGTTCAAGCCCTAGCGGCATCGGCAAGCCCTGCCGGCAACAGCCGGCAGGGTCCGGGCCGCCCGGCGGGCTGGCGTGATACGGTTGCACACCCGTCTCACCCGCCAGGTCCGCCATGTCCGACGCCAGCAAGCCGGTTTCCAACAGCCGTTCGCGCAACATCACCGAGGGCGTCGCCCGCTCGCCGAACCGCGCCATGCTGCGCGCCGTGGGCTTCACCGACCAGGACTTCGACAAGCCCATCGTCGGTATCGCCAGCGGCCATTCGACGATGAACCCCTGCAACGCCGGCCTGGGCCCGCTGGCCGACCGCGCGGATGCGGCGCTGAAGGCCGCCGGCGCCATGCCGCAGACCTTCGGATTCCCCACCGTCACCGACGGAATCTCGATGGGCACCGAGGGCATGAAGTTCTCGCTGGTGTCGCGCGAGGTGATCGCGGACTCCATCGAGACCGCCGTGCAGTCGCAGTTCATGGACGGTGTGCTCGCCATCGGCGGCTGCGACAAGAACATGCCCGGCGCCATGATCGCCATGCTGCGCATGAACGTGCCGGGGCTGTTCTGCTACGGCGGCACCATCAAGCCCGGCTTCTGGAAGGGCCAGGCCCTGACCATCGTTTCGCCCTTCGAGGCGGTGGGCAGCTTCACCGCCGGCAAGATGAGCCGTGAAGACTTCGACGGCATCGAGAAGAACGCCTGCCCCAGCCATGGCGCCTGCGGTGGCATGTACACCGCCAACACCATGTCCTCGGCCTTCGAGGCCCTGGGCATGTCGCTGCTGGGCTCCTCGCAGATGGCCAACCCGGACCCTGAGAAGGGCGACAGCGTGGCGCAATCCGCCGCGGTGCTGGTCAACGCGATCCGGCAGGGCATCAAGCCGCGTGACATCGTCACGCGCAAGAGTATCGAGAACGCCATCGCCCTGGTGATGGCTACCGGCGGCTCCACCAACGCCGTGCTGCATTTCCTGGCCATGGCCCATGCCGCCGACCTCGAGTGGTCGCTGGACGACTTCGAGCGCGTGCGCCGCAAGGTGCCGGTGCTGTGCAACCTCAAGCCCTCGGGCGCCTACGTGGCGGTGGATTTCCACCAGGCCGGCGGCGTGCCGCAGGTGCTGAAGATGCTATTGGTGAAGGGGCTGGTGCACGGCGACTGCCTCACCATCACCGGCAAGACCCTGGCCGAGGAACTGGCGAACGTTCCCGCCGAGCCTCGTGCCGACCAGGACGTGATCCGCCCCTTCGACAAACCCCTGTACAAGGAAGGCCACCTGGCGATCCTCAAGGGCAACCTTGCCCCGAACGGCGCCGTGGCCAAGATCAGCGGCCTGAAGAACCCGGTCATCACCGGCCCCGCACGCGTGTTCGACTCCGAGCCGGAGGCCATGGAAGCCATCCTGGGGGATCGTATCCAGGCCGGCGACGTGCTGGTGATCCGCTATATCGGCCCGCGCGGCGGCCCCGGCATGCCGGAGATGCTGGCGCCGACCTCGGCCATCATCGGCAAGGGACTGGGCGAGAGCGTCGGCTTCATCACCGACGGCCGTTTCTCCGGCGGCACCTGGGGCATGGTGGTGGGCCATGTCGCGCCCGAGGCCTTCGTCGGCGGGCCCATCGCGCTGCTGCGCGAGGGCGACAGCATCACCATCGACGCGCATCACCAGTTGATCCAGGTCAACGTGTCCGACGAGGAGTTGGCGAAGCGCCGTGCCGCATGGAAGCAGCCGGCAGCGCGTTATACCCGCGGCGTGCTGGCCAAATTCGCGCGCCTGGTCAGCGGCGCCGACAAGGGCGCAGTGCTGGACGGAGATTGAAGAAGTACGTCATACCGGCGGAAGCCGGCATGACGTTTTTGGTCTTACATGAGTGATGGAAACCGCTCAGGCCCCAAAGAACGGCTGCAGCGCTTCCAGCGTGCCGTTCTTCTCCGCAATACCGCGCGCCGTGGCGCGATGCTTGGGGTCCACCGCGTCGCTGAGTTTCGCCATGCGCTGCTGGTCCTTCGGCGGCATCTGCGCGGTGACCAGGCCGACTTCGTTGATGAACTCCGGCGACTTGAAGGCGGCTTCGATCAGGCTGCGGACCTGCTGGTCATCCATCTTCGCGGTCAGGCGCGCGACGCGGTCCTTGCGCTGCGCGAAGCTGGAAATACGCAGGGAGTCGGCGGGGTCGGCGATCTCCTCCATCAGGATCATCGCTTTCTCCTCCGGCAGGTAGTCGGTGAAGCCGCCCATGATGTGGTAGTCACGGCTGGCCAGCATCTGGCGCGTGACGCCGCGCATCAGGTCCACCGGCAGCTTCTCCAACTGCTCCTTGGCACGCTCCGGGATCTGCTCGCGCGCGATCTCGGCCATGAACTCGTCGTCGAAGTGCTTGCACATGCGCGCCGCGCGGTCGGCCGGCACGTAATACGACATGTTGGCAGTGATGCTGGGACCAAAGACCTTGCGGCAGAGCAGGGCGCTGAGCGCGTCCGGCGCCAGCTTGCCGCTGGCGGCGATCTTCTCGAACAGGCCGGAGAATTCCTCCAGCAGGCTGTTCTGGATCAGCGTGCGCAGCTTCATCAACCCGGCGCCATCGAGCGCGGCGAGATGGCCCAGTTGCGCTGCGTCGCGGTGCAGCACGCGCGCCAGGCGGCGCAGCTCGGTGTCGCGGTCGATGTTCATACGCCGAAGAGCTTCTTGATGGGCGCGCGCAGCAGCCAGGGTAGCTGGTTCAGGGCTTCCTCCATGCTGCCGCGAATGTGCTTCGAATGGGCTTGGCGAGCCTGCTCGATGTCACCGGCCAGCTTCTGCCGGTCGGCCTCGGACAGCGCGGACAGGAATTCCAGTTTCGCCGGCTGCTTGCGCAGCAGCTTCGCCAGCGTGTCGTTGGGGTTGGCCATGAGGTCTCCTTGCCTGCGGCGCAGTCTAGCCTGAGTTCTCGTCCAGCAGCCGGCGACGGTACTGGCTGGGCGAATCGCCGGTCCATTTGCGGAAGGCGCGGGTGAAGTTGGCCGGATTGGTATAGCCCAGCCGCGCGGCGATCTCCTGCAGTTCCAGGGTCGAGTGGCGCAGCATCTGTAACGCGTCGCGCTGCCGCACCTCTTCCAGCAGCGCCAGGTACGAGGTGCCCTCGGCCTGCAGCTTGCGCTTGAGGCTGCGGCCGGACATGTGCATCCGCGCCGCCACGACATCCACACCCGGATAGCCGCCCTCCGGACCCAGGGCGAGTTCGCCGCAGACGCGCAGGCCGACACCCTCCTGCAGGCCGCCGGCCTGGGCCAGCTCGCGCTCGCACAGCGCGATGGCCTGCCGGGAGGCGTGTGGGTCGGCCAGCACCGGGCGCAGCTGCAGGTAGCGCAGCGGGAAGCGCAGCAGGTTGGCGGGCTGGTTGAAGCGGATCGGGGGCAGGCGCTCGCGGTAGGCGGCGTGGTAGGGCGGCTCCGGCCAGTCGAAGCAGATTTCCGCACCCGCGAAATCGCGCAGCTCCATGCCCAGGATCGCCGAGCCGCCGCGCGCCAGTCCCAGCAGGATGTTCTCGATGAAGAACGAGCGCAGCACCGGGATGGGATGCTTCTCACGCAGCTCGATGGCGCCGTAACCGTTGTCCTGGCGCAGCGCCATGGTGAAGTTGCGCTGGCGCGCCTGCACGTAGCGGATGGTGATCTCCATGGCGTCCTGCATGGAGGGGCAGCTCATGGTGGCGTAGCCCAGGAAGCCATGCGAGGTCGGGCGCATGCGCAGGCCGTACTCGTAGCCCAGGCCCGGGTCACCGGACAGGCGGATGCCGTTCATGGCGAGCAGGGTCCACTGGAAGGCCGACATGCGCGCCTCCGGCTCGGTCAGCAGCGCCGCATCCAGCGGCACGCCGGCCAGCAACTGCCTCTGGCCCACACCGCGCTCGGCCATGATCTCTACCAGCAGTTGCAGGTAGGAGACCGGGATCGAGGGCTGGTTGATGTCGGGCGGCAGCTTGAGGTCGGCGGGCAGCTTCATGGAGACCGCGGTCGGGAGTCTTGGCGCAAAATGATAAGCGGAATGGCGCAGCGCCGTCTCACGCCGGGCGGGCGGAAGCGCCAATATTGCCATCGTTCAATGACGAGGTTGGAGGCGGCATGGCCAGGCAGGGTTTGCGCGGCAAGGTGGTGGCGGTGACGGGCGGGGCGCGCGGCATCGGCCTGGAGATCGCCAAGGCCCTGGTGGCCGAGGGTGCCCAGGTCGCCATCGGCGACATCGACGACAAGCTGGCCCAGGCCGCGGCCCGGCCGCTGGGCGCCCATGCGGCGAAACTCGACGTGCGCGACCGCGCCTCCTTCGAGTCCTTCCTGACGTCCACGCGCCGCGCGCTCGGCCCCATCGACGTGCTGGTGAACAACGCCGGCATCATGCCAATGGGCGCCTTCCTCGATGAAACCGCCGAGCTGTCCACGGCCCAGATCGACATCAACTTCCGCGGCGTGATCCACGGCATGCAACTGGCGCTGCCGGAGATGCTGGAGCGCGGCAGCGGCCACATCGTCAACATCGCTTCGCTGGCCGGCCGCTTCGGCATCCCCGGCGCGGTGGTCTACACCGGCACCAAGTTCGCCGTGGTGGGCCTGACCGAGGCGGCGGACGCCGAGTACCGTGGCCGCGGGGTGCACTTCACCGCCGTGATGCCGTCCAAGGTGCGCACCGAGCTGGCCTCGGGCACCGAGGAGGCTGGCAAGGGCATCCCCGCCGTGGGGCCGGAGGCCGTCGCCGCGGCCGTGGTGCAGGCGCTGCAGCGGCCGCAGCTGTTCGTCGCGGTGCCGGGCTTCCTGAAGCCGGCTGCGGCGCTGATGCAGCTCGCCCCCGAGTGGCTGATCCGCCTGGGGCGCCGTGCCCTCGGGGACGACCGCATCCTGTCGAAGCTGGACCGCAGCGGGCGTCGCGACTACGAGCGCCGCCTCGATGCCCTGGCGCAGCACGCTCACGCAGCCGCCAAGCCCGCCCGCAAGCGGGTGCGCGCGTGAAGCGCGCCCTGGTCATCGGCTGCGGTGGCGTGGCCGGCGGCGCCTGGAGCATCGCCACGCTGGCGGCGCTGCAGCGCGCGCTGGACTGGGACCCGCGCGAGGCGGAGATCCTGATCGGCACGTCCAGCGGCGCGGTGCTGTCGGCGCTGCTCGGTGCCGGCGTCCCGGTCGAGCGCATGGTCGCGAGCCAGCGCGGCGAGGCGCCGGACTGCGTGTGGAACCATGACCGCGACACCGGCGGCGTACTGCCACCGCTGCCGGCCGCGCAATGGCCCGGCCTGCCGCTGGCGCGCCTGGGGCTGCAGCGGCGCATCCCGGCCTTCACCGCCGCCACCGGTCTGTTGCCGAAGGGCACCGCCGACATGGCGCCGTTCCGTCGGCTGGTCGGCAGCGTGGTGCCGGCGGGGCAGTGGGCGCCGCATGCCAACACCTGGATCGTCGGCGTGGACGTGGCCAGCGGCGAGCGCGTGGCCTTCGGTCGCGAGGATGCGCCGCCGATTCCGTTGGACCTCGCGGTCTGCGCGTCCTACGGCGTGCCCGGCTGGTGCCCGCCGGTGGAGTGGCGGGGCCGTTCGTACCTCGATGGCGGCATCGCCTCGCCGACCTCGGCGGACCTGCTGCTAGGCAGCGGCGTCAGCGAAGCCGTGGTGCTGGCGCCGATGGCTTCCAGTGAACCGGATCGGCCGCTGTCGCCACTGGCGCGAATCGAGCGCCGCGTACGCCGGCACATGACCTCGATCGTGGACCGCGAGATCGCCCAGCTGCAGGCGGCCGGCATCCGCACGATCCGGCTCGAACCGGGCCCGGCTGAACTGGCCGCGATCGGCTACAACATGATGGATCACCGCCGCCGCCGTCGCGTCTTCGACGTGGCCACGGCCAGCAGCGACCGCGCCGTGCGCGCGGCGCTTCAGCGATAAATATTCAGGAGAGCAGCAATGGGCAGAGCAGAACGCATGGAACGCCAGCCGGACTACGAGGCCATCGTCATCGGCACCGGCTTCGGCGGCATGGGTGCGGCGATCGAGCTGAAGCGGCAAGGCATCGACTCGTTGCTGTTGCTGGACCGCAACGACGATCTCGGCGGCACCTGGCACGTCAATAGCTACCCGGGCCTGGCGGTGGACATCGCCTCCTTCACCTACTCGTACTCCTTCGAGCCCAACCCTGGCTGGACGCGGCTTTATGCGCCGGGAGCGGAACTGAAGCAATACGCCGAACACGTCGCCGACAAGTACGACCTGCGCCGGCACATGCGTTTCAACACCGTGGTGCAGAAGGCCGTGTGGGACGAGGCCAACCGGCTGTGGACGGTGCACCTGGCGCGCGGCGAGCCGCTGACGGCGCGCTTCCTGCTGACGGCCACCGGCTTCCTGTCGCAGCCGAAGAAGCCGGACATCCCCGGCATTGAAACCTTCAATGGCAAGGTCATCCACACAGCCGCCTGGGATCACGAGTACGAGCTGCAGGGCAAGCGCGCCGCGGTGATCGGTACCGGCGCCACCGCCGTGCAGTTGCTGCCCCGGATCGCGCCGAAGCTGGCGCGGCTCGACGTCTACCAGCGCACCGCGATCTGGGTGACGCCCAAGCTCGATGGTCCGATCCCGCTGGCGCTGCGCCGCCTGTTCGCTGCGCTACCGTCCACGCAGCGCTCGGCGCGCTTGGTCAGCTCGGGCTTGCTCGAAGCGATCATGGTCACCGGCGTGCTGTACAACAAGCAGCTGCCGCTGCTGACACGCACCATGGAGAGGGCCTGCAAGGCCCACATCGCGCGGCAGGTGAACGACCCGGCGCTGCGCGCCAGGCTCACGCCGGACTACAGCTTCGGCTGCAAGCGGCCGACCTTCTCCAACACCTATTACCCGACCTTCAACCGCGCCAACGTCGAGCTGGTGACTGATGCCATCGAGCGCATCGAGCCCGACGCCATCGTCACGCGCGACGGCCAGCGCCGGCCGATCGACACCCTGATCCTGGCCACCGGCTTCTCGCTATGGGAGGAGAACTTCCCGGCGATCCAGGTGATCGGCCGCGGGGAGAAGGACCTGGGTGCCTGGTGGCGCGGCACGCGCTTCCAGTCCTACGAGGGCATCGCGATCCCGGGCTTCCCCAACCTGTTCTGCCTCAACAGCCCCTATGCCTACAACGGCCTGTCGTTCTTCACCACGATCGAGGGGCAGATGAAGCACATCGCCCGGCTGATTGGCGAGATGCGGCGCAAGAAGGCCCGCAGCTTCGAGGTGTCCGAGAAGGCCAATGACGCCTTCGTGGCCGACATGAAGCAGCGCCTGGAGCACTCGGTGTTCGTCAACGGCAACTGCGCCAGCTCGCGCAGCTACTACTTCAACCCGCATGGCGAGGCGACCTTGCTGCGGCCGACCTCGACGGTGTCGGGACTGCGGCGCTCGCAGCGATTCCCCTTGAAGGACTACCAGTTCGCTTGAGGGCGGCGCAGAATCCGGCGAGTAACAGGAGCAGGGCCATGGGCAAGATGGAGCAGGGCGGTGCCGCGACGATCCCGGTGCGGCGCATGGACTTCGAGTTCGGTGACGACATCCCCACCTGGTGGTTCGATGGCGACCCGGTCAAGACGCTGATCATGGCGGCGCAGTCCTGCACCTTCCCGGAGGGCGAGCGTTTCTTCATCCGCTCCGTGCGTGCCTGGCAGGATGGCGTGAAGGACCCGGTGCTGCGCCAGCAGATTCGCGGCTTCATTGGCCAGGAGGCGCATCACGGCAACGAGCACACGGCGCTCAATGCCTTCATGCAGGGCCGGGGCCTGCCCACGGAGAAGGTCGAGGCCTTCGTCAAGCGCGGGCTGGGCTTCCGCGACCGCATGCTGTCACCCGAGCGACGCCTGGCCATGACCTGTGCGCTGGAGCATTTCACCGCCATGCTGGCGGAGATGCTGCTGGAGCATCCGGAGTTCCTGAAGGGCATGGACGAGCGCGTGTTCGCGCTATGGCTGTGGCATGCGGTGGAGGAGAGCGAGCACAAGGCCGTGGCCTTCGACGTGTTCCGCGACCAGGTGGACGACGAGTGGATCCGCCGCAGCCAGATGGCGATCACCACGCTGGAGTTCGCGCTGTTCAGCACGCTGCACTTCGTGCGGCTCTACCGCGCGTCCGGCGAGAAGCTGGGCCTGCGCGGCGTGATGAAGCGCCTGGCCTACTTCCGCCCCTGGCTGCGCCAGCTCGGTCCGCGCTACCGCGCCTACTACCGCCGTGACTTCCACCCCGACGAGGTGGATAGCCGCGCCTTGCGCGAGGCGGCGCTGAAGCGCCTCGCGCAGTTGCTGGACCGGCCGACCCTGGCCGCCTGAAAACCAGACTCAAAGAACCGACCCATGGCACGCAGTTCCGAGGCGATCAGCCCGACCGCCCACTACACCGGCTACGCCTGGTTCCACCACGGCCTGTCGCACCCGGCCCTGGTCACGCCGCAGGGGCGCCTGCTGTTCAACGCGCTGCGCCCACTGAACCGCCTGGCACAGGCCTGGGAGCGGCCCACGGTGGAAGGCTTCCTGCTGGCGCGCCACCGCGCCATCGACGGCTTGCTGGAGCAGGCCATCGTGGAGGGCCGGGTGACGCAGGTGATCGAGATCGCCTCCGGCTTCTCGCCGCGCGGCTGGGACTTCAAGCGCCGCCACCGCAGCCGCCTGCGCTACATCGAGGCGGACCTGCCGCAGATGGCCGAGTGGAAGCTGCAGCGCCTGGAGCGCGGCGGCCTGCTGCAGCCGGGGCATCGCGTGCAGCCGCTGGACGCGCTGGCGGACCATGGCCCCGCGTCGCTGGCGGCGCTGGCCGGGCGGCTGGACTCGGAGCAGGGCACGGCCATCGTCACCGAGGGCCTGCTGAATTACTTTGACCGCGAGTCGGTGCTGGGTATGTGGCAGCGCTTCGCCACCGTGCTGTCGCGCTTTCCCCAGGGCCTGTACCTGTCCGACCTGCACCTGGCGGGGGACAACCAGGGCATCTCGCAGCGGGTCTTCGGGCGCCTGCTCTCGGCATTCGTGCGGGGGCGTGTCCACCTGCATTTCAATGGCGCCGAGGAGGCCCTGGAGCAACTGCGGGCCAGTGGCTTCGCCACCGCCGAGCTGCACGACCCGCGGCAGCTGCCGCAGGCAGGGCGGACGCAGCCCGGCGCCGAACTGGTGCGCGTGATCGAGGCGCGCAGCCGCTGAGCGACCGTCACGCTGTCAGGTCATAATCGAGTTCTTCGTATTTCCCTGCCTTTCCAATGAGGAGCATCCCATGGCGCAGCACCAGGTCCACGTGAGCCGCGATTTCACGCTTCCGGTCGAGGACGTGTACGCGCTCCTGTCCGATCACAACCGCCTGAGCCGCGTGCTCGGTGTGCCGGTCAAGCGCATCCGCGATGCGGTGGGCGACGACGTCAACGGTGTCGGCTCGGTGCGCCTGATCGGCGTGGCCCCGCTGGGCATCGAGGAGACCGTGACCGCGGCTGAGCCGAACCGCCTGATCCGCTACCGCATCAGCAAGGGCGGCGCGCCGGTGAAGAACCACAGCGGCGAGCTGACCTTCAGCAAGACCGCCGAAGGCTCGCGCGTGAACTGGGTGATCGACTTCGACTCGTCGCTGCCGGTGGCCGGTACCGTGGTACGCCTGGTCCTGGGCGCTGCCATCAACCGCGGGCTGCGCCGCATTTCCTGAGCCGGGTTGCGGCTTCAGTCTTCAGGCGACGAGTGAGCTCGGCGCCGCGTCCGGTGGGGTTTCTTCCGCTGCCGGCGCGGCGCCGTTCTTGTGATCGGCGTGCTGCTGGCGCAGGGCCTGCAGCACCAGCACCGTCTGCGGCGGGATGTCGATGGGCTCCGAGCGGCCTTCCAGCAGGTCCTCCAGCAGGTCGGCGGCGGTGACGGTCAGCGCGTTGTGGCCGTCGAACTCGGTGAAGGAGGCGCGCTTGACCTGCGGGAACCAGGAGTTGAGCTTGAGCCAGCGCGTGCCCTGGCTGCGCCGGTCGTAGACGCGGAACCAGGCGCCGACGCGCAGCAGCTGTTCCAGCAGGCGCTGCGGCGTTGGCAGCTCCAGCGGCAGGCAGGCGATGCTGGCGGACGTGGTTTCGTCTGCCGGGGTTGCCTGGGTTTCAGCCACGGGTTCGGCGAAGACGGCTGCGATCTCGGCAGCCTCGGCCGCCACGTCCTCGGAAATCTCGGTGCTGCTGGCGACGCTGTCCATGATGGCGTCGGCGATGGCATCCGCCAGGGCGGCTTCCTCGGCGGGCGTGTCGGCGGTCACCGCCTCGGGGAGTGCTTCCGCGAGGGATTCCGCCCGAGTCATGACGACTGCGGCCAGCGGCTGTGCCTGCAGTTCGCGGGCGATCTCGGTGGTACGGGCCAGGGCTTCCAGCTCCGCTTCGCTGGGCAGCTCGCGGGCCGGTGCGGGTGCGGGTTCAGGCGGGGGGCGTGACGGGCGCCTGAGCGTGATTTCCATGGTGGCCGACAGCGGTTCCCAGTCCGCGACGATGGGCGCGGTGGCCATGCTGGCGGCGCCGGTGCCCGGCGGATCCTGGCGGCTGAAGCCATTGAGGGCCTGGTCCAGGCCCTTGAGCAGCTCGTGCGCGCGTTCGCGCGGCATGCCCACGGCGGTCAGGGCCTTGAACAGGTCCACGCGCAGGGTGGCGCGCTCGGCCGGGGTGCGGGCGTTCGGCGTCTCCGGGTTGAGGGCCTGCAGCACGCGGTGCAGCAGCTCCATGCCGCTGCGATAGATCTGGCTGTCCGGGCCGTGGTGCAGCAGGTGGCTGGCCATCATCGGGCCCCAGCCGCTGCGCAGCAGTGGCCAGACCGGGTCGGGCAGGCCGGACGTGGCGGTGCACAGCTCCAGTTCCTGGTCGACTACCTCGCGCACCTTGCGCAGCAGGCCCTTGTGGCGCTCCTGCTGTTGCCGGCCCTGCTCCAGCAGGAAGGACTCGACCTCGCCGGCCGCGAGCGGCTGCGTGCCGGCCAGGCGCTCGCGCACGGTGCCGGCGGCCAGGTCGGCCTGGCGCAGCACGCGCCGTGCCCAGCCGTCGAAGCGCTGCAGGGCGTCGGCGCCGCCGATGCGGGTGTCGCCGGCCATGTCGGCCATGTCGTTGATCAGCACCCGCACCGGGTGCTGGCGGTTGGTGAAGAACGAGGCGTCCGCCAGCGCGGCCTTGATGGCGGGGAAGCGGAAGGCTTCGATCAGCGGATGCAGGCGCGGGGGAATCTGCGGATCGTCGAGGATTTCGTCGATCATGCGGCCGACCAGGCTGGCGCGCTGCTTCATCAGCCGCGTCTGCGGCAGATCGAAGCCGGTGGCGGCCTGGCCCTGCAGCGCCTGCAGCAGCAATTGTGCGAGGTCGGCGTCGGAGAAGCCGGCGCTGAAGTCCGGCAGGAATCCGGAGGCTCCAGAGCCCGCTTCGCCCGGCAGCAGCGACTCGCCGCCCTGGACCTTCTGCAGCATGCTGGCGGTGGCGCGCTCGGAGTTCTCGGTGGAGCGGTTGCGTCGCGCGGTCGGCAGGATGCCGTGGCGCTCGCAGCTGGATACGGCCTCGGCGTAGACCGGACGCAATTTGGCCAGCACTGTCTGTTCGAACAGGCGGTTGAGGGCGCCGCGTGCGACGGAGCTGTCCGGCAGGCTGCCGACGGCGGTGGCGAAGGCCTCGCAGAGGCCCAGCGGTGTCAGGCTGCCCACCGGCGGGAAATCCGGCAGCAGCTTGCGCAGGGTGTCGAAGCGGGAGGACAGGTCCTGGATCTGCGCCTCGCAGCTGCTGCCGGCGCGTACCGCCATGTCGGCCAGGCGGATGCTGTCCTCGACCTCGTCGTTGCCGCGCAGTGCCAGTTGCTGCGCCTGCGTGTCGCGGGCGGTAGCGGGATTGAGCCGCCGCTGCAGTGCCTCGCGGAAGCCGGCAGTCAGCGTGGCGCGGGCGCCTTCGCTGCGCAGCAGGTGGCGCGCATTGAGGAAGCCCGGCAACTGGGTTGGGGGGCTGCCACGTGCGAGTTCGAACAGCAGGGTGTCGGCGGCCTGCATCATCGACTGCAGGCGGCTGTCCATCTCGGCCAGCAGCGATTCGCGCAGTTCGCCTAACAGCGCCCTGGCGTCCGTCGCGGTCGGCACGGTGCGTGCACCGGGTTCAGTCATGGGCAGCGGTCGTTGTGGAACGGGAGCCTGCGGCGTGGGCGTTCGCCGGCACGCAGGCCGTGGCACAGGTCTGGTCGATGCTGTTCATGATCCTCTTGCCCGGCGGCTGTTCGCCCGGCTCACCCGCTACCCCGATGCCGTGCACTGCGTGGCGCACGTCTCTCACCCCGGCGCATTTAACCTCAAGTGCCGACCCCGCCGGTATAGGAATCCGCCTACATCAGTATGAACCGCGGTTCGAGTGGCAGGGGTGCCGGCTGTCTGGCACGTGGATTGCGTTATGGGCGGCAGACATCAGCAGAACATCAGGGGAATCCACATGAGCGCACCATCCCGAAGCAGCCTGAACGCCGCGGCCCTGGCCTATGCCGTGGCCAACGAACCGGTACATGACGAACCGCCGCCGGGCTACGGGCATGGCGGGGAGATGGCGCCGCTGCGCGCGCCGATGCTGCCGTCCACGGGCTTCCAGCTCAGCTGTATCGGCCTGGGCATGGCGCTGATCCTGTTCCACTTCGGCAAGATGGGTGGCGCCCTGGCGCCGCTGTACCCGGCCAGCCTGGTGATGCTGCCGGGCATGCTGGTGATGACCGCGGTGACCGGCTACCTGGCCTGGCTGCGGCGCGGCTGATTCAGCGGGCGGTCTCGGCGGCGACGTCGGCGTCGAAGCTGGCCTGGTCCAGGCGCGGCAGCGTCGGGTACAGGCGCTCGAAATCGGCGCGCATCTCCTGCCAGGGCACGTCGAGGTGCTCGCCGCGGAAGGCGAGGTATTCCATGTGCCGGTTACCGGCCAGGTCGTAGGGGTGGTAGATCGAGTCCTCGCGGCCGTCGAACTCCAGCGGTTTCAGGCGGAAGCGTTCGCAGAGCTCGATGTTGAAGGCCGGGGTTGCCTTGACCCACACGCCGTCGAGCAGGATCGCGGTGTAGCCGTGCCAGTAGAACACGTCGGTCTGCATGGTGCGGCGCATGCGCTCAGTGGACAGGTGGTTGCGCACGTCGGCGAAGCCCACCTTGGCAGGGATACCCAGGGCGCGGCAGCCGGCGGCGAGCAAGGCCGCTTTGGTGACGCACCAGCCGTGGCCCAGTCGCAGCACGCTGCTGGCGCTCAGGCCCTCGGCGCTGACGTCGATGGCATAGGGGTCGTAGCGGAAGCCATCGCGCACGGCGTAGTACAGCGCCACGGCCTGCTCGCGCGGATTCTCGCCACGGCCATGCCGGCGGGCGAAGGCCTGGACCTCGGGGTGATCGGAATCGACGACCGATGCCGGCTGCAGGAACTCGGATGCACTGGAATCCACGAAAGGCTCCGGAGGAAAGATCAGTTGCCGGATTCTAGAAGCTGCCGGCGGCTTTCGAATCGTCTGAACCGGCCATCCAGCGGATCGCGGAACTCCAGGCTCCGCGCCAGCAACTGCAGGGGGCGGCTGAAGTCTGCCTCGTCGGCGGGATGCAGCGCGGGGTAGAAGTCGTCGTTGAGGATCGGCGCGCCCAGCGCCGCCAGGTGCACGCGCAGCTGGTGCTTGCGGCCGGTAACCGGCCTCAGGCGATAAAGGTCCAGCGCGCCGCGGCGCTCGGCGATCTCGATGCCGGTCTCGCTGTTGGGTGTGCCGGGCACTTCGCGCATCAGGAAGAATGGCTCTCCGGGCTCCAGCCGGCTGCAATGCTGCCGCGGGAATTCGCGGCCGGGCAGATGCGGTGCCAACGCTTCATAGACCTTGTCCACCGCGCGCTGGGCGAACAGTGCCTGGTAGCGGCCGCGTGTCCGCTCCTGCACCGAGAACAGCACCAGTCCCGCGGTGCCGCGGTCGATGCGATGCAGGGGCGCCAGCTCGGGCAGGTCCAGGCGACGGCGCAGGCGCAGCAGCAGGGTCTCCTGCAGATGGCGGCCGGCCGGCACCACCGGGAGGAAGTGCGGCTTGTCGGCCACCAGCAGGTGTTCGTCGCGGTACAGCAGCTCCGCTTCGAAGGGCACCGGTGTTTCCTGCTCCAGCTCGCGGTAGTAGTGCAGGCGCCCGCCGGGCCGGTAGGGGCTGTCAGGCGCCAGCGGCTGGCCCTGCGCGTCGATCACCAGGCCGCGCGCCAGGCGCGAGCGCCAGGCCTCGGCGCCGATGGCCGGGAACTGGTCGGCCAGGAAGTCCAGCACCAGGGCCCAGGGGCCTTCGGGCAACTGCACGGTGCTGGCGCCGACGCCGTCGCGGGGCGGAGGGAGGGGGGAGGGGCTGTCGTTCACGATGGCCGAAGTATGCCGCCCGTGCCGCCGGCCTGGCTCGGCGCCCGGGCATTCCCGGCCTCCAGAAAAGATGAGATATGCGTCACATTTTTATGATCTTTCGGGAAAAACTTCCATTCCTGGCACTTTAAGACGGCCTGAACCCCCTGAAAGGGGTGGATCATGTCTTTTCTTTTCCGGACGGCTGGCCCTACCATGGGGTCAGACAGGGGTTGGGGGAGACGCCAGATGCGGGGCGCGTCCACGTGAACGGGGCTCTCAGCGGCCCGGCCGAGACGGCGGAAGTGGCTTCCGGGGAATTGCCTCCGCTGCAGGAGGCACGGGCTGCTGCACCCATCGAAGATCCCGCGCTGCCGGAGCAGGTGCTCAATCCCGAAGAGATCCGTGCGCTGCGCGACGTCGCCTCCGAATCGCGCCGCGGCGTACGCATGGCGCCGCGCCTGGAAGAGGAATTCGAATCCCACGAGCGGCGCTCCGCCCGCATCACGCGCATCTGCCTGGGCCTGATCCCGGTGCTGAGCTTCGGCACGGCGCCACTCTGGCAGACCGTGGTTGCCGGCACGCCTCCCGAGCTGATGGTGCTGCTGCTGTGGATCGAGCTGGCGGTGGTGGTGCCGCTCTTCATCGCCGTGACGCTATCGCAGCTGCGGCGCGTGGAATCGTCCATGGCGGAACTGCTGCTGATGGGCGGCTTCCTTCTGGTGGTGGCCAGTGTGGAGCTGATCCGCTATCGCGGTCATGCGCTGGGGCATATCGTCGAACCCTATCTGGTGCTCACCATCCCGGTGGCGGTGGTGACGCTGGCGCGCCTGCCGCTGGCACGCTGCGTGGCTTTCGTCGCCGGCTATGTCGCGATCCTGGTCGGTGCCTGGCTGTTGCCCGGAGAGGCGCCGGGGCGCGGTACCCAGGAGGTGATCCTGGAGGTGCTGTTGCTGGGCACGGCGCTGCTGACGGCCTGGGGTACGCGGCGGTCGTCGCGGCGGCAGTGGGCGGCAGGCAAGCTGTTGTCGATGATGGCCTTCCGCGATCCGCTCACGGGCCTGGCCAATCGTCGCGCGCTGGAAGACCGCTATGAGATCGCCTGCCGCACGGTCTCTCGCGGGCAGCAGCGCGGCATGTTCTTCGCGCTGCTGGACATGGACCATTTCAAGAAGGTCAACGATCTCTACGGCCACGAGTACGGCGATGGCGTGCTGGCCGAACTGGGCCTGGTGCTGGCGCAGTACGCGCGGCGTTCCATGGACATGGCGGCGCGCCTGGGCGGCGACGAGTTCGCGCTGCTGCTGTACGACTGCGATCTCAATGACGGCCGCGAGCGCTTGGCCGAGCTGCTGCACACGATCCGCAACCTGGGCATCGAGCACCGCGACAATCAGGCGGCTGTGGTGACGGTCAGCGCCGGCGGCGTCGCGGTGGGGCCCAACGTGCCGTTGTCGGATGCCTACCATGCGGCGGACCACTGCCTGTACAAGGCCAAGCATGCCGGCCGCGACAATCTCTACGTGGAAGATCTCGAGGCCAAGGCGGCGCTCCGGGCGCGCTGAGCCGGGCCTTGCTGGCCCCGGCGTGGGTCAGAGATAGCGCAGCCCGGTGAGTTGTTCGGACAACTGCCACAGACGGCCACCCAACTCCGCGTCGCGTGCCTCGGGGCGGCAGCCGACGCGCTTGGGATGACCCATGAACTCGATGAAGCCGTCAGGGCCGATGTAGTCGCCGCCGGCGATGTCGGTCACGGTAGCGGCGTACAGCGTAGGCAGCGAGCCCTGAGCGGCGGACTGCGCGAACAGGCTGTTGCCCAGGTTCATGGCCCAGCGCTTCCACAGCGGCGTCTGGTCCTTGAGGCCGAAGCCAATGTTGGTGGCGGAGTAGCCCGGGTGGGCGGCCACGGCGATCACCGGGCCGCCGGCCTTTTCCAGGCGCCGCTGCAACTCGAAGTGGAACATCAGGTTGGCGAGCTTGCTCTTGCCGTAGGCATCGGCCGGGCTGTAGGCGCGGCGCTCCCAGTTGAGGTCGTCGAGGTCGATGCCCTTGGTGGCGCGATGGGCGACGCTGGCCACGGTGACGATGCGGGCGGCGGGTGCGGCCTGCAGGGCGTCCAGCAATTGCCCGGTCAGCGCGAAGTGGCCGAGGTGGTTGGTGCCGACCTGCATCTCGAAGCCGTCGCGGGTCTTCTGGAGCGGCAGGTGCATGACGCCGGCGTTGTTGCACAGCAGGTCCAGCGAGGCGTAGCGCCCCTTGTAGCCCTCGGCGAAGGTGCGGATGGAAGAGAGGTCCGCCAGGTCCAGGGCCATGGCTTCCACGCGGCTGCCGGGGGCGCGGCGCTGTACCTCGACCACTGCGGCGCTGGCGCGAGAGGGGTCGCGGCAGGCCATCACCACGTCGGCACCGGCGCGGGCCAGCTCCGCCGCCGTCTCCAGGCCCAGGCCGCTGTTGGCGCCGGTGATCACGGCGCGCTTGCCGGCCAGGGCCGGGATGTCCTTTGCTGTCCACTTCGCCATGCCGCACCTGCCACTGATTGATGAGCCGCCATTCTGCCTCGATGCTGCGGCGCAGCATTCGTCCTATCGGCGTAGTGGGCTTTCTACCGCCGGGCCTGGCGCAGGGACAGCAGCAGCATGCCGGTCATGACCAGGCCGGTGCCGGCGAGCTGCAGGGCGGTGATGGGCTCGCCCAGCAGCCACCAGGCCAGGAACAGGGTGGAGACCGGGCCGATCATGCCGGCCTGGGCCGAGGGGCCGGCGCCGATGCGGCCGACGCTGATCATGGTCAGGAACACCGGCAGCACGGTGCAGAGGCTGGCGTTGAGCAGCGACAGTCGCCACACCGGCAGGCTCTGCTCGAACAGGCCGGGCAAGGGCCGCAGCAGGGCGTACTGCAGCAGGCAGGCGGCGGTGGAGACGGTCATGGCCAGCGCCACCAGGCGCAGCGAGCCGACGCGCGCGATCAGCTCGCCGGACAGCAGCAGGTAGATCGCGTAGGAGATGGCGGCACCGGCCACCAGGGCACTGCCCAGGGCCACCTGCGGGCCGCCGAGGTTCACGTCGTGCCAGAACACCAGCACGATGCCGGCATAGGCGAAGCCCAGTGAACACCATTGCCGCCGGGTGACGCTGCGCCCCAGCACGAACAGGCCGATCAGCAGTACGAAGCTCGGCGTCAGGAACAGGATCAGCCGCTCCAGGCCGGCGCTGACGTATTGCAGGCCGAGGAAGTCGAGCATGCTCGACAGGTAGTAGCCCAGCAGGCCGAGCAGGGCGATGCGGCCGAGATCGCGCGCGTCCAGCCGTGGCTGGCGCCGCCAGGTCCAGGCGGCCACCGCCAGGAACACCGGCAGCGACAGCAGCATGCGCAGCGCGATCAGGGTGACGGCGTCGATGCCTTCGTGGTAAAGCAGCTTGGCGATGACCGCCTTTGCCGAGAAGAACACCGCGCCGGCGACGGCCAGCGCCAGCCCGGCAAGCCAGGCGCGGCGCTGGGCGTCTTCGCTGGTACTCAGGCGCCGTGCTCCTTGAACCAGTCGCGCGTCAGCTTCCAGGCGTACTGGGCGGCGGTGGCGTCATAGGTGGGCCGGTAATCGGCGTGGAAGCCATGATCCACGCCGGGGAAGACGATGATCTTGGAGCCGCTGCCCGACTTCACCAGGTCCTTCTGCATCTGGTCCACCTGGGGCAGCGGGATATAGGCGTCGCCCGCGGCATAGAGGCCCAGCACCGGCACCTTGAGCGTGGTGGCGATATCCAGCGGGTCCTGCGGCTTGATGTCGGACTTCATGCCGCCGAGCAGGCCGTAGTAGGCCACGCCGGCCTTTACCTTTGCGTTGTGCGCGGCATACAGCCAGGTGGTGCGGCCGCCCCAGCAGAAGCCGACGATGCCGACGCGCGCGGTGTCGGCGCCCTCGGACTTGCCGGCCCAGGCGACGGTGGCGTCGAGATCGCTCATCACCTGCGCGTCCGGCACCTTGGAGACCACCTGCTGCAGGATCTGGCCGATGTCGGTCATCTTCGAGACGTCGCCCTGCCGCGCGAACATCTCCGGCGCCACGGCGCAGTAGCCGAGCTTGGCGAAGCGGCGGCAGACGTCCTGGATATGCTCGTGCACACCGAAGATTTCCTGGATCACCAGCACCACCGGGTAGTGGCCCTTCTTGGCCGGGCGAGCGCGGTAGGCGGGAATCTTGCCGTCCGTCACCGCGATCTCCACGGCGCCGGCGACCAGGCCCTTGGAGTCGGTCTTGATGGCTTGCGCCAGCACCGGGCTGCTGGCCAGGGCGAAGCCACTGGCGAGCGTGGTGACGAGGAAGCCGCGGCGGGTGAAGCCGCTGGCCGGCGGGGCAACCGTCTCGCCGCTGAAGTCCAGGGGCTTGAGTCCGTATTCATCCAGGTCCATGTGCATTCCTCGATCCGGTGGGGGTGCGCGAACATATGCCGGTCGCCGTGGCGAGGTAAAGTCACAGAGCGAAGAAAAATCCCCCGACAGGAGTTCACGATGGAATACAGGCAGCTCGGCCGCTCCGGCCTCAAGGTCCCCGTCCTCAGCCTCGGCACCGGTACCTTTGGCGGCAGGGGCGAGATGTTCAGCAAGTGGGGCACCACCGACGTGAAGGACGCGACGCGGCTGGTGGACGTCAGCCTCGATGCGGGGCTCAACTTCTTTGACACCGCTGACGTGTACTCCGCCGGTGCCTCCGAGGAAATCCTGGGCCAGGCGATCCGTGGCCGGCGCGACGAACTGCTGATCTCCACCAAGGGCACCTTCCCGGTGGGCGCAGGCCCCAACGACAAGGGCTCCTCGCGGCACCACCTGATCCGCGCCTGCGAGGCCAGCCTCAAGCGCCTGGGCACGGACTACATCGACCTGTACTTCCTGCATGGCTATGACGCACTGACGCCGGCCGAGGAAGTGCTGGGCACGCTGGACGACCTGGTGCGTGCCGGCAAGATCCGCTACATCGGCTGTTCCAATTTCTCCGGCTGGCACGTGATGAAGGCGCTGGCCACCTCCGAGCGCTACGGTCTGGGCCGCTACGTGGCCTACCAGGGTTACTACTCGCTGATCGGCCGCGAGTACGAGTGGGAGCTGATGCCGCTAGCGCTGGAGCAGGGCCTGGGCACCATGGTCTGGAGCCCGCTGGGCTGGGGCCGCCTCACCGGCAAGATCCGCCGCGGCCAGGCCGCGAGCGCCGGGCGCATCGCCCAGGGCGGCGCGGCCGGCGGCCCGCCCGTGAACGAGGACTACCTGTACACGGTGGTGGATGCGATCGACGAGGTGGCGAAAGAAACCGGCAAGTCGGTGCCGCAGGTGGCGCTCAACTGGCTGCTGCAGCGGCCCACGGTCTGCAACCTGGTGATCGGCGCGCGCGACGAGGAACAGCTCAAGCAGAACCTCGGTGCGCTGGAGTGGAAGCTCACGGCCGAGCAGGTGGCGAAGCTGGAGGCGGCGAGCCAGGTGGAGCCGATCTATCCGTACTGGCACCAGAAGGATTCGGCGGAGCGCAATCCGAAGCCGACGCGGTGGTAAGAGGGCGCGCGTTATTGAGCAGGGTGGTGCGACAGGCGGGTCGAGATCCGCCCTACTCTAGTTTTCCCTGGAGGTAATCGATGAGCTCCCTTGAAGTATTAATTGGAGAATTTCCGGGCGATAAAGCTTGGTCAGATTTCGTGGCGGTATTTAAACGCTCTTGGGAAAATGTGAAAGACAAAGAGGTTTTCGTACAGGAAATTGGCAGCGAAGATATCGCTGTTGTACTGCATGCTGTGCTGGGTAGCGATGCAATTTCATGGATGCAGCAACCCATTAGCGCGCTGAGTGGACAGTCAGCGCATCAAATCCTTCGGACTCATCCTGCAGGTGAGCGGGCGGTAAAAAGTCTAGTAATGAGAATGCCGATTTAAACCATTGCTTTGTTCTCCCGCCACGCCCCGGCGGAGGCTTTTCATTCCGGGGTCCCCGCGGAATCTGTCCAGCCGTCAGGTCCCGCGAAACCGCGTTTCGCCCCCACCCGCATTCGCACATCGGCAGATAGCTGTGCCATAGAGATTGAGTAGGTGTTGCCCCGCCTGGAGCGAGAAAAGGGGACGGATTTATTTAATTGATCCGATCCGTTTCGCTTGAGAACCGGGTAGTTATCGATGTGGCGCCTCCCCCTTGCGTGTCAAAAGGCGAGATGCGCTGCGCTTCGCCCAAAGCGCCTACTGTTGGTCCGGCACTACTGTTCTGAAAAACCTGCTCCGCCGGGCCGACTCCGGAGAGATGGCGCGCGCCACGTGCCAGACCTGGCCTTGCGGCCAGCCGTTGTCTCCGCGGGCGCCTCGTGCAGGCACGCCCGTTGCGCTGCGCGGGCTCCCCTGGTGGAGGGACCCGGCGGGCAGCAATACCGTGTTGTTAATGAGCGCCGACAGCAGGTGTGACCCGGGACTCGTTCGCGGATGCGCTAG
>JBPOHT010000035.1:0-46853 GCA_052035235.1 Pseudomonadota bacterium | reverse complement strand
CCTGGCGGCCATAGCGTGTTGGAACCACCCGTTCCCATCCCGAACACGGAAGTGAAACGACACAGCGCCGATGATAGTGTGGCAATAGCCATGTGAGAGTAGGACACTGCCAGGCTCTTAAAGAAGTAAAAACCCCCGTTGCGCAAGCAGCGGGGGTTTTTTATTGCCTGTGATCCGGGGCGCTAGCTTGTCACAACGCCCCACGCTCACTCGTCTGACTGCTGATTGGCCGGCATCCGCCAGGCCATCAACTGCAAGGACGGTGAAAGCATGAAACGCGTCAACTGGTTTGCTGTGTCTCCCGAGGGCGCCAAGGCCGTAGGAAGCCTGCATCACTTCGTCACGACAGGTACCGCGCTGCCGGCGAGGCTGATCCATCTGGTGTTCCTGCGAGTCTCCCAGATCAACGGATGCGCCCATTGCATCGACATCCATACACGCGATCTCCTCAAGGAGGGCATGTCGGTGGACACGGTCGTGTTGGTGCCGGTCTGGCACGAGGCCGCCTACCTGTTCTCGGACCAGGAGCGTGCTGCTCTGGCATGGGCCGAGGAAGTGACCCGTGTCAGCGAGACGCATGCCTCCGACGAGGCCTATGCGGCCGCCGCCGCCGCCTTCACGGAAAAGGACCTGGTGGATCTCACGCTGACCATTGCCGCCATGAATGCCATCAACCGTCTCGGCATCAGCTTCCGCCTGAAGCCCCGCGCCAAGGCCGACACCTGATGAGAGACCGCTGGCAGCTGGGGCCATCACGCTGACCCGGCGCGTTTGCGAGGGCGGAGCGGACTGCCTAAACTTCCCGACCCTGCCGGGTTAGCACAGCGGTAGTGCAGCGGTTTTGTAAACCGTTGGTCGGGGGTTCAAATCCCTCACTCGGCACCATCTTCAGCAAAAAAGCCCGCTTGTACGCGGGCTTTTTTGTTATCTGGCCTCAACTTCCGAGCTTGGCCCAGGCCAGCAGGCCTTCCAGCACCAGCTGTGGCCGTGCCGACCAATCCGGCAGCCAGGGCTGCAGCAGGGGACCATCACCGCCGCTGAGCACCTGGCGAGGGGCGGGATGGCGCCGGGCGGCGTGTTCCAGTGCGCCGAGGCAGGCCAGGAAGGCGCCCTGCCGCACGCAGGCCTCGGTGTCCTGGCCCAGGCCGTCGCTGTACTGCTCGCCGAGCTGGCCGGTGCCGAAGCGCGTGGCGCCCAGTACCGCCTGCAGGTGCGTGGAGAGCCCGGCGGCGATGAAGCCGCCCAGGTGCTGGCCCGAGGCATCCACCGCGTCGTAGGTCAGCGCGGTGCCGGCGCCGCTGACGCCAAAGGCCTCGCGCGTCTCGCTCCACAGCGCCAGCATCATCAGCCAGCGATCCACGCCGAGCCGCTGCGGTTGCGCATAAGCCAGCTTGAGCCCCCCGTACTCGCCCTGCGTGCGCGCGAAGGCCGGCGCGACGCCGTAGCGGGTCCGCAGCGTCGATTCGATCTGCTGCTCGTGCGCGGCGCCGGTGACGTTGGCCACGGCGATACGAGTGGGCTTTTCTTCAGGCAGCTGCAGCAGTGCCGCCGCCGGATCGCCGTCATGCGCGATCGCGGTGACGGCCTCGATGCCCGCAGCGCCGGCCATCGCCGCCTTGATGCGGCTATTACCAATGTCGAGCAGCAGGATCATGCGAGCCTGAGACTGATCTCACCCGAATGCAGCGTCTGGAACTGCCCCAGCGCCTCGACCACCAGCGCGCCCTGCGCATCCACGCCGCGGCCGATGCCTTCGTATTCGCCCTCACCCTGCAGCACGCGCACCGGCCGGCCATTGGCCAGGTCCAGCGCGGCCCACTCCGCGGCAAAGGCTTCGAAGCCCTGCGCCTCGAAGCGCGCGATGCCCTCGGCCAGGCGCTGCAGCAGTGCGGCGGCCAGCAGGTTGCGCGAGGGAGGAGTGGTCGTGAGTTCGGCCAGCGGGATCCAGGGTTGCTCGATGCCCTCGGCCTGCTGCGTGCTCATGGACACGTTGATGCCGATGCCGATGATCACGCGGCAGCCGCTGCCGGCTTCGCCGCGATGCTCGATCAGGATGCCGCCGAGCTTGCGCCCGCGGGCATAGAGATCGTTGGGCCACTTCAGGCCGATGTCCGTGGCGCCCTGTGCCTGCAAAGCCTGCGCGCAGATCACGCCCACCACCAGCGGCAAGGCGCTGAGCGTGCGCGGCCAGTTGGGGAAGGACCAGGCCAGCGAGAGATAGAGATTGGCGGCAAAGGGCGAGCGCCATTCGCGTCCGCGGCGTCCGCGGCCCGCGGTCTGGTATTCGGCCAGCAGCACCTGCGGATCGCGCGTCGGGTCGCTCTCCAGCAGTCGGGTGTTGGTGGAATCGGTCGCGGTGAGGATCTCGAAGGACAGCGGGGCGGCGATGCGTTCCGGCAGCAGGCGCTCCAGCGGCTGCGGCAGGCGGTAGCCCAGGCCCTGGCGTGCTTCCACGTCGAGGCCCCAGTCACGCAGCTTCTCGATCCGCTTGGCCAGCGCGGCGCGCGAGATGCCGTCCACGGCGGCGAGGTCTTCGCCGGAATGCCATTGTCCGTCGGCGAGTGCGTCGACGAGCTTGAGCCGCTCGGCTTCGATCAGCGGTTGAGCCATCGGTGCAGGATCCTCGCTTTCTCGAAACGGTTTTCCTGGCCACGCGCCAGGTTCAGCAGGTTGCGGCGGTGCTTCCAGACCACCAGCAGCGTCATCGCCGTGGTGAAGGCACCGGCGGCGGAGAGCAGGCCGCGGGCATCGATGCAGGCGATGTAGAACAGTGCCAGCACCGCGGCGCTGACCGAAGCCAGCGCGACATAGCCGCTGAGGATCGTGACGACGATGAAGCCGCCCAGCAGCCAGGGCAGGGCGGCGGGCAGCAGCGTGGCGAAGACGCCGGCCAACGTTGCCACGCCCTTGCCGCCCTGGAAGCGGTACCACGCCGGGTAGCAGTGGCCCAGTGCCACGCCCACGCCGCAGGCATAGGCTTGCCAGTCGGTCGGCCAGGGCTGCGCCTCGGCCAGCGGCCAGGGCAGCTTGGGGATCAGCAACACGGCGAGCACGCCCTTGAGCACGTCGATCAGCAGCACGGCCAGCGCGAAGGCCTTGCCCTGTGTGCGCAGTGCATTGGTGGCACCGACGTTGCCGCTGCCGTGCTGGCGCAGGTCCACGCCGCCGCGCAGGGCGCCGATGACCTGGCCACCCATGATGGTGCCGACGAGGTAGGCGATCAGGAACTTGACGAGGGCTTCGATCATGCGGGCTCTTGGTGGTCTACAGGCCGAGCCAGGCCTGGCGACGCGCCAGCACCTCGCCTTCGGCGGCAATCAGCGTCAGCGTCCAGGTATCGGCAGGCGGCGTCGCGGGCGTCAGGCGTGCTTCCAGCAGCTCGTCGCCGCGGAAGTAATGCACCGTGATGGCCCGGCCCGCCGGCAGCGCGCCGACCAGCGCCGCCCAGTTGCCGGGTGCCACGCGCAGGCCGTCGATGGCGACGATCTGGTCGTGCACCGACAGGCCCGCCTGCGCCGCCGGGCTGCCGGCCTGGATGTAGGCGATGCGGGTTTCGCCGCCGCGCAGCTTGAGCCCGGCCCAGGCGCCCGGTGCGTCGCCGCTGATGCGGCCGCCGGCATCGGCGTCGGACACCGGCGCGCGCAGCTTCGACTCGACGCCGAAGGCCGCCAGCAGTTCGGCCAGCGGCAGCTCTTCCGTGGAGCGCAGCAGCTCGTCGAAGAACCCGCGCAGGTCCAGGCCCGAGAGCTCCTGGGCCACCTGCTCCAGACCGCCCTCGGGCACGCCGATGTCCCGCGAGCCGTAGCGCTGCCATAGCGCGCGCAGCACGTCGTCCAGCGTGATCGTGGAGTGCAGGCGCAGATGCAGGTCCAGGCACAGCGAGGCCAGCCCGCCCTTGATGTAGTAGCTCACGCCGGCGTTGGGTGTGTTCTCGTCCGGCTGGTAGTACTTGATCCAGGTGTCGAAGCTGGAGTCCGACAGCGTCTGCACCAGGCGGCCCGGCGTGCGCTGCAGGCGCGTGGCGTTCTCCGCCACCAGGTCCAGGTAGGCGGCGGCATCGAGCACGCCGGCCCGCAGCAGGAACAGGTCGTCGTAATACGAGGTCAGGCCCTCGTAGTGCCACAGATCGCGGCTGTAGGCCTCGGTGGCCAGGTCCGATTCCAGGAAGCGCTGTGCGGTGATGCGCTTGACGTTCCAGAGGTGGAAATACTCGTGGCTGCACAGCCCGAGGAAGCCGCGGTAATCCTTGGTGAAGCGCGCATCGCCCGGCGCCGGCAGGTCCTTGCGCGAGCAGACCAGCGCCGTGGAGCTGCGGTGCTCCAGGCCGCCATAGCCGTTGCCCATGACGTAGGTCAGGAACAGGTACTCGCGCAGCTTCGGCTCCTGGCCGAACAGCTCGCGCTGCACATGGCAGATGCGGGCCAGGTCGCGCGTCAGGCGCGCGCCGTCGACCGCATGCCGGCCCGACAGCACCACCGCATGCGGGATGCCATCCACGTCGAAGTCGAGCCGACTGTAGCGGCCCATCTCCACCGGGTGGTCGATCAGCTCCTCGTAGTCCGCCGCGCGGTAGCGGCCGAAGCCGTCGGCGCCGACCTGAACCGGGTCCAGCGTGGTGGCCAGCTGCCAGCCGGCACAGGCCTCGTCCTGCGGCGCAGCGATCTCGATCTCGATGTCGCCCATGCCGTCGGCGCGGTAGCACAGCGAGCTGGCGTTGAAGAAACCACGGCGCGTATCGAGGAAGGCCTTGCGCACCGATTCGTCGAAGGCATAGACCCGGTAGTCCAGCGTCAGCGGCCCGGCGCAGGGCGCACAGCGGAAGCTGCGCTTGTCGAGCCGCTCGACCGCCACCGGCTCGCCGCCGGCCGAGGCATGCAACTCCTGCACGTGCTTGGCGAAGTCGCGCACCAGGTAGCTGCCGCGGATCCAGGACGGCAGGCGGAACACCTGGCCCTGCGGGTCGGGGGACTCCAGCCGGCACTGCACGGTGAAATAGTGCTCGCGCGGGTGGCTGGGCTGGATGCGGTAGCGGATCGTACTCATGCGCTGGGTATTATGCCGCCATGCGCCCCGCCTTACTTGCCGCCCTTCTGCTGCTTGCCGCCTGCGGCAAGACCCCGCCTCCGCCTCCGCCCCCGGCTCCTGCGGCCGCATTCGACCCGCTGACCCAGGCCCAGGCCGCCGGCAAGCGCGTGGACAACCGCGAGGCCGTGGTGCCGCCGCAGTGCTATACCCGCACCGACGGCATCGCCAACCCCTGCTGGACCTGCCACGTGCCCAGCAACGGCCGCAACCGCATGGACGACGCCCATCTGCAGGAGGAATACGCCTTCAGCGCCGTGGGCGAGACCAATCACTGGGCCAACCTGTTCCGTGACCGCCGCGCCCAGATCGCCGCCATCCCGGATGCCGAGATCCTGGCCTGGATCCGCCAGGACAACTACGCCGCCCTGCGCGAGCAGCTGAGGATGCGCGACAACTACCTGGGCTGGCGCCCCGACCTGGACCTGGCCGCCGGCTTCGACGCCGAGGGCTTCGCCCGCGACGGCTCCGGCTGGCGCGCGCTGCGCTACCAGCCCTTTCCCGGCACCTTCTGGCCCACCAACGGCAGCAGCGACGACGTCTTCATCCGCCTGCCGCCCGCCTTCCGGCAGGACGCGGCGGGCCAGGATTCACGCGAGGCCTACCGCCTGAACCTGGCGATCCTGGAAGCGGCGATGACGGTGGACGCGCGCATCCCCGACGCCGCCCTGCGCCGCCGCGTGGAGCCGGTGGACGAATCCCTGGCCGGTGCGGACCTGGACGGCAACGGCCGCGTCGGCGGCCGCATCGAACAGATCCGCGGCCTGCCGGCGCGCTACGCCGGCGCCGCCGCGGCGGTGGTCGTGGCGCGCGGCCTCTACCCGGTGGGCACCGAGTTCCTGCACAGCCTGCGCTACGTCGATCCGGACAGCGCCGACGCGCGCTCGCCGCGGCTCAAGGAACTGCGCTACGCCATCAAGCGCCTGTGGCTGGACGATGCCGCGCTGGACCACGCCTACGCCGAGGAGAACGCCGAGAAGGCCGCCGGCGCGTTGCCCTACTACCCGGGCGACGCCGCGGTGGGCCTGTTCAATCCCTTCGGCTGGCAGCTGCAGGCCTTCATCGAGGACGCCCAGGGCCGCCTGCGCCTGCAGACCTACGAGGAGCAACTGTTCTGCATGGGCTGCCACAGCACCATCGGCGTCACCGCCGACCAGACCTTCGCCTTCCCGCGCAAGCTGCCCGGCGCCGCCGGCTGGGCCGAGCACAGCATCGCCGGCCTGCCGGACCGCCCACAGGCCGGCACGAAGGAGCCGGAGACCCTGCGCTACCTGCGCCGCGTCGGCGGCGCCGACGAGTTCCGCGCCAACGACGAGATGCTGCACCGCTACTTCCCCAAGGGCATGCTGGACGAGGCCGCCGCGCGCCGCGATGGCAAGGACCTGGGTGTGTTGCTGCGCCCCTCGCGGGAGCGCGCCCTGGCGCTGAACAAGGCCTACCTGCTGACCGTGCGCGAGCAGAGCTTCACCAAGGGCAGGGATGCGGTCGTGGCGCCGGCGGTGAACGTGCACAAGCGCATCGATAACGGCGATACGGGGCTGAAGGAGAAGGGCCGCGTGTTTACGGATGGGCGGATCTGGATTGAGTGGAGTGAGTAGCTTTTCGTAGGAGCGGCTGTCAGCCGCGAGCGCAGCGCGGGATGATGAGCCTTGTTCGCGGCTGACAGCCGCTCCTACAAAAAGCCCGTTTGACGTTCACCTTCCGAGCAGTCTGCTTATTAAGCTTTTCTTGGCTTTCTTCGGCGAAGGGTCAGGGAGTGGAAACTTTGACCAGTCCGAATATGATTCGCCGTCGTCTCCCAGCACTCGTGCTCCAAGGCTTTGCGCGATTTCAATCAACTTCCTGACGGTATGCTTATCTGGGCTCTTGGTATACACCTCGCCCTCGTTCCACCATAGAGGCACAGGGCCCTCGGGATGCCTCACGTACAAGAAGTCGTGCTTTCCGTTATCGGCATCCTGTTCGATATCGGGATCTGCTTCTACGTGATTGGCCCATTCCTCAAAAGGAATGACTGGGCCGTCTTCATCTGCCCAGAATTCCTTTCGGGTAATGTGAAGGTCGTATCCCATTGCCATTGTCTCCAGGAAGAAATGCCAGTTCTTTTTTAGGCCTCAACGCGCCTTCAAGAACACCGGATTCCCGATCGTCGTCCGCGCCTGCGCATCACGCGTCTCGATGCGCCAGAACGTCCCCAGCGGCCCTTCGCTGCCCGGCTGGCGCGTCACTTCCAGCGCATGCTCGAAGGGGTCGGCGTTGATCGCCACGCTGCGGAACAGCCGCCCGTTGCGGAAGTAGCGCAGCGTCTGCCCGCCGCCGCCGGTGACGGTCGTGCGCAGCGTGACCTTCTCGCTTTCGCCCACGCGCAGCGTGTCGCCGAAGATGCCGTGCTGACCGTCGGCCACGCTGGCTTCGAAGCTGAGTGTGGGGCTGTGCGCCACGCCGCGCGTGCGCACGTAGGCATGCCCGGCCTGGATCGCGCTCTTCAGGGCGCTGCGTGACAGCTGGGGCGCGTACACCGCCGTGGCCGAGCTGCCGTAGCCCTTGCGCTCGCGCTCGTCCTCGGCGTCCACGCCCTTGGAGTCGGAGCCGCTGACGCCGGTGATGCGGTAGCCTTCCGAGAGCTTGCGCTCCCAGAGATCGATCGCGGTGCCCATGAAGGGGTTCTCGATGCCCAGCGGCAGGGGCAGCGGCAGGCCCAGGTCGCCAAGCTCGGTGATCAGCGGCCCGGTGAGCAGCTCGATGGTGTCCACCTGCGCCCAGTCGATGGCGTCCTCCAGCTCGAAGGCGCAGCCGCGGCAGAAGTTGGCGAACAGCGCGCCTGGGAACGTGGTGGGATGGTTCACCTGGAACAGCGCGCCCTCGAGCTTGGCCAGGCGCTGGATCTCGCCCAGGGTCACGTCCTCGAAGCCGTGTCGGTACTCCAGCACGCCCGGGGTTTCGCCGTGGGTGTTGGCGTGACCGTGGTAGGTGATGATCTCGCGGCCCGGCCAGATCAGCAGGTCCGGGTTGGCGCGCTGCATCGCGCCCAGGCGGCGCCAGTGCTCGCCGGTGACGTACTCAGTGACCATCAGGAAATCGAGCTGCGCCGCGCGCGCCTGCGCCACGAAGCCGGCGTCGTCCGGCGCGTTGGCGTTGGAGTGGTAGCCGTGCATGTGGAAGTCGCCGTGGTACCAGCCGGCGGCATTGCGCGCCACGTGGCGGCGGTCCACCGGATCGTCGGCGGGCGTGCTGCCGGACGCGGCCTTGCACTCCACCTTCACGATCCAGTCCGCACCGCCCGGGCCCACGGCGGCGATGCCCAGGTCCGCATACCAGGTGCCCGCGCGGATCGGCCCGGGGCGGTAGCCGCGCTCGGCGCGGGCGGCCTCCACGAAGACCGGCGCCTGGCCGCTGTCGATACGCCCCTGGCGCGAGCCCGACCAGCCGCGGAAACCCACCGCGCTGCGGTAGCCGTGCTCGTCCCACAGGCCCAGGTCCAGCGTGGTGGACGTCAGCGGCGTGGACGGCAGGGGCGAGCGGTCGGTCCAGCCGTAGGACAGCTCGACGCGGCCGGTGCCGGCGCCCACCACGAAGGGCAGCTCGCGGTAGCTCTTGGCGTCGGCCGGCGTCGCGCTGCCGGTGATCTCCAGCGCCGGCAGGCCCGGCGCACAGTTCACCTCGGGAGCGGGGCCAGGTCCGGGGGCGGGCGTATCGGCGGAATCGCTGCTGCTGCCGCAGGCGGCCAGCAACGGCAGGACAGCGAGGGCAAGACAGGCGCGGATCGTAGGCATGCGCCCATTCTGTGACATCGCATGACGTCCGTGTGAACATGCGCTCCCGACCACCGGAGTGGGATGCGTTCCATGATCATCAAGGCCGCCCAGGACGCCGGACTGCTGAAGAACTACAAGGTCCGCCTGCCGGAGCGGATCGAATCCGTCACCCGCATCGACCCGGCCGAAGGCTCCGCCGCACGCGGTGGCCTGCGCCCCAGCGACGTCGAGGCGATCTGGGCCGCGGTGCAGGACCTCTACCGCAGCCGTGCCTACCCCGGCGTCGCCTTCTGCCTGCGCCGCCGCGGCGAGCTGTTGCTGAACCGCACCCTCGGCCATGCCCGCGGCAACGGCCCCTGGGATCTCGCCAACGCACCGAAGCCGGTGCTGGAACTCGACACCCCGATCTGCCTGTTCTCAGCCTCCAAGGCCGTCACCGCCGTGCTGGTGCACAAGCTCGCCGAAGAGGGCGGGCTGGACCTGGACCAGCGCGTCAGCCATTACATCCCCGCCTTTGGCCAGTACGGCAAGCGCGACACCACCGTGGCCGAGGTACTGGCGCACCGCGGCGGCTTCCCGCAGATCAAGGTGCCGCGGCGCGAGCGCCAGGTGGAGGTGCTGCTGGACTGGCCGGGCGTGATCGACCGCATCTGCCGCGCGCCGCCCACCCACCCGCGGCGCATGGCCTACCACGCCATCAGCGGCGGCTTCATCCTGGCCGAGCTGATCCAGCGCATCACCGGTGCCCCGGTGCAGGCCTACCTCGACAGCCGCTTCCGCGAGCCCCTGGGCCTGAAGCACTTCAGCTTCGGCGTGCCGCCGCAGCACCGCGAGGCCGCGGCGCTGAACTACGCCGCCGGCCAGCCGGTGCGCTTCCCGCTGTCGTCGATCATCGAGAAGGTGCTGATCGTGCCCTTCGAGCAGGTGGTCGATTCGTCCAACTCCACCGCCTTCATGGACGCCGTGATCCCCGCCGGCAACCTCTACGCCACCGCCGAGGAGCTGTCGCGCTTCTTCCAGATGCTGCTGGACGACGGCGTCTGGCAGGGCCGCCGCCTGCTGAAGCACGAGACCCTCAAGCGCGCCATCAAGCCCAAGTGGCGCATCGCCCTGGACGGCTCGCTGATGATCCCCATGCGCTACAGCGAGGGCATGATGCTGGGCGCCAACCCCGCCGGCCTCTATGGCCCCATGACACGTCACGCCTACGGCCACCTGGGCTTCATGAACATCCTCGGTTGGGCCGACCCCCAGCGCCAGATTTCCTGCTCCCTGCTGACCACCGGCAAGGCGCTATTGGGCACCCACCTGATCACGTTGGGCCGGCTGATGGCGACGATCTCGGAGCGTTGCTCCACCCGCTGACGTCATACCGGCGAACGCCGGTATCCAGTCCTGCGGCGGCTACCCAGGGCGGGGCTGGACGCCGGCTTCCGCCGGCATGACGAAGCCCTGCTTTCTGGACGGGCGAGCCATCCGGCCCTGCCGCGAGGCGCAAAGAAAAAACCCGCCGGAGCCTCTCGGCGCCGGCGGGTTTTCAGTTGAAGCGGTGTTACTTGACGTGCTTGTTGACCAGCTTCGTCATTTCGAACATCGACACCTGGTTCTTGCCGCCGAAGATGACCTTCAGCTTGGCGTCGGCGTTGATCTGACGGCGGTTCTTCTGGTCCTGCAGGCCGTTCTTCTTGATGTAGTCCCAAATGCGCTTGGTCAGCTCGCCACGGCTCAGCGAGGTCGCGCCGACGATACCGGCGAGATCAGCGCTCAGACCGACCGGCTGGGCGATACCACCGCCGGCAGCGCGGGGCTTCTTGGCCTTCGGGGCAGCGGCCTTCTTGGCAGCCGGCTTCTTGGCGGCGACCTTCTTGGCCGGAGCAGCCTTCTTGGCCGGAGCCTTCTTCGCAACAACCTTCTTGGCCGGAGCCTTCTTGGCCGGAGCCTTCTTCGCAACAGCCTTCTTCGCAGCCTTCTTAACAGCCATTCTTCTGCTCCTCTCTATCCTGGACTTGAGATCGCCCTGCGACCGCAGAGCGTTGCGGGTGTGAGATTTACACGAAAATTGCGTCGCGCGCGAGTGTTATTTAAACGGAAGGTTTCCCTGGGGTCTCCCCAGGGAACGCCCAGGGGGCTCCAGAGGGGACGTGAAGCCGTTCACACCCGGCTTCCGCTTAAGGAAATTTGAGGGTTTTCTTAAGCAGGATTTAGCAACGCGAGGGGGTGCTCCTGCGTAGTCTGCCTACCCATCGGCGAAGCCTGTTTCGCCCTCGGAAAACCCACTTGGAGACTGCTGCAATGGACGCCCTCTCACCCCGCTACAACATCTACTCCGTGATCCACAAAGGCCTGCGCGCCTGGATGGCCCACGTGCAGCAGGCGCTGGGCCGCGCCGACTGGCTCGACACCGACGACAGCACTGCCGCGCTGGGTGAGTTGCGCGCCCTGCTGGCGGTCTGCCGCACGCATCTTGCGCACGAAAACGACTTCATCCACCCCGCCATGGAAGCCCGCCACCCGGGTTCCAGCGGCCAGACCGGCGCCGATCACGGTGAGCATCTGCATGCCATCGACACCCTGCTGGCGCGCGCCGACACCCTGGAAGCCACCCGCGGTCCGCGTCGCCTGGAACTGGGCCATGCGCTGTACCTGGCACTGGCCATGTTCACGGCCGAGAACCACGAGCACATGGACATCGAGGAAGTGCGCAACAACGCCGCCCTGTGGTCGGCCTACAGCGACGCCGAGATCCATGCCATCGAGCAGGCCCTGGTGGCCACCATCCCGCCGCCGGAGATGATGCTGACCCTGCGCTGGATGCTGCCCAACGCCAGCCATGGCGAGCGCTGCGGCATGCTGATGGGCATGCGCGCCGGTGCACCGGCGGAGGTCTTCGCGGGCGTGCTGGGCATGCTGCAGCCGCTACTTTCGGCACGAGATTGGGCGCGCCTGCAGGACGCCCTGGCGGCACCGATGGCGAAGGCCGCCTGAGGTAATCCGTAGCCCGGCTTTGCGTAGCGAAGCCGGGAGCGCTCCGCCCGCATGCATCCCGGCTTCGCTACGCGAAACCGGGCTACGGGAACCGCAGGATGCGCTGGCGCAGCCGGTGGGGATGACCAAGGCCGCTCCCGCTTCGCCGTGGCGCTTCAGGCGGACCCGACCTCCACCAGCTTCAGCGGCTGCCGTACGCACAGGCGGAAGCGCCCGCGCCCGGTCTTCTCCAGCGCCAGCAGGGTGCTGCGCTCCTGCAGGCGGCGGTGCAACAGCAGCAGCCGCGCCTCCAGGTTGTCGGCGATGTCCGGCAGCGGGATGCTCGGGTCCAGGCGCAGCTCGCGGTTGCTGAACTCGGTGCGGCCGTCGCGCTGGTAGTCGCGCAGCAGCTTCCAGAAGATCGCGCCGGCCACGCCCTTGATCAGGTAGTCCTCGCCCAGGAAGACGCTGTCGTCCTCCGGGTAGTAGCGCACCTGCAGCGCCGCCTTGCCGGCCGGCTGCTGTGGGGTGGCGGCGTCCGCTGTGGCCTCGCCCGGCTCGTCCTCCTGCGCCAGCGCCTGCATGGCGAAGCCCAGCGACACCGCCAGTGCTGCCAGCGCATCCTCGTGCTCGTAGCAGAAGGCCATCTCCTCCAGGCTCTCCACGTACAGCACGCCCTGCAGGCGGCCGCCGGAGCCGATCGGCACCGCCAGCTGGCTCTGCGGCTCGCGCAGCCCCGGCCAGGGAATCTCCGCCGCAGTGCCGGTCGCCGCCGCGCCGTAGATGTAGTCCATGCTGGCGTAGGACAGCCGGATCGGCGTGCGCTGCTCCGCCGCCACCCCGATCACGCCATGCCCTAGCGCCACTTCCGAGCCCACGCCCGAGGCGCCGTAGCCGCGGCTGGCCACGGTGTAGAGCCGGCCGCTGCCCGGGTCGAGCATCAGCAGCATCGAGTGATGGATGCCGAACAGCTCCTGCAGGCCCGCCAGCGTGCGGTCCAGCAACTCGTCCAGCTCGCGGCAGGCGGCGATGCGCTCACCCAGCCGCCGCAGCGGCGGCAGCAGTGGCGGGTGCAGCCGCTCCGGCGCCAGCGCCGGGCTGGGCAGTTGCTCGATGGCCTGCACGCGGTAGACGTCGGCGCCCAGCAGCTTGAATACCCCGGCCATGCCGGTATGCGAGGCCACGCCGGCCAGCTTGGCCTTCATGCGCTCGAACAGCGGCCCCTCCGACTCCGTGCGCTGGTACTCCACGTCCAGCCGGTACTCGGCCGCCGTCTCAGCATTGGCCACCCGCACCGTCGCGCGCGGATCGCGCAGGATGTTCTCGCGGGTCTTGTTGAAGAACTGGAAGCTCAGCGCCACGTGTTCCGCGTCCACGTAGTGCACCTGGGAGACATAGGTCAGGTTGGGCATGCCCTCGGCGTCGCAGGTGGCGATCAGGCTCGGCACGCCGCCTTCCAGGCAATCGCGGATGCTGTCCACCGAGCGCATCAGCCGCCCGCCTTCAGCCGCTCGCCGGCGCGCGGCCCCGGCGTCTGCATGTAGACCGCGGCGGGGGTGAAGCGCACCCAGTACAGCTGACCGGGCTCGTGGTGCAGCAGGGCCTCGGTGAAGGCCGGCGTGAATCCCGCCACCGCGATCTGCGTGGCAAAGGCCGCCCGGTGCGCCGCCGCCAGCGCCTCGTCGCCGGGCTGTGCCGGTTCCACGCGGGCATCGCGGCCCTTCACCTGCAGCGTCTCGTGGGTGGCGGGCAGGGAATAGCTCGCCGCCACCCAGCCACCGGCAACTGCTCCATGCGTTGCCCTACCTCGGGCATCCATGCCCTCGTCCACGCGCAGCTCCGCCAGCAGCGGTGCCGCGCGCACCCCGCAGACCAGGATCGAGATCTGGTCGCGCGCTTCCGACACGCGGCAACTCAGGCCGCGGGCGATCGTCGTGCGCCGCACGGCATCGCGCGACGCGAGCGAGATCGACACCGGGCCCTGGATGAAGGCGGCCTGCATGCGGCTGAGTTCGGGAACCATGGCGCCATTATGCCGCCGCCACCCTGGCCGGCGAGTGACCCCCGTCTTGTCGGGGTCTCACCGACCACCCTGAGCCTTTCGGACCATGGCGGCCATCACGGCTCGGGTATGCTGTCCGCCACGGTCCCCCTGCCGCGTCACTGCGGTCCTCACGCCCGGCGTGATTCGTGCAGGACACTCCATCACAACGGGACCTGGGGGAGACGCCATGAATACGATGCAGCTGATGCCCGAGCAGGCCCTGCCGGCCTACCGCGACTTCCTGCGCCAGGTCCTGACCGAAGTCGTCGGCCAGATCAGCGGCGAGCCCAGCGTCTCGCGCCTGAGTCGCTCCATGCAGGTCTACTGGGACGCCTGCTTCGCCCGGCGAGAAATGCGCACCGCCGCGGTGCAGGCCGCCGAAGGCACCCGCTACGCCGAGCAGTTCGAACCCCTGACCCAGCCTTTCCTCAGCCTGCTGCGCACCGAGCTGCTGCAGATCGGCTGTCCACAGGCCGACCTGCTGAGCCGCGACGTCTACCTCTGCGCCCGCAACATCACCGTCGAGGAAGCCCGCACCGGCCGCCGCGAAGTGCAGAACCGCCAGAGCGTGCTGTTCATGTTGAGGCAGTCCGCGCTGGAGCACTGAGGGCTTCTCACCCCTCGCCCGCTTGCGGGAGAGGGGAAGGAGGACGAGGGCCTGGATGCCCGAGGTAGGGCAACGCAGGAGCAGTTGCCGAGAGGGTTTCTGTAGCTCTCGCTTTGTCCCTCGATCTGGTTTTTCCAGAAGCCCTCTCCCGGCCCTCCGGGCCACCCTCTCCCGCAAGCGGGCGAGGGAACAGACGCGCGTAGCGCCCGCCTATGGCATCGTATCCGCCATGACCCAGGCCCCCGCCTCCAGCCAGCCCAGCACCGCCGAAGACCCGCGCTACGAAGCCGCCGTCTTCCCCGTGTTCCTGCTGCAGACCCTGGCCCAGGTCGCCGCCAGCCGCGGTGTCGAGCCGCAGGCCCTGTGCCGTGGCCTTGGCTTCGGCCCGGATGACCTGGACGACCCGACCTTCCGCGTGTCCTATCGCCAGGCCAGCCTGATGATCCGCCGCGCCCTGCAACTGGTGCCCGGCGACGCCCTGGGCCTGGCCGTGGGCAACCGCAACGTGCTTGGCACCCTCGGCTTGCTGGGCCACGCCGTCTCGCTGTGCCCCACCCTGGGCGAGGCCTTCGACATCGGCCTGCGCTACCAGGTCACCGCCGGCGGCATCACCCAGACCAGCCTGCGCCTGTCTGGCGCCGAGCTGTGGGTGGAGGCCGGCTTCCGCTTCCCGGACGTGGAGATCCAGGTCTTCGCCGTGGAAGAGCTGTTCGCCAGCCTGCTGGTCTACGGCCGCAGCCTGGTTGGCCCGCACTTCTCGCCGCTGCGCGTGGAGCTGGCCTACCCGGCACCGGCCTGGGCCGCGCAGTACCAGGCTCTGTTCGGCGCACCGGTGATCTTCGGCGCCGAGCAGAACCGCTGCGTCATCGAGGCACGCTGGCTGATGCACGCCCTGCCCAACCACAACCCGCTGGCACTGAAGCAGGCCCTGGCCCTGCTGGAGGCGGAGAACGCCCAGGTGCGCCAGAAGATGGACCTCGCCGCCACCGTCGAGCGTGCCATCGAGAAGACCCTCACCAAGGGGCCGAGCCTGGAGAGCATCGCCGGCGAGCTCAATATGAGCGGCCGCACCCTGCGTCGCCGCCTCGGCGACCAGGGCCTGAGCTTCGAGACCCTGCTCAACAACGTGCGCCGTACCCGCGTCATGAGCCTGCTGGCCAACCCCGGCCTGCCGATCGAGCGCGTCGCCGAGCAGTCCGGCTACGCCGACGTGCGCAGCTTCCGCCGAGCCTTCAAGCGTTGGACCGGCGTCAGCCCCAGCGAATTCCGGCAGTAGTCCCCTAGTGGGATGACAGGCCCGGCGCGCTGCTGCACAGTGCGCCCACGAAACCAATAACCGCAGGAGAGCCCGACATGCAGTTCTCGTACAAGCAGACCTTCGCCAAGGACAGCACCACCGTGCTGAAGATGTTCTGCGATCCGGCCTACCACAAGGCCCTGCAGGAAGCCCTCGGCGCCACCAACTTCCGCCAGGTGGACCACAGCGACGACGGCACCCGCTTCATGATCAAGGTCAGCTACGAGGTGAAGTCCTCCGCCCCGCTGCCCGGCTTCGCCAAGAAGGTGCTGGGCGAAACCACCACCGTCACCCAGACCGAGCGCTGGGACCGCAGCAGCAAGAAGGGCGAGGTCATCGTCGAGCCCAAGGGCCTGCCGGGCAAGATCCGCTGCAGCACCTCGCTGGCCGAATCCGGCGGCAGCAGCGCCAAGACCTTCGACTGGGAAGTGTCGGTGAAGATCCCCCTGGTCGGCGGCAAGCTGGAAGACCTGATCGCCGAGGACATCCGCGGCAAGAATCCGGTGGACGCGAAGGCGAGCCAGAAGCTGCTCGAGAAGTACTGAGATTGGCCCCATGAAAAGGCGGAGGCGGCACTGGCCGTCTCCGCTTTTCGCGTTCTAGGCTTTCACCAGCCGCAGCAGGGTCACCTCGGTCCTCGTCCCCAGCCGTAACGGTGGCCCCCAACTGCCGGTGCCGGCGCTGACGTAGACCCACATCCTGCCGCGGCGCGACAGGCCCAGCGCATGCGGCGCATGCACCCTGCGCACCGCCAGCGTCCAGGGGAAGAACTGCCCGCCATGCGTGTGCCCCGACAACTGCAGGTCGAAGCCCGCATCCGCCGCGTCCACCGCCAGCTTGGGGTGGTGCGACAGCAGCAGGCGAAATGCGCGGCCCTCGCCACGCCCGGCGGCACGCACCGCGTCGGGCCGCAGCGCCTCGCCGAAGGCCGCCATGGTCGGATCGCTGACGCCGCCCACCAGCAGCCTTGCTCCGGCCTCATCCAGCAGCGCGTATTCGTTGACCAGCGTGCGGATGCCCCAGCCGCGGAACTGCGTACCCCAGGCACGCAGCCCGGCATAGACCTCGTGGTTGCCCGGCACCAGGAACACGCGGCCCTGCGGCTGCAGTTCCGCCAGTGGCGCCGCAGCCTGTGCCAGACGCCCCACCGGTCCGTCCACGATGTCGCCGGTCAGCGCCACCAGGTCCGGCTGCAGCGCATTGGCCATGCGCACCACGCGCTCCACGTACTCGCGGCCGATGGTCGGCCCCACGTGCAGGTCCGAGATCTGCACGATACGAAAGCCCTCCAGCGCCGGGTCCAGGTCCGCCACTGGAATCTCCACCTCCACCGGCCGCGGCCCGCCGCGCGCACCCAGGAACCCCGCCAGCAGTGCCGCCAGCGACAGGCTCACCACCAGTGCCGGGCCGGACTCCAGTAGCGCCGCGTGCACCACCGGCAGTGCCGGCGTCAGTGCTAGCAGTCCATCGCGCAGCAGCGACAGCAGCAGCACGAAATTGAGCCAGCCCATCGCCAGGTAGCCGGCCACGTGCAGCGCCGCGTCCAGCGGGTGGCGCTCCTCGCGCCGGTCGCCCCAGTAGCGCAGCGGTACGATCCACACCAGCAGGAAGGGCAGGGCCAGCAGCAGGCGTCCCGCGAGGTGCTCGGTCAGCCTCCAGGCCAGGTAGGCGTAGAGCAGGCCCAGTACGGCCGTGAAGATGAGTGTGAAGCGTGAGAGCAAGCGGGACATGGAGGCAGCTTAGCAGCGTGGACCGTCCCTTTTTCTATCGAAGACCCACAGAACCGTTCATGCCGAGTAGCCGCGCAGCGGCATATCGAGGTACGTACGGACCGTGGATTCAGCAAGCTACAAAGAAAATGGGCGGCCATCGCTGGCCGCCCGAATACAAGCCCAAGTCGTTTAAAGCTACTGCAGCATGAACACCTGCGCCGTGCTCTGGTTGCAGGTGTACTGCTGCAGCAGCGCGCCATTCGCCGTGCTGCCACCGACGATGTCCAGGCACTTGTAGCTGTGCATCGGCTTCACCAGGTAGCCGCCGCCGTAGGACACCAGGGTGAACAGCTCGTTGTCGCCGCCATGTGCCTCGTTCTGCTGGATCGCCGCGTTGTCGCCCACCAGGAAATTCTGCACGTGCAGCGCCAGCCCGGTGGTCGCGTTGGCGATCGTGTAGTAGCCGTTGGCCACGTGCGTCAGCTTGAAGCGCTGCGCCGTGCCGCCGCTGCAGCCGTTCTGCTGCAGTTGCACGCCCGCCGCCGCGCTGGTGCCGGGCACCTCCACGCACTTGCCACTCTTGCTGTTCTTCAGCGAGTAGGTGCCATCCGCCACGTTCGCCGCATAGGACACCGGGTTCAGCCACCAGCGCTGGTTGGCCGCCTGGCTGTTGCTCCAGATCCACACCTCGGCCCCCGGCGCGGTGGACACCTCCGACACGTCCCAGACCTTGCTGGTGTCGGCCGCCGACCTGAACTGCACGCTGCCGTCACCGATGCCGCTGATGATCCAGCGCTGTGCCGACGTCTGGTTGCAGCCGTACTGCTGCACCGCCGTCATGTTCACGGTCCAGCCGCTGAACAGGTCCACGCACTGGCCGCTGGTGACGCTGCGGATCTCGTAGCGGCTGTTGCCCACGTACAGCACGTCGAACTGCTGCGCGCCGGTGCCGTTGCAGGTGTACTGCTGCAGCTGCGTGTTCTGCGCCGTGCTGGAGTTCGGCACGTCCACGCAGAGATTGCTGTGCACCGCGCGGATGCTGTAGCGCCCCTCCGGGATCGGCGCGCTGGCGCCGCCGGTGGGCTGCAGCGTGAAGGTCTGGTTGCCGCCACCGCTGCAGCCGAGTTGCTGCAGTTGCCCACCGGCATCGCCGCTCCAGTCCTTCAGGTCCGCGCACTTGCCGGAGTGCCGCGCCTTCAGCACGTAGCCGCCGCCGTTCTTCAGGAACATGAACTGCTGCTGGTTGCTGCCGCCGTAGCTGGCGCTGTTGATCGCCGTGGCGTCGTTGTTGGAGCCGCCGCTGACCTGCATCGCCCAGCCCGTCTGTGCGCTGCTGATCTTCGACCAGCCGCCGTTGGTGGCGCTGACGTCCCACTGCTGCGCGCTGCTGCCGTCCACGCAGGCCTTCTGCTGCAACTGGCCGCTGCCGTTCACGTCCAGGCAGAGCTGGCTGTGCGCCGGCTTGATCAGGTAGCGCCCGGCCGGGATGTCCACCGCCTGCGCCGGCAACGCGGCCAGGCAGGCGAGGGCGGCGAGGATGAATGTCTTCTTCATGTGCGTTCTCCTCGCGTTAGTTGGGCAGGGCCTTCAGGCGTGCGGCCTGCGGCAGGTAGAGGTTGTTCTTCAGGTAGTTCACGTCCTTCTCGGTCAGCACGCCGATGATGTCCGCGTGATCCCAGTTGGACCACAGGCCCATGTAGTTCCACTTGCCGGCCTGCGACACGCCCGTGTAGTCCACCACCGGCGAGGCTACGCCCAGCGTCGGTGAGCGCGTGCTGCGCGTGTTCACCACGCAGTCGTTGGGCCACCAGCTGGAATCGATCGGCACCTTGCCCGACTCGTTGCGCGTATAGCCGCCCATGAACAGCGTCTGCGGCTGGAACGGCAGGAAGGTCTGCAGGATCGGGTAATGCCGCCCGCTGAGTACGCCCTTGAACGTCGTCTGCGTGCCGTAGGAGTAGTAGTAGACGTCGTTGAAATGCTGCGCCTTCTGGTTGATCTCCTTCGCCCCGTCCGGCGACAGGTCCCAGAGACTCACGTCCTTGGACGTATTCCAGATCGCCGAGGCCTTCACGCGGTTGTAGTAGCTGTTGAAGCTCTCGCCCGCGTTGCGCTTCAGGCCCCACTGGTCCAGCTTCAGGTCGAAGATCACCGCGTCGCTGGACACCAGCCCCGCAACCGCCGCCGCCGCGCCGGCCAGCTGCTGCACCATCGGCAACAGCTGCACGCCGCTGGCCAGGGTGGTGCCGTCATGCGGCGTCGCCAGCGTGGTGATGCTGGAGACCCAGTTCTTGCCGCCGGTGAACGGGTTCTTCTGCGTTGCTTCGTTGTACAGCGCCGTGTCCGCGTTCAGGTCCTGCGGCGAGCCGTTGCGCAGCAGCTGCAGCAGCATGCGCGCCGTCTGCCCGCCCTGGCTGTGCGCCACCAGGTGGATTTTCTTGGACGGGTCATCGCCCCATTGCGGGTACAGCGCCAGCGGATCGTTGTAGGGATTGTTGGCCGGGTCCTTGGCCCAGCAGCGCCGCGGTGCGCCGTTGGTCCCGTCCAGCTTGCGGATGTGCGTGCGCGAGTCGAGCGCGCCGTTGGTCATCTCCAGGTGCGTGCTGTGCCAGGGACCGTAGTCCACGCAGCCGCCCTTGATCTGGTAGAACAACTCCACCGCCCGGTCCCAGTTGGAGCTGATAGGCCCCACTGCCGCCGTGTAGGTTGGATAACCCGCCGCCTTCAGCTGCTCCTGCAGGTCGCGGCCACCGCCCACCTGGAAACCGCCGCCCCAGTACTGAAGCCCGAACAGCTCGTTGCGTCCCCAGCCGGAAAAGCCATGGACCAATACGATCGGGTAGGAATTGGCCGCCTCCGCGACCCAGGAACAGCACATCAGGACCGTCGCGCACGCGACAGCCCAAGCCTTTTTCGGCTTCATGGACCCTCTCTCCTCGTTGCACCACTTGCACTGGGAGGTCGCGGCGCATTTCGCGCCGCGACCCCTCGCCCCCCCCGGGGGGAGCGCTCAAAAGGCGCCGCCTGCCGGTCGGTGTATGGGCTTGTCGTTATTTGAAGACATGAATGTCTTCTGATGGGACTTATAATACGCGCATGTCTTCAAAGCGCAAGACCCCCTTCAGCGGTGCCCCCCTGCCACGTGGCCGCCACGGCCTCTCCAGCCAGTTCGTGCGCGCCTCGCAGCGCGAGCGCGTGGTCAAGGCCATGCTGGCGCTGGTGGCGGAGCAGGGCTATGTGGCCACCACCGTGCCCGCCGTGGTGGCGGCCGCGCGCGTGTCGCGCAACGCCTTCTACGAGTTCTTCCAGGACAAGCAGGAGTGCTTCCTCGCCGCCGCCGAGGAAGCGGCCGCCGACGTTTTCACCACCATGGAGACCTTCGGCCTGGAGCAGGACTGGATCGAAGGCGTGCGCCGAGGCCTCACGGCCTGGCTCCAATGGTGGGAGGAGCGCCCCGGCCTGGCTCGCGCCTGGTTGCTGGAACTGCCGCTGGCGGGCGGCGAGGCCGCCGTGCAGCACCAGCGCGCCGCGCAGCCCTACATCCAGCTGTTCCGCCGCATCGCCGAGCGCATCCGCCGCGAGCAGTCTGGCCTGCCGCCGCTGCCGGACTTCGTCCCCACCTTCCTCGTCGCCGGCCTGCTCGCCCGCGTCACCGACGAGGTGCGCAACAACGGCGCCGGCAACCTCACGCGCCTGGTCGAGCCCGGCGTCTACGTCACCGTGAAGCTGCTGGCCGACGACAAGACCGCCGCGCGTCTGCTCAAGTAGCGTCGTCGAAGCCCGGTCTCACGTAGCGAAGCCGGGGAGCGTCTCCAGGCTTCGGTGTCGCGAGCAAGCTCGCTGCTACATAGGGACGCACCTGTAGGAGTGAGCTTGCTCGCGACAGGCCGCCTGCGTGGATCCAACTCCATCTCTGGAATCCCCCGCGGGAGCGACGCGAGTCGCGATCTTCTGCCCGCCCTTGCGACTCGCATCGCTCCCGCCTGGAAGAGCGCCCCCTTGTAGGAGCAGCCGTTGGCCGCGAGCATCCTTCGCTTGCATCTCGCAACCTCGCCTCGCTACACCTCGCAGATTGCAGGATTGTTCCCCCATCCCCCGAAAAACCCCTCGCCGAACACCCCAGAAACCCTGCATAATGCGGAAATGTTCACTGAAATAATTAACTAAAAACCCTTCAAAAACAGCAATTTCACAAAATTCAGTGAACAACTGTTGACACGCGAAGTCTCACGGAACAAGATGGTACACACTTGTTCACCAACGTGAGCCGCAGATGAACACCGCCAACACCAGCAGCAGCTTCCTGAAGTCCGGCATGCGCCGCATCCTCAGCTCGCGCCTGGCCGAGACGCTGACCACCCCGCACGGCGTGGATCGCTACCTCGAGCTGTTCAACCCGACCTGGTCCGTGCACGAAGTGCGCGCCGAGATCGTCGCCGTGAAGCACGGCACCGCCGACAGCATCACGCTGACGCTGCGCCCCAACGGCAACTGGCAGGGCTTCCGCGCCGGCCAGTTCGTGCGCCTCACCGTGGAGATCGACGGCGTGCGCCGCATGCGTTGCTACTCCCCGGCCAACTCCGTGCACGCCGCCGACGGCCTGATCGAGCTCACCGCCAAGGCCCACGCCGGCGGCTTCGTGTCCAGGCACCTGAAGACCGCGCTCACCGCCGGCACCGTCGTCACGCTGTCGCAGGCCGACGGTGTCTTCGCCCTACCGGAACAGCGCCCCGACCGCGTGCTGCTGATCAGCGGCGGCTCGGGCATCACCCCGGTGATGTCCATGCTGCGCACCCTGCTCGACGAGAAGCACGCGGGCCGCATCACTTTCCTGCACTACTGCAACACCGCGCTCGACATGATCTACGCCAGCGAGCTGGCGCTGATCGCCGCGCAGCACGCCAACGTCGAGCTGATCCGCTGCTACGCCCAGCCCGAACAGGGTGGCGAGCTGCAGGGCTTCTTCAGCCGCGAGCAGCTGCTGGCCGCCGTGCCGGATTACCGCGAAGCCACCGCCTTCCTCTGCGGCCCGCCCGCGATGATGCAGGCCGTGGAAAAAGTCTGGTCGGAAGACGGCCTGGCCGAGCGCCTGCACCTGGAGCGCTTCACCGTCGCCCCGCTGGTGATCGACAGCGCCAGCGCCGAAGGCGAAGTGCGCTTCGCCCGCAGCGAGCGCCTGGCCGTCAACAGCGGCGCCACCCTGCTGGACCAGGCCGAGGCCGCGGGCCTGCGCCCCGAGTCCGGCTGCCGCATGGGCATCTGCAAGGCCTGCACCTGCCGCAAGACCAACGGCGTCGTCCGCGACGTCCGCACCGGCGAGCTCAGCGAAGCCGGCGAACAGGAAATCCAGATCTGCGTCAGCGTGCCGGTCGGCACGGTCACGCTGGATCTCTGAACAAACAACGAATACGGATCAGGAGAAACCACCATGGGTATCTTCAACAAGCTGACCAAGGAACAGTTCGAAGCCATCGGCACCGAGCTGGACGCCATCCGCAACCGTGTCCTCGCCGACCTCGGCGAGCGTGACGCGCAGTACATCCGCGGCATCATCCGCCGCCAGCGCCAGCTGGAAGTCGCCGGCCGCGTCATGCTCATGATCCCGCCGGCCTGGCCGCTGGGTGTCGCCGCCCTGGGTGCCTCCAAGATCCTGGACAACATGGAGATCGGCCACAACGTCATGCACGGCCAGTACGACTTCATGGGCGACCCCGCGCTGAACTCGCAGAAGTTCGACTGGGACAGCGCCGACACCGCCAAGAACTGGAAGCTGACGCACAACTACGAGCACCACACCTACACCAACGTGCTCAACCGCGACCATGACATCGGCTACGGCCTGCTGCGCATGTCCGAAGAACAGAAGTGGGAGCCGCGCTTCCTCGCCAACCTGCCGCTGACGGTCATCCTGCACACCTTCTTCCAGCACTTCGTCGCCGTGCAGAACCTCAAGCTCGAAGAAGTCCTGATCTACAAGACCAAGACCGGCGAGCAGCTGAAGGAAGAGTTCAAGCCGGTGTGGAAGAAGATGCGCAAGCAGCTGGCCAAGGACTACGTGGTCTTCCCGCTGCTGGGCGGCCCGATGGCGCCGCTGGTGTTCGCCGGCAACGTCGCCGCCAACCTGGCGCGCAACGTCTGGGCCTGCGCCGTCATCTTCAACGGCCACTTCCCGGAAGACGTCGAGCAGTTCCCCGAGTCCGTGATCAAGGACGAGACCCGCGGCCAGTGGTACGTGCGCCAGCTGCTGGGCTCGGCCAACTTCCACGGCGGCAAGCTCATGCACATCATGAGCGGCAACCTCAGCTTCCAGATCGAGCACCACCTGTTCCCGGACCTGCCGGCGCACCGCTACGCCGAGATCTCGCCCGAGGTGCAGGCCATCTGCAAGAAGTACGGCCTGCCGTACAACACCGGCTCCTTCTTCCAGCAGACCCTGAGCACCTGGAAGCGCATCGCCAAGCTGTCGCTGCCGGGCCGCCGCAAGCCCAGCACCGGCGCCACCGTGCCGGCCAACGACGCCGAGCAGCCGCGCGAGCTGCCGCTGGCGGCTTGATCATGGCCGCCGCGCAGCATCCGCAGGCCGACGAGGCCTACGAAGCCGAGCTGGAATCCAGCGCCGCCCGCATCGCACAGATCATCGCCGCCGCGGCCTACGAAGTGAGCGTGGAAGTATCGCGCTGGCCGGAAGCGCTGCGCGAGCAGGCGGCGATGGGATTCAGGGCGGGGCGCCGCACGCAGTAAGCCATTTTCCCCTCTCCACTTGCGGGAGAGGGGTAGGCGAGGGAATGGATGCCCGAGGTGGGGCAACGCAGGAGCAGTTGCGGAGGAGAGGGGGAATTTTCAGGGAGTCGCTACTCCTTGATGGCTCCCCCTCTCCCTCGGTCCCTCTTCCGCAAGGGGAGAGGGATGACAAGCGGATTCACCGCAGCATCCCGAACTCGATCTGCCCCAGGCTCGCCGCCAGTTCCAGCCGCGCCAGCCGCCAGCGTGTGCGCGCCGTCACCTCCTGCTGCCGTGCCATCGCCAGGTCGGACTGCGCCCGCAGCAGTTCCAGCAAGGTGCCCACTCCCGCCTGGTAGCGCCCCGACGCCAGCGCGTAGGACTGGCCGGCGCTGTCCAGCAGGCCACGGCTGGCCTGGCGCGCTTCGGCGCTGCCGCGCACGGCGACATAGCTTTCCCACACCGCCTGCGCCACATCCTGTCGCGCCGCCAGCAGCTCCGCCTCGCGCCCGGTCCGCAGCGCCTCCGCCTGTCGGATGCGGTAGCTCCGGCCGAAGCCCTCGAACAGCGGCGCGTTGAGCCTCAGCCCCAGGCTGGAGGTCTCGATCTGCTGCCGGCTCGACACGCGATCCACCGGCGTATCGCTGCGCTCGGCAAAGGCCGAGAACGCCAGGCTCGGACGCCCGCCGACCCTGGCCGCCGCAACGGCATCCTGCGCCGCCTGCAACTGAGCACGCGCCGCCGCGATCCGCGGGTGCAGTTGCTGTGCGCGCTCCATCAGTGCGTCGATCTGTGCGTCCAGGTCCGGAGCTTCTGGCTTCGCGTCGTCCTCCGCCGGAAGCGTGATCGGCGTGCCGGGCCGCACACCGATGGCTGCCGCCAGCACGCCCCAGGCGCTTTCACGCTTCTCCTGTGCCTGGATACGATTCAGGCGGGCCTGCGCATGCGCCGTCTGCGCCTGCAGCCGGTCCGCCTCCAGTCCCAGGCCCGCGGCCATCCTGGCGGCTGCCACCTCCGCGCTCTGCTGCGCCGCTTGTTCCGCCTGCATCTCCGTGGCCAGCGAAGCCTGCGCCTGTTCCGCGGCAAAGTAGGCCCGCGTGGTGGCCAGGAAGACCGCCAGGATCGTCTCGTTCTGCGAAGCACAGGCCGCCACGAACAGCGCGCGCTCGCGCCGCAGGTTGGCCGCACGCAGCCCGAAGTCGTAGAGCACCCAGTCCAGGCCCAGCGATTGCCCGCTGCTGCGGCCGTCGAACGACGTGTCCAGTTCCGGCTGGTCGGGGTACTCGCTGCCCACGTGCACCCGGCTGAGGCCGGCCGTGGCGTTCACGCCGGGCCAGTAGGCGGACTGCCCCAGGCCCACCGCCGCTGCCTGCGCCTCCACCGCGGCCCAGGCCTGGCGTGTCTGCGGGTGCTCGCAGAGCGCATGGCGCACCGCGTCCAGCGGCGTGAGCGGCTGGGGCAGGGCGCCCGCCGCGCAAGGCAGGCCCAGGCTGGCCAGCCGCTCGCTCACCGGCAGCGGCAAGCTGCGCCCGGTGGAGAGTGGGTCCTCGCTCAAATCTGCCACAACCGGACCCTGCACCGCCCAGCCGCAGAGCGCCGCCAGCACGAGCCACCCGCGCCGCCGCTTAGCCATGGGCGGCAGCCAGGGCTGCTGCGGTTCCCGGCATCGCCACACCATCGGCGACCCGGCCCTGTGCCAGCACGATCACCCGGTCCGCCGACGCGATGGTCTGAGGCCGGTGCGCCACGATGATGCGTGTCGTGCGCAGGGCACGGATCGCCTCGTTCACCTGCCGTTCGCGCTCCACGTCCAAGTGGCTGGTGGCCTCGTCCAGCACCAGGATCTTCGGGCGCTTGTACAGCGCCCGCGCCAGCAGCACCCGCTGCTTCTGACCGCCGGACAGTGCGGCGCCCATGTCGCCGATCATCGTGTTGTACGCCATCGGCATGCTGTCGATATCGTCGGCAATCGCCGCGATCCGCGCGCACTCCTCCATCCACGCCCGGTCCGGGTGTTCGTCGAAGAAGCAGATGTTGTCCGCGATCGATCCCGCGAACAGTGCATCGTCCTGCAGTACCGAGCCGGTCATGCGGCGCAGCGCATCCAGCCCCAACTGCTCGATCCCGCGCCCGCCGACCAGCACCTGTCCCTCCGATGGCGGCATCAACCCCAGCAGCACGTTCAGCAGGGACGTCTTGCCGCTGCCGGAAGGCCCCACGATCGCCACGCATTCCCCGGGTGCGATGCGGAAGGACACGCCGTCCAGCACGTACGGCTCCTGCTCGGCATAGCGCAGGCGCAGGTCGCGCACCTCGATCGACGGCTCCAGCTCCGGCAGGTGGTCGCTGTGTACTGCCGTCCCGCGCGTCGATTCCGCCGGCGTCAGCAGGATGTCCGCCAGGCGCTCGCCCTGCAGGCGCAGCATGCGCAACTCGATCAGCTTGTCGATCAGCGAGCCCACCCGCGTATCGAACTGCGTCTTGTAGGCAATGAACGCCAGCAGCATGCCCACCGTGAAATGCTGGTCCATCACCAGCTGCGCACCCAGCCAGATCACCAGGATGTGCTCGGCGCCGAACAGCAGCCCGTTCAGCGCCTGCATCAGCAGCGTGATCCGGCTGGAGCGCAGTTCCGCGTTGACCTCCTCCACCACCAGGCCCAGCCAGCGCGAGCGGCGCTCCTCCTGGCGCTGGAACAGCTTGATCGTGCGGATGCCGCGCATCGCCTCCAGGAAATGCCCCTGCTGTTTCGCCGCATGGACGATCTGCTCCTCGGTCGCCCGGCGCAGCGGCGCAAACCACAGCCAGCGGCCCAGGGCGTAAAGCGCCATGGCCGCCACCGCCACCGCGCAGAGCAGTGGGCTGTATAGCGCCATCAGCAGCAACGTCGCCACCGCCATCAGGCCATCCAGGATCGCCTCCAGGAACGACGTCGTCAGCGTCCGCTGGATCGCGTCGATCGAGCCGAAGCGCGACACCACGTCGCCCAGGTGGCGCTTCTCGAAATACGCCGTCGGCAGGCGCAGCAGGTGCGCAAAGGCATTGGCGTTCCACTGCAGCTTCAGGTGGGTTCCGAGCGCCATCAGTACCCAGCCGCGTGCCAGCGTCACCGCCTGCTGCATCAGCAGCATCATCCCGAAACCGATCGCCAGCAGATCCAGCAGGTTCCGGTCCGCCGACACCAGCACCTCGTCCGCCGTCCACTGCAGCAGGAAGGGGCTGGCGATGAAGAACACCTCCAGCGCCAGTGCCAGCAGCAGCGCCTGCCCGGCGGCGCGGTACAGGCCCACGATATCGCCGGTGAGCTGTCGCAGGCTCAGCTTCTGCCGCGCCTCTGCGCGCACGAAGTTTCCGCCTGGCCAGAGTTCCAGTGCCACGCCCGTGAATGCCGGCGAGAACTCGTCCATCGGCAGCCGCCGGATGCCCACCGCCGGGTCGAAGATCGTCACGCTGCGCGCCGCGATCTTCTGCAGCACCACGAAGTGATTGAAGTTCCAGTGCAGCACGCAGGGCAGCCGCAGTTGCGGTAGGTCTTCCAGCTCCAGCTTCACCGCGCGGCTGGACAGCCCCAGCCCGCCGGCGGCCTGCATCAGGTCCGCCAGCCGCGCACCCTTCAGCGACACCGAGTAGTGCTGGCGCAGGGTTCGCAGGTCCGTGCGCAGTCCGTGGTAGCCCGCCACCATGCCCAGGCAGGCCAGGCCGCATTCCGCCGCCTCCGTCTGCAGCATCAGCGGCAGCCGGCGACCAAAGCCCGTCGACAAGGCATCGAGCAGGCTCATACGCGGCCGGACAGCGTGAACAGCGGGTCCAGCACCCACTCGTAGAGACGCCGGCGCTCCTGCAGGATGTCCGCCTCCACCACCATGCCCGATTGCAGCGCCTGGCGCCGGCCATAGGCCGTCACCGCCTGCTCATCCAGCTTCACGCGGATCTCGTACAGCGGCTCCGCGCCCGGTGGCATGCCGCCCAGGCTCGCGATGTCCGCCGGCAGCACCGCAGCCTTCGACGCCCACGACACCACGCCCGCATGGTGTCCGAACTTCTGGTACGGGTAGGCCGGGTAACGCATCAGCACGCGGTCGCCCGCGCGCACGAAGCCCACGGCGCGGCTCGGCGCAAACAGCTTGGCATGCAGGCGGGAATCCGCCGGCACGATCGACAGCAACGGCCGCTGCCCGTCCACCGCCTGGCCCACGTCGGCATTCAGCGCCGTGGCGATCCCCGCCTGGGTCGCCGTGATCACCACGTACTGCGTTCCCAGTTCGTGCGTCAGCGCCACGCGCTCGCGCTCCAGCGCCTGCAGCCGCGCCTGTTGGTCGAGCAGTTCCTCCTGCTTCTGGTGCAGTTGTTCGGCGGAGATGTACTTCTTCGCGAGCAGGCTGCGGTAGGACTCCACCGAGCGCTCGCCCAGGGCCACGCGGCTGCGCTGGTTGCCGATCTGCTCGCCGAGAAGGTCCAGCTGCCGCCGCAGTTCCGCCGCCTTGGATACCAGCAGCCCGCGTTCGTCCTGTGTCGTCAGCCCGAAGCGCTCGCCCAGGCGTTCACCACCCGCGCCGGCTACGCGCTCCGCCGACACCACGAACAGCGCATCGCCGGCCGCCACCGTCTGGTTTTCCGCGACATGCCGCTCCAGCACCACGCCCGCGCGCGGTGCGTATAGCCGGATGAGCCCGGCGTCGGGCAGCAGCTGTCCCGCCACCGTGCTGTGCCGCGTATAGCTGCCGAACATGAAGAACGCCGCCACGGCAGCGGCAAACATCAACGACATCGCCGTCAGCAGGCGATAGGACGGCGTCTGCAGCAGGATGATCTTGCCGAGCGCCGTCGTCGCCTGGGCGTCCACGGCCGCCTTGCGATAGAGGGATGACATCGCAAATCCTTTTGTCGCCCGCTGCCGGGCATCGCCGGCCTGCGCCGTGCGGGAAGTCTGCTTGCAGCAGCGTGGGAAAGGTCGGGTCCCTCAGCCCGCCTTTCCTCTGTGCCGCTCGGATACCTACAGGCGCAGCCCGCTCAGCAGTCCGCGGGTCAGGCGCGTCACGGTGCTCAGCAGGTTCGTGACCAGGGGTGTGGTCGCGATCCTGCCCACCAGCGTGAGGACCGTATTCACCAGCCCCGCACCTCCGGAAACAACGGACACTTCTGCGCGGCTCAGTTCCTGAATTGCCATGTCATGACTCCATTCGTAGGTTGATTTCGCTCATGCACAACAGGGAGTTGCCGAGCGTGATGGCAACGATGAAGAGAGACCCCCTGCGACCCCGCATGCGTCATTGGATGCAGGGTTTATTTAGCAACCCGTGTGCCACGTTTATGGGGGTTGGCCTCTGAGGAGAGAGGCGGGCGCCGCCGTCGGTCGGGCGCCTGGTACCGCTGATTCCTGACGGAAGTGCAGTTCGTCCCGGTGCAGCGCGCGCTGCACCATAAAGCTACATCGCGACACGCCCGGCGAGCCGCGCAATGGTTCGCTGCAGTTCCGGCAACCACTCCGGTCGCTCCACCAGCTCGAAGTCGCGCGCGAACATCAGCTGCGCCGCCATCGCCTCCACGCTGTCCGCGCCGGTGGCCAGGATGCAGCTCGTCTCGCTCTCGTGCTCCAGCACGCCCGCCCAGGGCGGCAGGCGCTGCGCCATCTCCTGCATCGAGCCCTTCAGGCGGATGCGCAGCTGGTATTCGAAGGGCGCAAACGAAATCGCCCGTTTCACGTATTCCGCCAGGTCCATCGACGGCGTGCGCGGCGTGAAGCGCGGCCCCGACACCAGCGGCCCGCTCATGCGGTCGCTGCGGAAGGTGCGCCAGTCGCCGCGCTGCAGGTCCCAGGCGACGAGGTACCAGCGCCGCCCCGCGTTGGCCAGGCGCATCGGCTCCACGCGCCGCTGCGTCACGCGCCCACCGCGGTCGCGGTAGCCGAACTGCAGGCACTCCTGGTCGCGGCAGGCCGCAGCTGTGCCGGTCAGCAGCTCTGCGTCTGCCAGCGGCTCGCCGCTGCGCAGCGAGATCGTCACCGCATGCAGCGCGCTGGCGCGCCGACGCAGCCGCGCCGGCAGCAGCTGGTCCAGCTTCGCCAGCAGCCGCATCGCCGTCTCCTCGATGCCCGCCACGCTCGCCGTCGCCGCCCGCAGCGACACCGCCACGGCCACCGCCTCATCGTCGTCCAGCAGCATCGGCGGCACTTCCGCGCCCGCACCCATCTGGTAGCCGCCGCCCACGCCCGCCGAGGCCTTCACCGGGTAGCCCAGCTCGCGCAGCCGCTCCACATCGCGCCGCAGCGTGCGCGGATCCACCTCCAGGCGCTCGCTCAGGTCCCGGCCGGACCAGTAGCGGCGGCTCTGCAGCAGGGCGATCAGGCGCAGCAATCTTGAGGAAGCAGTCAGCATGCGGCCGATCCTATCGAGGGCCGAAACTGTCCGCAATTGGCCATAAGCTCATTTCCACGGTCCAAACACAACCCGCATCGCCAAGGAGGCTTCACATGAGCAATCGCAAGGTCACGTTCTTCCACGCCACCCAGTCCCGTTCCGCCTCCACCCTCGCGCTCATGGAAGAGCTGGGTGCGGACTACGAGCTGAAGGTGCTGGACCTCAAGAAGAACGAGCAGCGCGGTCCCGCATACCTGGCCATCAACCCCCTGGGCAAGGTGCCCGCCATCGTCCATGACGGCGCCCTGGTCACCGAGCGCATCGCCATCACCCTCTACCTGGCCGACCTGTATCCCGAGAAGGGCCTGGCCCCCGCTATCGGCGACGCCCTGCGTGGCCCCTACCTGCGCTGGCTCGCGTTCTACGCCGCCTGCTTCGAGCCCGCCATCGTCGACAGGATCAACCAGCACACCCCGCCGGTCCCCAGCGGCTCGCCCTACGGCGACTACGACACCGTCATCAACACGGTGGCCAAGCAACTGGAGCAGAGGCCCTGGCTGCTGGGTGAGCGCTTCACCGCCGCCGACGTACTCTGGGGCACCGCCCTGCGCTGGACCATGATGGTCGGCGCCGTGCCCAAGCTGCCGGTCTTCGAGCAATACGCCGCCCGCGTCTGCGACCGCCCCGCGGTCCAGCGCGCCGCCGAGTTCGACGCCAAGCTGCTCGCCCAGCAGCAAGCTGCCTGACCAGCCCACAGCCGTTCGCCCTGAGCCTGTCGAAGGGTGAACGGCCCTCACCGGACCCACACCATGCCCGCCAACACCTACCACGGCTCCTGCCACTGCGGCGCCGTTCGCTTCGAGGCCGATATCGACCTCGCCGCCGGCACCGGCAAGTGCAACTGCTCCATCTGCGCCAAGCAGCGCATGTGGGGCGCCACCATCAAGCCGGAAGCCTTCCGCCTGCTGTCCGGCGAAGACGCCCTGCGCGACTACCAGTTCAACACCCGGAGCGTGCATCACCTGTTCTGCGGCAACTGCGGCCTGCACTCCTTTGGCCGCGGCCACATCGAGGAGATGGGCGGCCCCTTCGTCGCCATCAATCTCGCCTGCCTGGATGACCTGGACCCCAGTGCGCTCGCCGAAGCCCCGGTGGGCTACAGCAACGGCCGCGACAACGACTGGTGGCATGCGCCCAAGGAGACCCGGCATCTGTAACCCCCGCCCCTCCATCCATTCCGCGCCTGTGTTCGCCCTGAAATCCTGAGACCCTGAGCCTGTCGAAGGCTCGAAGGGTGAACGCTTCCGGTGCCAGAACCTCGCAAGCAACGTAGCCCGGTTTCGCGCAGCGAAGCCGGGAGCAAGGCCCGAGCACGCCCCCCCGGCGTGCTCTCCTGCCCACCCAGACGCCTGGCCACTGCCACCCAGATCAAAAATCAACAACACTGTTGACGATAAGTCTGTCCGCGCGTTAGTTTCCGGCAGCTAACGGAACCACGCGGAGGAGCGGGTCACCATGTCACTTGCAGGCAAAGTCGCCATTGTCACCGGCGCGGCATCGGGCATCGGCCTGGCCGCCGCCCGCCGCCTGGCCCAGGCCGGCGCCGCCGTTGCCATCTGGGATCTCAACGAAGCCGGTGCCCAGGCCGCCGCCGCGGACTTGGTCCGGCAAGGCCATCGCGCCATCGCCTCGCGCGTGGACGTCTCCAAGCGTGCCGACGTCGACGCCGCCACCAAGGTCGCGCGCGAACAGCTCGGCCCCATCGGCATCCTCGTCAACAACGCCGGCATGTCCGCCTTCACCCCGTTCATGGACATCACCGAAGAGCTCTGGGACCGCATCATGACGGTCAACCTCAAGAGCGTGCTGCTCTGCACCCAGGCCGTGCTGCCCGACATGCTCGCCGCCAAGTGGGGCCGCATCGTCAACGTCTCGTCCTCCAGCGCCCAGTCCGGCGCCGCCACCATGGTGCATTACTCGGCTTCCAAGGGCGGCGTCATCGCCTTCACCAAGTCGCTGGCGCAGGAGCTCGCGCCCACCGGCATCACCGTCAACAACGTCCCGCCCGGCTTCGTCGACACGCCGATGCTGCGCGAGAGCCTCAAGGACAAGGTGGACATGATCGCCGCCGCCTCGCCGATGAAGCGCGCCGGCAAGCCGGAAGACATGGCCGCCGCCATCGCCTTCCTCGCCTCCGACGAGGCCGGCTACATCACCGGCCACACGCTGAGCGTCAACGGCGGCCGTTACTCCAACTAAGCAGCGCCCGCGCGCAGCCTCCCATGACCGACAAGACCCTCGACTGCTCCGATATCGACCGCTACCTCGGCAAGCCCATGCAGCCGGGCCGCACGCGTGACCCCGTCGCCCCCAACGACATCCGTCGCTGGGCGCAGGGCATGCATTACCCCAACCGCCTGCACTACGACGACGACTTCGCCCTGGAAAGCCGCTTCGGCCGCCTCGTCGCGCCGCAGTCCTTCCCCGTCGCCACCGACGACGGCCACGGCGCCGCGCCCTGCTGCGTCGGCACCATCCCCAACTCCCACCTGATCTTCGGTGGCGACGAGTGGTGGTTCCACGGCCCTCGCGTCTTCGCCGGAGACCTCGTCCGCAACGAGCGCGTCCCACTGGACTACGCCGTCAAGGAAACCAAGTTCGCCGGCCCCACCTGCTTCCAGCGCGGCGACAACGTCTACTACAACGAGCGCAACGAGAAGATCGCCACCCAGCGCTCCACCAGCATCCGCTACCGCGCCGACCTCGCCCGCGAGATGGGCTCGCTGCAGGCCACCGACGATCCGGTGTGGACGCGCGAGCAGATCGAAGAGCTCGAAGCCAAGAAGTTCGAATACGTGCAGACCCTGCACGACCTCGGCCACGGCAAGCGCTGGTGGGACGACGTCGCCGTCGGCCACAAGCTGCCCGTGCGCATCTTCGGGCCGCACAGCATCGCCAGTTTCACCACCGAGTGGCGCGCCTACCTCTTCACCCTCTGGGGCAGCATGCACCGCCGCACCGATCTGGACCTGGAAGCCCTCGGCTTCACCAAGGACATGGCCGGCCACGAGAACGACCCCGTGATGGAGCGCCAGAACCCCGAGCTCACCGACGGCGCCTACTACGGCCCCTCGCGCGGCCACCTGTTCCCCGAATGGGCCCGCACCATCGGCATGCCGCGCGCCTACGGCTACGGCGCCTCCATGGGCGCCTGGATCATCGACTACTTCGCCGGCTGGGCCGGCGAGTGGGGCCGCGTGGTCCACTCCAATGCCGCCTACCGTGGTCCCGCCTTCGCCGGCGACATCACCATCATGACCGCCGACGTGATCGACAAGCGCGTGGACGAGCAGGGCCGCTCCATCGTGCAGGTGGACTGCAAGATGGCCAACCAGCTCGGCACCGTCATGGCCACCGCCAAGGCCGAGATCGAGCTGCCGAAGAAGTAAGCGCTATTCGGGAGTCTGTTGCGGTAAACAAGACGGGGCGGCCATGGCCGCCCCTTCTTGTTTGTTCTTGAACCCCCTCTCCCGCTGGCGGGAGAGGGCAGGGGTGAGGGTGGTGCGGCGGCGGTTACGCCCCTCGCCCTGCCGGAAGATCACGCCGGTCCTTCTTGCGGGCAAGGTGGGACAACGCAGGCACCTCAGCCAGGTAGCCCGGATGAAATCCGGGACCCTATTCGCCAGAAGCCCCCAGGCCACGCGGCCTGCACACCCTCTCCCGCCGGCGGGAGAGGGCAGGGGTGAGGGTGGTGCAGCGGCGGTCACGCACCTCACACCGCCAGAAGACTACGTCCCTGCTTCCTGCGCGAAAGGCAGCACAACGGTCCCACGCCCGCGGCCAGTCACAATCCCCCCACCCCAAAACCCATCACACATAAAAAAACCGCGGCAGAGCCGCGGTCTTTTGTTCTAAACCGGAAGACCGGATTAGAGCGGGCGAATGCGCGTCGCCTGCATGCCCTTCGGGCCGCGGGCTGCAACGTACTCGACCTGCTGACCTTCGGTCAGGGTCTTGAAACCCGTGCCCTGGATTTCCTTGAAGTGAGCGAAGAGGTCTTCGCCGCCGGCGGCCGGGGTGATGAAGCCGAAGCCCTTGGCTTCATTGAACCACTTGACGGTACCGGTGGAGGTGTTGCTCATGAATACATTCCTTTACATAAAAGCGGGCAGGCCGCCCGCCGAGGCTGCAACAGTCAAGGAACGCATCGAAAACCTTCAACCACGTTGAGGCGCGGAGGAACAGCTGAATACACTGCTTGACACTAGCCCCATTAGGATACTGGACATTTCCTGATTTCGCCAGCCCATCAACCCGAAAACCTGAAAAAACCCTGCAAATGGAGGGCCTTAGCTCAGGATCGCCCCCGCTCCCTCACGGCTCCATCCCCTCTCCCGCTGGCGGGAGAGGGCTAGGGTGAGGGTGGCGCAGCGGCGGTACGCACTCCGCACGGCCGGGCAGTGTTACCCGTTTCCCTGAGGGGGCGATCAGCCCCCACACTCAGCAACCAAGCGCCAGCTCGAGCCCGGAACACCCTTCACCGCCCCGCCACCACCTCGCCCTGGCTCCACCCACCACCCAGCGCCTTGTACACCGACACCGCCGCCGTATTCACCGCCGACTCCGCCCGCGCTACCGCATCCTCCGCCGCCAGCAGCGTGCGCTCCGCGTCCAGCAGCACCAGGAAGTCCGTAGACCCCGCCTTGTACTGGATGCGCGCCAGCTCCGCCGCCCGCCGTGCCGCGCCGGCCTGCGCCAGCGTGTGCTCCAGCCGCCGGCGTGAGCGGCTCACGCTCACGAACGCGTTCTCCACCTCTTCCAGCGCCACCAGCACCGCCTGCTCATAGGCTGCCGCCGCGGCCCGCGTGTTCGCGTCCGCCGCATCCACCCGCGCCGCCACGCTGCCCAGGTCGAACGCCGCCCAGGAAATCTGCGGGCTCAGCGTCCAGGCGTGATTGGCGGCCTGGCCCAGGTCGCCGAAGCTGCCGGCGACGATCCCGGCAAAGCCATTCACCGACAGCCGCGGAAAATAATCCGCCTTGGCCACGCCAATACGCGCCGTCGCCGCGTGCAACCGCGCCTCGGCGCGCGCCACGTCCGGCCGGCGCTGCAGCAGCAGCCCCGCATCACCCACCGGCAGCGCCCGGGCAATGGCCTGGGTGCGCGCCAGCGCCGGCGGCTGCCAGGCGCCGGGCCGCTGACCCAGCAGCACCGCCAGCCGGTGCTCGGCGCGCTTCTGCAGGATCTCCAGGTCCGCCATCGCCGCCTCGGTCACCTCCAGGCGTGCCGTGGCGCTGGCCGTCTCCAGCTCCGTGCCGCGGCCCAGCTTCAGGCGCACGTTGGTCAGGCGCAGCGTCTCCGCCTGCGTGTCGCGGTTGCGCCGTGCCACGTCCATCTGTTCCGCCAGCCCACGCCACTCGAAGTAGTTGCGCGCCACTTCCGAGGCCACCACCACCTGCGCCTCGCGCAGTTCCGCCTCGGCAGACTGCGCCTCGGCCCGCGCCGCTTCCACGCCGCGGCGCACGCGCCCGAACAGGTCCAGCTCCCAGGCCGCGTCAAAGCCGACACGCGCGTTCTCCACATCCGTCTGCGGGCCGGTGATGCCGGGCTTGTCGCCCGACAGCAGCGGCTGACGCCCGTTGTTGACCACGCCGCCCGCCGTCACCACCGGGAACTGGTCCAGCTTCTGGTCACGGAACAGCGCCCGCGCCTGCTGCACCCGCGCCACCGCCATCGCCACGTCGTGGTTCGCCGCCAGCGCCTGCTCCACCAGCCCCGCCAGCGTCTCGTCGCCAAACAGCCGCCACCAGCGCGCCTCATAGGCCTCGCCGCTCACCACCGCCGCATCCGCGTTGTGGAAGGCTGGCGCCGCCGTGTCCGGCTTCTGATAGTCCGGCCCCACCGCGCAACCCACCAGCGCAATCGCCGCCAACATCGGCACCAGCGTCCTCCAGTACCCACGCGCCACTACTCCCTCTCCCCGCGTGCGGGGAGAGGGTGGGGGTGAGGGGCGGCTTTTAGGCAGAGCAACCGCAACCTCTTCAGGCCTCACTGCTGCAACAGTATTTTCGTTCCTCATGACACTGCTCCATGATCCATCCGCGCCGCCACATCCGGCTGCGCCGGCAAGGCAATCGGCTTGCGGCTGCGCGCGTGCACGAAGCGCCGCACCAGCCAATAGAAGACCGGCGTCATCGCCAGGCCGAACAGCGTCACGCCGATCATGCCCGCGAACACCGCCACACCCATCGCCTGGCGCATCTCCGCGCCGGCGCCGCTGCTGAACACCAGGGGCACCACGCCCATGATGAAAGCCAGCGAGGTCATCAGGATCGGCCGCAGGCGCAGGCGGCAAGCCTCCAGGATCGCGTCCATCAGCGGCTCGCCGCGCTCCTCCGCCTCCTTGGCAAACTCCACGATCAGGATCGCGTTCTTGCAGGCCAGGCCCACCAGTACGATCAGGCCGATCTGCGTGAACACGTTATTGTCGCCGCCCCACAGCCACACACCGGCAATCGCGCTGAACAGCACCATCGGCAGGATCAGGATCACCACGAACGGCAGGCTCCAGCTCTCGTACTGCGCCGCCAGCACCAGGAAGGCCAGCAGCACGCACAGCGGGAAGATCAGCAGCGCCGTATTGCCCGCCACCAGTTCCTGGTAGGCCAGCTCGGTCCACTCATAGGCCATGCCGTTGGGCAGCTCCTCCTTCACGATCTCCTCGATCCGCTTCTGCGCCTGCCCGCTGGAATACCCCGCCGCCGGCCCACCGTTGATCTCGGCCGTGACATAGCCGTTGTAGTGCATCACCCGGTCCGGCCCCGCCGTCTGCTTCAGCGTGATGAAGCTGGAGAGCGGCACCATCTCGCCCCGCGCGTTGCGGATCTTCAGCTTCACCACGTCCTCCGGCTGCAGGCGGAAGGCCATGTCCGCCTGCGCGTTCACCTGGTAGGTGCGGCCAAAGCGGTTGAAGTCGTTCACGTACAGCGAGCCCAGGTAGATCTGCAGCGTCTCGTTGATCGCCTGGATGCTCACGCCCTGTGCCTTGGCCTTGTCGCGATCAATGTCCGCGAACAGCTGCGGCACATTGATCTGGTAGCTGCTGAACAAATTCGACAGCCCCGGCTCCTGCTTCGCCCGCTCCAGGATCTTGTTGGTCACCGTGGACAGCTCCGCAAAGCCCAACCCGCCGCGGTCCTCCAGCTGGATCTTGAAGCCACCGATGGTGCCCAGGCCCGGTACCGGCGGCGGCGGGAACACCGCGATGAACGCCTCCGGTATCGTCTTGAACTGCTCGTTGAGCTGGTCCGCAATTGCGCTGCCGCTCAGCTCCGGGCCCTTGCGCTCGCTGAAGTCATTGAGCGTGGCGAACACGATGCCCGCATTGGGCGCATTGGTGAACCCGTTGATGGACAAGCCCGGGAAGCCCACCGCCGACTGGATGCCCGGCTGCTTCATCATGATCTCGCCCATGCGGCGCATCACCTCCTCGCTGCGGTCCAGTGTCGCCGCCTCCGGCAGGTTGGCAAAGGCCACCAGGTACTGCTTGTCCTGCTGCGGCACAAAGCCCTCCGGCACCGCCTTGAAGCCCAGCGCCGTCAGGCCCAGAAGCGCCGCATACAGCCCCAGCACGATCGCCGAGCCCCGCGTCAGCCGCCGCACCCCGCCCACATAGCGCTCAGACGCCGCGCTGAAGAAGCGGTTGAACGGCCGGAACAGCCAGCCCATGGACGCATCAATGCCGCGCTGCAGCCGGTCCTTCGGCGCGCCGTGCTCCTGCAGCAGCACCGCCGAGAGGGCAGGGGACAAGGTCAGCGAGTTGAAGGCCGAGATCAGCGTGCTGATCACCACCGTCAGCGCAAACTGCTTGTAGAACTGCCCCGTCAGCCCGCTGATGAAGGCCGTGGGCACGAACACCGCGCTCAACACCAGGGCGGTCGAGATGATCGGCCCCGTCACCTCGCGCATCGCCTGGCGCGTGGCTTCGAGCGGCTTCTTGCCCTGCTCGATGTTGCGCTCCACGTTCTCCACCACCACGATCGCGTCATCCACCACGATGCCGATCGCCAGCACGAAGCCGAACAGCGTCAGCGTGTTCAGCGAAAAGCCGATGGCATGCATCACCGCAAAGGTGCCCACCAGCGACACCGGCACCGCCGCCAGCGGGATCAGGCTGGCCCGCCAGTTCTGCAGGAACAGGATCACCACCAGCACCACCAGCAGCATCGCCTCGAACAGCGTGTGCACCACCGCCTTGATCGAGCCGCGCACGAACACCGTCGGGTCATAGACGATCTGGTAATCCAGCCCCTGCGGGAAGTCCGCCTTGAGCCGCTCCATCGTCGCCCGCACCGAGTCGGAGATCTGGATCGCATTGGACCCCGGCCGCTGGAAGATCGGGATCGCCACCGCCGGCTTGTTATCCAGCAGCGAGCGCAGCGCATAGCTGCTGCTGCCCAGCTCCACCCGCGCCACGTCACGCAGGCGCGTGATCGCGCCGTCATCGCGCACTCGCACGATGATGTTGCCGAACTCCTCCTCCGTCACCAGTCGCCCGGCCGAGTCGATGCTGAGCTGGAACTCCGCCGCATTCGGCGAAGGCGGCGCGCCGAGCGTACCCGCCGCCACCTGCTGGTTCTGCTCGCGGATCGCCGTCACCACCTCGCTGGCCGTCAGCCCACGGCTGGCCACCTTCTCCGGGTCCAGCCACACGCGCATCGAATACGGCCCCGCGCCAAAGATCTGCACGTCGCCCACGCCATCCAGCCGCGCCAGCTCATCCTTCACGCGCAACCGGCCGTAGTTGGAGATATACAGCGGGTCATAGCGGTTGTCCGGCGAGAGCAGGTGCACCACCATCGTCAGGTCCGGGCTCGCCTTGTTGGTGGTCACGCCCAGGCGCTGCACCTCCGGCGGCAACTGCGGCAGCGCCTGCGAGACGCGGTTCTGCACCAACACCTGCGCCTGGTCCACATTGGTGCCCAGCGCAAAGGTGATGGTCAGGTTGATCGCACCATCCGCCGTGGACTGGCTGAACATGTACTGCATGCCTTCCACGCCGTTGATCGCCTGCTCCAGCGGGCTCGCCACCGTCTCCGCGATCACCTTCGGGTTGGCACCCGGGTAGCTGGCACGCACCACCACCGTCGGCGGCGTCACCTCCGGGTACTCACTGATCGGCAACCGCCCCAGCGAGATCGCACCCGCGATCAGGATCAGCGCCGACAACACCGCCGCAAAGATCGGCCGGCTGATGAAGAACTGGGCGAAATTCACGGCACCGCTCCAAACTCATTCGCCGTCACCCGAAAATCTTCCGCTGAACCCCTCTCCCCCCGGGAGAGGGGCAGGGGTGAGGGACTCAGCTCAGACCGAGTGACGTCATCCGCCGAAGCCACCTGCACCGGAATCAATTCAGCAGACACCGCCGCCGCCTGACGCACGCCCTTGCGCACCGGCATCGTCGAAGCCGGAGCCGCTTCCGCATCCTTCACCGCTTCAATCTTCGGCTGTTGCCGTTCGCTCAGTGCCTGCCGAGGTTCACCGCCAGCCACGCCGGCCTGCGCACCCCCCCGTTCGCCCTGAGCCTGTCGAAGGGTGAACGGCTCCGCACCCTCAGAGTCCATTCGTGCTGAGCTCACCGCACCGCGGGCTGACGGATCACCAGCCCCCGCCACCTGCGCCGAATCCCGCCCCTCACCACCCATCGCCACCTTGGTCGGAGCCACCGCGGAGCCCGGCTTCACATGCTGCAAGCCATTCACCACCACCACATCGCCCGCCTGCAGCCCGGCCTTCACCACACGCAGCCCATCCAGGCGCGCGCCCAGTGTCACGCCGCGATACTCCGCCACGTTGCCGTCCTTCAGCACCAGCACGTACTTCTTGTCCAGATCCGTGCCGATCGCCTTGTCATCCACCAGCGCCGCCGTGAACTCCTGTCCCGCCACCAGCCGCACGCGGGCAAACAACCCCGGCGTGAACGCACCAGTCGAGTTATCCAAAGTAGCCCGCAGCCGGATCACACCGTCACGCGAGACGTTGTCCACGAAGTCCAGCTTCGCCTCGTGAGGCGTGCCCGCATCGTTCATGCGGCCCACGTACACCCGCGCCTCCCCGGCCCGCTCCAGCGCGCTCAGGTAAGTGCTCTCGTCCACGTCAAAGGCCACGTACACCGGGTCCACGCTCACCAGCGTGGTCAGCACCTTGGCGCTGTCCACCAGGTTGCCCTCCGTGATCAGCGCCCGCGACACGCGCCCGTCCACCGGCGCCGTCACCCGCGTATAGGAGAGGTCCAGCTCCGCCGCCCTCAGCGCCGCGCGCACCGCCGCCACGCCGGCCTGGGACGCCGCCGCCGCCGCGGAGAGCTGGTCATGCTCCTCCTGCGAGATCGCGTTCTCCGCCAGCAGCGCCACCGCGCGCTCACGCCGCGAGCCCGCCAGGCGCTGCTCCGCCTCCACCCGCTGCAGCTCCGCGCGCAGGCGTTCCACCTGCGCCGCAAACGGCTCCGGGTCGATCTGGAACAGCAGCTGGCCCTTCTTCACCAACGCGCCTTCCGAGAAACCCACCTGCTGGATGTAGCCCGAGACGCGCGGGCGGATATCCACCCGCTGCTGCGCCTCGATCTCGCCGGTGTAGTCGCGCCAGTCCGCGATGCTGCGCACCGGCACCTCCGCCACCTGCACCGGCGTCGCCGCCGGGGCGGCAGCCTGCTCCTGCGCCTCGGAGATGCCGCAGGCGTTCAGCAGCACCGTGGCAGAGGCCAGGCCCAGCGCCAGCACGGCGCGGCGGGCAAAAACACCACGGAACGGGGGGATTGTTGTAGTCATGAACGGCTCCCAAAATGGTCTGGCGGGAGTGAAGCCGTGGAGCCGTCCATCTGTCGGGTTCGCCTTGACTCTGGGGGTGGCGCCCTCAACAATGATGTTACGAGACCGTTCGGTATCACCGTGGAACCATGGTAGTGACCGGTCAGTCTCATTTCAAGCGAATTTTGTACTGGAGCGGACCATGTCCACTGCAAGTGTTTCAAAGGAAAAGGAATGTCAGGCGCCCCGCGCCAGCGCGCGGGACCGCATCTTTAACGCTGCCCGCCAGCTTTTCTACAAGAACGGCATCCGCGCCGTGGGCGTCGAGTCCATCGCCAGCGAGGCCCAGACCACCAAGATGAGCCTCTACCGGTCCTTCAGCTGCAAGGACGACTTGGTGGTGGAATACCTGCGCGAATCCGTCCGCGAATACTGGGAGTGGCTGGACGAGATCGTCGCCCAACACCCCGGCGACGCCCGCGCCGCCCTGCAAGCCATCTTCGACAGCCAGGCCCGCAAGGCCTGCACCTGCGACACCCGCGGTTGCGCCATCGGCAACGCCAGCGTCGAGCTCACCGAGCCCAACCACCCCGCCAGGGAAGTGGTCACCGAGTTCAACCGCCAGAAGCTGGAGCGCATCACCCAGCTCTGCGCCCAGGCGGGCTACAAGGATCCGGGCGCCCTGGCCCGCGGCCTCTTCCTGCTGATGGACGGCGCCTACATGAGCCTGCTCAGCCTGGGCTCAACCGGCCCCACGTCGGCGCTGCCGCAGGCGGCGCGGGCGATGATGGAGGGGCATCCGCGGGCTTAACGCTCGTCTGTCGGTTGGTAGTTCCTGATTTTTTCTTTCATAGTGCTGCTCGATTCTTTCGCGAATGACCCGATCCATTGGGTGCGGACAACACTGAAATTGAGTCATGCTTCTAACGATTGCAGATTTCAAACGGCGCGTTGCCTTGGACATGGGCGGGTTGGTGGCCGACCTTCAAGACGTTACAGGCCGTTACGGCGCAGAGGAGGCAGATGCGTGGCGCAGTTCTCTGCCCACAGTCACGGCGATGCTTTCAGCTAAGGCGCTTGAATCGGCTCACATCTACATTCCGGGCGTCGGCCATGTCGCGCCCGAGTACCAATTACCCGCGGCGTCTAATTGGTGTGACCTGGTCTTGCTCGGGGCGAACAATGGGCGCGATGCCGCTCTTGTTGTAGAGCTTAAGCACTGGGCTACAGCCGGGGATAATCCAGGCCCGATCGAAGGCTTGATGCTGCGCAACGGGTATCCCCAGTTACATCCTTCTCGGCAAGTTGAGCGCTATACCGAATACATACGCCGCTTCCATTCTGAGACGCAGAGGACAAACGCAACCGTCAACGGTTGCGTGGTCTTTACTCGTTCAGGTAGCGCCAACAGCTACTCCATAGCACCGAATCACCTTCTGGCGGCCAACTATCCGATCTTCACAACCAATACAGAAGACGTTGATCGACGTTTTCCCGACTACCTGAGCAAACTGATCACGCATCCTTCTGAGGATTTTGCCAAGGCGTTTGTGCAGGGGCAGTACAAGCAGGATCGTGGCTTTGTTAAGCAGATCGGGGCTCAGATCCTGAATTCTTCCAGCAGCCCATTTGTTTTGTTAGATAACCAAGAGAAAGCATTCCTACTTTGCAAAGAGCGCGTATCTCGAGTGCTTGATAGCCGAGATGGCAGCGAACGAAAGCATGTAGTGATCGTGACGGGTCCGCCCGGGTCGGGAAAATCCGTTGTGGCCGCTCGGCTATGGGCATCCTTAGTGAGCGACGACGGTCTAAAAGAAGGTGATGTGGTCGTCACCACTACTTCGGCTAGCCAGAACAGCAACTGGATACATTTAGTCCGCGCTGCGGCATCTCATGTGGGCGCCGCTGGGATCATCAAGAAGGCCACTCAGTATCATCCAGTTTCTACGCACGAAGTAGGCCGCTTGCGCGCCAAGCATGGACAGGGGCTGTTTGCAGATGCCGCTACATGGCGTGAGAACCTGGCGCTTCTCAACGACCTAACCAAGAAGCAACGAGGGGCAGAAAACAACACCTACCTCGTTTCGCTCGTGGATGAAGCACATGCTTTGATAAACCCGGAACATGTGGCTGGGCGAGGTCAGTTCGGATTCGCGCCGACCCTTGGACCTCAAGCATTTCACATCATCAGGGCCTCTCGCGTTGCTGTTTTTTTTATGGACCCTGATCAAGGATTTCGCGAACGAGAGAACACGGCTCTTCCGGATATCAAGCAATGGGCAGCGGAACTCGGTGCTACTGTAGATGAGATCGACCTCTCCGACGCGCAGTTCCGTTGTGCGGGATCCAAGGAGTACGTCGAATGGATCGGGATGATCCGTACAAATGCTCATCCGGCGATTGCTGGGCGTCACGCGGCACGATGGAGAAAGCGGGAACAGCCGGAACCTCAGTTCCCGTACCTCATGGCGGCTGAAGGGCGTGCAACATACGGTCAGTATCAAGCACGAGGAATGAGCCTCTCACTCTTCGAGTTCCCTGAAGAACTAGAAGGAATGCTGCGCGCCAAGGTGAAAGTTGGGCATACGGCGCGTTTACTCGCCAGCTATTGCCGCCCCTGGAAGACCGACAAGTCGCCGCGGCCCCATATGCTGCCACCAGAGCTTCAAGACTTCTGCATTCAGACTTACAAGCATGGGGTCGCCAAGACGTGGGCCAAGCCATGGAACTATGTGCCACCGGAGTCTGGCGACTACACTCTGTTTGTCCAGGGTGCGCCGGGTTCGGCTATGGCCGACGACCAGCTATGTGAAGTTGGCTGCCCATATGCCGTTAGAGGTTTTGACTTCGACTACGTCGGAATCATTTGGGGCAGTGACCTTGTTTGGCGCAAAGATCGTTGGATTGCCCAGCCAGAGTATGTTTTTGAGACCGGCATCAAGGCCCTGACGAGCAGAGCTAAGAAGGAAAAGGACCTGTACGGCGATCATCGCTTAGCTTTGTTGAATAGCGTATGGCAGTCCTACCGCATCATTCTCACGCGGCCGATCCTGGGCGTCGGCATTTGGGTCGAAGACCAGGAGACGCGGGAGTATCTGAAGACAGCTATTGGCGGATAGCTCGCAGCCTATAGTGCGATCGCAGGTATGCCAAGGTTGATTAGGTACTCAAAGGTTGGGTCATAGAAGGCAGAAGATCGAGTGGGATCCTCTGCGTCACCTCGTGGAACGAAGATCACCATTCCCTGCCGGGCGCGAGTGAGCAGGACTCGGTATGCATTTCGTAGGTAGAGGCGGTTGTCCGGCTGGAGGATGTTGCACCATCTACTTCCTCGAAAATCGTGGAATTCCCACCCCTTTCCATTGAATCGAAGGTCTCCATCCCAGGTAACGCAGGCCCAGTCCAGTTCCAGGCCCTGGACTTGGAACTCTGTTGCCGCGTCCTCCAGGTAGTAGCTAGAGCGTGTGTCGTCCCGGTCATTCAAAAACCAATGAACAGGGTCTATCTCTACGCGAATGTCGATTGCGTGCGGTTTGAGGCGCTGGGCCTTAGAAGAAGCAAGGAGGCCATAGCGCTCCGATCCGCGGGCATGCCTGCGTACCCATTGCTTAGCTAGGCCCAAGTCACGGGTTATAGCGATGGGGTAGCGTGCAATGAGTTCAGCCAGCGCCTTGCGCGCCCCATCTCGCTCGCAATCCAGAAGGGCCTTAACGAAGCCAGATACGTTTTCCGCTCGGAAGGAGCGCATCGACACGCCCAGGTGCAGGGAGGTATCGAAGTGGGTAAAAGGCCGCTGGCGGCACTCCTCTAGGACGGTGCCTGCAGCATATTCGCTGTCGTCCAGCTTGGACGAGACGTACATGTGCCAATTGGGGAATTTGGAGTTGATCGCTTCAATCCAGGCATCAATTCCGGCTTCACCGGTGTTGATCTCTTGGCCGCCGCCCACTAGACAGACGATAACTGCCCAATCCTTGTGGCGATCCATGCAGGAGATAAGGAACTCTGGTTCCGACTGCGAGAAGTCAGGGCGCCCCTTCTTCCTGCTCATGAAGCCAGCGGTCTGCTTTAGGTTCCAAGCCCGTTGAGCCTCATCAAAGATGACGACATGCTCGGCGGGCGCGCCGGTGTCGTCCAGACAGTCGTCCCGGAAGTGATGAACGTTCTGGACAAAGGCCTTGACGCTCTCGCCGATCACTCCCTTTCGCGCCTTGCTGTTCTCGGTCTTCTGACGAGCGAACTCGTCTCTGGTGAGGGCTTCCCTGAGAACGGCCACGAGAGGGCCATTGCCGGACAGGAAGACGGCATGGGTCGGAAGGTCTTTGTCCCGACGCTGCGTCGCAACGTTGAGCCCCACCAAGGTCTTCCCGGCGCCAGGAACCCCTGTTACAAAGCAAATGATCTTGTGATTGTTGGCCCGCGCTTCGTCGATAAGATCATCAATCCTTTTCGAGGTGAAGCGCAGGTTCCTCGCGCCCGCATCATTACGCGCAATGTTCTCTACGGAATGTCGAGCGTAGAGGGAGCGGGCAGCTTCAATGATGGTCGGAGTCGGCAGATAAGACCCTGAAGCCCAGGCCTGTGCGCTCATGCTCTCGGCGGAGATTGCCGAAAGGGCTGCGTTCAGGGCTGTCTTGAACCCGTTTGGGTGTACGGCAATGGGTCGGAAAACCGAGTCGTGATCGGCGATCAGCGAGACTGGTCTGGAGGCTGTGGCGCCCGTGGCAATGAGTATCGGGACAAGGTTTCCCCGATGGCTGGTTGCGTGAAAGTTCTTTAGATCTAAGGCGTAGTCCCAGACCTGATTGAGCGCGGATTGGTCGAATTGACTGGCACCGACCTTAAACTCCATCACGAAGATAACGGGGCCGATGAGCAAGACCACATCAACTCGGCGCCCCATGCGCGGAATGCTGAACTCAAAATAGATATGGCCGGCGATGCCTTGCAGCTCAGACTGTAAGAGGCGTATCTGGGATGACCAAGCGGACAACTGCGCATCATCCACGCCCCGGCCACCAATGGTGAGCTGGCCCACAATAGTTTCCTGGGGTGTTCGCAGGAAATCAGATATAGGCGCTCCATACCACGCACGAGATGGAGCAACGGCCTGTAGAGGCTGGTACGACAAATTCATTGCTCAGGATGTCCCCGCAAAACTTCCAATATTCTGGGTCAAGGAGGCTTCGGGCGCCACAGGGACTCTGAACGACTAGTTGAGGGTTAATCCAAAGAAATACGGAACTCCGTTATGAGTTCCGCCCCCTCCGACGTAACCTATTCCTATCGAGCCAGGCCCCACGTTGCCACGCAACGACCGAGGCACCACGGCGTACCGGGATCGATTTCATCCACCCGGCCCATGCCCCTCCGCTCCCCAGCTTCCCTGCAGTAGAACGATTGCCGGGCTAACCCAGTAGGGCTCTGCTAGCGCATCCGCGAACGAGTCCCGGGTCACACCTGCTGTCGGTGCTCATTAACAACACGGTATTGCTGCCCGCCGGGCCC
>JBPOHT010000017.1:0-70826 GCA_052035235.1 Pseudomonadota bacterium | reverse complement strand
GAGCTTCTTCTGCACCTCGCCCTGCACGTTGATGTCGCCACCCGCGTTGCCGGCGGTCGATTCCGACAGCTCGCCGAAGGCCACCGCGCGGGCGATGGCCTTGCAGGCGATGGACACATCCAGCACCAATGCGTTGAGTTCGCCGCTGGCTTGCGGGAAGCGCTTGCGCTGCTCGATGAGGTACTGCGTCAGAGTCTTGCGGCGGGACAGGGGCATGGCGGCCTCGCAGGCGAAAGGTGAAAGGACGTGCAGTTCAGCGCGCCAGCTCGGAGCGCATGGCGTCGATGACGGCCTTGTAGTCGGGCTTGCCGAAGATGGCGCTGCCGGCGACGAAGGTGTCGGCCCCCGCATCGGCCACGCGGCGGATGTTGTCCACCTTGATGCCGCCGTCCACCTCCAGCCGGATGTCGCGCCCGGTCTGCGTGATCAGGCGGCGCGCCTGCTCGATCTTGCGCAGCGCACTGTCGATGAAGCTCTGCCCGCCAAAACCCGGGTTCACGCTCATCACCAGGATCAGGTCCACCTTGTCGATGACGTACTCCAGCACGTCCAGCGGCGTGGCGGGGTTGAACACCAGCCCGGCCTGGGCGCCGGCGCCACGGATGAGCTGCAAGGTGCGGTCCACGTGCGCGCTGGCCTCGGGGTGGAAGCTCACCACATCCGCCCCGGCCTGCGCAAAGGCCAGTGCCAGCGCGTCAACCGGCTGCACCATCAGGTGCACGTCCAGCGGCACGGCGCTGCCGTCGGGCTTGCGGCAGTGGGGCTTGATGGCCTGCGCCACCATCGGACCGATGGTCAGGTTGGGCACGTAATGGTTGTCCATCACGTCGAAGTGGATCCAGTCCGCACCCGCGGCCAGCACGTTTCGCACCTCCTCGCCCAGGCGGGCAAAGTCGGCTGAGAGGATGCTGGGTGCGATGCGCTGGTTCATGGTGTGGCCGTGGTCTGGAGGTGGGCTGAAGGTGCTGGCGTCAAATCCTCAAACCGACTGTAGGCATTGGCTTATTTAAGGTAAATTCACCAATAGTTGGTATTGAATTCAGGATTGCTGAATGAGGACGGTGACCTTCCGGCAGCTCCGGGTTTTTGTGGAGGTGGCGCGCAACCTCAGTTTCGTGCGCGCAGCCGAGAGCCTGCACCTCACGCCGCCAGCGGTGACGATGCAGATCAAAGAGCTTGAATCTGCCATCGAACTGCCGCTGTTCGACCGCGAGGGCCGCAAGGTCAGCTTGACGACTGCGGGAGAGTATTTCCTGGTCTATGCCAAGCGCATGCTGAGCACGCTCAAGGATGCCGATGATGCGATGGCACGCTTTCGCAAGCTCGAGTCCGGCGTGCTCAGCGTGGGCATGGTGGGCACGGCCAAGTACTTCGTGCCCCACTTGTTGACGCGCTTTCGCGAAGAACACCCCGGCGTGGAACTGCGCCTGCGTGTGGGCAGCAACCGCGAGGAACTGGTGACGCTGCTGCAGAACGCCGAGGTCGATCTCGCCATCATGGGCCGCCCACCCAAGGAAATGGCCACCCGCGCCGAGCCTTTTGCCGCTCACCCGCATGTCTTCGTGGCGCCACCCGGGCATCCGATTCTGCAGCTGGACCGCCCGACCCTGCAGACGGTGGCCAACTACCCTTTGATCGCGCGCGAGCCGGCTTCGGGCACGCGCGCGCTGATGGATCGCTTCTTCCAGGACCACCGCGTGCAGCCCCGCATCGCAATGGAGATGCCCAGCAACGAGACCATCAAGCAGGCCGTGATGGCCGGGATGGGGCTGAGCTTCCTGTCGCTGCATACGATGGGGCTGGAACTCAAGTGCGGCCTGATCGAAATCGCGCCGGTCGAGGACTGCCCCGTGGTGCGCACCTGGTACATCGTGCACATGCAGTCCAAGATGCTCTCGCCCGCCGCGGAGGCCCTGCGCTACTTCTTCCTGGAGCATGGCGAGGCCTGGCTGGCCGAGCACGACCGGACCTGGATGGTGCGCGCTTAGATCCTCAACCCTGCAGTTGGGCCTGCACGCCGAGCAGGTAGGTGCTGATGGCCGTGTCGGCTGCGGGCAGCAGGTCAAAGGTCTCTCCTTCGAGCAGCCAGGTCTCGAACAAGCCGCTGACCACCGCGTGCAGCCCCAGCGCCTGCGCGTGCCGTCGGCCAGCGCTCACGCCGGCCTTGGCCAGTGCCTGCTCGATCAGCGCCACATGGCCGGCCCGCGCCTGCTGCAGCCGGGCCAGCACGACCCCCATCTCGCCCACATACTCGATCCGGTGCAGCACGATCGCGTAGACCCGGCGTGCCTGCGGGTTGTCCAGCGCACGCGCAAAGACATCGTGCAGGTGCTGCTGCAGGCCCTGCAGCGGCGGCAGGCCACTGCCGGTCGGCTCGAACAGGGCGTCCGCGGCCTCCAGCGGCAGCAGCACACGCTCCAGCATTGCGTTGAACAGCGCCCCCTTGTCGGCAAAGTGCCAGTAGACCGCGCCGCGCGTCACACCCGCAGCCAATGCCACGTCCTGCAATGTGGTGCGCGAAACACCTTGTTCATGAAACAGCTGTTCCGCGGCATCCAGCAGGGCGCTGCGAGTGGCCAGCGCTTGCTCTTTGGTTCGACGCGCCAGTTCGGCTCTACCGGTGATTCACATACATACATTCTTGATTGTATATACTCATCCACCTGAAGTGAACGCATTGGCGTCTGCGGCCATCCGGCCCGGGCGCCGTTGGCCGCGCGCGGCTTCAACGGTCGGGCCAGCCCCGGCCGATGGATCGCCGCGCCTGACCCAGCCCCTCACCGCGAGACCCGTTGCCGTGAATGCTCTCCACCTGCCCCTGCTGCACTTGCCAGCGCCCTTGTTGGCGCTGACGCTGAGCCTCTTCCTGTCCGCCTGCGGCGGCAGCAATCCGGCCGCACCCGGCGCCGGGGCCCCGGGCACCGCGGCCGGACCCCCGCCACCGCCCGTGGGTGTACTGACGATCGTGCCCCGCACCGTGGCCCTGCAGACCGAACTGCCGGGCCGCGTCGAAGCCGCGCGCATCGCCCAGGTGCGGGCACGGGTCACCGGCATCGTTCAGCAGCGGCTGTTCACCGAAGGCATGGAAGTGCGCGCCGGCCAGCCACTGTTCCGCATTGATGCCGCGCCCTACCAGGCGGCGCTGGAAAGCGCCCAGGCCCAGTTGGCCCGTGCCCAGGCCAACCTGGCCCAGACCTCAGCCACTGCCGAACGCTACCAACCGCTGGCCGCAGCCAAGGCCATCAGCCAACAGGACTACGCCAATGCCGCGGCGGCGCAGAAGACCGCGGAGGCCGACGTGGCCGCCGGTCGCGCTGCCGTGCTCTCGGCGCGCATCAACCTGGGTTATGCGCAGGTGAATGCCCCCATCGCCGGCCGCATCGGCCGCGCACTGGTGACCGAAGGTGCGCTGGTCAGCGCCACCGAGGCCACGCCGCTGGCCGTGATCCAGCAGGTGGGCACGGTCTACGTCAACTTCACGCAGCCCAGTGCCGAGGTGCTCAGGCTGCGCAAGGCCCTGGCCGCCGGCCAGTTGCGGCGCACCAGCGGCCCGGCCGCCGATGCGCTGGCGGTGCGTGTGGTGCTGGAAGACGGCACCGAACTGCCGCGTCCGGGCAAGCTGCTGTTCAGCGACCTCACCGTCGATACCAGCACCGGCCAAGTCACGCTGCGTGCCGAAGTGCCAAACCCCGATGGTCTGATCCTGCCCGGCCAGTACGTGCGTGTGCGCCTGGCGCAGGCCGAACTGCCGTCCGCGGTGCTGGTGCCCCAGCAGGCCGTGACCCGCACGACGCAGGGCGATACCGTGCTGCTGGTCGGCGAGGGCAACAAGCCCGCGCCGCGCGCGGTGACGGTGGCGGGATCACAGAACGGCCAGTGGGTGGTGACCGGTGGCCTGCAAGGCGGCGACCGCGTCATCGTCGACGGCTTCCAGAAGATGATGGTGCCCGGCGCGCCCGTGACGCCCGTACCGTGGCAGGCCGGGGCGCTGGCCGCCGCGGCCAGTGCCCCGGCATCGGCGGCCAGCCGCTGAAAAGGTCACCCGATGGCCAACTTCTTCATCGACCGCCCCATCTTCGCCTGGGTCATCGCGCTGTTCGTGCTGGTGCTGGGCAGCGTGGCCATCACGCAGTTGCCGGTGGCCCAGTACCCGCCGGTGGCGCCACCCACCATCGTGGTTTCGGCCGCCTATCCCGGTGCGGCCGCGCAGACGCTGGAAGACGCCGTGCTGGCCGTCATCGAGCGCGAGATGAACGGCGCGCCCGGCCTGGTCTACATGGAATCGGTGGCCCAGGCCAACGGCAGCGGCAGCCTGACGCTGACCTTCGAAAGCGGCACCAATGCCGATCTGGCGCAGGTGGAGGTGCAGAACCGCCTGGCGCGCGCTTCGCCGCGCCTGCCCTCGGTGGTCAACCAGCAGGGCGTGCGCGTTGAAAAAGCGCGCAGCAACTTCCTGCTCTTCACCATCCTCTCGTCCGACGACCCGAAATGGGACCCCGTGGCCCTGGGCGACTACGCCGCACGCAACGTGCTGCCCGAACTGCAGCGCGTGCCCGGCGTAGGCCAGGCCCAGCTCTTCGGCACCGAACGCGCAATGCGCGTCTGGGTGGACCCGGCCAGGCTGCAGGGCTTCAGCCTGTCGCAGACCGACGTGGTGAATGCGCTGCGTGCGCAGAACGCCCAGGTTGCGGCCGGCAGCATCGGCGACCTGCCCAACGTGGCCGGCCAGGGCATTTCGGCCACCGTAGTCGTCAACGGCCAGCTCAGCAGCGTGGCGCAGTTCGGCAACGTGCAGTTGCGCGCCAATGCCGATGGCTCCAGCGTGCTGCTGAAGGACGTGGCGCGCATCGAGCTCGGCGCGCAGGCCTATGCCACCGCGGCACGCCTGAACGGCAAACCCTCCACCGGTATCGGCGTGCAGCTCTCGCCCAGCGGCAACGCGCTGCAGACCGCCGCCGCGGTGCGGGCGCGGATGGACGAACTGCAACGCCACTTCCCGGCGGGTATGAAGTACGCGATCCCGTTCGACACCTCGCGCTTCGTCCGGATCTCGATCACCGAAGTGGCCGTCACGCTGATCGAGGCCGTGGGCCTGGTGTTCCTGGTGATGCTGATCTTCCTGCAGAACATCCGCTACACCATCATCCCCACCATCGTCGTGCCGGTGGCGCTGCTGGGCACCTTTGCCGTGCTGCTGGCGCTGGGCTTTTCGATCAACGTGCTGACCATGTTCGGCATGGTGCTGGTGATCGGCATCGTGGTCGACGATGCCATCGTGGTGGTGGAAAACGTCGAACGCATCATGAGCGAAGAAGGCCTGCCGCCGCACGAAGCCACGCGCAAGGCGATGGGCCAGATCCAGGGCGCCATCATCGGCATCACCGTGGTGCTGGTGTCGGTGTTCGTGCCGCTGGCCTTCTTCGGCGGCTCGGTGGGCAACATCTACCGCCAGTTCGCGGCCGTGATGGTGTCGTCCATCCTGTTCTCGGCCTTCATGGCGCTGTCGCTCACGCCGGCGCTGTGCGCTTCGCTGCTGCAGCAGGTCGAAGCGGGGCACCACCTCACCAAGCGCGGGCCCTTTGGCCTGTTCAACCGCTTCTTCCAGCGCACGGCCGACAACTATGGCCGCCGCGTGGACAGCGTGCTGCCGCGCGCCTTTCGCATGCTCGTCATCTACGGCCTGATCACCGCGTTGGTGGGCTTTGTCTACCTGCGCCTGCCCACGTCCTTCCTGCCGGCTGAGGACCAGGGCAACCTGCTGGTGAGCGTGCAACTGCCCCCAGGAGCGACGCTGGAACGCGCACAGTCGGTGATTGAACAGGTGGAAGGCTTCATGCTCAAGCAGCCCGAGGTACAAAGCATGGTGGCCGTGCTGGGCTTCAGCTTCTCGGGCCAGGGGCAGAACGCCGCCTTTTCCTTCGTCACACTCAAGGACTGGTCCGAACGCCAGGGCGCCGAGCACTCGGCCCAGGCCCTGGCCGGGCGCGCTTTTGGCGGCTTGATGGGCATCCGCGACGCGTTCATCTTCCCGCTGAGCCCTCCGCCCATCCCGGAACTCGGCGCCGCGTCGGGCTTCAACTTCCGTCTGCAAGACCGTGCCGGCCTGGGCCACGATGCGCTGGTGGCCGCGCGCAACCAGTTGCTGGGCCTGACACGCCAGAGCGCCCTGCTCTCGCAGGTACGACCCGACGGCCTGGAAGACGCGCCGCAACTGCTGGTGGACATCGACCGCGAAAAGGCCGCCGCGCTGGGCGTGGGTTTCGACAGCATCAACGCCACGCTGTCCACCGCGCTGGGCTCGGCCTACGTCAACGACTTCCCCAACGCCGGGCGATTGCAGCGCGTTGTGGTGCAGGCCGACGCACCGGCCCGCATGCAGCCGGAAGACCTGCTGCGGCTGAACGCCAGCAACGCACAGGGCAAGCCGGTGCCGCTGTCGGCGTTCGCCACCACACGCTGGGTGAACGGCGCGATGCAGACCATCCGCTACAACGGCTACCCATCGATGCGCATCGGCGGCAGCGCCGCACCGGGCGTGAGCACCGGCGCGGCGATGGCCGAGATGGAACGCCTGGCCGCCCAGCTGCCGGCCGGCTTCGGCTACGAGTGGACCGGCATCTCGCGCGAGGAGAAGCTGGCCGGCTCACAGGCCCTGGTGCTGTACGGTTTTGCCATCCTGGCCGTCTTCCTGGCCCTGGCCGCCCTCTACGAAAGCTGGACCGTGCCACTGGCCGTCATCATGGCCGTGCCACTGGGCGTGCTGGGCGTGGTGCTGGCCACGCTGGGCCGCGGTTATGCCAACGACGTGTACTTCCAGGTCGGCCTGATCACGATCATCGGCCTGTCGGCCAAGAACGCGATCCTGATCATCGAGTTCGCCAAGGACCTGCACGAGCAGGGCAAGGACCTGGTCGAGGCGACGCTGGAGGCGGTGAAGCTGCGCTTCCGTCCCATCGTGATGACTTCGCTGGCCTTCATCCTCGGCGTGCTGCCGCTGGTGATCGCCGACGGCGCCGGCTCTGCCAGCCAGCGCGCGATCGGTACCGCGGTGATGGGCGGCATGATCGCCGCTACCGTGCTCGCCGTGTTCCTGGTGCCGGTGTTCTTCGTGGTGGTGAAGCGATTGGTGATGCGGCGCCCGGCGCTCGCGCGGGAGATGAACCATGAATAAGACGATCTTCCGCCTCGGCGCCTGGACCTTGGCCCTGGCGATGGCCGGCTGCACGCTGGCGCCGCGCTACGAGCGCCCGGCGCTGCCGGTGGACGCGCAGTACCCGGCCGGGGACAGCACCGCCGCCACGGACGCGGTGGAACTGGGCTGGCGCGAGATGTTCACCGACCCGCGCCTGCAGGCACTGATCGCCACCGCGCTGGAGAACAACCGCGACCTGCGCACGGCGGTGCTCAACGCCGAGCGCGCGCAGGCGCTGTACCGCGTGCAGCGCGCGGACCTGCTGCCGCAGATCGATGCGCAAGGCAGCCTCACGCGCGGCCGCACGCCGGCGGCGCTGAGCCCGACCGGCAGCGCCGTCACCGGCAGCGAGTACCAGGTGGGCCTGGGCATCACTGCCTTCGAGCTGGACCTGTTCGGCCGCGTGCGCAGCCTCAAGGACGCCGCGCTGGCGCAGTACCTGTCCACCGCCGAGGCACGAGATGCCGCACGCATCGCGCTGATCGCCGAAGTGGCCAAGGCCTGGCTCGCCGACCTGGCCCTGCGCGAGCAGCTGGACCTGGCGCGCAAGACCCTGGAGGCCCGCAGCGAGGCGCTGACCCTGGCGCGGCAACGCTACGAAGCCGGCGCCTCGTCGGCGCTGGACCTCAAGCAGGTGGAGACGCTGGTGGAATCCGCCCGCGTGGCCAACGTCACGCTGACGCGCCGCAGCGCCCAGGCCGGCAATGCGCTGCGCCTGGTGGTGGGTGCGCCGGTGACGCAGGGCGAGGGCAGCTCGCTGCTGTCGGACCAGCCCTTCGTCGCCAACCTGCCGGCCGGCCTACCCTCGCAGCTGCTGGCGCAGCGCCCGGACCTGCGCGCCGCCGAGCAGCGCCTGCTGTCGGCCAACGCGAGCATCGGCGCCGCGCGCGCCGCCTTCTTCCCGCGCATCTCGCTGACCGCCGCCATCGGCAGCGCGTCGCCGGAGCTGTCGGACCTGTTCGAGGCCGGCAGTCGCAACTGGTCCTTCGTGCCGCAGATCACGCTGCCGATCTTCGACGCCGGCCGCAATCGCGCCAACCTGCGCGTGTCGCAGGTGGACCGCGACCTCGCGGTGACCGACTACGAGCGCAGCATCCAGGTGGCCTTCCGCGAGGTGGCCGACGCGCTGGTGGCGCGCGGCAGCTTCGAGGAACAGGTGGAGGCGCAGGAGCGCCTGCGCCAGGGCCAGGCGGACCGGCTGCAACTCGCCGAGCAGCGCTACAAGGCCGGCATCGCCAGCTATCTGGACGTGCTGGATGCGCAGCGCGAACTGTTCGACGCCGAGCAGGACCTGGTGGAAGCGCGGCAGCAGCGCCTGCTGAACCTGGTGGACCTGTATCGCGCGCTGGGCGGAGGGCTGCAGGAACGCAGCACGAATCCCACGGCGGGTTGAGGCGTCGCCGGTCGGTTGCCGCCCGGCGACATCAGCTCTCGATCCGCTCCGCGTCGATGCCGGCTTCCTCCAGCACGCTCAGGACCTGCTCCAGCAATTGCGCCGCCGCCGCCTTGGCGGCCGGACCCGGGCGGCGCTTGAACAGCCCGCCCGGCGCCTCGGAGTAGATGCTCCAGCCGATCGCCTGGCCTCGGTAGCCCTCGCCCGCTTCCGCCGGGCTGCCGCAGCAGATCATCAGCTCCACGTCGTCCCGCAGGTATTCGATGAACCAGCCCCAATCTTCACCCAGGGGATAGCTGGTGACGATGCCGCGCCGCATCAGCTCCTGCGACAGCCACAGCGCCAGCTCGAAGCCGTAGGCGCCGGGATTGCCCTGGCTGTCCTCCGGCAGGTAGGGAAGAAAGCGGTCGCTGATGAACTCGATCTGCCACATGGTGGCCTCCCACGACGGCGCTGCGATGCGGCGATTCTAGCGCCGCGCGGCGTCAGGCCGTCCAGCCCGGTCATTCGTGCCGCCACCCGCATCGGTTACCCTTGGGTGTGTCACGGGCCCTGGCCCCTGGCGTGCCACTTCCGCGGGAATCCCTCCATGCCGCATGACGTCACGCTCATCGCCACCATCGCCGTCGGCTTCGTCCTGGCCTTTGTCCTGGGCCTGGTCGCCAATCGCCTGCGCCTGCCGCCCCTGGTCGGCTACCTGGTGGCCGGTGTCCTGGTAGGCCCCAACACCCCCGGCTTCGTCGCCGACGCCGCGCTGGCGGCGCAGCTCGCCGAGATCGGCGTGATCCTGCTGATGTTCGGCGTGGGCCTGCATTTCTCGCTGGCGGACCTGATGGCGGTGCGCCGTATCGCGATACCCGGTGCCATCGGGCAGATCGTGCTGGCTAGCGCCATCGGCGTGGGCATGGCGATGTTCTGGGGCTGGAGCTTCGGCGGCGGCCTGGTGCTGGGCCTGAGCCTGTCGGTGGCCAGTACCGTGGTGCTGCTCAAGGCGCTGGAGGAACGCAATGCCGTGGCCTCCACCAACGGCCGCATCGCCGTGGGCTGGCTGATCGTGGAAGACCTGGCGATGGTGCTGGCCCTGGTGCTGCTGCCGGCGCTGGCCGGCGTGCTCGGCGGCAGCCGGCCCGCTGTGGCAGCAACTGGTGATGACGCTGCTGAAGGTCTCGGCCTTCGGCGCGGTGGTGCTGCTAATAGGCCCGCGCGTGCTGCCCTGGCTGCTCAAGCAGGTGGCGCGCACCGGCTCGCGCGAGCTGTTTACGCTGGCGGTGCTGTCCATGGCCATCGGCATCGCCTTCGGTTCCGCCGCGCTGTTCGGCGTGTCCTTCGCCCTCGGCGCCTTCTTCGCCGGCATGGTGCTCAACGAGTCCGACCTCAGCCACAAGGCCGCCGCCAACTCGCTGCCGCTGCAGGACGCCTTCGCGGTGCTGTTCTTCGTGTCGGTGGGCATGCTGTTCGATCCCGCCATCCTGCTGCGCGAGCCGCTGCTGGTGGCCTCGGTGCTGCTGCTGGTGGTGGTCGGCAAGTCGCTGGTGGCGGCCGTCATCGTGCTGCTGCTGGGCTACCCGCTGTCCACCGCGCTGACGGTCTCCGCCGCGCTGGCGCAGATCGGCGAGTTCTCCTTCATCCTCGCCGGCATCGGCCTCAGCTACCAGTTGCTGTCGCCGGAGGGCTACAGCCTGGTGCTGGCCGCGGCCCTGCTGTCGATCACGCTCAACCCGCTGGCCTTCGCCGCCGCCAACTGGCTTGGCCGCCGCGCCCAGGCGAATCCGCGCCTGCACCGGGCGCTGGAAACCTCGCGTGCCCCGCGCTTCGCCGAGCTGGAGGCCGAGCTGGAACAGGTGAGGGAGCTGGCCGAGCAGCGCGCACTGGCGCATCAGAGCTTTTCGCCGGAAGAACTGGTGGAGCGCTTCCCCCTGTTCGCGGAGCTGTCGCCGGAGCAGCGCGAGGTCGTGGCCCTGCACTTCCACTCGCAGGAGGCCCAGCCGGGCGAACGCGTGATCCGCATCGGCGATCCGCCGGACGCGGTGTACTTCATCTCCTCCGGGCTGGTGGAGGTGGCGGTGGGCGACAAGCGCGTGCGCCTGCAGGCCGGCGACTTCTTCGGCGAGATGGCCCTGCTGGGCGACCGTCCACGCTCGGCCGACGTCACCGCCCTGGACTACTGCCGCTTCGTCACCCTCAACCGCCGCGACTTCCGCGAGGTGCTGCGCCGCTACCCCGCGATCCGCGGCCAGTTCGACGAGGCGGCGGCGCGGCGTGGGCAGATGAACCAGCAGCAGGAGTGAGGCCGCCCGCCCAACCTACGTTCACTGGCAGCCCGACCTACGTATCCGGGGCATAAAGTATATCCCATTGACATATCCCATTCTCCGCGTATCATCAAAGGGTATATCCCAAGCGGACATGGCAAATGGAACAGGGCGCAGTCTTCAAAAGTAACCGCAGTCAGGCCATCCGCTTGCCCAAGGCAGCGGCATTGCCGGAAGACGTGAAGCGAGTGGACGTGGTGGCCATCGGCCGCGCCCGCGTCATCACCCCTGCCGGAGAGGCCTGGGACAGCTGGTTCGATGGCGCGGGTGTCAGCGCCGACTTCATGGCCGAGCGGGAACAGCCCGCGGACCAGGAGCGCGAGGCGTTCTGATGCTGCGCTACATGCTGGATACCAATCTCTGCATCGCCACCATCCGGGAAAAGCCGGTCGCGGTGCGGGCTGCGTTCAATCTTCATCACTCGCAGATGTGCATCAGTTCCGTCACCGTGATGGAGCTGTTGTATGGCGTGGAGCTGTCCGCGCAACCGCAGCGAAACCTTGCGCAGGTGGAGGGCTTCATCGCCCGCCTGGATGTGCTGGACTACGATACTGCGGCGGCGGCCCACACCGCCCAGATACGAGCGGAACTGAAAAAGGCCGGCACACAGATCGGGCCGTACGATCAGATGATCGCGGGTCATGCACGCTCGCGCGGGTTGGTGGTGGTCACCAACAACACCAGGGAATTCCAGCGCGTGGCCGGGCTTCGTCTCGAAGACTGGATCGCCTGACCGACCTCGACGCCAGAAACGAAAAGGCCGCCCGGAGGCGGCCTTTTCGTTATGCAGCGATGCGGCTCAGTGACCGCCGCCGTCCAGCGACTTCACGGCCTGGATCATGGCGACCATGACCTTCTGCGCGTCGCCGTACACCAGGTTGGTGTTGTCGGCGAAGAACAGCTCGTTCTCCACGCCCGAGTAGCCCTTGCCCTGGCCGCGCTTGACCACGAAGACCTGCTTGGCCTGGTCCACGTTGAGGATCGGCATGCCGTAGATCGGCGAGGACTTGTTGGTGCGGGCGGCCGGGTTCACGGTGTCGTTGGCGCCGATGACGATGGCGAAGTCGGCTTCCTTGAACTCGCCGTTGATGTCTTCCATGTCGTAGATGATGTCGTACGGCACGCCGGCTTCGGCGAGCAGCACGTTCATGTGGCCGGGCATGCGGCCCGCCACCGGGTGGATGGCGAACTTCACTTCCACGCCGGCCGCCTGCAGCAGCTTCACGAACTCGTAGAGCTTGTGCTGCGCCTGGGCCACGGCCAGGCCGTAACCCGGGGCGATGATGACCTTGGAGGCATAGCGCATCTGGATGCCGGCGTCGCCCGCGTCCGTGGGCTTCATGCTGCCCTTGATCTCGCCCTGCTGTTCGTCGCCGGCGGCGCCGAAGTTGGAGAAGATCACGTTGGCTACCGAGCGGTTCATGGCCTTGGCCATCAGCAGCGTCAGCAGCGTACCGGCGGAGCCCACCACCATGCCGGCGATCATCAGCGCCGGGTTGTTGAGCACGTAGCCTTCCAGGCCCACGGCGAGGCCGGTGAAGGCGTTGTACAGCGAGATCACCACCGGCATGTCGGCGCCGCCGATAGGCATGGTCATCATCACGCCGAAGATCAGTGCCAGCGCGAAGAAGGCCACGGTGACGCCGGCCGGGGCGTGACCGCCCGCGCCATAGACGATGTACAGGCCGATGCCGAGCGTGGCCAGCATGATCGTGCCGTTGATGGCCTGGATGCCAGTCATGCGCAGCGTCTTGTTGATGCGACCGTCGAGCTTGGCCCAGGCGATCAGCGAGCCGGACAGCGACACCGCACCGATCAGGCCGCCGAACACGGTGACCAGGTAGTGCAGCGAGCCGTGGCTGGAGCCTTCGGTCGGGGTGGCCAGCAGCACCATCGCGGCGATCGCGGCGGCGGAGCCGCCACCCATGCCGTTATAGAGCGCGACCATCTGCGGCATGGCGGTCATCTCGACCTTCTTGCCACTCCACCAGGCCCAGCCCACGCCGATCAGCAGCGCCGAGATCGCGACGATGGCGTTGGTGGTGAGGTGGGGCTTGGCCGCTTCGGCGACGCCGAAGGTGTAGAGGAAGCTGGCCAGGACCGCCACCAGCATGCCGTAGCCGGCGACGACGATGCCCGAACGCGCCGTGACCGGCGAGGACATGCGCTTGAGGCCGTAGATGAACAGGAAGGAGGCCGCCAGGGCGCTCACTTCGATCAGGAGTTGTGCATTCATTGGTCTGGCGTCCCTTTACTTGCCCGCGGGCTTCTTGTCGGAGGACTTGAACATCTCGAGCATGCGCTCGGTCACCACGTAGCCGCCGGCCGCGTTACCCGCGCCCAGCAGCACGCCGAAGAAACCGATGGCCTGCTCCAGCACCGAGGTGGCGTTGAGCGTGGCGTAGATCGCGCCGACCACGACGATGCCGTGCACGAAGTTGGAGCCCGACATCAGCGGCGTGTGCAGGATCGACGGCACGCGGCCGATGATCTCGTAGCCGGTGAACGCGGCGAGCATGAAGATGTAGAGGGCGACGAAGCCCGTCAGGACAGTGGCAGTGTGTTCCATGATTGTTCCCCTTAGCCCTCAACGGCCTTCTTGGCCGCTTCGTTCTTGATCTCGCCGGCGTGCGTCAGCGCGGACTTGGCCAGCACCTCGTCGTTCCAGTCGATGGCGATCGCCTTGTCCTTCACGAACAGCTCGATCAGGTTGTACTGGTTCTTGGCGTAGAGCTCGGACGCGTGCTCGGCCAGCAGCGACGGCACGTTGAGCGGTGCGTTGATCGTGACCTGGCCGACCTGGATGCTCTCGCCCGGCTGGCTGTACTCGGTGTTGCCACCGCCTTCCGCCGCGAGGTCGATGATCACGGAGCCGTTCTTCATGCCGTCGATCTGCGCCTTGCTGATCAGCTTCGGCGAGGGGCGGCCCGGGATGGCGGCGGTGGTGATGATGATGTCGGCCGACTGGATGTGCTTGGTGACGACCGCGGCGATCTTGTCCTTCTCTTCCTGCGTCAGCTCGCGGGCGTAGCCGCCGGTGCCGCGGGCATCCACGCCGGTGTCGATGAACTTGGCGCCCAGCGACTCGACCTGCTCCTTCACTTCCGGACGCACGTCATAGCCTTCCACCTTGGCGCCGATACGGCGGGCGGTGGCGATGGCCGAGAGACCGGCGACGCCCACGCCCATCACCAGGATGGTGCCCGGACGGATCGAGCCGGTGGCGAAGGTGGTCATCGGCATCATGCGCGAGATGCTGGTGGCGCCGAGCAGCGCGCCGTAGTAACCAGCCAGCGCGGCCTGCGAGGACAGCGCGTCCATCGACTGCGCGCGCGTGATGCGCGGCACCAGTTCCATCGCGAAGCTGGTGATCTTCTTGTCACGCAGCAGCTTGGTCAGCTCCGGCTCGCGGTGCGCATAGACGAAGGAGAGCAGGATGCTGCCGTCCTTCATCGCGTTGACGATGTCGGCCGTCGGCGGCTGCACGGACACCACGATGTCGGCGTCCGACACCAGACCCTGCGGGTTGGCGGCGAAGTTGACGTTCTTGAACGCCGTGTCGGGGATCTTGCTGGCCAGGCCTGCGCCCGACTGCATGTGGATTTCGCAACCCAGCTTGGCCAGCTTCTCGGCCACGGCGGGCACCATCGCCACGCGCTTTTCGCGGGCGGCGGTCTCTTTCAGCACGGCAATTTTGACCGGCATGATCACTCCCAAGGTACGTTTTTTGAGCTACTGGACGATGCGCACGCCGAATCGTCGCCCGGCGTTTGCGGCAGGGCGACGAGTTTAGCGGAAGCGCAACCCGTTTACAGCAAGAGGTTTTTCGGCCCGGATCAATGCCTTGGCCCGATCCAGGGGTGCTTCAATATCACGGCGGGCCCGAGAGGGGCGCCACTCCTTCGGAGTAGGGCCGGTGCCCCCGGCCTCGGAGTTGCCGTCCATGGCGGGACGGCCGCTACCCGATTGAGCCCCTGGGCATGCTTCACTTACTTCAGCCTGACATCGAGTCAGGCTTCAGCCGGGCCAAGCATTCCTTGGCTGCCCGTGATTCGCCGCAGGCGATGACATTCAGTCATCGCCACAGCGCGGCGAATCACCCGAAATGACACACGTAATGCACCGGCTCCAGCGCCTCGATATCGAAGCCGCTGTCACCCGGGACCGAGAAGGACTGGCCGCCGGCGTAGTCCTTCCAGTCGGCCTCGCCCTTCAGGCGCACGCGGCAGCGGCCGTCGATCAGTTCCATGATCTCGGGGGCGGCGGTGCCGAAATACAGGGTTGCCGGCAGGATCACGCCCACCGACTTGCGGGTGCCGTCGGCGAGCAGCACGGTGTGGCTGACGCACTTGCCGTCGAAATAGACGTTGGCCTTCTTGAGAACGCTGACCTGGTCGAACTGGGACATGGTTTTTCCTTGGGGTGGGCTTCGCGGGCAAGCCCGCGATTCTGCTCAGGCCGGCTCGTGGATGGCCGGCATCAGGGGCACGTACTGGCTGCGCTTGGACGTGGCCGCGCCGGTCAGAGCGAAGCCCAGCGGCTTGCCGCTCTCGTCCTTGTAGACCGCTTCCAGGTCCGGGGCGGTGCCGGTCACTTCCCAGCTGCCGGCGACCGGCGGCGGGGGATTGACCAGGGTCGGGCAGGCCGGGGTCTTCACGATCACCGGCATCGCCGGGAACCTGGCCTTGGTCGGCGTGCCGGCCAGGGTGGCCGCCAGGGCGCGCGAGGCGTTGGCGATCGGCAGGATATAGGGCAGCAGGCGGCCGTTGACCTCGATGCAGTCGCCCAGGGCATAGACGTCCGCCGCCGAGGTCTGCAGGTGGTCGTCCACCACGATGCCGGCCTTGCAGGCGATGCCGGCGTCCGCGGCCAGGCGGGTGCGCGGGCGCAGGCCCACGGCCGACAGCACCACGTCCACCGTGGCGCGGCTGTCGTCGCTGAAGCGCGCCTCGACCGAGCCACCGACGCGATCCAGGCTGGCGATGCTGGCGCCGAGTTGCCAGGTCACGCCGAGCTTGCCCAGGCCCTCCTGCAGCGCGCGGCCCTGGGCCTCCGGCAGCAGGCGGCTGAGCGGCCAGGCGGCGATGTCGACCACGCGCACGGCGTGGCCGCTGGCGGCGAGGTCGTTGGCGAACTCGCAGCCGATCAGGCCGGCACCGATGATCAGCACGCTGGCGCCCGGCTTGAGCAGGGCACGGAAGCGGCCGTAGTCCTCGCGGTCGTTGACCGACAGCACCTCGGCCGCGGCGTCGCCGGCGATCGGCAGGCGCACCACGTCGGCGCCGGTGGCCAGCACCAGCTTGGAGTAGGGCAGCCACTCGCCGTCCACCTGCACGGCATGCGCCGCGGGGTCGATGGCGGTGACGTCCTTGCGCACCAGGACCTCCGCCTTGAGCTGCTCGACGAGCTGCTCCAGCGGATTCTTGATCAGGCCGTCCGCGTCCTTGCCGGCCGCAAAGGCCTTGGACAGGTCGGGCTTGTAGTAATAGTGACCGTCCTCGCGCGTAATCAGCCGCAGGGGCAGGTCAGGAGCCAGTTTTCGCAGGTCGCGGGCCAGCGTGATGCCGGCGTGTCCGCTGCCGAGGATCGTGAGCGGGGCGCTCACGCCGGGACCATGTCGAAATCCGCCTTGGAGGCACCGCAGTCCGGGCAGGTCCAGCTGTCCGGGACATCTTCCCAGAGCGTGCCCGGGGCAATGCCCTCTTCCGGAAGGCCCTTGGCCTCGTCGTACTCGAAATCACAAATCAGACAGCGCCACTTGCGCATTGCTGGTTCCAACCGTCGTTAAAGGAAAAAAGGGCGGCGAATCTTAGCAGACCCGGCATCGAAGGCTTGTTTGCCCGGGTGACACCGGGCGACGGCGGCCGGCCCAGGCCGTCATGCCTGAACCATGCCAAGATCGGCGCCAAATTTCATGGAGTGGCAGAAAAATGAAACATTTGAAAGGAAAGGTCGCCGTCATCACCGGCGCGGGCAGCGGTATCGGCCGAGCCCTGGCACTGGAAATGGGCCGCGCCGGCTGCCGCCTGGCCCTGTCCGACGTCAGCGAGACCGGCCTGCGCGGCACGGTCGCCGCCTGCGAGGCGATCGGCGTGGAAGCGCGCGGCTACGTGCTGGACGTATCGAAGCGCGAGGCGGTCTACGCCCACGCCGAGGACGTGAAGCGCGACTTCGGCAATGCCAACCTGGTGATCAACAATGCCGGCGTCGCCGTGGCGGCCCTGGCCTCCGAGACCTCATGGGCCGACTTCGAGTGGCTGATGGGCATCAACTTCTGGGGCGTGACCTACGGCTCCCAGGCCTTCCTGCCGCAGCTGATCGAGTCCGGCGACGGCCACCTGGTGAACGTCTCCAGCGTCTTCGGCCTGATCGCCGCGCCGGGCAACAGCGCCTACAACGCCGCCAAGTTCGGCGTGCGCGGCTACACCGAGTGCCTGCGCCTGGAGCTGATGATGCAGGGCCACCCGGTGCAGGTCAGCTGCGTGCACCCCGGCGGCATCCGCACCAACATCGCGCGCACCGCCCGCAAGGGCGAGTCCAACAAGGAGCGCGACCTCGGCGGCGAGTTCGAGAAACTGGCCCGCACCACGCCCGAGCAGGCCGCCGCGATCATCGTCAAGGGCATCCTGGCCGACAAGCCGCGCATCCTGGTGGGTGGCGACGCGGTGGTGATCGGCGGCCTGGCCCGCCTGCTCGGCATCGGCTACCAGCCGCTGATCGCGCGCTTCATGAAGGGCAAGGTCTGATGGGCGCGCTGCAGCGGGTGCTCCCGCAGGTGCTGCGCCGCGCCATCAAGCCGGCCTTCAACCCGCGCCTGCCGATCGGCCTGCGCCGCCGCTGGCTGGAGCTGGCCTCCCAGGCCAACCTCGCGCCGCGCGACTGCCGCTACGAGCCCACCACCCTGGGCGGCCGCCCGGCCGAGCGCGTCCGTGCCCCCGGGCCGCTGAACCGCAACGTGCTGCTGTACCTGCACGGCGGCGGCTACTTCATGGGGTCGCCGCGCACGCACCGCGCCATCAGCGGGCGCCTGGCACGGCTCACCGGCGCCACGGTCTACCTGCCGGAGTATCGCCTGTCGCCGGAGCATCCCTACCCGGCGCAGCTGCAGGATGCGCTGGCCGCTTATCGCGCCCTGCTGGACCACGGCGTGGCGCCGCAGCGCATCGCCGTGGCCGGCGATTCCGCCGGTGGGCACCTGACGCTGTCGCTGCTGCTGGCGCTGCGCGACGGCGGCCTGCCGCTGCCGGCCGCGGCGGCGCTGCTGTCACCCTGGACCGACACCCGCCTGGACAGCGACAGCATCGGCGGCGTGGGGGCGAGCGATCCCATGCTGACGCCAGCCTGGGCGCGCCTCAGTGCGGCCGAGTTCCGGGGTGACGTCGCGGAGGACGATCCGCGGGTGCAGTTGCTGGCGGCGGACCTCTCGGGCCTGCCGCCGCTGCGCATCGAGGTCGGCAGCAACGAGATCCTGCGTTCCGACGCCGAGGGCCTGGCCGAAGCCGCCGAGGCGGCCGGTGTGGAGGTGGAATTCCGGCGCTGGGACGGCATGTGGCACGTCTTCCAGGTCCACGCCGGCCTGCTGCGCGCGGCGGACGAGTCGCTGGCGGGCATCGCGGGCTGGCTGAAAGAGCGCTGGCAGTGAACCGACCCGCCATCCTCGTCACCGGCGCCGCCGCCGGTATTGGTCGGGCCTGTGCCGAGCGCTTTGCCCGCGAGGGCTGGTTCGTCGGCGTCTGCGACATCGACGAGGCCGGCGCCCGGGCGCTGGCGGCGCGCTTCGGCGCGCAGGGCTGGGCGGCGAGGCTCGATGTCACCGACCCGCAGGGCTGGCACAACACGCTGGCGGCCTTCGCCGCGGCCAGCGGCGGGCGGCTCGACGTGCTGCTGAACAACGCCGGCATCCTGGCCAGCGGGTCCTTCGGCGAAATCCCGCTGGAGAAGCAGCACGCCATGGTCGACGTGAACTTCAAGGGCGTGATCAACGGCGCCCATGCGGCGCTGCCGTACCTGCAGCAGACCCCCGGCGCCCGCCTGATCAACATGGCCTCGGCCTCGGCGATCTACGGCGCGCCGTCACTGGCGGTGTATTCCGCCACCAAGTTCGCGGTGCGCGGCCTGACCGAGGCCTTGCAGGTTGAGTGGAAGCCGCTGGGCATCGCGGTGATGGATATCTGGCCGCTATTCGTGCGCACCGCGATGATCGACGCCGTGGGCGCCGGCAGTGCTCAGAGCCTGGATTCCATGGGCGTGCGGCTGACGCCGCAGGACGTGGCCGAGACCGTCTGGCGTGCCGCCCGCCGGCCGGGGCGCACCCACTGGGTCGTCGGCCTGCAGGCCTGGTTGATGGCGCTGGCGATCCGGCTGACGCCGGGGGCGATTACGCGGCGGGTGGTGGCCAAGCTCTCCGGTTTTTGATTTTATATCAATCGATAATTCAGATTAATATAAATTAAAACATTCAGGCCAAAAAAAGCGGCCCGGTTTGCACCGAGCCGTTCAAGAACCCGGTGGTTGGGGATCCGGGTTGGGGGAGAGATAGGCGGTCGAAGAGGCCGGGGCCGGGGGGCGCTTGCGGGGCTCTTCGTTTGCCGTGAGACAAAGCCTACCCCCTTCGATCGTGCAGAACGCCCGCGGCCGACGACGGGGCATCGGCGACGGACGAACGGACCAAACGGTTAATTCCACCGAAATGAACGGTAGCGGCACCCGGATGAAAGGCGCGGGGTGCGCAAAAAGTGGCGTTGAGCCCTGGGGTTTGCCCTGATCAATCGGCTCTGGGGAGCCCCTTCAGTGAGGGCCGGCGCCCGGCCGACGGCCCATGAGCGACCGAAGGCCCGCCGATCCTCCGGCAGGCCGTGACCAGGGGCTTCCCTAGATGGCGGGGGTTTCCGCGGCCGGGGCCGGCGGCTGGTTCTGCTCGCGCAGGGTCTTGAGCAGGTTCAGCGTGGTCGGCGCGCTGTCGATGGGCTCGGAGCGGCCGGTGAGCAGGTCCTCGAAGAGGTCCTTGGTGTGCAGGGTCAGCGCATTCTTGCCGTCGAACTCGGCAAAGGACACGCGCTGGGTCTGCGGGTACCAGGAGGTGACCTTGAGCCAGCGGGTGTCGTGGTTGCTGCGGTCGTAGACGCGGAACCAGCTGCCGATCTGCAGCAACTGCTCCAGCAGGCGTTCGCCCGAGGGCGCCGGCTCGGAAGGCGTTGCGGGCTCGGGCTCCACTACCTTGGCGGGGGGGCGGAATCTCCGCGCTGGCATCCGGATCCTTGATCTTGCCCTTGGCCTTCGCCTTGGCCTTCTTCACCGCGACCTCGGCCGCCTCGGCTTCCTCTCGAGCCTGGTTGCGCACGGCCTCGTCGGCGTCGTGATTGACGTCGTCAAGCGCTTGTTCCAGGCCATTGAGCAGCGGGTCGATGCGGTCCTCGGCCATGCCGACTTCGGCCAGGGCCACGCCAATGTCGCGGCGCAGCGCTTCGCGCTGGGCCGAGGTACGGGCATTGGGGGACTTGGGGTTCAGCGCGAACAGCACGCGATGCAGCAATTCCATGCCGGCGCGCCACAGCTCGCTGTCATGGCCGTGCCGCAGCAGGCGCATGGCCATCATCGGGCCCCAGCCGGAGCGCAGCAGCGGCTCCAGCGTCTCGGGCACCGGCTGGGTCAGCGTGTTCAGCTCCAGTTCCTGCGAGACGACCTTGCGGACCTTCTCGACGATGGCCTGGCGGCGTTCGCGGCCCTGGGCGATCTGCTGGTCCAGGAAGCGCTCGATGTCGCTTTCCTCCAGCGGCGTGGCCTCGCGCACCTTGGGGCGCACGGTCTCGGCGTTCAGGTCGAACTGCTGCTTGACCTTGCGTGCCAGTTCCTCGAAGCGCTGCACCGCGGGCGAGCCGCCGGCGCGGGTCGAGGCGGCCATGGAGGCCAGGTCGTTGATCAGCGAGCGCACCGGGTGCTGCGGATCGGAGAAGAAGCTGACATCGGACAGCGCGGTCTTGATCACCGGGAAGCGCAGGTCTTCCATGGCCCCGGTGACGCCGCGGGGCAGGTTCGGGTCCGACACGATCTCGTTGAACATGCGCCCGACCAGGCCGGCGCGCTGGGTCATGGCCCAGGCGTGGCCGGGGTCCAGTCCCTGCACGCTCTGGCCGCGCGCGGCGGACATCAGTTCGGAGGCCAGCATGGCGTCGGCGTAGGCGTTGCCCAGCACCGCACCGGCATAGGACGGGTTGGCGCCGTAACCACCCGCGCCCGCGCCGTAGCCGGCGGCACCGCCGCCAGCACCCATGGGGCTCGCGGCACCCATGGCGCCCATGGCACCGATGCCGGCGCCGGGCAGCCCGCCACCCATGGCGCCGCCCAGGCCGGGGAACTGCGTGCCGAACTGCTGCAGCAGGCCCAGGGTCTGCTCGTCCAGCGAGGGCAATGCGCCCGGCGGATTGACCGGCGGCAGCCCCGCCGCGGCCGGCATCCCGCCGCCAGCGCCGACGCCGCCCATGGCCGGGTTCGGCTTGCGCGGTGCCGTCTTCTTTTCGGGATGGATGTTGAAGCGGTCGAACAGGGCCAGGATCTCGCCGTACAGGGGGCCGAGATCGCCGATGACGAGGCGCTCATAGAGCTTGTACAGCACCAGCTTGATGCTGAATTCGATCTCCAGCACCTTCAATGCGGCGCGGAAGGCGTCGCAGAAGCCGGTGGGGCCGATCGCTGACAGCGGCAACTGCAGCGGGCTGTGCTTGCCCAGCCACTCCAGGCGTTTTTCCAGTTCGAACAGGGCGTTCTGGTAGGCAGCCTCGGCACGGCCCGACATGTTGGACAGGGTGATCGATTCTTCAAGGTCCTCGCTTTCCAGCAGGGCCAGGTTCTCGAAGTCGATCTCGCCGGGGTCGACCGGCTCGCCCACGACCTGGGCGTGCAGGGTGTCGAAGGACTCGCGGATACGGGTTTCGTAGTGCTCGGCGATACGGGCGCGGCCCAGGCGGATGGCGCGCATGGTGTCGAAGTAGACGCGCTGCTGGTCGTTGTTGGCGGCGCGCTCGCTCATGTCGAACAGCAGGTCGTCGGCGCCGTTGAACATGCGGCCCAGGCGTTCACCCAGCCCACGCATCACCAGGCCGCGCAATTCGCGCAGCAACTCTCCAGCGACCTCGGGCGTCAGGCTGTTGGCGCCCTGCTGCCCGGGGTACAGTGAATGGACCTGAGCACTCATGCCGCCTCGTACCCCGTCCGGGGAGCCCCGTTCCATCGTCTGGCGAAAACGCCCATGTTGCGATCAAAAAATCGATTGAAAATCATACGCTACGTCGCCCTGGCCGTTGCGAACGCATATCGGCCGGAAGCGCACGTTCGCCAACCTGAACTATGCATCAGGTATGGAATCGTGAAAAGAGCGTCATTATCCGCCCATCCGCATTAACGGATATAATTTTCCTTTCAGTTCCCGTGCCCGCCATGTCCCAGAACGCCCGCCAAGACCGCCTCGTAGAACTGCTCGGGCGCCGCATCCTGCTCCTGGATGGCGCCATGGGTACCATGATCCAGCGACACAAGCTGGAGGAGTCCCACTATCGTGGTGAACGATTCCGCGACTGGCACCGGGACGTCAAGGGTAATAACGACCTGCTGGTGCTGACCCAGCCGGAGATCATCCTCGGCATCCACCGCCAGTATCTGGAGGCGGGCGCCGACATCATCGAGACCAATACCTTCAACTCCACCACGGTCGCGTTGCACGACTATGGCATGGAGGCATTGGCCTATGAGCTGAACCTGGAGGCGGCCAAGCTGGCCCGCCAGGCCGCGGACGAGCTGTCCACCCCGGACAAGCCGCGCTTCGTCGCCGGCGCCATCGGCCCGACCAACCGCACCGCCAGCATCTCGCCGGACGTCAACGACCCGGCCTTCCGCAACGTCAGCTATGACGAGCTGGTGACCGCCTACCTGGAGCAGGCCAATGGCCTGGTCGACGGCGGCTCCGACATCCTGCTGATCGAGACCATCTTCGACACGCTCAACGCCAAGGCGGCGATCTTCGCCTGCGAGACGTTGTTCGAGCAGCGCGGCGAGCGCTGGCCGGTGATCCTGTCCGGCACCATCACCGACGCCTCCGGCCGTACCTTGTCGGGCCAGACCACCGAGGCTTTCTGGAACGCGATCCGCCACGCCCAGCCGCTGGCGGTGGGCCTGAACTGCGCGCTGGGCGGCAAGGACATGCGGCCCTATATCGCCGAGCTGTCGCGCCTGGCCAACTGCCATGTGTCCTGCTACCCCAACGCCGGCCTGCCCAATGCCTTCGGCGAGTACGACGAGAAGCCGGAGGACACTGCCGAGATCGTCGCCGAGTTCGCCACGTCCGGCCTGGTCAACATCGTCGGCGGCTGCTGCGGCACCACGCCCGACCACATCGGCGCCATGGCCCGCGCCGTGGCCAGCGTCAAGCCGCGCGAACTGTCGAAGCCGCCGGTGGAATGCCGGCTGTCGGGCCTGGAGCCCTTCAACATCGGTGAAAGCACGCTGTTCGTGAACGTCGGCGAGCGCACCAACGTCACCGGCTCGGCCAAGTTCCGCGACCTGATCAAGGCCGGCGACTACGGCACCGCCATTGCCATCGCGCGCCAGCAGGTGGAAGCCGGCGCGCAGGTGATCGACGTCAACATGGACGAGGGCATGCTCGACGGCAAGGCCGCCATGGTGCGCTTCCTCAACCTGATCGCCAGCGAGCCGGACATCGCGCGCGTGCCGATCATGATCGACTCCTCCAAGTGGGAGATCATCGAGGCCGGCCTGCAGTGCGTGCAGGGCAAGCCCATCGTCAACTCCATCTCGATGAAGGAAGGCGAGGAGAAGTTCATCGAGCAGGCGCGCCTGTGCCGCAAGTACGGCGCCGCCGCCGTGGTGATGGCCTTCGACGAGGAAGGCCAGGCCGATACGCTGGAGCGCCGCAAGACCATCTGCTCGCGCGCCTACCGGATCCTGGTGGACCAGGTCGGCTTCCCGCCCGAAGACATCATCTTCGACCCCAACATCTTCGCCGTGGCCACCGGCATCGAGGCGCACAACCTCTACGGCCTGGATTTCATCCAGGCGGTGACCTGGATCAAGCAGAACCTGCCGCATGCCAAGATCAGCGGCGGCGTGTCCAACGTGTCGTTCTCGTTCCGCGGCAACAACCACGTGCGCGAGGCGATCCACTCGGTGTTCCTGTACCACGCCATCCGCGAGGGCATGGACATGGGCATCGTCAACGCCGGCGCGCTGATGGTCTACGACCAGCTCGATCCGGAGCTGCGCGAGCGCATCGAGGACGTGATCCTGTTCCGCCGCGAGGACGCCACCGAGCGCCTGCTGGAGATCGCCGGGCGCTTCAAGGGCGAGAAGCAGGAGGCCAAGGCGGAAGACCTGGCCTGGCGCGAGCAGTCGCCGCGCGAGCGCATCAAGTACGCGCTGATCAAGGGTCTGGACCAGTATGTCGAGGCCGACACCGAGGAGCTGCGCGCTTCGCTGGTGGCGGAAGGCAAGCGCACCATCGAGGTGATCGAAGGCCCGCTGATGGATGGCATGAACGTGGTCGGCGACCTGTTCGGCGCCGGCAAGATGTTCCTGCCGCAGGTGGTGAAGTCCGCCCGCGTGATGAAGAAGGCGGTTGCCTACCTGATCCCCTACATCGAGGCCGAGAAGAAGCCCGGCGAGGCATCGCGCGCCAACGGCAAGATCATCATGGCCACGGTCAAGGGTGACGTGCACGACATCGGCAAGAACATCGTCGGCGTGGTGCTCCAGTGCAACAACTACGACGTGGTCGACCTCGGCGTGATGGTGCCGGCGCAGAAGATCCTCGACGCGGCCAAGGCCGAGAAGGCCGACATCATCGGCCTGTCGGGTCTGATCACGCCCTCGCTGGACGAGATGGTGAACCTGGCCAAGGAGATGGAGCGCCAGGGCTTCGATATCCCGCTGCTGATCGGCGGCGCCACCACCTCGCGCGCACACACCTCGGTCAAGATCGACCCGGCCTACCATGGGCCGGTGGTGTGGGTGAAGGACGCCTCGCGCTCGGTGCCGGTGGCGGCGGCGCTGCTGTCGTCCGAGCAGAAGCCCAAGCTGCTGGCCGAGCTGAAGAAGGACTACGACCAGATCCGCGAGCGCCACGCCGCCAAGGACCGGCAGGAGAAATTCCTGTCGCTGGACAAGGCCCGCGCCAACCGCACGCCGATCGACTGGAGCGGCTATCGTCCGCCGCGTCCGCGCATGCTGCTGCAGCAGGCCAAGGATGTCTGCGAAGGGCCGGGTTGCGATCACCACCACGAGCACGCCACGCAGTTCGTGAAGGTGTTCCAGGATTACCCGCTGGCCGAGCTGCGGGACTACATCGACTGGCAGCCGTTCTTCATTGCCTGGGAGATGAAGGGCAAGTTCCCGGAACTGCTCAACAACCCGGCCACCAGCGATGCGGCGCGCAAGCTGTTCGCCGACGCGCAGGCCATGCTGGACCGCATCGTCGACGAGAAGTGGCTGCGTGCCGCGGGCGTCTTCGGCCTGTTCCCGGCCGCGCAGGTGGATCATGACGACGTCGAGGTCTACACCGACGAGACGCGCCAGACGGTGGCCACGCGCCTGCTCAACCTGCGCCAGCAGGGCGATCACCGCGAGGGCGTGCCCAACCGCTGCCTGGCCGACTTCGTGGCGCCCCGCGAGACCGGGCTGCACGACTACGTCGGCGGCTTCGCCGTGACCACCGGCATCGGCTGCGCCGAACGCGTGGCCGAGTTCCGCAAGCAGCACGACGACTACAGCGCGATCATGCTGGAGGCCCTGGCCGACCGCCTGGCGGAAGCTTTCGCCGAGCGCCTGCACCAGCGCGTGCGCAAGGAGTTCTGGGGCTACGTGCCGGACGAGCATCTCGACAACGAGGCGCTGATCCAGGAGAAGTACGCCGGCATCCGCCCGGCGCCGGGCTACGCCGCCTGCCCCGAGCACACCGAGAAGGGCAAGATCTGGCAGCTGCTGGACGTGGAGAGGAACTGCGACATCCAGTTGACCGAGAGCTACGCCATGTGGCCGGGCGCGGCGGTGAGCGGTTGGTACTACTCCCATCCCCAATCGCAGTACTTCGTGCTGGGCCGCATCAACCGCGAACAGGTCGCCGACTACGCCCGCCGCAAGGGCTGGACGCTGGCCGAGGCCGAGAAGTGGCTGGCGCCCAACCTCGGCTACGAGCCGGAAGACTGAGGAGATCGCGGCATGATGGATGAAGGCCAGGTCCTGTCGATCGCGCACACCATTCAATTGGCGGTGGCGCCGGTGTTCCTGCTGGCCGGCATCGGCTCCATGCTGGGCGTACTGACCAACCGGCTGGCGCGCGTGATCGACAAGGCGCGCAAGCTGGAGGAGCAGAACCCTGCCCCGGCTGATCCTGCCACGCCCGACATCGCCTACGAGGCCCAGCTGCGCGTGCTGGCGCGCCGCGCCCGCTACCTGCAGATGGCCATCGGCTCCTGCGTCGGCTGCGCCCTGCTGGTGGCGCTGGTGGTGGTGACGCTGTTCATTTCGGCCGTGCTGGACCTCAATGCCTTCGCGGTGGTGGCCTTCCTGTTCATCGCGGCGATGCTGGCCTTCATCTCGGGCCTGCTGTTCTTCATGCGAGAAATCCACCTGGGACTGATCCACCTGCGCATCGGCCCGCGCCCGCGCGTATAGGCGGTTTCGCACAGGCTTGCCGGAGATTGGCGCGTCGACAGGCACGGCAGTTGCCGCCCGCGGGCCGACAGGCTCTAATCGCGGGGTCATGGAAAAGACCCTCCGCAAGCCGCAGCAAAAGGACCGTTTCTCCCCGCCGGATTGGTGGCGCAAGTGGCGTCCGCTGCGCTGGCTGGCCGGCGGCGCGGTGCTGATCGCGCTGGCGATGTGGGGGCGGAATTTCCTGGATGGCGATGCCGGCAAGCCGTCTCCGGCGCCGGTAGAGGTGGCCGCTGAGGCCACGGCGCCTGAAGAGGCTCCCGCCCCGGTGACCGAGGTGGTGGTCGCCGAGCCCGAACCCGCGCCGGCTCCCGCCGCAGCCCCTGCCCCTGTCGCTCCGGCGGCCAAGCCGGCACCCGCGCCGGTCGAGGTGATCGAGGAGCTGCCGACCCACCAGGTTTCCGACTACAAGGCCTACACGCGCGTGGAGACCTCGGTGGTGGACCTGATGGCCTTCCGTAGCTACGCCAGCGTGGACAACATCGCCGCCGCCCTGGAAAAGGCGGGCTACAGCCCGCAGGTAGCCTCCAACCATCGCAAGGTGCCGGAGGAATACCCGCCCTACGATATCGACCGGATCACCCTGGAGGAGTACCGCCATCTCGGCCAGGTCGGCGGGCTGACCCTGCAGTTCTTCAACGACCGGCTGTTCGAGGTCGAATTCCGTCCGGTGGATGCGCAGGCCTATCTCAAGGCCTTCCGTGGGCAGTACGGGCCGCCGCCGCGCAGCAAGACCGGGCGCACGGAATGGAACAACGGCCAATTGCGCATGGCCAGCAGCCTGGACCTGGCGGTAAGCGACGTCGGCAAGGCCCTGCGCACCAAGGCCTACGTCATGTGGCAGGACCGCCGCCTGCTGGGGCAGCGCGACAACTGGGATGCCCGCTACGCGCCGGAGCTGGCGCGCTGAATCAAAAAGGGGGCGCCGATGGCGCCCCCTTTTTTTGCTCAGTGGTGATGACCACCGGGGCCGTGTGCGTGGCCGTGCGAAATCTCTTCCAGCGTGGCGGCGCGGACTTCGGTGATTTCCACGTCGAAGTTCAGGGTTTCGCCGGCTAGCGGGTGATTGCCGTCCACGGTGACCATGTCACCCTGCACTGCCGTCACCGTGACCCGCATCGGGCCCTGGCTGCTCTGGGCGTGGAAGGTCATGCCCGGCTCGATGTTGGGCACGCCCTGGAAGGCGCGCTTCGGCACCTGCTGCACCAGGGCCGGGTCGTGCACGCCGTAGCCCTCGGCCGGTTCCACCGTGACCTTCAGCTTGTCGCCGACCTGCTTGCCGACCAGCGCCTTCTCCAGGCCCGGGATGATGTTGCCGGAACCATGCAGGTAGGTCAGCGGATCGCCGCCCTGGGAGCTGTCCAGCACCTCGCCCTTGTTGTTGGTGAGCGTGTAATGCATGGAAACGACGGAATTTTCTGCGGCTTGCATGGTGCGGCCCTGGCGCGTAAATAAGGGCGGCCATGCTAACAGAAGCCCGCTGAACGTGGCCCGACTCCAGATCAAGCTCAGCCCCAAAGCCTCCCGGGACGCCGTGACCGGCTGGATGGGGGACACCCTCAAGCTCAGCGTCACGGCCGTCCCCGAGCGGGGCAAGGCCAACGAGTCCGTCATCGAACTGCTGGCCGGGGTCCTCGGGATCGCGAAAACCCGCATCCGGGTCCTGCGGGGCCAGACCCAGCCGAACAAACTGCTGGAGATCGAGGGACTGGACGAGGCCGAGCTGCAGCGGCGCCTGGGCCGTCCGGCGGACTGACGGCCGGGCCAAAGCCGCCCGCGGAGCGGGCATGCCACAATAAGGACGTTATCCCTCGAACAAGGCTGTACCGATGTCCGCCGTCGCCCGCGAAGTCCAGCAGGACGCCCGCATGCTCCAGCTGGAGCAGAACAAGCTCAACAAGCGCCTGCGCCGCCAGGTGGGACAGGCGATCATGGATTACAACATGATCGTCGACGGCGACCGCGTGATGGTCTGCCTCTCCGGCGGCAAGTTCTACGCGATCTAAATTGTTCACCAGTTGTGCTAGCCTTCACCCCTGAGCAGTCTCAGGGCGTGGGGTAATGGTGTTGCCAGAGAACCAGGAAACCGAGGTAGTAAAGGCGGTCAGGCTCTCCAAAGGGACAACTGAGCGCATCGGGGACGGCCTGACCCTGCCCCCCGGGTTTCCCATCCTAGTGTTCCGTCAGTCGCGCATACCTGTGGAACCGGTGCTGCGTTATGTACACGACAAGTATCGGAAGCGGCCTGCCAGCGCGCTGAGCGTCGCAAATGATCTCAAGGATTGGTGGACCTACCTGCGAGCCCACGAAACGCCATGGGATGCCATCGATGAAACTGACATTCGATACTACGCAGACATCATGGAGCAGACTGTATCGCCGCTCACGCATGAGCGATACAAGAGAAAGACGATCAGGAAGCGCATCGGCTCAGTTCGCAACTTCTACGCGTGGGCAAGTGCCAAAGGCATCCTTGACTGCTCCGTGGACCTCTCCACTACAGACTACTCAAGTAATTCTGAGCAGCCTGGTGTGCGTGCGAAAGTAAGGGACGCTGGCACTCTGATGCCTGGCGCAACGTCAGGCGAAGACGATCACGTCTTAGCCCTTTCACATCAAGATGTCTTTGCTGTCTTTGCAGAGCTTGGACCGTTGCCAAGTGAGAAGACGTGGTCAAGCGATAGTTCCCGAGACCGGCTAATTGCGGAGCTCGCGTTAAACACCGGAATGCGTAGGGATGAGATTTCTCATCTCACCCTACTTCAGATACTGAACCTCCACCCAGATCACGCAATCGAGCATGGAGCCTGCCTGCTGCCAATCTCCAAGACCAAAGGCCTCCGCGCACGGAAGGTCGAGGTGCCGAATTGGCTGATCAGAGAACTTAGGACATACGTTGATACGGAAAGAGTGGAAGCCATAGCCCGGCTTGCGGATGCAGGTGTTAACGATGCCAAGCGACTGTTCGTGAACGGCGTGTCGGCAAAGCACAATGCTGGCCGATCCATTAGCAACGACACGATTGACAGGGCGTTCAGGCTGGCAGTGCTTCGGTCTGGCAGAGTGATCGAAGCCCCGCGCTTTGATCCCGAAACCGGCACGGCCTATTCTGCGCAAGCGCCTCAGTTCACCTTCCATGCTCTGCGGCACACTTTCGCAATCTGGCGTTACTACGCCGAGTATGCCGCTGGAATTCATGAGCCCTGGAAAATCGTTCAAGTGCTATTAGGGCATAAGAGCCTAGCCACGACTCTGGCCATTTATCTGCGCCCCTGCGCAGTCTTCGAGGGCCAGGTGTCGGATGCCGTAGTTCGGCACTTCAATGCGATCCGATCTGCTGCATGAAGCCGACCCGCTACGACCAAGTACGAGCTAAAGAGCCGACACTGGCGTCCGCCTACAAGGATAAATTCCCAGAGCTGGCGATGCATCCGAGTGGACTCGTGCTGACGGCCACTTTTCCCACGCCGTTGGAATCCAAAGGTGAACAGCGGATCGATCTAAGTTTTCTAGCGGCTGTTCCTCAATTGCAGGAGGCTCTTTCGCAGGGGTTTGTGCTGATAGGGCGTCGAAGTGAAGTAAAGACGAGGTCAGTCCTCGGGACTTCGCTGCGCACCGGTTTCATCGAGTTCTTGAAGCACACCTCTAGAGAATCGATATCCGTGGAAGGGATCACGACCGAACTCCTTCAGGAGTTTCTCGCGTGGTGCGGCCGTGAAGAAAACGGAAAGCCAGTTTGGGAGAAGGGCACCCAGAAAGGTAAGTACCGCGCCCTCACGGGGATTATCCGTACGATGCGCAGACATGAGCTGTGGAAAGGCTCATTCCCACCGGGCCTTCGAATTCCGGTGATGGCGGATCCCAAGAAGTTCTACGAGCCCACGAGAGTTCTGGATAACGAATTCTGGGAAAAGGTATACATCGCCGCAGTGGAGGAAGTGGTGTCACGGCGGATGGCGTTCGCCGAATTCGAACGCATGAGCGCTGACGCGGTTCGAGAATATGCACTCTTCAAGGTGTCCGCGAAAGCGGAAACGCCGGCCGTCTTCTCCGAAAGCATGACGCTAGCACTCGGGGCTTTGCTGACAGCTTACGGCACCGGTGCCATCTGCACCCGGGAGGAGCTGTCGCTTCGAAACAAGGCTTTGTACGACTACCTGTTTGGCGGAGCAGCAAACGCGTCTGTGGTGAAACAGTTTGCTGAGAGCCTCTATCCTTCGCGAACTCGCCAGCTCGTGCCCTACCTGCTGTTGTACGCGATGTACTTTTCGTACAACCCTTCTACCGCGATAAACGCAAAGGTGAGCAACTTCAGGACGGTGTCGGTGCTCGGCAGTGAACGATTCTGGGCCAATCCCTACAAGACCAAATCCAGGCGGTCCCAAATCCGAACATGCGGCATCTCGGAAGATGCTGCGAATCCGCATGCGATGTACGGTCAGCTGATCAGGTGGACGGCGCGACTACGTATGAGCGCCAAGCCTTGGTGTAAGGACCGACTGTTTCTGTTCAGCGACAAGCTCCTTGACGGACAAGAGGCCGGAGTCCGTGCTGTCACAGGTTTTTCTGTAGGGGCCGCCATCCGGGAGTTCTGCGACGACCATGGACTTGACCAGTTCGTCTTCAAGCAACTGAGGCCCAGCTCGCTGGAACAGGTACGCGTCCTCTTTGATGGAGACATTCGTGCCTCGCAGGTGGCCGCTAATCACCGAAGCCGAGACACGACCGATCGATCCTACACCTCCGACGCGGAGCGACAGCGACAATGGGAGCGCCTCGGGGCCGGCATTGCGCTGCGCAGCCGGTGGGTTGAATCCGACGGCCTTATCGACGCTCGATCGAGTCAAGATGATGCACACGACGTAGGCGCTGCAACGCCTGGCTGGGGGTGTCTCGATCCATTCCACTCCCCGATGGTGGGGCAGGTGGCCGGCAAGCTATGCACGGAATATGGCGGATGCCCCGTATGCCCCCACGCTCAACTCGACATTGATTCCCCTGCATCCGCTAAGAGGGTTACCCAGCTCCGCGAGCTCATTCTCAATGCTCAGACAAAAATTCCAGCTCAACGATGGCTGAGTACTTGGGCGCCGAGATTGAAGCGGATTGATCAATTCTGGCTGCCCCAGTTTCGTCCGGAAACCCTCGCAAAGAGCGAAATTCTCATTCTTACACCGTTGCCGCCGATCGACTAATGAACAGCACTGCCGCAAGAGACACGCTTCAGCAGCGGAATGAAGCTGATGCCAGACACAGTCGTAGGGTCTCAAGACGGTCGGAATGGGCAGACAAGGTCTGGTTTCTGGACTCCGAGCTGAAGAACCTGCACGCCAGCTTCTGCAGCGTAAAGTGGGACTTCGATATGCCTGATGGGTCTGCATTTGTCGACAGCCGATGGGAGCTGTTGCGCGAGGAACTACGATGCTTTGTGTGGAGCCTTCTCAAGGCTCCACAGGAGGGACTTCCGAAGAAGGCGCAAACGCTTCATCGACATAGCTTCATCTGGCGGCCGTTAGTTCGATGGATGGCGGAGCACGACTTCACCGATCTCTGTCAGCTTACCAACTCAGCGTCATGGAACTTCCTTTCGGACTATGTAATCGAGATTGAGAAGGACGGGCGCGAGTTATCAGTTTCTGCCGTCAGGACTGCAGTATCGGTTCTACAACTACTCTGGACCCAGAAGCCCTACATGGAGAAGGAAGGCTATGGCTCACTTCCAGAGGCCCCTCTCGATGGCTTATCCGGCAGCGAGTTGGCTCGACGGCTCAATGCGAAGATCGATGAACGCGTCCAGCCGGTCCCCGAGGAGGTCGCCCTTTCCATTCTCAATGCGGCACATCGCTGGATCGGACCGATGGCAAATGACGTGATTCGGCTGGCCGAGGATCATTTCTCCTGGAGATACTCGGACCGATCAAGGAACGCCCAGAGTCGAATACGATCCACCCGATTGTCGATGTTGAAATGGAAGTCGTCCATCTTGATCGGCGACACCAAGCCTTGGCTAACCATAAAAGAACGGCAGGAAGAGCTTTCATGGGACGGCAACCTCTTCAAACCGCGAGTTCGGAATCTCAATGTCGGGAGAAAGGTATCAGCTACCATCGATGATCTGCGAGATGCCTGCATACACGTCATTCAAAGCGAATCCGGGGTCCGGATCAGTGAGATGGGAAGCTTCCAGTCCGGGATTGGTGAAGCATCCCAGCTTCCCTCCTGCATAAGCATCAGAACGTCCCAGACGGGACTGAACGATCTGTTCTTTCTGCGGGGTACGACCTACAAGCTTCGCCCGATGCCTGAAGAGACAGAGTGGCTGATCGGCATGCGGCCCAGGGGCTCTGATTACATCCCGCCGCCTGTGCGCGCCGTCCAGATTCTTGAGAGGCTCTACAGGCCTTGGCGGCAGTGCGAAGGGGCGCCGGAGGAGGTTCGCACATCCTTGCTGCTGTCGTTCGTTCAACTGGGGTTCCGCCCATTCGATGAGCCGGCCTCGGCAGTCGCGCCGATGCAGCTTCACTCGATTCGGGATGCCCAGCGTGAGTTCATCGTACGCAATGTTGATCTGGCATCGTTACCGGCGACTAGCGCTCGTGGCGAGGATTTGAGTGCGTACAAGGACACCATGGGAGGATGTGTCGCTCCTCGCCAATGGCGTAAGAACTTTGCTCAGTACCTGTGGCGCGTAGATAGTCGCATGGCGCCTGCGATCGCACAGCAGTTCAAGCATTTGTCCCTGGCAATGACCGAGGAAGCGTACATCGGAAACGACATTGTTCTTCTGAAAGACATCAACTCCGCCCGGACTCAAAAAACCGTCGAACTCTTCAGGGCTTGGTCGAAGAACGATCAGGCCTCGGCGGGCTTCTTCTCGGGTCGGCTAAGGGAGCATCGACGCCAGATTGCCGTGCTAGTTGAAGGAAAGTCTGAGGAGGAAGCAACCAGCGCCATTCGAGACTACGTGGTCACGAACGATCTGCGCATCTGGTTCTCCGACCACGGGCACTGCTTCATTGGCTTGAACCCTGACGGCGCAAAATGTCATGAGAAGGCCGGTACGTCGTCTTGGAGCAATCAAGCTCCGAACGTGGCCACCCGGGAGCCGTCGGTCTGCGCCGGGTGCAGTCACTACTATGTTGATCATGACCATCGTGACTACTGGCAGCGACGGCTCGATGCGCATGAAGTGCTTGCGCTGGCATCGAAACGTGTCGGTGAAAAGCCACCGCGCGTCGTGCAGCTACGGCTCGCCCAAGCGAGATCAGTACTGAGACGGATTTCCATTCAGATGGAGCACACCTGATGGGGCGCACTAAGCGGGAGGAATGCGACCCTGCGATTGAAAGGGAGTTCCTGGAAGCCCTGCTGCGCTTGGAGGCTGGCAGCCCGACGCATCCGGACCTCATCGCCAGGGCCAAGGCACATCGATTGAAGATTAATTTCTCTACGGTGGCGAAAGAAGCAGGCCGAGCGCGTGGTCTCATCGCCGTTGAGGATTCGCAGTATGTAAATGCCCGCAAGCAGGTTCTTGCTAAAATGCGGCCGGCAACGCCCGAGACCTCGTCGGTGAACGTCATCGCCGATCTGCGTAAGCGCGTGGCCGATCTCGAGAGGCAACTCGCAGAGGCGGATTCCGTCAATGCAACCCTAATGCTCCGGGTCCACGAAGGAGCAGCAGAGTTGCAGAGAGCCAAGGAGCATGTCGCTCGATTGAGGGCCGCCCGCGACCAGCTTCAGGCCCGAAAGGACCAGAAGCTCATTCAATTCCCAGGTAGTACGTGAGTAGAAAATGAACAATGTAACCACCGAAGCTCCCGTTCTCGACCTTAGGTCGCTCGTGCCTACAACGTCGAAGACTTTTGAGCGGCTCCGGGAGTCGCTGATTCGAGACATGGGTCGCGCAATTGTTGACTACAACATGATTGTCGAGGGTGACGTTGTAATGTGTGCCATCAGTGGCGGCATTGACTCAATGTCAATGCTTTCATTGCTGATGGATCTTCAAAAGCGCGCGCCAATTGATTTTCAGATCATCGCCGTCAACCTGGATCAAAAGCAGCCGGGCTTTCCGGAGGAGGTTCTTCCTCGGCACTTCGAGTCGCTTGGTGTGCCCTACAAGATCATTGAGCAGGACACATACTCCATCGTCAAAGAAAAAGTCCCGGAAGGGAAAACGATGTGTGGTCTGTGCAGCCGGTTGAGGCGAGGCATTCTCTATCGCGTAGCCAAAGAAATTGGTGCAACGAAGATCGCGCTTGGCCACCACATGGATGACATGATCGAAACGCTGTTTTTGAACATGTTCTTCGGCGGGCAGCTTAAGGCGATGCCTCCGAAGTTGAAAAGTGATGATGGGGGGAACGTAGTAATACGTCCCATGGCGTACTGCGAAAAGCGAAACCTTAAGAGATTCGCTGACGGCATGAAGTTTCCAATCATCCCTTGCACCCTTTGCGGTTCCCAGGAGAATCTGCAAAGACTCCAAATGCGAAAGATGATTGACGAGTGGGACAAAGTAGATTCGCGGCGCAAGCACAACATCTTCCGCTCGATGCAGCACATTCGTCCCTCGCAGTTGGCAGACAGGGAATTGTTTGACTTCTTTTCGCTTTCGAGGGAAGAGATGGGGGCAGACGAAAGCGTCTAGTGAGACAGGTGCGCGTGTATGAGGAGAGAGCCTGACGTTTGACGGCGGACATTTGCGGCTCAGCCAATCGTCAGGCCTTCCTGCTCGTTCGAGCCAAGAAGCCGCCGTACAAGGCCGAGGCGGTGCCTAGGTAACGGGCAAGCGCACTAGCGCACTACCTGCTGATGTAAGTGCAGAAGCGGCGAAACACGATCCACTTCCTCCTACCGAGAGCTGGCTCGGCGGACGCGCTTCAAGATCATGATTTGCTGATTCTGGCCCGGGACGAGATGAAGGCCCAAGCGCGAGCTCCCTCCCGAAGTACTGAACTTGCTTGCGCATGAAGTATAGTGTATAGTGCATCTATACACTACACACTAGGATTCAGCTTCGCCGATGATTGCCCAGGCTCCAACCCAGCACGCTGTCTTGATTTCCTCGGGCCCTCGCCCGAGCGCCAAGCGCTGGGCTCGTTTCGTCCGTCCTGACCAGCTTCACCATCGGGCGCAAGTGCGTCGCATCGTCAAGGAATCCAATGGTGCAGCGTCCGTCGTGCTTGCTCCAGACAACGGCATCCCCGAGGGCGTGCGGGCCGGCCAGTTCCTGACCCTGGTCGCACAGATCGATGGCAAGCCGGTGAAGCGGGCGTATTCCCTCAGCGAGCTTCCGAAAGACGGCACGCTGACTATCACCAGCAAGCGCGTCGAGGGCGGCGTGATGTCGGCGTACCTGAACGCGCGGCTGCGCGAGGGTGACTGGCTTCAGTTCGCAGGCCCCAGTGGCGACTTCGTTTTGCCAGCGCAAGCGCCGGGTCACTACGTCTTTGCTGCAGCGGGTTCGGGCATCACCCCGATGATGGCGATGCTCGACCAGCTGCTGGGGCAGGAACACCGCACCACGCCGATCACCCTGTTCTATGGCAACCGGCGCGAGCAGGACATTCTGTTCCGCGAGCGCCTGGATGCTCTGGCCCGCCGGAACAAGAACCTCGACGTCCGCTACGTCCTTAGCAAACCCGAAAAGGGCTGGGACGGCCATCGCGGGCGCATTGGCGGCGACGCATTGCGGGATGCCGCGCCGGGTGCTGCGGTGCACTACTTCCTCTGCGGTCCGGATAATTTCAACGACTCGCTGCGCCGCCAACTCGTCGCGCTCGGGGTTCCGCCACAGGCCATCGCCAGCGAGCGTTTCACGACCTTCGCGCGTGAATCGCGCCCGCATCCCAAGGACCCGCATCCGGTGCTGTTCCGGGTGGGGGGGGCAGAGAAAGAGGTAACGGTGCGGCCCGGCGAAACCCTGCTGGAGGCGGGTCTGCGCGCGGGCGTCGCGCTGCCTTTCAGTTGCACGATGGGCGGCTGCGGACATTGCAAGGTGAAGGTGCTCGATGGCGACGTCGCCACCGACGCGCCGAACTGCCTAACCGAACCCGAGCGCCAGGCCGGCTACGCACTGGCCTGCTGCGCCTACCCGCATCGTCAGGCGACTATCACCGTCGTGGAGACAGCATGATGAGTGCTGCCGCGGAGTCCACCTACCGGATGGCCGAAGTGGTTCGGCGCTCGGGCGTGACCCGGGAGACCATCCACTTCTACCTACGTGAAGGGCTGCTCCCACCGGCCCGCAAGACCGCGCACAACGCCGCCCTCTACGGCGACGAACACCTGCACCGTCTGCGATTGATCCGCTCCTTGCGTGAGGAGCATCTGCTGCCCTTGAAGGCGATCAAGAGCCTTCTCGACGACCAGCCGGAACTTCAGTTCAGTGCCGACCAGTTCGCCACGCTGCAAGCCCTGCGTCGTTTGAGACTCAACGACCTTCGTCAGCAGAGGCCCGGCGGCGACTGCAAGACCGCAGGCGATCTTGCCGGTGAGCTGGGCCTTACCCCCGGCGAGCTGCAAGAGCTGCGCGACATCAAGCTGCTCACCTCTGCCGATAACGAGGCGCTCGACGCCGACGAGGCCGAGTGCCTGCGGCTCTGGACCGTGGTGCGCGATGCCGGCATCAACGCCGAAAAGGGTTTCAGCCCTCGCGACATCGGCTACATCGATCAGGCCGCCAAGCTGCTGTTCGAGCGCGAAGTCGCTTTGTTCAAGGACCGCGTTCAGCAGTTGCGCCCGGCTGAGATCGATTCGCTGTTGCACACCGTTATCCCGGCCATCCACCGGCTGCTGGTGATCCGCCATGAACGCATGATTTCGGCGCTGCTGGAGGTGTATGGGGCCTCCGCAGCGCAGACGACCCCGTCCCAGGAGGAGAGAACCGTATGAGTACCGCCACCCCCGCTGCCCTGAAACTTGGCCGCATGTTGAACGGCCTGCCGCTCAAGATGCAGAACAAGGTCACGCAGACGATGGAGAACATCTCACTCGTCGCGGAGATTCGCGACCCCAAGGTCGGGGCGAGCATGTTGCCCTCAGCTTACCGCGGCCTCTGGCAGCGCAAGGGCAAGGGCGACGATTGCGTGCCGATGAAATCCGGCCATGCCGTGCATTTCGACCTGAACTACGGCACCGACTTCCCCGAGATGTATGACCTTTACCGCCGGGCAGTCGCCAACCAGTGGGACGGCGAATGGCAGCTCGACTGGAGCACGCAGGTCGATCCGATGAATCCAGAAACGCCCATCCTCGGCCACACGCCGTTTGCGCCGTTCGATGGGCTGGAGGCTGCGGGTGTGAAGCTCGACGCTACCGAAAAGCAGAAGCTCAACTACCACTTCGCGGCCTGGATGCTGTCGCAGTTCATGCACGGCGAGCAAGGCGCGCTCTACGCCTCTGCGCAATGCACGGAAGCCGTCAGTTGGGTCGATGGCAAGCTCTATGGCGCCACCCAGGTGATGGATGAGGCGCGCCATCTGGAGGTGTTTCTGCGTTACCTGGAGACCAAAATAGAGCGTGTATACAAGGTCAACGACAACCTCTTCGTCATCATCGATGACCTGCTCACCGACTCGCGCTGGGACGTGAAATTCCTCGGCATGCAGATCATGGTCGAAGGGCTCGCGCTGGGTGCCTTTTCCACGATGTACAACCAGACCGGCGAGCCGCTGCTGAAGAACCTGCTCCGCTACGTGATCCAGGACGAAGCCCGCCATGTCCACTATGGCGTCTTGGCGCTTCGTGAGCACTTCACCAAGAACCTCTCTGCCTCGGAGCGTCGCGAGCGTGAGGATTGGGCTTTCGAGGTGGCGATGCTGATGCGCAACCGCTTCTTCGCCCACGAAATCCACGACGAGTGGTTTGCGCACCGCGTTCCGCGCGCGACCTGGAACCGCTTGATGGCCGAGTCGCCAGCCATGACCAAGTTCCGCAGCATCATGTTCCAGCGCCTGGTGCCGAATCTCCAATACATCGGCCTGCTCTCGCCCCGCATGGAGAGCTACTACGAGAAGGCTGGCCTGATGGCCTACGCCGGCGGCAAGAACGCCAGCCAGCTCTCTGAGCAGGACCTGCTGCGCGACAATGACGCGCTCGCCCAACAGGCCATCGAGAAGCTCCGCGAGGCAGCTTGAATAGGCTATACCCCATCGCCGACGGCTCTGCCGCCAGCGATGGGGTATGCAGCGCCGCATCCACGCGCCCGTCTTCCCATTCCGATTCCCATGACCACGGCTTCCCTTCGACCCAGCGATTGCCAGGACGCTGCCGCGACGCAAACCATCTCCGGGGCGCTATGTCCCACCGCCATCATCAATTCCGACCACGCTGCGGTCATACGGTTCGCGCAAGCGCATGAAAGAGCAGGCCAGCCCATGCGTGAAAAGGCCGTGGCGCTTTACTACGCCGTTCGTGACGGCTTCCGCTACGACCCCTATCAGCTGGATCTGACCCCCTACGGCATGAAGGCCAGTCGCGTGCTAGACACCGGACACGGCTGGTGCGTAACCAAGGCCGTGCTGCTGGCCGCCGCCTGCCGGGCTTTGAGCATCCCCGCCAGAGTCGGGTTTGCCGATGTGCGCAATCACCTGTCCACGGCGCGTCTGCGGGAGACGATGAAGACCGATATCTTTTACTGGCATGGCTACACCTCGATCCGGCTTGATGGCGGATGGGTCAAGGCGACGCCGGCGTTCAACATCGAGCTGTGCGAACGCTTCGGCTTGCTGCCGTTGGAGTTCGACGGCCGCGAGGACTCGATCTATCACCCCCTCGACCGTGCCGGAAACCGCCACATGGAATACCTGTCGATGCGCGGCGAGTTCGACGACGTTCCGCTCGCCAGCATGGTGACGACCTTCCGCCAGCACTACAGCCAGATGAGCCGTCTCGAAGAGTCAAACTTCGACGATGACGTGCGTAGCGAAGTCGCATCCGATCGATGAGGCCTGACATTCCTGAGGACAGCATGGCGGCCACCGACGCCCGATTCAACTCTCTGGGCGATCCGGTCGCACTTGCTCGCTTCTTCTGTGAGCGCGTCCCGCACAGCCGCGACCTCGGCATGGCGATCCTGCCAACAGAAGGGCCGCAGGCCTGTATGCGTCTGGTGCCGCAAGCTCATTTTCTGGATGAACCCGGCGAATCGATATGCAGCAGCGTGCTTTATTCGCTCGCCGACTCCGCAGCCGGCCTGGCCGTATTCGCCGCCACGCGGACGCTGACGCCAATCGCCACGCTGGACCTGCGGATGAACTACCTGCGGCCCGCGCCGTGCGACCATGCTCTGGTCGTCGATGCGAGATGCGAGGCCGTTACCGACGATGTGGCTTTCGTGCGTTGCCTGGTGCATGCCGAAGGCAGCCGGGAGCAGTTGGCCACGGGCGATGCCACCTTCATGCGTAGCACCCGGGGCCGGCGTTTTGACGCCGCGCCGCCACTCGACACACGGCCTGCGAGCTTGCTGCAGACGGCCACTCCGGCGCCGAACCTCAGTAAACCGGCCCGCTCCTACGCGCAGTATCTAGGCGTTGAAGTGCTTGGTGGGAGTGATGGCCTGCGGCTGCATCTACCTTTCCGTGAAGCGCTGATCGGCAATATCCAGATTCCTGCCCTGCATGGTGGCGTGCTGGGTGGTCTGATCGAGGAGGCCGCGCGCGTGGCCGTCGGAGCTGGCCAGGGCGAGAACAGCGCGCTGCGGATCCTCAACTGCGACATCGACTATCTGCGTTCGGCGCGGACGGTGGACTCCTACGCCACGGCGGAGATCGTTCGCCGCACCCGACGCACCGTGCTGGCCAGGGTCGTCTGCTGGCAGTCGGAGGATCGCGTGCCGGTGGCAACCGGCCGCGTGCAGATTCTTCTCAATTCGTCCACCGCCAGTGCGGAACCCTCTGCGGCGGAGGCATCCGCGTGACCGCGACTGCCGAAGCAATGACTTTGGGTAGCGATGCGCATGCCGGTCGCATGGGCGTTGAACCCGTTGCCATCGTCGCACCGGATGGCCAGGAGATCACCGTCTGGCGCTGGCCGCACCAGCGCGGTCGCCCGACGCTGCACTGGGCACACGCCACCGGCTTCCACGGTCGCACCTATCACCCCTTGCTCGATACGCTGGCCGAAGACTTCAACGTGCTGGCCTGGGACATGCGCGGCCACGGTGCCAGCGCGGCAGCGGGCGCACTAAGCAGCTTCCGTGGCTGGCGGACTTACTACGATGACCTCTGCGCGCTGGTCGAGAGTCAGGAAGAGCCAGTCTGGCTGGCCGGCCATTCGATTGGCGCCACCGCCAGTATCATGGCGGCTGCCCGTCTGCCAGCGCGTGTGCAGGGCCTGGTGCTGGCCGAGCCGGTGATCCTCGACCGCGTGCAGGGTTTGCAGCTGCGCACCGCCAAGCTGCTGCGGCAATCGCACCGCTTCGGTTTAGCTGCGGGGGCGGCGCGCCGCCGCGCGCATTTTGCATCCCGCGCCGAGGCCGTCGAGAAATATCGCGGGAGAGGCGGCTTCCGCAGTTGGCCAGCGCCGTGGCTGGATGCTTACGTCGAGCACGGCTTCGTGGATGACGACATGGGTGTTCGCCTGGCCTGCGCACCGGCTTGGGAGAGCGCGACCTTCACGCATACCGAGCACAACGCCTGGCCAGACATCCGCCGATTGCGCTGTCCCGTCATCGCACTGAGCGCGTCGCATGCTTCGACCTTTGCGCCGGCCGCGCGTCAGCGCTTGAGGACTGTCTTGCCGGCTGCCGAGGTCACTACCGTGACGAACACGACGCACTTTTTGCCAATGGAGCATCCGCAGGCGGTCGCGGACGCCATCAGGCGCCTGCTGGCGCAGCAAGCCGGGACGCGCGCGCAGACAGACGGCCAAACGCAATGAGAACGCAAGCCATCCGCCTCTCGCCGAATCCGCTGGTCTCCTCATCTCCCAACGATGCAGCATCTCCTGCGCGCCATCTTTTCGCGATGTCGCTGGCTCTCCTATGTGGTGCGCTCATGAGCTGTAAGCGCAGCGATGAACCCGTCACCGAGCCCGCTCCATGGGTTTTGAGCGTGGCGCTAGAGCCTGTTTCAGGCACAGCAGTGGTCGTGTCCGGCACAGTGCGCGCACGCTTCGAGACGCTACTGTCCTTTGAGGTCGGTGGGCGCATCGCGGCGCGTCTCGCCGAAGCCGGGGACAAGGTAGTGGCTGGTCAGCCGCTTTTTCGGTTGGATCCGAAGGACTTCGAGCAGTCCATGCGTGCTGCTGAAGCGGACCTTGCCTCCGCGCAGGCCGCAAGAAGCCTGCGTGGTGCCGACCTGGCTCGCGCAGAAACCTTGTCAGCGCAAGGCACGATCAGTCGCCAGGCGCTGCAACGCGAGCAGGTGGCGGACGAGCAAGCGCGCGCGCAGGAGCAGGCCGCAAAAGCCCGGCTTCAGCAGGCGCGCAATGTTCTCGGCTATTCGCGTATCTCCGCTCGGCAAGACGGTGTGCTGATCGAGGTCACCGGCGAGCCAGGCCAAGTGGTCGCCGCCGGCGAACCCGTTGGTCGTCTAGCCAGCGGGGCCCTACACGAGGTCGAAGTCTTTCTGCCCGAACGGCTGCGCCCGCCTGCGAGCGGCCTGCTGCAGCTGGATGACAGCTCGACACTCAAGCTGACCCTGCGCGAGGCAGCAGGTGCTGCGGATGCCATCAGCCGCACCTGGCGTGCGCGCTATCAGCTGCCGCAAGAAGCCGCGCAATTGCCGCTGGGCACCGTAGTGCGTGCACGCTTCGACGTTCCGCAACCAGAGCCAGGACAGAAAGTGGACCAAGCAGCCACAGCAGAGGTCTATCGCGTGCCCCTCTCCGCCGTTGACGAGCGCGGCGAAGGTCCTCGAATCTGGCGTATGACCAACGCCGGTGTGGAGCCCGTTCCGGTGCGGGTGCTTACGCTTGAAGGAGACACCGCACGTGTGCAGACTTCACTGCCGCCGGAGGCGCGCATCGTCGCTGTCGGCGGGAATTTGCTGCGACCTGGCATGGCGGTGCGCGAGCGGCGGCAATGAGGCTTCCCAACCTATCCGCACTTTCTGTGCGCGAGGGCGCGGTCACTCTTTTCTTCCTGCTGCTGTCGCTCGCCGTCGGGGCCTACACCTTCTTCAGCATGGGGCGCGCCGAGGACCCCAGCTTCACGCTCAAGGTGATGGTGGTATCGGCGCTGTGGCCTGGGGCCGACGCCGCAACGCTGCGCGATCAGGTCGCGCAACGTTTGGAAAAGCGTATCCAAGAGGTTGACGAAGTCCATCACGTCGACACCACTATCCGCCCCGGCCGGGTGGACCTCATGGTCGAGTTTCAGGACTACATCAGTAGCGAGCGTGCCCGCCAGTTGCGTTACGAGGTGCGGCGCCGGATGGAGGAGGAAGCGCGAACACTACCGCCTGGAGCCATCGGTCCCATCGTCAATGAAGACTTCAGCGATGTCTATTTTTGCCTGTTGTCGCTGACCGCACCCGGCCTGCCGCAGCGGCTGGTTCTGCGTCAGGCTGAAGCCATCCGCGACCGGCTGCAGGCCGTTCCCGGAGTCCACAAGGCCTTGCTGCTGGGGGAGCGCCCCGAACGCTATTACGTGGATATCGACAACGACAGATTGCTCAATCTGGGCATACCGCCGGAGCAGATTTTCGCTGCTCTCGAAGACCATAACCACCTGTTGCCGGCTGGCCTGATCGAGTCCCGCGGACCGCGCATCTATTTCCGCGTGGACGCCGACCTTTCGGACATCAAGCATCTGCTGGCGCTTCCGATCCGCATCGGCGAGCGCATCCTGCGTCTGGATGAGATTGCCGCCATCCATCGCGGCTACGAAGAACCTCCGAGTTACCTCGTTCGCGCGGTCGGTGAGGACGCGGTGCTGATCGGAGTGGTCATGAAATCCGGCTTCAATGGTCTGACACTCGGCAAGTCGCTGGACAAATTCCTGACCACAGAACACGCCCAACTGCCACTGGGCATCAATCTAACCCGGCTTACCAACCAAGCCGAGTCAATCGACCGATCAGTCAGCCTCTTCCAGCTGAAGTTCTTCATTGCCGTCGGCGTGGTGCTGCTGGTGAGCGCGGTGGCAATCGGCCTGCGCGCTGCCCTGGTGGTGGGCATCGCTGTGCCAGTGACCTTGGGATTGACGTTCTTCCTGATGCACCTCGCCGGACACGATCTCAACCTTGTGACACTGGGTGCGCTGATCCTTGCGCTCGGCCTGCTGGTGGATGACGCCATCATCTCCATCGAGATGATGCTGGTAAAAATGGAGGAGGGCCTTGATCGTCTGCATGCGGCCGCTTTCGCCTGGACGAGCACGGCCGCGCCGATGCTGTTCGGGACACTGGTCACCATCGCCGGCTTCGTGCCCATCGGCTTTGCAGCGTCGAGCACCGGCGAGTATGCCGGAGGCATTTTCTGGGTTCTGGCCTTTGCCCTGCTGCTGTCTTGGATCGTGGCCGTCACCTTCACCCCCTATCTCGGCGCGCGCCTGCTGCCGCCGCCAGCAGCTACCGTTGCACAGCACGGTGGGGCCGGCTTGTATGACACCTCCGGATATCGCCGTCTGAGAGGGGTTATCGAATGGTGCGTGCACCGTCGCCGCACCGTCGTCGGTGGCACTGTGGTGCTGCTGGTGCTGTCGGTGCTGGGCATGATCCTATTGGTGGAAAAGCAGTTCTTTCCACCCTCGGATCGGCCAGAGGTGCTGATCGACATATACCTGCCGCAAGGCAGTTCGATTGCCGCCACCGATGCTGTGGCGCGGGCGGTCGAGACGCAGCTCGTCAAGATGCCGGGCGTCCGAAGCCACTCCACCTACGTCGGTGCCGGAGCACCACGATTTTTCATTTCGGCGTCTCCGCAGTTGCCCAATCCAGCCTTCGCCCGTGTGCTGGTGATTAGCGAAGACGTTGCCGCGCGCGAGACCATCATCAGCCGGCTACAGGCCCAGATCGACGGCGGAGCTTTCCCTGGCGTGATGGTGCGCGTTTCCCGGCTGCGTTACGGGCCGCCGGTTGACTGGCCGGTGACGATGCGCGTGCTTGGCGATGATCCTGTCGAGCTGCGCCGCATCGCGGAGAAGGTGCGAGCCGCAATGGCTGCACACCCCAACACGCGGATGACCCATCTGGAGTGGGACGAGCGGGTGCCCACCATCAGGCTACGTGCCGATGCCGAACGCCTGCGCCTGATCGGCCTGACACCACGCGACGTGGCCGAGCAAATGCAGGGGGAGTTGCACGGGAGCACCGCGACGATCATTCGTGAAGACGTACGCAGCGTCGAGCTGCGCGTGCGTGGCTCTGAGGCCTATCGTCGAGACGGCGGTTCGCTGGAACTGAAGACGCGCGAAGGGCGCAAGATTCCAATTGCGCAGCTCGGCGACTTCGTGGTGGACTTCGAGGACCCGGTGCTGCGGCGGTACAACCGGCGTCTCTACATTCCTGTACATGCCGATATCGAAGGGGCGCAAGTCAATGACGTGACCGCAGAAGTATGGCGATCGCTGGAGCCACTTAGATCGGAATTGCCGGACGGATACAGCATCGAGATCGGCGGCTCGGTCGAACGCTCGAAAACAGCCAATGCTGCCATCCAGAAGCTGCAACCCTTGGTTGTAGTGTTGATGATGAGTTTCATCATGCTTCAGATGCGCAGCTTCTCAGGCATGTTCATGGTGCTGGCTACTGCACCGCTCGGTCTGATGGGAGCGGTCGCGGCACTGCTGCTTTCAGGCATGCCCTTCGGCTTCGTGGCCACGCTGGGCATCATCGGCCTGGCGGGCATCCTCATGCGCAACACGCTGATTCTCACCCAGCAGGTGTCCGACAACCTCACCGACGGGATGAGCACTTACGCGGCGGTCGTCGAGGCCGCCGTTCGACGCGCACGGCCGGTGGTTCTGACCGCCGCCGCTGCTGCCTTCGCATTCATTCCCCTGGCCTTCAACGGCTTCTGGGGACCGCTGGCAGTGGTGCTGATTGGCGGCGTTATCGTCGGGACGGCGATCACGCTGCTTTTTGTGCCCGCGCTCTACGCGCTCTGGTATCGGCTCCCCACCCGAGATACGCCCGCCTATGCAAAAGGAGCTTGAAGATGTCTGCATGAGACTCGGCCACATCGGCAACATTTACGGATAGAGCTTCGCTGATGATGCCTGAACGGAGACCTCCGCAGCTTTTATTCCAATTTCTCGTTACGGTCAGCAGCGAACGACCGAAACCCAATCTTGCGAAGACTCTCCATGCGCAATGCCGTAGCAGCCCTGCTCAGCTTCCGAAACTAGGCAGGCATGCACCACACCCCGGCGTGGGGCTTCAAGCGGGCCCGCGTTGGGGCTTAGAACCTGTCGCGGACCATCAGGGGGAGTTCTTCTTCGCACTTCCTGCGCAGCTTCACGGAAGCCGTCATTCAGCTCCCATGGAGCCACTGCGCAGTTTCGCTGAAAGCAGCTGCGCAACAAGCTGGCGGACTGTAGAAAAAAGGGAGGCCAGAATCGCGATCCTTCCTTGGATTCTGCATCGCCACCGTGCCTACTGGGGGAACGCAGGATTGTTCAATCCTGATCCACCGCCGGTGACCGCGGACCGCCATTAAGGTCGACTCAGCAGTTCTGCGACGAGCGCACTGCCGCCGCAGGGCGGCAGTCCCTAGCTCAGTTGCGCCTCGGTCGGGGCTGTGTAAGGGGGGAACTGCCGGTACAATATGAACCCTATAGTATTCATTGGTAAATGGCACCCCATATGCTGTTCGAAAAGCCTTTCATCACTTTGCCGCCCAACTCAATGGGAAGAGATTTCTGCATTGGGGACCTCCACGGCTGCTTGGAGATGCTGAACCGGTTGCTCTTCGAGGTCCGCTTCAACCCCCGACAGGATCGCTTGTTTTCCGTCGGAGACCTGGTGCACCGCGGGCCTTCGTCAGTTGAGTGCCTACGGCTGGCGGAAAAGCCTTGGTTTTATGCTGTCATGGGCAATCACGAAGCCATGCAGATGGGGGCCTATCGTGGCGCCATTTCATCGGAACGAGGCCTGGTCTATTCGATGTGCGAGTACTTCGGTCCGAATGATCCCTTGCGGCCTGGCAATAACGATCAGGCACGCATGGAGAAGATACTAAGCCGTCTGCCGCTGGCCTTTGAAATTCTCCTGGCGGATGGGCGCAAGGTCGGCATTGTCCATGCCGGCCTACCCAACGAATGGACCTGGGCAGATGTTAGCGACATGCACGAGCATGGATCAGACCTGTACGAGAGATACGGCCGTCTTCAGAGACGAATTCTCTGGGATCGAAGCACGACGATCGCCGCTGGCATTGCTTCCATCCCTGACATCGAAAAGGACATCCACCGCCTGTATCCGCCAGCGACTCGCTTCGAGCACGAATTGGCGACGTGCCCCGTCTTGGGGCTTGACCTGCTGGTCTCCGGGCATACAACCCTGGCCTCCAGGCAGCCGCTTTTAGCGCGAAATCGTCTGCATTTGGACACCGGCGCCGGTATGGAGGATGGTCGACTGACCTTGGTCGAGTTGCTCTCGGGGTACTACTGGCAGGTGCCCGATCCTCGACGCGAGCCGGATATGCCCGTGACCGAGTACGCGAGTATCCCGACCACGCTCCCTAACCTATCGTGGCTGAGCGATTCGGAGCGAGCGGTACTGCAAGTGGCCAACGAAAAATCAAGAGATCATTGATCTCGCAGCCTCGATGCAGACGTCTGAGTGTCCTGCTCGGTCCGCTTTATCCACCTCGTGGGTTCCCCCCGGCTACATTGATACGCCCACGAGAGGGCCTAATCCTATCAGCGTTCGGTGCCTTGCCCTGCAGTTGCGATACCTCGTCGCTCACCTGTCTGAGCAATGCGGCGGGCGTGGTCCGCGTGAATATGGCGTAGGTCAGCACGTAGAGGGAAAGCGGGCTGACACGCATCTTTCCGGCGAGGGCATCCACCTTCTCGAGCGTCGGGCTTTTCATCCCCCGTTCCAGGCTGCTGATATAGGTTCGACTCGAGACATCGCTGAAGTCCTCCTGGCTGAGGTCCGCATACAGGCGAACCTTGCGAAGGGACTCGGCAAACGCGCCTGCAAGCTTCATGGTGGCTCCCGAAGAGGAGCCACCTATTTAGTTTCTTGCACACTATAGAGCTACAATCTATAGTGTTCATTAATTGCAATATCCCAAGGCCCGCGCTTTCCGCGCCGCAGCGACACCATGCATCTGTGTCTCCATCCGGATAGCGGCGAACTAGAGCTTAGGGCTGTGCTGCCTGAGCATGTCGCCGAGGCGCTTGCGATCCAGCTGGAGCGCATTGCGGATAAAGTAAGCCGCGACGCGCTATTCCGTCGGGTGTCGACAGTTGTGGCCGACGCTGTTGCCCATACGTTGGACTTCGACCTGCAGCCGCCGACGGATCGACAGGTGCGCTTTGCCGGCACCATAGCTCGCCACCTGGGCGTAGACATTCCCGCCGATGTTTTCCGCTTTCGCGGCCCCATGACGCGCTTCCTGGATAAGCATGCGCCCACCTTCCATGCCCGGGTAAGCCGGCGAAGCGGCTCGGCGACGCCTGATGACGCCGCCGATATCATCGGGCGGCGCTGGTCCTGATGCTGGGCTGTGCCATCGCCCAGAGGGCACGACATTCCCGCATGGGATGGCTTTGCAACCACAATCAAAGAGCTGCTTGGCTGCCGTGCCCCGGGATATTACAGAACGCCATCTCGTTGCGCACAAAACGCCAGCCAACTCGCGCGGCGACACCAGCAGACTTGCGCACTACCTTCTGACGGCGAAGCAGCGAAAAGTGTTCTCGATCCATCTGAATTGACAACGATATCTACTGCGTCGATTGTCGTTGGGATTACCAAAGCGGAAGACATATCCAAGGCGAGTCACTTGCGCTGTGGCCTTCAACCAAGACTTCCAGCGAACCGCTGTGCCAGCCGCTGCTTCTTGAACGCCTCTACCACATGCTCCACGAAAACACGGGTCTTGGCTGGCAGCATCGTCCGCGTCGCGTAGTACAGTGAAATAGGGCCAGCGTCCGCGTACCACTTCGGTAGGACACGCACCAGCCTGCCGCTTTCCAAGTGCGGCGAGGCATGCGGCACCGCGACTAGTGCGACGCCGAGGCCGAGCAGCGCGCTGCGACACATCGCCTCGGGATCGTTCATCACCAGCGTATCGGTCGTCTGCGCAGCCATCTCCTGGCCGGCGACATTCCGCATGGTCCAGTTACGGATGCGCCCGGTGCGGACGGACCGCATGCCGATGCCGGTGAACTTGAGCAGTTCCGAGGGATCGGTGGGCAGGTCTTTTCCGGCCAGATACGCGGGCGAAGCCACCGCGATGATGTGCGCCGGAGCCAGCGGCCGGGAGACGACGCCGGGCGCCAGCTCGATGCCGCCCCCGATCGCCGCGTCGAAACCCTCGGAGATCAGATCGACCTGGCGATTCTCGAAGTCCCAGTCGATGCGGATATTCGGGTAGCGCGCCAGAAACTCCGGCAGCAAGGGCAGCAGGTAATCCATGCCGAACGTCAGCGCCATGCTGACCTTGAGGACCCCCGCCGGCTCCTCGTCATCCCGTGAGACATCGGCGATGGCCGACTGCAGTCCGCGCAGATGTCCACGGACCGTTTCCAGGAAGCGCTCGCCGGCTTCGGTAAGCGTGAGCTTGCGTGTACTGCGCTGGAACAGGCGCACGCCGAGATTGCGTTCCAGCATGGCCACGTTGCGGCTGACGGCCGCCGGCGTCAGGCCCAGCTGGCGGGCGGCGGCGGAAAAGCCGCCGTTCTCGGCGCTGCGGACGAAGGACTCCAGGTTGGCCAGCGTTTCCATGCTTCGCCCTATTTTCAATCAAAAGTAATAAATGAAACCAATCATTACCCACTAATCAAGGGTCAATCAAGTTGGGAGACTGGCCTCACTTTCCAACCCCGCAGGAGATTCACCATGAACCAGCAGCTCCCCCTCAGCGGCAAGGTCGCCCTCGTCACCGGCGGCTCACGCTCTATCGGCGCCAGCATCGCGAAGCGGCTCGCCCGCGATGGCGCCGCCGTCGCCATCACCTACAGCGCGTCTCCGGACAAGGCGCAGGCCGTCGTGGATGAGATCCAGGCGGCGGGCGGCCGGGCTGTTGCCATCCAGGCGGACGCGGGCAACGCCGAAGCCGTGCGCGCCTCGGTGCGCCAGACGGTGGCGGAGCTGGGCGGCATCGACATCCTGGTGAACAACGCCGGTATCGCCATCAACGCGCCGATCGACGAGTACAAGCTGGAGGACTACCAGCGCATGATCGATGTCAACGTCACCGGCGTGTTCGTGGCGACCCAGGAGGCCGTGCGGCATATGAAGAAAGGCGGCCGGGTGATCCACATCGGCAGCTCGATGACGCGCTATGCGGCTTTCGGTACCGCGTCCGTGTACACACTGACCAAGAGCGCGGTGTCGGGCTTCAACCGCAGCCTGGCCCGTGACGTCGGGCCGCGCGGCATCACGGTCAACACGGTCCATCCCGGTCCGACGGACACGGACATGAACCCAGCCACTGGCCCCGTCGCGCAGATCGTGGGCCCGGGCCTGGCGCTCGGCCGCTACGGTCAGCCGGGCGAGATCGCCGGCGTGGTGGCCTTCCTCGCCGGACCGGACGGCTCCTTCGTCACGGGTGCCGACATCGTCGCTGACGGCGGCTTTACTGCCTGATACGTAGGAGACCTCCATGAGCACTATCGGAATCATCGGCGCCGGCAGCATCGGCTCGGCGTTTGCTCGCGCGCTGGCGCGCGCCGGCCTCCAGGCCACTCTCGCCAATAGCCGCGGCCCGCAATCGCTCGCGCAACTGGTCAAGGAACTCGGGCCCTCGATCATGGCGGGGACGCGAGAGGAAGCGGCGTCGAAGGACATCGTCCTGGTCGCGGTGAACTGGTCGAAGCTGCCGGAGGCGCTGAAGGGACTGCCGGACTGGGATGGTCGCATCGTCATCGACGCGAACAATCCGATCGAGGCGCCGCTGTTTCAGCCGGCCGAGCTGCATGGCCGTGTATCGAGCGAGGTGTTTTCGGACCTCGTTCCGGGCGCGAAGGTGGTGAAGACCTTCAACCACCTGCAGCCCGCGCTGGTTTCAGGTGATCCTCGGGCTGAGGGTGGACGGCGCGTGCTGTTCGTGTCGGGCGACGATGCAGCGGCCAAGGCCAAGGTGACTGCGCTCATCGACCGGCTCGGCTTCTTCGCGATGGACCTCGGTCCATTGGCGGTGGGTGGCCGGCTGGCTCAGTTCCCGGGTGGGTCGCTGCCTACGCACAATCTGGTGAAGTTCGGCTGAGGCAGCCCTAAGATGGGCGCCGATCTTCATCGATCGGCGCCCGCTTGTTGCGGTCAAGGGTGCGCAGGCTCAGGGAGGAGGGTGAGCAGGAAGCTGATGCCGTTGAGCAACTGGCTGATGTAAATGCGCAGCGTCTTGGCGTCAGTGCGCATTTGCTAGGGGGCCGATGCGCAGACCGGCTGGCGTGGGGCAGACGATTCGCTGGTTGCGGCGCCAGAGTCGTTGAACGACACTGAAGACCGAGACTCCCGGTTCGCTGTGAGACCAAGCTCATCGAAACCAGTCGAATCAGCTTTAGCCCGGCAGCGCCCGATTCGGCTACAAGAAACAAATCGGCTGCCATCGGATACATCAATTTATTCATGCATTTATTAATATGCTGAACGATTTATATCCGATAGAAGGCAAGGACAGCTACACCATGCTGGACATGCTGCTGCAGCTGCAGCAGAAGGCCCCGGTGAAGTTCGAGCTGCTGGCGGTGAACCTGGACCAGAAGCAGCCGGACTTCCCCGAGCACATCCTGCCGGAATACCTGAAGGCGCTGGGCGTGCCGTACCACATCATCGAGCAGGACACCTACTCGGTGGTCAAGCGCGTGATCCCGGAAGGCAAGACCATGTGCTCGCTGTGCTCGCGGCTGCGCCGCGGCTCGCTGTACAGCTACGCCGCCGAGCACGGCTACACCAAGATCGCGCTGGGGCATCACAAGGACGACATCGTCGCCACCTTCTTCCTCAACCTGTTCCACGGCGGCAAGCTGTCCGCCATGCCGCCCAAGCTGCAGTCCGACGACGGCCGCAACGTGGTGATCCGCCCGCTGGCCTACAGCCGCGAGCGCGACATCGCCGCCTACGCCCAGCTCAAGCAGTTCCCCATCATCCCCTGCAATCTCTGTGGCTCGCAGGAGCAGCTGCAGCGCAAGCAGGTGCGCCGCATGATGGAGGGCTGGGAGAAGGAGCACCCGGCGCGCATCGAGCAGGTGTTCGCGTCGCTGACCAACGTGGCGCCCTCGCAGCTGGCCGACCCCAAGCTGTTCGACTTCGCCGGCCTGGGCGGCGATACCCGCGCCGGAGCGGACTGGCTGATGCCGGTCGCCGAGGGCGGCGACGAGACGGTCCACGAGCCGGTCAATGTTTGACGACCCGCGCCGCCTCTACTTCTTCTTCGACTTCATCTCCCACAACGCCTGGCTGGCCTGGAACCGCGTCCCCGCGCTGGCACAGCGCCACGGACTGCAGCTCGAGCCGGTGCCGGTGCTGTTCGCCGGGCTGCTCAATGCCCATGGCCAGAAGGGCCCGGCCGAGGTGCCGGCCAAGAACCAGTGGATGATCTGGAACGTGCTGCGCAAGGCACGCCAGCTCGGCATCCCGCTGGCGCCGCCCCATTCGCATCCCTTCAATCCCCTGCAGCCGCTGCGCCTGGCCTGCTGCGGCCTGCCGCCGGAGCAGCGCCACGCGCTGATCGATGCGCTGTTCCGCGCCACCTGGGCCCAGAGCCGCCCGGTGAGCGAGCCGGACACGCTGCGCGCCGTGCTGGCCGAGTCCGGCCTGGACGCCGACACCTGGCTCAGCGATGCCGCGGGTCCGGGCAAGGACCGCCTGCGCCAGAACACCGATGCGGCGGTGGCCGACGGCGTGTTCGGCGTGCCGGCGATGATCGCCTGCAATGCCTCCGGACGCCGCCCCGGCTCCATGTCGGCAGCGGGCGTGCCGGGGGATGCGGAACTGTTCTGGGGTTACGACGATCTGGAATACATGGACCTGTTCCTGCAGGGCCAGGATCCGCTGGGCGCGCGCGAAGACCACGCCGCCTGGCTGCAGGTGCGCCCGAGCGCGCAGAGGCCTCGCTGACATGAATCTGCTAAGACGTTGCCTGGTGCCGCTGCTCGGCCTGTTCGCCGTGCTGCCGGCGCTGGCCCAGGAGCCCTCGCGGGCCCCCTTCCTGTGGGAGGTCGACGGGGCCAAGGCGAAGCACTACCTGCTGGGCTCGGTGCACCTGCTGCCGGATGACGCCGGGCAATTGCCGGACGGACTGGAGCAGGCCTACCTGCGTTCCGCCGAGCTGATCTTCGAAAGCGACATCGCCGCGCTGGCCAGCCCCGAGCTTCAGGTCCGGCTGCTGAGCGCCGCCAAGGCGGACAAGCCGCTCAAGGCCAGTGTCGCGCCGGCGCTCTACGAGCGCCTCGTGCGCCGTGCCTCCGACGTCGGCATGCCGATGGCCCTGTGCGAACCCTTCCGGGCCTGGTTCTGTGCGCTGTCGCTGGAGCTGTTCAGCTACCAGCATGCAGGGTTTCGCGCCGAGCTGGGCATCGACCAGCAGTTCTTCCAGCGCGCGCTGCAGGACAAGAAATCGGTGCGCTGGCTGGAAGAGCCCCAGGCCCACCTGGCGCTGTTCATCGACGCCACCCCGGCGCAGTCCGAGCAGCTCCTGGCGGCCACCGTGGACGAACTGGTCGAAGCCGGCACCGAGCCGGCGGACCTGCTGCGCACCTGGCGCCAGGGTGACGGTGCGACGCTGGAGCAGATGGCGGCGCAGATGAAGACGCACGCCCCGATGGTCTACGAGCGGCTGCTGTCGGCGCGCAACCGGGCCTGGCTGCCGCGCCTGCAGGCCGCGCTCGACGGCGACAAGCCGCAGCTGGTGGTCGTGGGTGCGGCGCATCTCTACGGCCCCGACGGGCTGGTGACGCTGCTGCGCCAGAAGGGTTATCGCCTCCAGCCCGCCGACCGGCCGGCCGAAGCTCGCGAGGCGCCGCCGACGCAGGCGCCCCTGAAGTAGGGCAAGCCGCCGTTACGGCGGCAGGATGAAGGAACGCAGCTTCACAAGGTCCACCGGGATCTGCTCGGCGGCCTGGGTCTCGATCACCGGAGTTGGTGCGGGAGTCGGGCGGGCGGGTCCGGCGCGCGGCGCCAGCAGCGCTTCCAGGGATGCCTCGCCGGTGTCCGCCGTGGCTGGCCGCGGCAGGTCCCGATAGGTCTCGGCCAGCGGCGATTCCTGGGGTTCGGCCGGGTCATCGACATAGCGCCCCGCGGTGGCGTTCCGCTCCGGCGGGTCGGCGTCCACCGCGAATTCAGCAGTGCGCTCGGCCGGCGTTTCCGCCATGGGTTCCTGAGGCATCCCGGCGGCCGCGGCATCCAGCCACTCCTGCACGGCCGGGTGCATCAGCAGGTTGTAGACGTACTCCCGCTCCGCGCCGTCCAGCGCCACGGCATAGGCGTGGAAGCGCAGCGCCACCGGCGCGAACATCGCATCGGCGATGCCGAAGCGGCCGAACAGCCAGGGGCCGCCCTGGCCGTGGTGGCTGCGCGCTTCGCGCCACAGGGCCAGCACGCGGGCAATGTCCTGCGCGGCCGCGTTGCCCGGAGCGGTGGGCGCGGGCTTGCGGAGGGCGTCGAACGGCAGCTCGCGGCGCAGGTCGGCGAAGCCGGCGTGCATCTCGGCGGCCATGGACCGCGCCAGCGCGCGCGCCGACGGGTCCAGCGGCCAGGCCTGCGGCAGCGCCAGGGTTTCGGCGGCATACTCGCAGATCGCCAGGGATTCCCAGATTCTCAGCGGACCGTGCAGCAGGCAGGGAACCTTGCCGCTGGGCGAGTACTCAAGAATGCGTGCGCGGCTGTCGGGCTGGCCCAGGGGCAGTACGATTTCCTCGAACGGCACCTCGTGGTGCCGCAGGAACAGCCAGGGGCGCAGCGACCAGCTGGACCGGTCCTTGCTGCCGAGAACGAGCGTGAGCTTCTGTTGCATGGGGCACTCCCTGACGCGACCCGCGTCCCGTGGGACCTTCACTTCACTGTGACCACCACAATCACAAATAATACGGGCCCAGGCAAGACAGATTCCGTGACGCTGATCCCTACTCTCCGCCGCTTGCTCCCTTCTGCGCTCCTGCTGTGGGCGGGGCTCGCCCATGCCGGCGTCGAGGTGCAGGTGCTGGGCCTGGAGGGCGCGGAGAAAGAGAACGTGGAGCAGCGCCTGCGCATCCGCGCGTCCGCCAAGTCGCCGGAGCTGGATGACCTGCTGGTGGAGGGCCTGCATGCCCGAGCCGAGGACGACATCCGCGGCGCCCTGCAGCCCTTCGGCTACTACAGCCCGAAGATCGAGTCCTCGCTGGAGGGCGAGGCACCGAACTGGAAGGCGCGCTACACCGTGGACAAGGGCCTGCCGACGCTGATCACGCGCATCGACGTCGAGGTGGAGGGCGAGGGGCAGAAGGATCGCATCTTCCGGCGCATCTTCCGGCGCTTTCCGCTGACCACCTACGAGCGCCTGCAGCATGCGGAGTACGAGCAGGCCAAGACCAGCCTGGCCCAGGCCGCCTATGCCGAGGGTTACCTCGACGCCAGCTTTGTCCGCTCGCAGCTGCGGGTCAACCCGGAGGAACGCAGCGCCGAGGTCGAGCTGATCCTCAGCACCGGGCCGCGCTACTACTTCGGCCCGGTGACGGTGGAGCAGACCCACCTGGACCCCGGCGTGGTCGAGCGCTACGTCACCATCGACCCCGGCGAGCCCTTCGATCCGCAGGTGCTGGTGGACACGCAGTTCGCGCTGACCGACTTGGACTACTTCCAGAGCGTGGAGATCGAGCCGCGGCGCGACAAGGCCGTGGACAACCGTATCCCGATGGAGATCCACACCACGCCGAGGCCCAAGCGCAAGTGGGACTTCGGCGTGGGCTACGGTACCGACACCGGCGCGCGCACCTCGATAGCCAACGACGTGCGCTACTTCAACCGCGAGGGCCACAAGCTGCATGCGGAAATGCAGCTCTCGCAGATCAAGAACAAGGCCAGCGCCGAATACCGCGTGCCGCTGGGCAGCAAGCCGGGCGAATACTGGGGCTTCGGCGGTGGCGTGGAGACCGAGCGCTACGAGGACGGCGACAGCCTCAAGTACGTGCTCAACACCAGCCTCAACCGCTTCCCCGGCAAGTGGAAGCGCAAGTGGTACCTGAGCTTCGAGCATGAAGAATCCGAGCTGTCCGACCGTGTGCAGACCGCGGACCTGCTGATGCCCGGCCTGGAACTCAACCGCAGCGAACTGAACGATCCGATCCTGACGCGCCGCGGCTGGGCGGTGTTCTTCGACACCCACGGTGCCCAGAAGGGCCTGCTGTCCAACGCCAGTTTCGTGCAGGCCCACGGCATCCTGCGCGGCGTCTATCCCTTCTCGCGCCAGTGGCGCGTGCTGGGGCGCGTGGAGTACGGCACCAACATCGTCGACGATTTCTCCGACCTGCCCGCCTCGCAGCGCTTCTTCGCCGGTGGTGACCAGTCGGTGCGCGGCTACAGCTACCAGTCGATCGGCCCCAAGGACGCCGACGGCAAGGTCATCGGTGGCAAGAACCTGGCCGGCTTCAGCCTGGAGACCGACTACTACTTCTGGGACAAGTGGGGTGCCGCCGTGTTCTACGACGCCGGCGGTGCCGACGACGATGTCCTGCCGCAGTTGTTCCAGGGTGTCGGCGTCGGTGCGCGCTACCGCTCGCCGGTGGGCTACATCCAGGTCGACCTCGCGCATCCGCTGGACGGCGGCGAAAGCGGTGTGCGCCTGCACATCGGCATCCGGGTGGGCCTGTGAAGCGCCTCCTGATCGTATTGCTCGTGCTGCTGGCCCTGCCGGCGGTGCCACTGCTGCTGGCGGCCTGGGTGCTCGGTACGGAATCGGGCACGCGCTTCGCGGCGGAGCAGGCACAGGAGTGGGTGCCGGGCCTGCGCATCGACGCGGTGGAGGGCTCGCTGCTGAGTCCGCTGGTGCTGCGCGGCCTGCATTTCGAGAACGAGGCGGCGACCGTCGAGATCGACCAGGCGACGCTGCACTGGCGTCCGCGTTCGCTGTTGCGCGGCCGCCTGCGCATCAATGACCTGCAGGCCGGCACGGTGAACGTGACCCTGCGCGACACGCCGCCGGACGAAGAGCAGACGCCGCCGCTCAGCGAGTTGCCGCTGGGCCTGCGTGTGGTCAATGCCGGTGTGCAGCATCTGCAACTGCAGCTGGCCGGAGCGGAAGAGCCGCTGCGGATCGACGACATCGGCCTGGACCTGCGCTGGGTCGGCCGCCGCGTGGAATTGCGCAGGCTGGCCGCCACGCTGCCGGAGACCGGGCCGCTGCAGGCCAGCGCCGACCTGCGGCTGTCGCCGGAGCGCGTGCAGGTGGAGCAACTCAAGCTCAGCGGCCCCGGCGCCGCCGAGCTGAAGGGTGAATATGCCTATGCCGGCGAGTTCGACGCCGCGCTGCGCTGGCAGGACCTGCGCTGGCCGCTGCTCGAAGAGCCGATGCTCACCAGCCCCGAGGGCGAGGCCACCATCAAGGGCTCGCTGGAGTCCTATGCCTACCAGCTCAAGGCACGCTTCGCCGAGGCCCGTGCGGCGGTGGCGCTGGAAGCCGAGGGTGAGGGCACCCTGGAGACGCTGCGCCTGCAGCGGCTGCAGGCCAAGGGCCTGGGCGGCAGCCTCGACGCCAAGGCCGACATCGCCTGGGCGCCGCAGCTGCGTGTCGACGCCGAGGGCGAGATGCGCAGCATCCATCCCGAGCAGGTGCTGCCCGAACTGGCCGGCGTGCTCAACGGCCGCTTCCGCGTGCAGACGCAGCTGCAGGACGGCAAGCCGCGCATCGGCTTCAACGCGGCGCTGTACGACTCGGTGTGGCGTGAATACAAGCTCGACCTGAAGGCCGAGGGACTCTACGCCGACGACATCCTGACGCTGGCCTCCGCCGAGCTGCGCAGCGGCCCGACGCGGCTCAAGGCCAGCGGACGCGTCTGGCCGACGCTGGATGCGAAGGGCGAGCTGGCCAGCACCGACCTGGCGCCATTGTGGCCGGGGCTCGGCGGGCGCCTGCAGGCCAAGCTGCAGGCCCAGGGCCCGGTGGAGGGACCTCGCGTGAAGCTGCAGGCCGACGCCCAGCAGCTGCGCTACCAGGACTACGGACTGGCGTCGCTGAAGCTGCAGGCGGATGGCGACCTGCGCGGCAGCACCAACCCGGAAGACTGGAAGCTGCAGACGACGCTGGATGCGCGCAGCCTGGCCGCCGGCGACATCCGCGCGGCCAGCCTGCAATTCGACGGCAATCTCGACCTGCGCCGCGACAACCGCCTGCGGGTGAAGCTGGTCGATGCGGATGCCGGTGTCCGCATCGCCGCGGCGACACTGGAGCTGGACGGCAGCCTGGCGAAACATGAGCTGCGCCTGGCCGCGCAGACCGACCAGGGTGACGCCGAGCTGGCGCTGCGTGGCGCCGCCGACCTGCCGGGCCAGCGCTGGCGCGGGCAGCTGGCCAGCGCGCGCCTGGCGCCAGAGCAGCTCGCCGCCTGGACGCTGGAAGAACCGGCGGACCTTGAGTTGTCGGCGACCACCCAATCGCTGGAGGCGGCCTGCTGGCGCAGCGCGCCCGCGCGCGCCTGCCTGCGCCTGCTGCGCGATCCGCGCGTGCAGCGTGTCGCCTTCCGCCTGGAAGACTTCGCCTATGCCTATCTGCAGCCCTTCATGCCCAAGGGCTGGGAAGTGGACGGCAGCGTCGCAGGCTCCGGCCAGATCGACCTGACGCCGGCGGGCCAGATCACCGTGCTGCGCGCCGACCTGGCCACCAGCGCCGGCCAGTGGACCGTCAACGAGCGCAAGCTGTTCGAGTTCAAGGCTGGCACCGCGCAACTGCTGCAGGAAGGCGATTCGCTGCGTGCCAAGCTGGACCTGCCGTTCGCACAGGGCCTGGCCAAGCTCGATGCGCGCCTGGGTCCCGGCGCGCTGCTGGTGCAGCGCCCCCTGTCGGGCGAGGTGCAGGTGGAGTTGCCGGAGCTGACCTGGCTGCGCCTGTTCACCACCGAGGTGACCTCCGTGGAGGGGTCAATAGGTGGCCAGTTCCAGCTCGGCGGCACGCTGGAGAAGCCGCTGGTGCAGGGCGAGCTGGCGCTGCGCGACGGCAAGCTGCGGCTGGCCACGCCGGGCATCGAGGTCGGCCCGATCACGGGCAGCCTGCGCGGTGGCTCCGAGGGCGTGCTGGACCTGGACATCAGCGGTACTTCCGGTGGCGGCGAGATCCGCATCGCCGGGCGCATCGATCCGCGCAGCGAGCCGATGCAGGCCGATATCCGCGTGACCGGCAAGGAGTTCCAGGCGGCACGCCTGCCCAGCGCCAAGGTCTGGATCTCGCCGGACCTGAAGCTGGGCCTGAGCAAGCGCCAGCTGCGCGTGACCGGCGAAGTGCTGGTGCCGCGCGCCGAGATCGCGCCGCCGGACTTCGCCACCGGCATCGGCCCCAGCTCCGACCAGGTGATCGTCGGCCGCGACGGCCAGGCGCCGGAGTCCAGCGGCCTCTTCAAGCTGCTGGCCGAGGTACAGCTCAAGCTCGGCGACAAGGTCAGCTTCAAGGGCTACGGCCTGACGACGCGCCTCGGCGGCGGCATCACCATCTTCGAGGAAAGCGGACGCGATACCCGTGCCGCCGGCGAGATCAACCTGATCGGCGGGCGCTACAAGGCCTACGGCCAGGACCTGAGCATCGAGACCGGACGCCTGATCTACAACGGTGGCTTCATCACCGAGCCGCTGCTGGAGCTGAAGGCCGAGCGCAAGCCCACCGAGGACGTCACCGTCGGCATCCTGGTGCGCGGCACGCTCGACAAGCCGCAGTTCAGCGTCTACTCGACGCCGTCGATGACGCAGCAGCAGCAGCTGTCCTGGCTGATCCTCGGGCGCCCGATGGACGAGGGCAACAACACCGAGGGTGACCGCAACATGCTGGCCAGCGCCGCGCTGGCGCTGGGCCTCAGTGGCGGCGGCTTCCTGGCCAACCGGCTCGGCACCAGCGTCGGCATCGACGAGATCACCGTGGGCTCCAAGCCCGGCGAGAGCTCCGACCAGGCGCGGCTGACGGTGGGCAAGTACCTGTCGCCGAAGCTCTACGTCAGCTACGGCATCGGCATCTTCCAGCCCGGCAACATCTTCAAGCTGGCCTACGACCTCGGTCGTGGTTTCAAGCTGCAGACCGAGTCCGGCGTCGAGGCGGGTGGCGACCTGCTGTACACCATCGAGCGCTGACAACTGCCTTGGGACCTGACGGTGTCGTCAGCTTGCGTGGCGCGGCATGCGGCTCCACGCTGCGAAACACCAGACCGGATTTCCACCATGCGCCTGTTCGTGCTTGCTTTCCTGCTCTGGGCCCAACCGCTGCTGGCCGCGGATCCCGTGGCCGCGCTGCGCTACCCCGAGGATTTCTTCGCGGTTCACGGTAAGGCCGAGCCCGACCTGCGCGTGGAGTTGCAGGGTGATGCCGAGGGCGTCGTGCTGCAGGCGCGGGTGCTGTCTTCGACACGGCCGGAGCGGGATGCCGAGGTCATTCAGGCCCTGCGCGGCTGGCGCTTCCGTCCTGGCTGGGAACAGGGCAAGCCCGTGGCGTGGACCCGCGAGCTTGGCTTCGTCTTCGGTCCCCTGGAGCCAGTCGACACGCCGGCCCGTTTGCCAGGTGACACCCAGCTCATGTACCCCGAGGGCAAGGGCTGGAGCGGCACGGATGCGGATGTGCTGATCGAGGCGGCGGTGACGGCCGCCGGCGAGATCAGGAGTCTTCGCGTCCTGGAAGCCAGCGATCCCGATCTCGCCAGGATGGCGGCGCAGGAAATCATGCGCGGGCGGCGTTGCGAGCCGGCGATGCGCAACGGCCGCGCGGTGGCCAGCCTGCAGCGCCTTCCCTTGCTGTTCACCACGATGCCGGTCGTCGTGAAGCAGGTGAAGCCGACGTATCCGATCGAGCTGCGCAAGTCGGGCAATCAGGGCGATGTGCAGGTGGCGTTCACCATCACGGCAGAGGGTGAGGTGCGCGACGTTCGGATCGTCGAGTCCGCGCACCCGACGCTGGAGCGCGCCGTGGTGGAGGCCGTGGGCCAATGGCGCTACCAGCCGATGACGCGCCGCGGACAGGCAGTGGCCGGAAAGGTTGCGGTGGTGGTGCCGTTCTCCCTGAGGAGCGATCCCTGGGACTTGCTGCAGCGGGCGGCGGTGGAGCCTTATGCCGTCGGTGGGTCACAGAAATTCCCGGAGGGCTTGCCCGAGGAGTTCCGCTACGACCAGCCTCCTCAGGTGCGGGTGGCGCAGGCCGTGGTGTATCCCTTCGAGTTGCTGACGGAGGGCGTCACCGGCTCGGCCATGGTCAATCTCGTGGTCCGGCCCGACGGCAAGGTGCACGAGGGCCATATCCTGAAAGCCACGCGTCCGGAGTTTGGCCTGGCGGCGCGGGCGGCGATGGAGGCCTGGGAATTCACGCCGGCGCGCAAGGACGGCAAACCGACCTGGGCGCTGATTTCCCGCGAGACCCGATTCGATCGCAGCGGGCGCGAGGCCCTCGGGGAATCGGCGCAGCGGCTGCTGCGCGTCCTGAAGAAGGGCCAGCCCGCCATCCCCGGCCTGGCGGATCTCGACACCCTGCCCGCTGCTATCTACCAACCCGTGCCGCGGCGTCCTGCGGGCTCGCGGGGAGCCGATGCCATGGGCCGGGTGATGGTCGAGTTCATCATCGACCGTGACGGCCGGGCGCAACTGCCCAGGGTTCTGGATGCGCCGGACGAAAGCCTGGCCTGGGCCGCGGCCACCGCGGTTTCACGCTGGCAGTTCGCACCGCCGCTGCGCGGCGGCAAGCCGGTGGACGTGCGAGCCACGGTGCCGGTGGACTTCCATCCGCCGGAAGCCAAGGAGCCCTAGGCGAGCCGCTCCCGCAGCCAGCGCCCGACCTGCTCGATCTCTTCCTCGCAGACCTGGTGCTGCATCGGGTACTCGTGCCACTCCAGCTCGTAGCCGGCGGCGCGCAGGCCGCGCGCGGAGTCGGAGCCCCAGGCGAAGGGCACGATCGGGTCGAATCGCCCGTGGGCCATGAAGATCGGTGTCTTGAAGCTGGCCGGGTGGATCTCCGCCTCCACCTTCAGGTGCAGCGGCATGTAGGTGGACAGCGCGATCAGGCCGCCCAGCGGTTCCGCGCAGCGCACGCCCAGGTGCAGCGTCACCGCGCCACCCTGCGAAAAGCCGGCCAGGATGATGCGCCGCGCCGGGATGCCGGAGGCGATCTCGGCTTCGATCAGCCCGGCGATGCGCTTCTCGGACTCGCGCAGGCCGGCCTCGTCCTGGCGTGCCGCCCGGTCCAGCGCGGGGATGTCGTACCAGGCGCGCAGCGGCATGCCGCCGTTGATCGTCACCGGCTGGATCTTGGCGTGGGGGAACAGGAAGCGGACCCGGTGCCCGGCGGGCAGGCCCAGCTCCGGCACGATGGGGACGAAGTCATGCCCGTCCGCCCCTAGGCCGTGCAGCCAGATGACCGTAGCGTCTGCCGGCTGGTCCGGCTCCAGTCGTACCGCGTCTGCCGTTTCGTGCTTTTTCATGGGGCGGGATTCTACAGCCGGGTCAGCAGGCCCTGGGCACCAACTTGCTACACTTGCCGGCCCCGGAGCGCCGCCATGAACAAGCTGCCGACCCTCGCCCTGTCCCTGACCTTCCTGCTGGCCGCCTGCGGCCAGTCCGGCGCGCTGTACCTGCCGGAAAAGGCACAAGCACCGGTGCCGCAGGCGCCGCCGCCCGCCGTGGCGCATCCGCCGGCCGATGCCGCCCCGCAGGAGCCGGTGCCCGAGGCACCGCCCGCCGCCGTGGCCAAGCCCAAGAATTCCCCTGAACCCACCCCGGAAAACCGCTGAACGTGGACGCTTTCACCTACCGCGACGGCCAGCTGCTGGCCGAACAGATTCCTGTTGCCGATCTCGCTGCGCAGCACGGCACGCCGCTGTACCTCTATTCGCGCAATGCCCTGTTGGAGCGCTACCGCGCCTTCGACAGCGCGCTGGCCCCGGTGGACCACACGGTCTGCTTCGCGGTGAAGGCCAATTCGAACCTCGCGGTGCTGCAGACGCTGGCCCAGGCCGGCGCTGGCTTCGACATCGTCTCCGGCGGTGAGCTGCAGCGCGTGCTGCGGGCCGGCGGCAGCGCCGGCAAGGTGGTGTTCTCCGGCGTGGGCAAGACCGAGGCCGAGATGCGCGAGGCGCTGGCCGCCGGCATCTACTGCTTCAACGTGGAGTCCGCCTCCGAGCTGCGCCGGCTGGACCGCGTGGCGCAGTCGCTGGGCCGCCGTGCGCCGATCGCGCTGCGCGTGAACCCGGACGTGGACCCCAAGACCCACCCCTACATCTCCACGGGCCTGAAGAAGAACAAGTTCGGTGTGGACTTCACCACCGCCGAGGCGCTGTACCGCGAGGCCGCGGCGATGCCCGGCATCGAGATCCTGGGCGTGGCCAGCCACATCGGCTCGCAGTTGCTCGACATCTCGCCGCTGCTGGAGTCGCTGGACAAGGTACTGGGCCTGATCGACCGCCTGCAGGCGGCGGGCATCCGCCTGCGCCACATCGACGTCGGCGGCGGCCTGGGCGTGCGCTACAAGGACGAGGACGCGCCGCAGCCCGCCGACTGGGCCGCGGCCCTGCTGCCGAAGCTGGCCGGCCGTGGCCTGCGCGTGCTGACCGAACCCGGCCGCGCCATCGCCGCCAATGCCGGCCTGCTGGTGACGCGCGTCGAGGCGATCAAGGACAGCGGCGAGAAGCACTTCGCGGTGATCGACGCCGCCATGAACGACCTGATCCGCCCGACGCTGTACCAGGCCTGGATGGATATCGTGCCGGTGACGCCGCGCGACGGCGCCACGCAGGAATACGACCTGGTCGGCCCGGTCTGCGAGACCGGCGACTGGCTGGGCAAGGACCGCGCGCTGGCCATCGAGGAAGGCGACCTGCTGGCGGTGCGCGGTGCCGGTGCCTACGGCTTCGTCATGGCCTCCAACTACAACACGCGTGGCCGTGCCGCCGAGGTGATGGTGGACGGCGCCAAGGCGCATGTCGTGCGCGCCCGTGAAACCATCGACGACCTGCTGCGCGGCGAGAACCTGCTATGACTGACACGGACAAGCCGCTGATCCTGATCGATGGCTCGTCCTGGCTGTTCCGCGCCTTCCACGCACTGCCGCCGCTGACGGCGCCCGACGGTCAGCCCACCGGCGCGGTGTACGGCATGGGCAATATGCTGCGCCGGCTGATGAAGGACTACGCACCGGAATACCTCTGCGTGGTCTTTGACCCGCGCGGTGACGTGTTCCGCAACGAGCTGTACCCCGAGTACAAGGCCAACCGCAGCGAGACGCCGGAGGACCTGCTGTCGCAGTTCCCGCTGGTCTCCGAGATGCTGCGCGCCATGGGCCTGCCGGTGCTGACGGTGGAGCGCTACGAGGCCGACGATGTCATCGGCACGCTGACCAAGCAGTCCTGTGCCGCGGGGCGCGACGTGCTGATCGTCACCAGCGACAAGGACATGGCGCAGCTGGTCAACGACGGCGTGCACCTGCTGGACACGATGAAGAACGTCCGCATGGACCCCGCCGGCGTTATCGAGAAGTTCGGCGTGCCGGCGGAGCGCATCGTCGACTATCTCACGCTGATGGGCGACACGGTCGACAACATCCCGGGCGTGCCCAGTGTCGGCCCCAAGACCGCCGCCAAGTGGATCAACGAATACGGCTCGCTGGACCAGGTCATCGCCCAGGCCGACAAGGTCGGTGGCAAGGTCGGCGAGAAGCTGCGCGAGGCACTGCCGAAGCTGCCGCTGTCGCGCGAGCTGGCCACCATCCACTGCGAGGTGCCGCTGCCGGTGACGCTGGACGACTTGCGCCCGCAGCCGCCGGACCCCGGCGTGCTGGCGGCGATGTACCGGCGCCTGGGCTTCAACCGCTGGGCCGAAGAGGTCTCGGGGCCGGCAGGCGCCACCACGGTGGCGACGCCCGCGCCCGCGGTGGCGGCCGCTGAGCCGGAAGTGCCGGCGCTGCCAGCCGTCAACATGCAGCCCACGCAGGTGGAATGCGTGCTCGACGAGCCGGCCTTCGACGCGATGATGGCGCGGCTGCTGGCCGCCGAGCTGGTCTGCTTCGACACCGAGACTGACTCGCTGGAATCCAACGCCGCCGGCCTGATCGGCCTGGCCTTCTCGGTGGAGCCCGGCCAGGGCTGGTACCTGCCGCTGGCGCACAACTACCTGGGCGCGCCCCAGCAGCTGAAGCTCGAGAATCTGCGCGAGCGCCTGCGCGGCGTGCTGGAGAACCCGGCGCTGCCGAAGCTGGCGCAACACGCCAAGTTCGACATCAACGTGCTGGCGCAGCACGGCATCGTGGTGCAGGGCCTCAAGCACGACACCATGCTGCAGAGCTATGTGCTCGATGCCGCCGGCAATCGCCACGACATGGATACGCTGGCCGAGAAGTACCTGGGCCACCGCACGATCAAGTTCGAGGACGTGGCCGGCAAGGGCAAGAACCAGCTGACCTTCAACCAGGTGCCGCTGGACAAGGCCGCCGAGTATTCGGCCGAGGACGCCGACATCACGCTGCGCCTGCACCAGGTGCTGTTCCCGCGCCTGCAGGCCGACGCCGCACTGCTCAAGGTCTACGAAGAGATCGAGATGCCGCTGGTGCCGGTGCTGGCGGCGATGGAACAGCGCGGCGTGAAGCTCGACGCGGCGCTGCTGCGCCAGATCAGTGGCGAGCTGGCGCAGCGCATGGACGAGCTGCAGAAGGCCGCCTTCGAGCAGGCCGGTGGCGAGTTCAACCTGGGCTCGCCCAAGCAGTTGCAGCAGATCCTGTTCGAGAAGCTGCAGTTGCCGGTGCTGGGCAAGACGCCCAAGGGCGATCCGTCCACCGCCGAGGACGTGCTGGAGGAGCTGGCCGCGCAGCACGCGCTGCCGCGGCTGATCCTGGACTGGCGCGGCATGCAGAAGCTGCGCTCGACCTACACCGACCAGCTGCCGCTGGCGGTGAATGCGCGCACCGGCCGGGTTCATACGTCTTATGGGCAGGCCATCGCCGCCACCGGCCGCCTGTCCTCGTCGGACCCCAACCTGCAGAACATCCCGGTGCGCACCGCCGAGGGCCGCCGCATCCGCCAGGCCTTCGTGCACGAGGCGGGCAATGCGCTGCTGTCGATCGACTATTCGCAGATCGAGCTGCGCCTGATGGCGCACTTCTCGAAGGACGAGCGCCTGCAGGATGCCTTCCGCAAGGGCCTGGACATCCACCGCGCTACCGCCGCCGAGGTCTTCGGCCTGAGCCTGGAGGAGACCGGCGCCGAGCAGCGCCGTGCCGCCAAGGCGATCAACTTCGGCCTGATCTACGGCATGTCGGCCTTTGGCCTGGCGCGCCAGCTGGCGATCCCGCGCGGCGAGGCCCAGGACTACATCGACCGCTTCTTTGGCCGCTACCCCGGCGTGAAGCGCTTCATGGACGACACCCGCGTGCAGGCGCACGAGACGGGCTACGTCGAGACCCTGTTCGGCCGCCGCCTCTACCTGCCGAACATCAACTCCAAGAACCAGGGCCTGCGCCAGTACGCCGAGCGCACCGCGATCAACGCCCCGCTGCAGGGCACCGCGGCGGACCTGATCAAGAAGGCCATGATCGACTTGCAGTGGCACCTGGCCGAGAACCTGCCCGAGATCCGCATGATCATGCAGGTGCACGACGAGCTGGTTTTCGAGGGGCCGGAGGCGCTGCTGAAGGAGCAGGCCCCGCAGATTGCAGGCCGGATGTGCCGCATCGCGCCGCTCGCCGTTCCGCTAGTGGCGGACTGGGGCACCGGTTCCAACTGGGATGCGGCCCATGACGCCGAAGGCCACGCAAGTAGCTGAAAAATAGCGATTTATAGTTTGAAGCGACCCGCAAATCCGAGATCGTTGTCAAGCTAACAATATGTTTTGAAAGTGTTTTATTTTGTTGAATAAAATACTCGGTCGGGTCCGGGAATTTTCGTTGAACTTCGGGGGCGGGATTCCCTCTAATCCTTCGAGTGTTGATTCTCCCTGTCACACTCGTCCGTCTTGACTCCCTGGACGGAATTCCGGCGCCCCCAAGCCGGAGTTGTTGCCCAGCGAATCCTCCCCCGGTTCGCTGGGCATTTTTATTTGTGTGGCGGAAAAGCGGGAAGTTCCTTTCTTCTATCCCCCTCTCCCCTTGCGGGCGATTCGCCGCGCTTTGGCGATGACTAAATGTCATCGCCTGCGGCGGATCGCGGGCGGCCAGGGATGGCCGCCCCGGGGCCTGATCCGTTAGCGAAGTCCCGCCATGGACGGCACCACTGGGCGGGTTTTCCCCTTGTCGGTAGTTGGTCTTGGCTGGCTCCCCCTCAATCGGCAACTGCTCCTGCGTTGCCCTACCTTCGGGCATCCATGCCCTCGCCTCGGTCCCTCTCCCGCGAGGGGAGAGGGAAGACCGGCGGTGGCGCCATCCATGGCGGGACCTCTGCTACCTGATTGAGCCCCTGGGCATGTTTGGCTTACTGAGGCCTGACATTGAGTCAGGCCTTAGCGAGGCCAAACATTCCATGGCCGCCCGTTGGGTGACGCAGTTGATGCCATTTAGGCATCAACTAAGCGCGTCACCCAACCCCCCGCCCACCTTCGCAAAGGTCGCCGTCTCGTCGATCCCCAGCCAGTCCCGCAGCTGCTTCTGGGCTTCCGGCAGCCCGGCACGGGTCTCGGAGGAGAACAGTTGCACCGTGGCCGAGGTTCCTACCTCCTTCTGGACCTTCAGCAAGGTGGTCTTGGCCGCTCCGAAGCCGAGCTTGTCGGCCTTGGTCAGCAGGACATGGACGCGCAGGCCGCGGTGGTCGGCCCAGGCCAGCATCTGGCGGTCGTGGTCGCCCATGGGGTGGCGGATGTCCATGATCAGGACGGTGCCGACCAGGTTCTGGCGCTCCTCCATGTAGCTGCCGATCAGCTTGCCCCAGTCGCGGCGGACCTGTTCCGGCACGGCGGCGTAGCCGTAGCCGGGCAGGTCGGCGAAGCGGCCGCCGGGCACCCCGAACAGGTTGATCAGCTGGGTCCGGCCGGGGGTCTTGCTGACCCGGGCCAGCTGTTTCTGGCCGCAAATCAGGTTCAGGGCGCTGGATTTTCCGGCGTTGGAGCGGCCGGCAAAGGAGATTTCCGGCAGGGCGTCCGCAGGCAGCTGGTCCAGCCGGGCGCAGGACAGGATGAAACCAGCTTGAGCAAAGGGATTCAGCATCGGGCGTTCGCCATGTAGAATTAGGGGTTCAAGATTCTATTGTCGCGCTTTAAAGCCAGCCTTGCGCGAGCCACCGTCCAGATATAGAACTCATTGTTAGGGAGTTTTCCAGATGAAGCGCGTCCTGCTTGTCCTCGCCCTGTGCGCCCCGTTGTCCGTGTTCGCGGAAGCGGCACCGGCGAAGAAAGATCCGATTTCGCAGGGCGATGCCGCTGCCGGTGCCACCAAGTCGGCGCCCTGCGGCGCCTGCCACGGCCCCAACGGCAACAGCGCCATGGCCGAATGGCCGAAGCTGGCCGGGCAGAGCTCGCGCTTTGTCTTCGAGCAGCTCAAGGCCTTCAAGAGCGGCGCCCGCCAGAACCCGATCATGCAGGGCCAGGTTGCCGCCCTGAGCGAGCAGGACATGCGTGACATCGCCGCCCATTACGCCCTGCAGAAGCCGGCCCCGGGCCTGGCCAGCAAGGACGCCGTGGCCGTGGCCAAGCCGCTGTACCTGGGCGGCAACGCCGGTCGTGCGCTGCCGGCCTGCGCCGGTTGCCATGGTCCGGCCGGTGCCGGCAATGCCGCCGCGGCCTATCCGCGCCTGGGTGGCCAGCACGCCACCTATGTCGCCGCCCGCCTGCGCAACTATCGTGAGCTGGGCCTGAAGGGCGAACTGCCGGACGGGAACCAGAAGATGATGGCCGCTGTCGCAGCCAAGCTGTCCGACAAGGAAATCGATTCCCTGGCTTCCTACGTCAACGGCCTGCAGTGATACTGCGTTAACCGACCATACGTTCCTTCCATTAAGGATTCTTCATGCGCGCCTTCGCCCGCTACCTCACCGCCGCCGCCCTGGCCCTGACCGCCCTCGCCTGCTCGGCGCAGGACGCGCAGTACACGGAGGGCAAGCAGTACAAGAAGGTGCGCGAGATCCAGCAGCCGGCCGACAAGAAGCGCATCCTGGTCGAGGAGTTCTTCTGGTACGGCTGCCCGCACTGCTATGCCCTGGATCCGGAAATCCACAAGTGGTCCACGACCAAGCCGGCGGACGTGGACTTCGTGCGCGTGCCCAACACCCTGGGCCGTCCGGTGGGCGCCCTGCATGCCAAGGCCTACTACACCGCCGAGTCGCTGAACGCGCTGGACAAGATGCACCCGGCCCTGTTCGACGCCATCCACAAGGGTGGCCAGCAGCTGGACAACGAGGCGCAGATCGCCGCCGTGTTCAACCGCACCCTGGGCCTGATGCCGGACCTGTTCACCAACACCTTCAAGGGCTTTGCGGTGGACGCGCGCTTCCGCAAGTCGGAGCAGCTGTCGAAGGACTACGGCATCACCAGCGTCCCGGTGGTGGTGGTCGGCGGCAAGTACATGACCAGCGCGGCGATGGCCGGCAGCTTCGAGACGATGCTCAAGGTGGTCGACAGCCTGGTCGTGAAGGTGCGCAAGGAACGTGGCGGTCGCTAAGCGCTTTCACCGCAACATCTGGTTGGCCCGGCTTCTCGCCGGGCTTTTTGTTGTGGGTGTGGCCCAGGCGCAGTCGCCACCCAAGCCGCCCAAGCCCCCGCCGCGGCCGGCGGTGGCCGCCCCCAAGCCCAAGCCCGCCGCGCCCAAGCCGGCGACGCCGTTGGTCTCGATGCAGAAGGCCTGCGAGCTGATCGGCGGACGCCTGCAGAGCGTCGGCGTGGAGACCTGCCTCAAGGCCGGCCTGCGCCCCAGCGGCGGCCAGAGCGTCAACGGCCTGCCGATCCTGTGGCGGGATTTTGCGCCGACCACGCGCAAGAACACGCCGCGGCGCATCCTGCTGATCGGCGGCATCCACGGCGACGAGCTGTCCTCGGTCAGCACGGTGTTCCAGTGGATGAAGGAGCTGGAGACCAAGCAGGACCAGCCCTTCCACTGGCGCGTGGCGCCCTGCGTGAATCCGGACGGCATGCTGATCCGTCCGCCGACGCGCGTGAACGCCCGCGGCGTGGACCTGAACCGCAACTTCATGACGCCGGACTGGAAGTCCGACTCGCTGGCCTACTGGGAAAACCGCACGCGCAAGGATCCGCGCCGCTATCCCGGCCCTTCGCCGCTGTCGGAGCCGGAGAGCCGCTGGCTGGATGAGGCGATCAAGAGCTATCGCCCCGATGCCATCGTGTCGGTGCATGCGCCCTACGGCCTGCTGGACTATGACGGCCCGGCGCAGGCGCCGGAGAACTTCGGCTATCTGCACCTGCACCAGCTCGGCACCTATCCCGGCTCGCTGGGCAACTATGCGGGCGTATACCTGGGCATGCCGGTGATCACGCTGGAGTTGCCGCACGCGGGCATCATGCCGTCGTCGGCGCAGTCGCAGCGCATCTGGAACGACATGCTGCAGTGGCTGGAGACGAACCTGCCGAAGACGGAGCCGGCGCTGTACCAGCGATTGGAAGACCAGCCCTGGAATGGTGGGAACGAAAGCCGCTGAAGAGCGGCTTTTTTGTTGGCACTCGCCGCCGCATGTACTCCCTCTCCCCGCTTGCGGGGAGAGGGTGGGGGTGAGGGGCGCACGCTTTCAGCTAGAAGCTACAGTAGTGGTGCCGGCGACTACGCCGGTCAGGAGCTGTTGATCTCTGTTGGTTTATTTCGCCCAGGGGCGAGTTACTTCTCTTTTCTTGTGAAAAGAGAAGTAACCAAGAGAAACACACCCTCCATCCGCGGCCCCGCTTTGGCGGGGCAACCTGCCTGGTGGTCGAGTGCGACGGGTCGGGCCCACAGGCCAACCAAGGCCAGTGGGCCCTCGGGCGGACAACCGGTCCCGCTCGTCCCAGCACAGCGCCCCCACGCAGGCGCGTCTGGGCGGGAACCC
>JBPOHT010000014.1:0-140349 GCA_052035235.1 Pseudomonadota bacterium | reverse complement strand
CTCGATCACCTGCTTTACCGCTTCGCTCTTGAACTCATCCGTGTACTGCCGATTGCTGCTCATAAACACCTCGGTCTTTGCCATCAATTATGGCAACTCGGGTGTCTACGAAAAGCTGGCCGTACCATAGGGGGATTTCGCGTGAAGTCCTGGAAAGACGTCAAATCTCGATGTACCGGTAGTTGCTGTTGGCAAATCCAGCTATTGGGTAGACGCCGATATAGGACTGAGCCTCCCCGACCTCTCTAAGTGCCTGTTCCGCCGTTGGCGACATCTCGGAGAGAGTTAAGGCCTTCGCTGGCCAACGCCGCGAGAACAGATGCAGATTAGAGAGGGGCCGGAGTAACTTACTCCGGCCCTTTTGCATTGTAAGATCACTTATTGAAGATCGTCAGGAAATCCACTCTGTAACTCTTAGGAGGAGCCGCTTGGAAACGTTTCATAACCCCGACCGCTATATGGCAGATCTTCGTCAGATCTTGTCGCAGGGCAGAAAACGCATTGGTTTGCTGGTCGGGGCCGGGGCCCCACTTGGCGTTCGAGTGAACGGTGCGAATAAGCTTGATCCTAACGGAACCCCGTTAATCCCCGGAGTTGATCAGCTAACCAAGAAGGCACTTGAGGGGCTAAACCAACCTCAAGGCGATGCCGCTAAGCGAATCACAGATGAACTTGGTAAAGACGCAAATATAGAACGCATTCTCTCTCAAGTGCGTTTGATGGAACAGGCTTTGGGGAGTGCCACAGTTGGTGGGCTGGACGGCAAAGGATATGGTGAATTGGCTGCGACCATATGCGACAACATTGGCAAAGTCGTCGGCGCAATTTTACCAGCAGAGCGAAATCCCTATACCGAGTTAGTGTCTTGGGTCAGCGGAACATCCCGAAGCCACGCCGTAGAGATATTTACAACCAACTACGACCTTCTCTTCGAAGAAGCTTTTGAGCGCGCACGAGCTCCCTACTTCGATGGCTTTTCGGGAGGAAACAGCCCCTTCTTTGACCCGGTAACTGTAGCCGGAGATGATTTGCCGTCTCGATGGTCGAGGCTTTGGAAACTCCACGGCTCTATTGGATGGGCGCTGGAGAACAATTCAGTGGTTCGTAGCGGAGGACGGAACGTTACGCAACTGGTATATCCGGATCACTTAAAATATGACCTCACTCAAAAGCAACCCTATGCCGCGCTATTTGAGCGGCTGAAGCACTTTCTCCTTACTCCCGATACTCTAATTCTCGCAACTGGCTTCTCGTTTCGTGACGCACATGTTTGCGCAGTGCTCGATGAAACCCTTGCAATGAACGCAAACACGGCAGTATTTGCGTTTCAGTACGAAAAGCTGGAGGGCAGTTCGCCGGCGTGTGTCCTGGCTCAGGACCATCCCAACTTCAGCGTGTATGCACCAAACGGCGCAGTAATTCGCGGTGTTATGGGGGAATGGCGTGTCGGCGACCCTCCCAAGCATTGGGCAGACATCCGAGCTAGTTACTGGGATATACCGACAGCCGGGACGTCGCATCAGTTTCTACTAGGTAATTTCGCGAGCTTTGCTAGATTCTGCGCGCTAGCACAGGCCAGTGATGTAGTGCGCGACACAAAAACACAAGAGCCAAAAACATCGGCACCGATCAAGGACAACAATGAACCCGTCCCAGAGGCGACCCAGTGACTGACAACGATCCAACATACCTTGGCGTCGTAGGTTCGGTATCCGGCGCATCGATAACGGTGAAGCTAGCCGAGTCTCTGGCGTCCGGCCTCGCAATCATTGGGGGAAGCACCTATCGAGTGGGTCAAGTAGGAAGTTTCGTGCGTATCCCACAAGGCTATCAAGACTTGTACGGTGTTGTTGCCGAGGTGGGAGCAACTGCGGTGCCTCGCCACTTGGACTTGGAAACTGCCGACTCGTCTCGCTGGATGCGGGTTGAACTTGTAGGAGAATCAATAGGAGACCGATTTGAGCGAGGCCTTAGCCAACATCCCAACATAAATGATCATGTTCATTTGGTCGTCGAAAAAGACCTCAAACGCATCTATGGCCATGGGGGAAACGATCAAATTCCGATAGGCACCCTAGCCAGTGCTGACAACATTGTCGTGCGCATATCTCTAGATCAGCTCGTAACGAGACACTCGGCAGTTCTTGGCTCTACCGGCTCCGGAAAATCGACCACCGTCGCAAGCCTCTTAAGGTCAATCATCCTGCCAAATGCTGATTCCACTGGCGCTCCCGCCGCTCGAATCCTCTTATTAGATATACACGGAGAGTACAAAGCCGCCCTGTCCGACGTAGCGCGTGTATTCAGCGCCACGCCGCAACCAGGAGAAAGTTCGCTCTTCGTCCCCTATTGGGCCTTGGAAGCAGGCGAACTCTTAGACCTTATTGTCGGCAACGTAAATGACAATCAGGAAATTGCATTCACAGATAAAATCCAAGAGCTCAAAGCGGAACGATTGCAAACAGCCACGCTACCCGGACTCGATCCTCTCTCCCTCACAGTAGATAGTCCCGTTCCATTCAGTCTAAAAAGACTTTGGTATGAATTGATCGATTTCGAGACCACTACGTTCTCGGGGCCCCAGCGCGATATTCCTTGCCTAGAGGCTACCGGCGACGCTGATAATTTAATCCCGCCTCGGTACAAAATTCATGCGATGGGCACTGCAGGGCCCTTCCTAAATCAATCAGCACGGGGGATAAGAAGGCAACTAAACCTTCTTCGATCACGCCTGCTTGATAGGCGATATGACTTTATCCTCCATCCTGGCCCATGGGAACCGAATCTCGCAGGAATAACATCCGTTGATATAGACAAGCTTCTAGAGGGGTGGCTCGGACATGAGAAGCCATTAACAATTCTTGATCTATCAGGAGTTCCAAGCACAGTACTTGTGCGGCTAATCGGCACCATACTTAGAATCGTCTACGAAGCATTGTTCTGGAGCCGAGAGAAGTCTGAAGGAGGAGTTCTCCGGCCGCTTTTGGTAGTAATGGAAGAAGCTCATCGATATGTCGGAACCGATTCCATGAAGGGTGCAGCCGGAAAAGGTAATGTCGCTGCCGACATTGTTAAACGCATAGCAAAGGAAGGTAGAAAATACGGCGTCGGATCAATGCTGGTATCGCAGCGCCCCGCGGAGGTCGATGAAACCATCCTTTCCCAATGCGGCACCATAGTGGCGCTAAGACTTTCTAACCCGTCTGATAGAGCACAAGTTCGCGGAACGCTACCAGACAACCTCGCAGGCCTAACAGATTTGTTGCCGGTTCTTCGCACAGGCGAGGCCATAATTACAGGAGAAGCTGCGCGATTACCTATCCGTTGTCGCGTAACTCTTCCTGCAGACGAACACCTTCCGAAAAGCTCCGATCCAAAGGTAACTGAGGCCTGGTCACTCAAACGAAAAGCTGAAGGATATGATCGCGTTGCGGCGTCGTGGCGCGCGCAGAGAACAACAGCAGTGAGTCAGGATGTGAAAATCACGCGATCACTCATTGCAGACGAGTCTCCGCTTTCGGAGGAAAATCATGGACCGTAGTTCCGTAGCATCATCAAATCTTGTTTCCGCAGGATACGATGAGCCATCACAGACTCTTGAAATCGAGTTTAGCAATGGCACGATTTATCAGTACTACAATGTAGGGCTAGATCTCTTTGAGCAGTTCATGCAAGCACCTTCAAAGGGTCAATTCTTGAACGTGTACATAAAGAACGCCTATCCATTCTCCCGCATCGGTTAAGCGGAAAGGAGGGGCTGACTTGGAGGCACAGTCGATACCTCTGATTAACTGACTCGCAGGGGTATGCGCAGTTCATTCTCTCTGATGCCTTGCAATGTACTCTTCGATCCATGTGCGATCTAGCTCAAGGCGCACACTTCGACGAATTCCTCCGATGATGCCCGTGATATCTATGTAGGAGAACATTCGCCGCTTCATGTTCGCGACGGCCACACGATCTCCCCACTCTTGAGATACCAGATTAGTTATCTCTTCTGGAAGACTGAACTCAAGCTCAAACCATCTCGGACTATCCCGTTAAACGAGAGGAACGAATTTCCACTCCCCATGTACATTCCCGCGAACCGCACACCGAACTGTATCGTGCACAAACGCCTCTGGCGGCAGGGGCTGACGCCTTAGCAAATGCATTGGCCACCGGCCCTGCAGCATTCCAAAGTATGAGCCTTGAATTCTCTCCGTTGTTACCCGAATCGCGCGCTCAATGTGACGCATGCCTTCGGGAGTTAGATTTTTCATTTCACCCTCCATCCCGGGACCATTAAGAGCTCGCCGAAGACAGTCTCTAGCCTGAGAAATAGTTTTCTTGCTCAGCTCCAAGATGTGCTCCTGAGAAAAGTTGGCGATGGCTTCAATTAATGGCGCTATCGCGGGAATCTTGGTGTACTGAATTAGAAAAATTTGATGTGCAACCGCATACTGTACGGCCCCCCGGGTAAAACCCGACGTTGAAAATATTGCTGCTACATAGTTAAACCGGGGGCCTTGGACAACCGTTCCATCCTGCAGCATAGAGAAATAGTTTTCAGAGACATCCTTCAAGACGCCTATGGAATTTCTTACCACCTCGATCTCTACAGGCTTTCCTTGCCTATAGCATTTTGCTTCCACGATTAGCCTTAGTGGATACATGAATGGCGGAGAGTGCGTCCAACTACTCAAAGCATCTAACTGATGCCACGCGCCACGGCCTTGCGCCTCAAGTCCGGAGTGTCCATTTCGAAGTCCTGTCGCGGGAAGCATGCTGGCATTGATCGGCTCGTAACCAACATTTTTCAGAAGGTATAGAACAGCCTCTTCCAGAAGGGCCCCACGCACCTGCGCAATGGTTGTCATATCTCTCCTAAAAAGGAATACACGATCACCAAACTGATGCGTCGCCATATCCTCAACTGGGCTCCAATAGTCACTCATCACACCGCACCCCGAGGGAACTAACGGACCGAAGGGGACCAGAGTAAATTCCCAATCTTTTTCAACTAAATGCCGGCACTCTGCATAAGCCGTAAGGCGGTTGCCGCATTCGTGGATGCATAGTTATTAGTCACACGAACCTGTGTCACAAAGTGCATTCTATACGGAGGGTTCAAATCATTAACCCATCCCACTGTCTTCCCATTCGTCCGGCAAGCGCAAAAAATGAGATCACACTTGGCTGTAGCGAGCTCCGGAAGTGTGTCCTTTAGCCGCGAGCCAGGATCTCCTTGGCTCTCGATACCCACGACCAAGCCGCCTACCCCTCGAATAACCACCGCGACATCTATAGTTCCACTACGTATTTTTTGCACAGTCGCGGCCGGGTATTTAGCTTGCACCATTTGGAAGAGCTGAATCAGTGTGCTCGACTTCCCGCAATTTCCAGGTCCTTGCAATGCGTACACATGCGACATGATTTTCCCCTGCTCAGATACATTGATTTTTTAAAACAATAAAGGGGATAGATTTATTTTCTCTCAGCACCCCTCTCCGCGCGTCTGATGCTGCGGCTGTTCGGGCAACCACGCAAGCTGACGAGCGGATCAGGTTGCGGGGATATGCAGAACAAAAAAGGGTCGGAGTAAATCACGCCAACCCCTTTTCATACACTCTAAAGTGCATGCAACCGCAGCGATCTGCTGACCTCTACGCCTCGTACACGAACAACTTGCGCTCAAACCGCAACTGCGGCCATAACACCCCATCCGCCGCGCGCTCGCCCGCCCCCACCACCATGATCGGGAACGCCGCATCGTCCAGCTTCAGCAGCTTGCGCACGCGCACCTCGTCAAAGCCTTCCATCATGCAGCTTTCGTAGCCGTGGGCGCGCAGCGCCAGCACCAGGTTCTCGCAGGCCAGCGCCGTGCTCTTGGCGGCCCATAGCTTCACCTCCGCGCCGGTGTAAGGCCCGCGCGGCACCGCCGCCAGCAGGCCGCCAGCGGCAGTGGCCGCCTTCTTCACCATGGCAAAGCTGTTCAGCGGCCCCGGCGCGTAGTTGTAGGGGATCAGCTGGTAGTAGCGCTTCACCAGCACCGGCACGCCGGCATCGGCCACTCGCGCAGCATCTTGCGCGAGAACTCCTGCACGCGGTCCGTGCGCGTTGAGCTCCCGCCGCAGCTCAGGACCAGACCTATAGGTCACCGCTCCCCGTATTCCAAGTTGCCCCGGCCGCCGTAGTCCCCTGAACATAGGTGTTCCCACCAGATGTCCTGCCTCACCAGCGGTTGCTATCCTGCCCCCATGAGCCCCCTCATCCCCCAGCGCCCCGCCTCCGCCGACCCGGCCCGGGCGCTGGTGGTTGATCTGCAGAGTGCGCTGGACCTGGAAAGCCTCTGGACGACCTGCCTGAAGCTGATTGAGAGCAAGTTGCCGCACCGCTCCTGCAGCCTGATGTTCAACATCGTCAACTACGAGCCGGCCAATGCGCGCCACCACGTGGTGCTGCCGCGCACGCCGGACTACCTGCCGGCCACCAGCCTGACGGTCTCGGGGCCGTTCCTGGCGCGGCATCCGCAGATCAAGCTGTACACCTACACGCAGATCCTGTCGGAAGACCCGGACGCGCGCCGTCGGGCACTGGACCAGGACCCGGACCCGGACTGGAATGAGTTCGTCCACCTGGCGTTCTGGCATGAGGCCCACCCGGAGGCGGTGCTGAGCATCCGCCCGCTGGAGTCGCAGGTCTCAATGGAGGAGCGCGATTTCCTCGAGCAGTTGCACCCCATGATCGAGGCCGCGCTGCGCCGCCTGCGCGCCATCGAAGGTGAACGCATCCGCCGCTCCAGCTACGAGCACTTCCTCAGGCAGGTGCCGCTGACGGTAATGTTCGTCAACGCCGCTGGAGACTCCATGTTCGCCAACGGCGAGGCGGAGAAACAGTGCGGGCGCTGGAACCGTGGCCTGCGCATGGCCACGGGCCCGGATTCGCATTACCACCTGCCGGCAGCGGTCGGGGCGCTGTTCGAGGAGGCCATGGGCGAGTCCGCCGAGGGTAACGTGGTGGGAGAGGCCGCGTCGGTCCGCCTCGCCCACCCGGTGCTCGAGGGCCTGTCGGTGAAGATAGACCGCAACTGGCAATCGACCGGGCTGGGCCTGAGCCCGAGCTATGTCGTGACCTTTATCGACGAGCCGGCCGGCAGCGACGACGCGCGTGAGCCCTCGCAGTCGGCGTTGCTCCTGCTGCAGCACCTGACGCCCAGCGAGCGGCGTGTCGCACAACTGGTGGTCAAGGGCCTGCGCAACGACGAGATCGCCCAGCACCTGGTGCGCTCGCGCCGCACGGTGGAGTTCCAGCTGAACGCGATCTACCGCAAGCTGAAAATCCGCTCGCGCACGGAGCTGGTGCGGGCACTGAGCTGAGCCCTGCCCGGCTCTGCCATCGGCAGAGGCCCCGCGCCGCTCAATCCTCCCAGGGCTCCGCCACGCGCGGCCAGAAGTCCAGGCTACGCCGGCGGTAGGGGATCGCGCTGAAGTCCTGCGCCGTGGCGCCGGCCGCGCCCGCATAGATCACCTCGGCGGCCATGGGCGCGAATTCGGCGTAGAAATGCTGCGCGGACTTCACCACCACCAGCTTCTTCTCACCCAACCGGATACCCAGGGCCTCGAAGGCCTCCGGCGCCAATACCTGCGCGCGGCGAGAGGCCAGCACGATGTCGATGCCGTTGTCTGCCTGCACCCACACGCCGGTGCCTAGCGGATGGCGCGCACTCAGCCCGGTCTGCCCGTGGTTTTCGGCAATGGCACGCACCTGCACCCGCAGGTCGATCGGCTCGCCCGACATCGGCCCGCACTTGCCGCCGATGCGCAGGTCCAGCGTGGCGCCCACGCCGGCGCTCTGGCACAGCGCGATGGCGCCCAGGTCCCAGTAGCAGCCGATGGCAAAGTCACCCATGCCGGCATCCAGCAGGGCGCGCAGCACGAAATTGCTGTCACCCATCGCCCCGCCGCCCGGGTTGTCGCCGACGTCTGCCATCACCACTGGCCGGCCGGCGCTGGCCCGCACGCGGGCAATGGCCTGGGCCAGTGGCGTGGGCGGCTCGGAGCTCTCGTGGCGCATGGCGCGGAACTCGCGCCCCAGTTGCGCGGCCAGGGCCTCGGCCTTGGCGGCATCACCGTCTGCGATCACCCACAGCCGGGCGCCGGACTCGGGCACGTCACCCCAGGGGAAGCCATGGCCCAGCGACACCGACAGGATGCCGTCGCGGCCCTCGCAGGCCTGCATGCGCGCCACGAAGGACTTCATCGGCTCGCGCGGCGTGTGCCAGAGGCCGACCATGCGGCAGTCGAACACTGCGGTGACCGGGCGGATGTGGCCGGCGGCCTGCGCCACGCTCAAGCGGTACAAATCCCCCAGGCGCTCCAGGGTGTCGGTGTGCGGGTATTCCTTGTAGCAGACGATCAGGTCCGCGCCGCGGCGCATGCGCTCGGTGAAGTGGCAGTGCAGGTCCAGCTCCACGCCGATGGGCACCTGCGCGCCGACGACGCCGCGCACCGCCTCGATCAGGTCACCCTCGCAGTCCTCATGGCCCTGCGCCACCATGGCGCCGTGCAGGTAGAGCTGCACCACGTCCACCGGCAGTGCTGCGCGCAAGTCCTGCAGCAGCTGGTCGCGGTAGGTCTCGTAGACTTCGCGCAGGGTGATGCCGGAGGGCTTGGCGTAGGCGGCGATGCTCTCCACCACGCTGTGCCCGTCCTGCTGCGCCCGCTTGCGCAGCGTGGCGTGGAACACGCCGATGCCCTGCGGCGCCTTGAGGCTGGCGTCGCCGTAGTACAGGCCGTTGGCCTCGAAGTCGATGTGGCCGGTGGGCACGGCCGCAAAGGTGTTGGTCTCGGTGGCCAGCGTGGCGGCGAAGATCTTCATGGGCGGGAGAAGCGCAGGTTCCAGCTTTTCTGGGTGTTGAAGAAGAAGCCGCTCACCTGGCCATGGCGCCGTTCCAGCGTGATGGTGCCCTGCACCGGCGTGCCGGCGATGCTGGCGGTGTAGACCAGCACATCCTCGGACAGCGGCGTCAGCGCCACGCGGCAGGGCCGGTAGCGCGAGCGCAGGTCGATATACAGCCGGCCCTGGTCCAGGATGATGTCCACCGGCGTGCCGAAGTCGGCCAGGCGGTACTCGCCCAGCAGCCCGTCGGCGAGCTGGGCGGGCTCGGGTGCGGGCTCGGCCAGGCGCACATAGGTATCGCGGTGGCCGCAGAGCTCCAGCTCCACCTGGTTCACCGGCGAGCCAGCCTCGTGCCACAGCTTCAGTGACCCGGCACCGCTGTCGCCGATCAGCACGCCGTCTTCCTCGCGCGGCAGGCTCTCCGGTATCGCGTTGAGCGCGATCATCAGCTTGCCCTCGTGCGCCCGCAGGCTCAGCAGCCGCCGCGATGCCGGGGCGTAGTAGTGGCCCATCAGTGCCTCGCGCCCGGCTGCTTCGGCGTGCCGCTTGGGCGGGCCCACGCGGTCGGCGAGCACGGCGTCGGCAATGCGCAGGGCCAGGCCGGTGGGGTCGCTGTCGGAGCGGTTGGCCATCACGGCGATGTCCAGCCCCTCCGCGGGGAAGCACAGCAGCGTCGCGGTGGAGCCCAGCGTGCTGCCGGCATGCCACAGCAGGTCCAGGCCGCGGTGCTGCTGGCACATGATGCCGAAGCCGTAGTTGTATTCGCTGCCGTTGCTGAAGCGCGGCGCGCACAGCATCTCCGCCCAGGTGGCGGGCGTGCCCAGGCGCCGCTCACGCAGGTTGGCGGACCAGCGCAGCATGTCGTCCACGGTGGACACGATACCGCCGCCGCCCAGCAGCTCCTCGCTGGGATAGATGCAGCGGCGGTAGCGGCCGTCCGGCCGACGGATGTGCGAGATCGCCAGGCCCGGCGAGAGCTCCATGTCGTTGGGGAACAACTCGCTGTCCACCATGCCCAGCGGCTCGAACAGGCGTTGCCGGAAGAATTCCGCCAGGGCCAGGCCGGACACCTTCTCGATGACCAGCGACAGCAGCAGGTAGCCGTAGTTGCTGTAGCACCAGCGCTCGCCCGGGGCGAAGTTGCTGTCGCTGATGCGCGAGGACCACTGGTGCGTGACGCCCACGGGTATCTGCGGGAACAGCCCTTCGGTAATGAAGTAGGCCGGGCCATCCAGCGCGTCACGCACGCCGCTGGCGTGGTTGAGCAACTGGCGCAGCGTCGGCCGGCCGTTGGGGCCGTCCAGATCGTCAAGGTAGTCGCGCACCGGGCGCTCCAGGTCCAGCTTGCCGTCCTCCACCAGCAGCATCACCGCCAGCCCGGTGAACTGCTTGCTGACCGAGCCGATCCGCATGCGCGTGGCCGGCGTGTTGACCACCTTGAGCTCCACGCTGGCCAGGCCGGTGGCGCTGCGGTACAGCGCGTGGCCGTTCCGTGCCACGCCCACCACGTAGCCGGGCTCGTCGCTACGGCGGCCCGGGGCCAGCAGCTGGTCCAGCTTCTCGCTGAGTTCAGGAGTGAGGCTGCTCATGCGGCGCTCGCGCCCGTGATCTGCCGGGCAAAGTCGAGGATCTGCGCCGCCACGGCCGCGCCGTGGCGCGGGTCCTTGAGCAGGGACATGTGGTTGGCGTCCGCAATGCTGAGGTGGCGGCTGTGCGGCGGCAGGCCGGCGGCGGCGACGCGCTCGTGGTTGCGGAGGATGTCGCGGCTCATGTCCGGCGGCATGGCGGGAAGGCGGTCTCCGGCGGTGATGACCAGGGTGGGCAGGCGCGGCGCGTCCGCCGCGCCGGTCACCCGTGCGACCTCGGCCTGTATGTCAGACCTCGCGTGGCTCTCGGCCAGCAGGCTGCGTATATGCCCGGGCCGCGCCAGCGTGCGTATCTCCGCCCGCCGGGTATCCCGCTCCGCGGGCGTGCGCTTGAGCAGCGGCAGCAGCCACTGCGTGGGGGGCAGGCGTGCAATGCCGTGCAGCAACCATAGCAGCGCCGGCACCCAACGCACCGGCGGCGCATGCAGGTCCTCCGGCGTCGGGTCCAGCAGCACCAGACCGGCCACCGTGGCCGGCCGCGTGGCGGCGAAGTAGCGCGAGTAGAGCCCGCCCAGTGAGTGCCCCGCCAGGATCACCGGGCCCGTGACGCCCGCCGCCTGCAGCAGCGCCGCCAGCCGCTCCGCCACGGCATCTGCCTGCACGGAGCCCACCGGCCCGCTGCTGCCGCCGATGCTGGCGCGCTCGTAGCTGAGCACGCGCGTGTGTGCCGCCAGGCCCGCCTCGATCTCGCGCCACACCGACAGGGTGCTGCCGCCACCGGCCTCCAGCACCACCGTGGGCAGCGCTGATTCCCTGCCGCCCATGCGGACATGCAGGCGATGCGGCCCCAGTGGCAGGTGCTGCTCGCGGAACGCGACGGGCTCGCTGATCTGGCTCATGATCTCAGAACTCCAGCGAGGCGCGCAGCACGATGGAGCGCGGCTGGGTGTAGACGTAGGAGGAATTTCCCACGATGTTGCTGAGCTGCTGCTGCAGGCCCGGCGGCGGCTCGAAGCCGGCCACCAGGGCCTGCACGTTGGTGAGGTTGTTCACCGACAGCGTCAGCGCCGGCCTCCAGTCCCCGTCGTCGCGGCTCACGCCGAAGTTCAGGCCCAGGATGTTGAAATCGCCCACCTCGACACGGTGCAGGATGTCGGCATAGGCCTTGTCCTGGAAGGAGTTGATCAGCGACACCTGTGCCTGCCAGGGGCCTATCGGCCGGGCATAGCTCAGCGTCGTCACCGACTGTATGCGCGGCGCGCTGGGCATGGTCGTGCCCTTGGGTATCTGCGCGCCGGAAACGTCGTCGAAGGGCTCGCTGGTGCGGGCCTCGATGTAGGAGGCAGCCTGCTCGATGGTCAGGCCCTCGATCGGCGTGGCCCAGGCGATGGTGGTCTCCACGCCGATGTTGTGCGTGCCGCCGACGTTGTCCACGTACTGGTCCACGCTGTTGGAGGTCTGCTTGATCTGCGGGTTCTTCCAGTCCAGGAAGAATGCGGTGAGATCCAGGCGCAGGCTGCCGTCGAACCAGTCGGTGCGCACGCCGGCTTCGTAGTTCCACAGGCTGCTGGACTCGAAGGTGAGTGGCACGTTAGCCCCCGGGGTCAGCGGCAGGTTGAAGCCGCCGAACTGGAAGCCGCGCGCCACGTTGGCGTACAGCATCACGTTCTCACGGGGGCGCCAGGTGACGGCGACCTTCGGGCTCCAGCCCTTCTCCGTGGTGCCCAGCACCGTGCCGTTGTTCTGGCTGGCCAGGCCACTACCCCGCAGCGTTCCCTCGACGGTGGTCTTGTAGAGGCGGCTGCCCAGGGTCAGGCGGAAGCTGTCGGTGAAATCGTAGTTGGCCTCGCCGTAGGCGGCCACTTCGTCGGCCGTGAGCGGATCGTAGCCGGTGGAGGTCAGCGTGATGCCGCGGTCGGTGAGCAGCGATTGCAGCGGCGGCAGCGGGATCAATGCGGCCAGCGCGGCCAGGCCCTCGGTACCCGGAACATAGAGACGCGAGCGGATCGTCTGCTCGAACGTGCTGTAGTAGAAGCCGGCAAGCCAGGTGAGCTTGCCGTCGTCCGGCGACAGCAGCCGCAGCTCCTGCGCCAGGCCATTGGTTTTCACGTCGCGCTCGGCATGCAGGAAGCTGAGCCCGGCACGCGCCAGTGGCTGCACCAGGTTGCTGGCATCCACGTCGTTGTAGCTGTTCTTCTCCTGGTAGCCGGTGATCGAGACCAGCGTGGCCCAGTCAAAGCTGTAGCGCAGGTCCAGCGTCGCCAGGCTGAAGCCATTCTTCGTGGGCGAGGCCTCCGGCGCATCGTAGCGGGTGTACTTGGGCTCCCTGAAGGTGACCACGTAGAGGTCGTCCGCGCTGCGCTGCTCCTTGGTATACCAGGCGCTGACGCTGAATTCCTCGGTCGGCTTCCACAGCGCCATGACGCGGCCGCTCCAGCTCTCCCCTGTGTCGATGTCTTCCTCGCGGCGGCTCGGATTCTGGCTGTCGAGCACCCCGGGCAACTGCTGGCGGATGCCGGCGAAGCGGAAGGCCAGCGTGTCCCCAACCGGCACATTGAAGGCGCCGCCATAGGTCGGCGCGGAGCCGCCCATGTCCATCATCGTGTAGTCGTAGAAGGCCTTGCCCTGCCACACGCCCAGCTCCGGGGTGTTGGGCACATACCGGATCAGGCCGGCCAGCGAGGTGGCACCGAACAGCGAGCCCTGCGGCCCCTTGAGCACTTCCACGGTGCGCATGTCCCAGGGATTGGGGTCCACGATCGTGGTCGCGCCATAGGGGTCGGAAATGGGAATGTCGCCCATCACCGAACCCACCGTCTGGTTGGTGCCGGTGTCCGGCCCCACGCCGCGCATCGAGATCTTGCGCTGCTGGCCGGCGATCTCGTCCTGCATGTTGATGCCCGGCACCATCAGGAACACCTCCTTGACCTTGCGGATGCCGAGCTGCTCCAGCTTCTGCCCGCTCATCACCGCCATGCTGCTGGGGATGTCGCGCGTCAGCTGCTCACGCTTGGTCGCCGTGACCACGATCTCCTCCAGTTGCGGCGAGCGGTACCTCGGCTCCTTCAGCGGGTTGTCGGATTCCGGCGGCTGGTCCGCGGCGAGCGGGATCACCGGCAGCTCCGCGGCCGGCGGCGGCGTGTCGGCGGCGGCCTGCTCTGCCGCAGGCGCCGGCGCGGCGGGCTCGCTGTCGGCGGTGTTCAGCAGCTCATCCAGCTCCGAGGCAAAGCCCGCGTCTTCGCTCGCCGGCGCGGCCGCGCTGGGCGGCGCCTCGTGCTTCGACGCATCCGTGGGCGCAGCGGTCTGCTCGGGAGCCTGGGCCCGCAGCTCCGGCGCCGCCAGGCTCAGCAGGACACAAAAGCAGGGCGCGCAAAGGTTTCTCATGATGATCCTTCGGGTAGAAGAGAGGCTGCGCCGGCAGCCCGTTGCCCGATTATTTGCAGACGCTTGTGCGAATGGAGTCGGTGATATCACCTGAACCGCCTCGTGGGGATTATCGGGGAAATCGGGAGAATGATTGCAGCGGCCAACGAGCATGGATTTACCCCTCGCCCCAAGGGCCGCGAGTCAGGGAAGACCTGAAAGGTTGCCGTTCGCCCTGAGCCTGTCGAAGGGTGGGCGCCGACTGCCGGCAGCACGAACGGATTTTTCAGAAGGCTTGCTGGCATGTGCCCCTACCCCCAAAACCGCCCCCAAGGCGGACTCATCCGCCCCCGGTCATATGCAATGCCCTCCGGCCAGTCCTCCGCCAGCAGCAGCGGCCCGTCCAGGTCGTTGATCTCGCAGAGCTGCGACAGCACCATCGCCGGCGCCATCGACAGCGAGCTGGACACCATGCAGCCGCTCATCAGCCGGAAGCCCTCGGCCTGCGCGGTCCGTGCCAGCTGCAGCGCCGCGGTGAGCCCGCCGCACTTGTCGAGCTTGATGTTGATGTAGCGATAGCCCTGGCGCAGGCGCGGCAGGTCCTCGACGCCGTCCACCGATTCGTCGGCGCAGACCGGGATCGGGCAGCCGGCGCGCGTCAGGCCATCATCACGGCCGCGCGCCAGCGGTTGCTCCAGCAGGTCCACGTGCAGGCGCTCGAGATCGGGCAGCCAGCGCAGCAGGTCCGCCAGCTCCCAGGCCTGGTTCGCGTCCACGATCAGCCGTGCCTGCGGCGCCGCCTGGCGCACCGCCGCGATGGCGGCCACCGGGTCCTCGCGGCCCACCTTGAGCTTGATCCACGGGTACGCCGCGAGCGAGGCGGCAGCCCGCCCGCAGGCCTCGGGGGGGCGCATGCCGATGGTCACCGCGGTGTCGATGGCCGCGCCTTGTCCCACCCCGGCGCGCTGCCACACGGGAATGCCGCTCTGCCGTGCCTGTAAATCCCAGAGCGCGGCATCCAGCGCCGCGCGTGCGCCACCCGCGGGCAGCAGCGAGAGCAGGTCCTCGCGCTCCGCACCGCCCTCGATGGCACCGCGCACCGATTCGATCTGGGCCATGAGCTGGTCCTGCGTCTCGCCCTTGTAGGCCACGCCGGCAGACTCCCCGCGGCCACTGCAGCCACCGGCAGCGATTTCCACCATGACCACGCGGGCCTCGCTGCGGCTGCCGCGCGAGATCACGAACGGCTCCTTCAGGGGCCAGGTCCGGTATTGCGCCTGCAGCCTGCGTTTCACGACAGCAGCCGCTCCACCACGGCCTGCAGCGAGCTCTTCAGCGGGTCGAAGGCCGGCACGCCCAGCCGTTGCTCGGCGTCGGCCAGCACGCGCGAGCGCGTGGCCTCGTCCATGCCCTGCGTGATCAGGCTGACGCCCACCAGGCGGATCGCCGGGTTGGTCAGCTCACCCGCCTCCAGGTAGCGCCGCACGGCGACCTCCAGCGGCGGTATCGGGAAATCCGGCAGCGACTTGATGCGCGCCACCGCCGGGTCATGGCACAGCACGATGGCGTCCGGCTGCGCGCCGTGCAGCAGGCCCAGCGTCACGCCGGCATAGGCCGGGTGGAACAGCGAGCCCTGGCCCTCGATCACGTCCCAGTGGTCCGGCGCCGCATCGGGTGAAATTGCTTCCGCCGCGCCCGCAACGAAGTCGGACACCACCGCGTCCAGCGGAATGCCGCTGCCCGCGATCATGATGCCGGTCTGGCCGGTGGCGCGGAAATCCGCCGCCACGCCGCGCTCCCGCAGCGCGTTGGTGATCGCCAGCGCCGTGTACTTCTTGCCGAGCGCGCAATCCGTGCCCACGGTGAGCAGGCGGCGGCCGCTGCGGCGGCGGCCGGAGGCCGTGGGGAGATTCGCCGGTGGGCGCCGCACGTCGATCAGGCGCACCCCGCGCGCCTCCGCGGCAGCGGCCAGGCCCGGCACCTCGGCGAGCGACCCGTGCATGCCGCTGATCACATCCAGCCCGGCGGCCACCGCCTCGCGCAGTACCGGGAACCAGTTCTCCGCGATCTGCCCGCCCTTGGGCGCGACACCGATCACCAGCGAGCCCGCACCCGCCTGCGCCGCCGCCGCCGGAGACATCTCCGGCAAGCCCAGCGTCACGCGGCAGGCCGGCAGGCGCAGCTGGCCCATGCAGCGTCCGGGTGCCCAGTCGCGCAGGCCGAAGGCGGTCTTGGCGCGCTGGTCATGATCCGCCTCGCCCAGGAACAGCAGGTAGGGACCACGCAGGGTCACATGGGTGGCGTTGTGCGAATGCGAGACGGTGGAGCTGTTCATGGTTCGATGGGCGGCGGCAGGGAGCCCCGCCAGTAAACCAGCGCGGCCTGCCGCGGCCCATCGGTGCAAACACGGGAATCGCCTGGTACCGGGGGACCCATGAGCCCCCACCGTCATACCGGCGAAAGCCGGTATCCAGTCCCTCGGTGGCCACCCCTGCCCGGGCCTGGACACCAGCCAGGCATCACGCCCCCTAGGCCCGCGTGCCCCGCCCGGACACCCGCTGCCCCTACACCTCGTGCACGAACAACTTGCGCTCGAACCGCAGCTGCGGCCAGAACACCCCATCCGCCGCCCGCTCACCTGCCCCCACCACCATGATCGGGAAAGCCGCATCGTCCAGCTTCAGCAGCTTGCGCACCCGCACCTCGTCGAAGCCTTCCATCATGCAGCTGTCGTAGCCATGCGCGCGCAGCGCCAGCACCAGGTTCTCGCAGGCCAGCGCCGTGCTCTTGGCCGCCCACAGCTTCACCTCCGCGCCGGTGTAAGGCCCGCGCGGCACCGCGGCCAGCAGGCCACCGGCGGCCGTGGCGGCCTTCTTCACCATGGCAAAGCTGTTCAGCGGGCCCGGCGCATAGTTGTAGGGGATCAGCTGGTAGTAGCGCTTCACCAGCACCGGCACGTCCGGCATCGGCCACTCGCGCAGCATCTTGCGCGAGAACTCCTGCACGCGGTCCGTGCGCGCCACGCAGACGATCAGCTCCGCCGCCGTCTTGGCGGCCAGCTGGCTCATGCAGGCCTTCACCAGCCGCGCCTTCTTGTCGGCGGACTTCACCACGTAGAACTCCCAGGGCTGCAGGCCGGACGAGCAAGGCGCGAGCAGCGCCATGTCCAGACAGTCGTCCAGCACCGCCTGGGGGATCGGCTTGTCAGTGAACTTGCGGACCGAACGCCGGCTGCTGACTACCTGGCGGAAGGACTCCAGGTCGATCCCCTGGGGCGCCGGCTCGTGGTAGCGCTCCTTGCCGTCAACGGTGACGGTGTTCGGCGCCGCGGACTTCGCGGCACTCTTGGTGGCGGGGGCCTTGGTGGCCTTGGCCTTCGCAGCGGGCTTGGTGGCTTTCTGGCGGGTCTTGGTCTGGACGGTCATCGGCAAGCTTCAATCGTGGAGTGATGCCCCCCACTTTAGCCGCCCCGACTGTCGCAATCCTTGGCCGCTGCGCCTTGGGCGGCGGCCATGCAGTGCTTCGTCAACTTCCGAGGTCCGGCCAACACGCGACTCGTCATACCGGCGGAAGCAGGCATGACGGTTTTCAAGGCTCAATCCGTATTCATCCGCGTGATCCGCGGCAAACACCGTTGCTTGGTAACAGCTTGGCCCGCCGCAGGTCGGCGAGGAGCCCACGAAAAAGTGCGGGACGACGAATCGTCCCGCCCTATGCGTATCTACGCCGGCTTACTTGCCGTCGCGATCCGAGTCACCCGGCAGGGCGCGCCCCACGCGCTCCCAGGCCGAGCGTGCTGCGGCCTTGGCCTTGTCCCAGCCCAGCTTCGAGCGGCCCTTCTGCTCGTCGTACTCGCCGGCCAGCTGATGCTCCACGTCGTCGAAGCGCTGGCCCGGATAGCGGGAGTAGCCTTCATAGCCGGTGCGGTAGCCCGGGGCGTAGTCGTCGTAGCTCAGGCCCTTGGTGTAGTAATCCTGGGTGCGATAATTTTCGCGCCAGTAGGCATCTTCCACGGTGGGGTCAATCCGCTCGCCCACGGCCTTGCCTGCCAGGCCGCCTGCAACGGCGCCGGCCACCAGGCCCACGGCGGTGCCTACCGGGCCACCGGCCACCGTGCCGGCCATGGCACCGCTGATTGCCGCGCCGGCTACGCCGCCCGCCATGCCGCCTGCGGCGGCACCGATGCCGGTACCTACCGGGTGGGCGCCGGGGGTCTTGGTGATCGGATCACGATTTGCGTCCGGGGTCTTCTTTGCCATGTGGTTATCTCCTGTGGGGTGTGTGTTACCCCATTTAGGGAATCACCAGTCATGCCAAGACGATCTTGCAGCAAGATCAATCGCTTGGATCCGTCAAGAGACTTTGGATCGGGGAACACGCCCGACGCGCCATGGCCCTCGCGTGCAGATTGCCGTCAGCCACGCGCACTGATGCAGGCGACTCATGCACAGGAGTCATGCCTGAAAGCAGGAGGGTCGCGTGACCGCATCAATGCGATCGGCTCTGCGATCTTCAACCCCTGAGAGAAATCTCAGCCCTGATCACATGTCCCTCTTCGATCCCCTCCACCTTGCGCACGCTCGCCTTGAGCGCAAACAGGTAAGTCCCGGTCTTGCCCTGCGGGAAGAGCGAGGTCTCCCACTCGGTCTCGCCAATTCTTATCCGCACCGGTACCGATCCCCAGCCGCGCTTCGCACCGGACGCCTTGCTGCGGATCTGCGCGGACTGCGCCTTGGGCACCGTCACGAAGTGCCAGCCGGCATCCTGCTTCCAGCGCCAGACCTTGGCCTTCACCATGACCGGCACGTCGGCCGCTGCGGCCTCCCCATCCAGCAGCGGCAAGAAGCGGTCCGGCTCACCGTACATCAGCACGACATTCCGCTTGGTCTTCCGGGTGCTCGCCATCGGCCCTGCTCTCACGCTTCAAGGGTGCGGATAAGGTACTCCACCATGCCCCTGCTGCGGCCTGTTGCGCACTCTTTTTGTGCAAAACGCACGGGGGCTTTTGGGCTGCCTATACTGCCCCGCATCGCTCTCGCCAGGAACCTGCACATGATCAAGGGCAGCATCGTCGAGCTGGTATCTCCCGCCGAGTCCAATGGCACCATCAAGATGGAAAGCCTGGAAGCCCTGGTGGACTGGCACGTGGTGGAAGGCAGTGCCGCGCTGCTGGTGGGCGACACACTCGACGCTGCCCTGGAACTGGACGCCGAGGAGCGCCTGGAGCTCTGGCGTCGCGTGGTCTGGCAGGCCGACGGCCGCATCGCCGTCATCGCCGGCCTGAGCGCCACCCGGCTCGAGATCTCGTTGGAATTCGCGCAGGCCGCCGACGAAGCCAGCGTGGATGCCGTGCTGCTCACGCTGCCCATCTCGGCCTTTCCGTCCCGGGACAAGCTGCTGCGTTACGTGGAGACCGTTGCCCAGGCCGTGAAGCAGCCCTTGCTGCTGCGCTCCAATGAGCGCATCGCGCCCGCTGTGGTCGACGCCCTGGCGCGTATCGACGGCGTCAGCGGCTTCGTCGACGGCGCCACGGACCTTGCCCGTGCGCGCGAGCTGCTGGCGCTGCACCTGCCGGTGGGCTTCGCGCTGTACGCCGGCAATGACATCGCCGCCGCGCCCTTTGTGCTGGCAGGCTTCGCCGGTGGCGTGTCCACCACCGCCAACCTCGTCCCGCGCATGGTGCGCAAGCTGCACGACGCCGCGCTGTCCGGTGATCGAGCAGAAGCCGAGTCCTTGCAGAAGCCGTTGCAGACCCTGCTGCAAGCCCAGCCCGAGCACAACCTGCCGCGCGCCCTGCAATGGGCGCTGATCGAGATGGGCCGCGTGGCCGAGAGCACACCGCCGCTGGCCCTGTCGCAAACGCGGGACTACACCAACCTGCGCCGCGCCCTGCGCTCGGCCGGCTGCGCGATCTGACGGCATCAGACTGCGAGAATACGGCGTCGCAACGCTGAAACCTGCCGTACCGCGCGAGGGTCCTAAAGGGCATGGCTGTCCAACGCACTCCCGCACGGCTCGACAAGCCCGCTCCGCTGCACACACCGGACGGGCGCTATATCGTCGTGCGCGGGCGCTTGTGGCGCGCATCCAATCCCGGGCTCGATGCCGCGCGTCGGCAGGAGATCCAGCATGAGCTCATGTCCGCCCGCCGCGCCGTCAAGCAGGCCCTCCAGGCAGGCGAGCAGGCCCCGCTGAAGCAAGCCCGCGACCGGGTCCACGCCGCCAAGGTCGCGCTGGGTGAACGGGGTCCCGTCTGGTGGCAGGATGGCGCCCAGGACTACAACCGCCACCTGGCCCGCAACTCACCCTATGCGCAGTGGTACGCCCAGGCCTTAGAGAGCCCCTGAACCGGCCTGGAGGCTGGCGTTTCAGCGGCCGTGCAAGAAAAATCATCGCCCCTGTCGAAATCCGCCCTGCCCGTTCGACGTATAGATGCCACCCACGGCTTTTCCCAGAATCAGGAGCCCCACCATGCCCAGCACCATCCGCCTCCACCGCGTCCTCAAGGCCCCGCCGGAGCGCGTCTACCGCGCCTTCACCGATGCCGACGCCCTCTGCAAGTGGCTGCCGCCCAATGGTTTTACCGCCAAGATCCATGAATTCACGGCGAAGGTGGGCGGCGGTTACCGCATGTCCTTCACCAACTTCACCACCGGCGGCAGCCACTTCTTCCGTGCCGAGTACACCGAGCTGGTGCCCAACGAGCGCATCGTCCACACCGACCAGTTCGAGGACGCCAACCTGCCCGGCAAGATGACCGTGACCATCTCCCTCAAGAAGGTCTCCTGCGGCACGGACATCAGCATCACCCAGGCCGGCGTGCCGGACGTGATCCCGGAGGAGGGCTGCTACCTCGGCTGGCAAGAATCGCTGGCCCAGCTCGCGCAGCTCGTCGATCCGGAGATTCCGGACCAGTGAGCCGGCGGGGCGATATCCGTGTGGGAGGAGGGTCGGGCTTGCTTCCGGCCCTCCTTCACGGAGCTTTCCAGGCGCGCTTTGCACCATTGCACATCACCAACCTTTTCATGGAGACCTTCCAGCCAGGGTAGTGGCTCGCCGCCGAGGCCTATCGCCAACCTACGGCCGGATGCCTTCGTCCGCTCTACGGCGCTGCAGCCATGGGCCGATGGAGCAAGAATGACGGACATATCGCCTTGCTGGAGCCGGTCTGTTGAAGAAGCCATCGGTGTGGGCTCCGGGAGAAATCCTTGCTACTACGATCCACTTGATTCGCACTGAGCGGTCTTTGCTGCTGGGGATGCTGTTCCTGGTGGCCTTCGGCACGATTCTCATGCAAGGGGAGCACGCAGGTTATCGGGGTTGCTGGTGGGCAGATAGTCCTCGCGAATGTGGAGAGGGCTTTGGCTTCGTGCTTGTTCTCATCGGCGTGGGCCTGACATCCATGGCCTGGCACGGCACTCACATGCAGCGCATATCGAAGAAGCGAGCCGCGCAGGATTCCTCCTCACCTACTCCTTAGCGCCGCACCTTCCCCGCCCCAGCCGCGATCCCCACGGCAACTAAGATCAGCAACGCCGCCACGCCAAACGTCACCCGCATCCCCTGCGCCACCGCCTCAGGGCTGGCCGCGTGAATGTCCGCCGCACCCGCTGTCGCCGCAAACACGGCGCCCAGCGCTGCCGCACCGGTGACCAAGCCCAGGTTGCGTGAGAGGCCGATCATGCCGGACACCAGCCCACGCTGGTCCGCCGCCACGCCCGCCATCACCGCAGTGTTGTTGGCCACCTGGAACAGCGCATAGCCCGCCGTGAGGATCACCAGCGGAATCACGTAGCCGGGTATGCCCAGCGACGCCGGCACCAGCGACAGCGCCGCGCAGCCCACCACCATGCCCATCAGCCCGCCCACCGTGATGCGCTGCGTGCCATGGCGGTCCACGCTCCGGCCGCCGGGCAAACCCACCACCGCTGCGATCAGGGGCCCTGTCGCCATCACCAACCCCACCACCGCCGCATCCAGCCCCAGCGCGCGCGACAGGTAGAACGGCCCCACCACCAGTGTCGCCATCATCACCGTGGTCACCAGCGTGCCGGTGATCAGCCCCGCCCGCAGCACCGGCTCACGGAACATCGCCAGCCGCACTAGCGGCGCGGCCGCCCGGGACTCGACGCGCAGGAACAGCGCCAGGCCCACCGCCGCCGCCAGCAGCAGCCCTACATTGAGCAAGCCCAGGCTGCCACGCCCCGGGGTCATTGCCAGCGCATAGGCCGCCAGTGTCAGCGCCAGCAGCACGGTGCCCATCACGTCGAAGCGCCCGCCCACGCCCGGCGCGGCCCGCGGTACATTCGGCAGGTATCGCCGACAGAGGCCGAAGGCCAGCAAGCCCAGCGGCACGTTGACGAAGAAGATCGCCCGCCAGCCCGCCTCCGAAACCAAAAGCCCGCCCAGCGACGGTCCCAGCGCCGTGCCCACGGCAGACATCGTCCCCAGCAAACCCATGGCACCGCCGCTGCGCTCGCGAGGCACAGTCTCGCCGACGAAAGCCATCGTCAGCGACATCATCACCGCCGCCCCCAGCCCCTGGACCGCACGCGCGCCAATCAGCGTCCACAACGTCGGCGCCAGCCCGCACAGCGCAGATGCCCCCGTAAATAGGACGATGCCCGACAGCAGCAAGCGCCGCCGGCCCGCCAGGTCTCCGAGCCGCCCCACCCCGACCACCAATGTGGTGATCGCCAACAGGTACGCCAGTACGATCCATTGCACCTGCTGGAACGAAGCAGAGAACACCTGCGCCAGCGTCGGCAAGGCCACGTTGGCACTGCTGGTCCCCAGTGACGACAGCAGCACGGAAAGCGACAAGCCCGCCAGCGCCCAACGCGCCGTCCGCGGCCCTGCCAGGCCGCTGGGGGCCGTGTCGGTTCCGGTCTTGGTTTCTGCTTGCATGCAGGGCTCCTTCAGCTATCCATGCTCGGCGATGACCCACTGTGCAACTTCAAGTCCACTTGAGGTCAAGTGGCAATGGGCGGCATGGGTACTCGAGACAGGCCCATGCAGGAGCAGTTGCCGACGAGGGGTCATGAAGTGGTGGCCCTAACCGTTCGCCCTGAGCCCGTCGAAGGGTGAACGCGATCCGTTAACCGAGCCCCGAAAGAAAAACGGAACTCCGTTATGAGTTCCACCCAAGAGCGCGCAAACTATTCCCATCGAGCCAGGCTCCACGTTGGAATCCCAACGACCGAAGCCGCCGCAGTCCGGGAACGATCTCATCCACCCGGTCCCTGCCGCCCGCTCCCCAACTTCCCTGCAGTAGAACGATTGCCGGGCTAACCCAGTAGGGCTCTCGGACCTGTTAACCCTGGCGCGGTCGCTGCGATGCCCCCAGATTGGCCGCCAGGCACGGCGCGAGGAGGGAGCTTGGTGGTTCCAAGTAACCGACGAGCAACACCGCATGGCGGCCAATCTGGGGGCACCCGGAGGGCGGTACTGTTTTGGCGCCTGGCGTCGTCCCGCCCCGCTTATGTACGTTGAGTACACCGCGCGTGACGGGACTTAGCCCTGCGCCAAAACGGTCTCCGTCGCAGCGATCGCGCCAGGGTTAACAGGTCCCAGCGCATCCGCGAACGAGTCCCGGGTCACACCTGCTGTCGGTGCTCATTAACAATATGGTATTGCTGCCCGCCGGGCCCCTCCACCAGGAGAGCCCGCGCAGCGCAACGGGCGTGCCTGCACGAGGCGCCCGCGGAGACAACGGCTGGCCGCAAGGCCAGGTCTGGCACGTGGCGCGCGCCATCTCTCCGGAGCTGGCCCGGCGGAGCAGGTTTTTTAGGAACAGTTTTTATTGGCAGGAACTGCCATACATTCTCCGCGCTTTCCCGTCACTGTGCCTGCGCCAATGCCAACGCATCCGCGCCCGCCGGGAAGCGCAGTTGCCTGCTGTCATCGTTCGCCGCACGCCACACCGCCTCCGCCACGTCACGCTCGGTCGTGACCATGGGATTGTCCAGCGCGGCGAAGATGCGCTGGGCCTGCGGCATATACGCCTCCGGTATCAATCCCGCCATGCGCTCCTGTCCATTGGCGGTGAACCTCGTGCTGGGCGCATAACCCGGCTCCACCAGTTTGGCGCGCACGCCAAAGGGCTCCAGTTCGAGTGCCAGCGATCCGGTGAATCCCTGGATCGCCTGCTTGCTGGCGGTGTACACGGCCACCAGCGGCATCGGCGCCAGGGTCGCGCTGGATGTCACGTTCACCACCACACCCGAACACCGGCTGCGGAACTGCGGCACTACCGCCTGCGTCATCGCGATCACGCCAAAGGTATTGGTCTCGAACACCTCGCGCGTGGTCGCCATGGGCGTAGCCTCCAGCGCCCCGAACAGCCCGATGCCGGCGTTGTTCACCAGCACGTCGATCGGCCCGCTTGCCTCCAGCGCGGCGGCGATGCTTTCCGGCCGGGTCACATCCAGCGCCAGTACGCGCAGTCGCTCCGAGCGAGGCAGCAGGTCTTCATGCGGCTGGCGCATGGTGGCAATCACCTTCCAGCCCTGTGCATGGAAGTGACGTGCCGTCTCCAGGCCATAGCCGGACGAGCAGCCGGTAATGAGCACCGTCTTCAGTGCGGTTTCGAGATTGGGTTTCATGGGGAACTCCTGTGTGGTTTGCGTGGCGCTCACGATAGGCGCCATGATCAGGACTCTCCATAATCATAAGTCCACTTTTTATTATCAGAAGTCCATATATGAGCGATCCCCTGTCCGACGTCATCGCCCTGCTCAAGCCCCGCGCCGTGTTCTCCAAGGGCATCAGCGGCGCGGGCGCCTGGGCCGTGCGCTACTCGGAGTTCGGCCTGCCCAGCTTCTGCGCGGTGCTGGAAGGCCGTTGCCGCCTGGCGTTGGATGGCCAGGAGCCGCTGGTACTGGAAGCCGGCGACTTCCTGCTGCTGCCCAAGACCGCCGGCTTCACCATGTCCGGTTTCGAGCCCGCCAGGCCGGTACGGATGGATCCGCGGCAGGCCTCGACGCTCAGCGGCGAGCTGCGCCACGGCCGCCGCGGCGGCAAGCCGGATGTGCGCCTTCTAGGCGGCCACTTCGCCTTCGAATCGCCGGAAGCGGGCCTGCTGGTGTCCATGTTGCCGCCACGCATTCACCTGCGCGGCGTAGAGCGCCTGTCCACGCTGGTGCGCCTGCTGCGCGAGGAATCCCGTGGCCAGGGCTCGGGTCGTGATCTGATCCTGACGCGCCTGGTGGAGCTGCTGTTGATCGAGTCGCTGCGCCAGGTCTCTGGCGAGCAGGCCCCCGCCGGCCTGCTGCGCGGCCTGGCGGATCCCCGGCTGGCAAAGGCCCTGCGGCAGATGCACGGCAATCTCGCGCAGGCCTGGACCGTACCTCGCCTGGCGAACGTCGCCGCGCTATCACGCTCCGCGTTCTTCGAGCGCTTCACGCGCACGCTCGGCCAGGCTCCGATGGAATACCTGCTGGCCTGGCGCATGACGGTGGCCAAGGACCTGCTGCGCCGCGGCGAGCTGGGCATCAGCGAGCTCGCCGAGCGCGTGGGCTACGGCTCCGCCAGCGCCTTCAGCACGGCGTTCAGCCGCCATGTAGGCCTGCCGCCCGGACGCTACGCGCGGGCTGGTGCCGAGGCCTGACAGGCCCTTTCAGGCTTGCCGGCTCCTCACCGGGAGTCCCGTCATCAGCCGCTGATCAGCCCCGCCGCGCCGCCTGCAGCGCCCGCACGCCCGAGTAGATGCGCGCCGCCAGATCGCGCGGATTGGCGGGCTTGCCGAAGTGGGCGTCGTAGCCGGCGGCCAGCGCCGCGTTGCGGTCCGCAAAGCCGGTGAAGCCGGTCAGCGCCACGGCATAGATCGGGCCCTGCTCCTTCTGCCGTTCGCCCTCGCGGATGCGCCGCATCAGCTCGTACCCGTCCACCTGCGGCATGGCGATGTCGCCGATCAGCGCGTCGAAGCGCCGCTCGTCCAGGCGCTGCAGTGCCTCGGTCGCGCTCGCGGCCAGCACCACCTCGGCTCCCTGTCCCGCCAGCAGGTGGCTCAGCGGCAGGCTGCCGGCGGTCTCGTCGTCCACCAGCAGGATGCTGATGCCCTTCAGCGACGGCGCGCTGGCCTGTCGCGCCACGTCCGGTGCGCGGGTCGCCTCCAGCGGGCTGAGCGGAATGCGCACCACGAAGCTTGCACCCCTGCCTACACCGTCACTGGCGGCCGCCACGGAACCGCCATGTGCTTCCGTGAGGCTCTTGACGATGGTCAGGCCCAGGCCCAGGCCGCCGTACTGGCGCGTGCGCGAGATGTCGGACTGGCTGAAGCGCTCGAAGATATGCGGCAGGTCTGCCGCCGCGATGCCGGCGCCGGTATCGGTGATGGTGAGCTCGGCGTTGCCGTCGATCCGGACCAGCGCCACGTCAATGTGGCCGCCGCCGGGCGTGAACTTGAGCGCATCACCCAGGATGTTGGAGACGATCTGCTGCAGCCGCCGCACGTCGCCGGCCACGAGCAGCTCGCGGTCATGCCCGGAGGCGGCGATCTCCAATGCCTTGGCCTGGGCCTGTGGCGCCATGCCTTCCAGCGTGGAGCGCACCACACCGGCCAGGTCGGTGGGACGCAGGTCCAGCACCAGGCGCCCGCTGGTGATGCGCGAAACGTCCAGCAACTCGTCGATCAGCTCCGCCAGGTCGCGGCAACCCTGAACGATGCTCTTGATGCCGCCGCTGACCTGCGTGTCTTCCGCCACACCCACGCCTGCCAGCTTGAGCCGCAGTATCTCGGCCCAGTTGGAGATGATGTTGAGCGGCGAACGCAGCTCGTGGCTCACCAGCGCGAGGAAGTCGTTCTTGGCAGCGTTGGCTCGCTCGGCTTCCGTCGTCGCGGCATTGGCGGCGTCCAGTGCCAACTTGAGGTTGTGGATGCTCTGGAACACCAGTACGGCACCGTCGATGCGGTTGTCGCTGGTCTGGTAGGCCCGCGTGGACAGGGCGTACCAGTGTCCGGACAGATCGCGTACCTCCAGTGTCAGCGGGCGCAGTTCCGTCAACGCCACCGACATCGCCTCTTCGATCACGTCCGCGCCGAATATCTCGTTCTCCCGCAGCGGCTTGCCGAAGTCCTCCGGCGACAGGCCGAAGAGCTCGGCGGCGCTGGGCGAACAGTGGCGCACGCACTTCTCGCGATCCACCAGCAGCACAGGCGCCGGAATACCGCGGATCAGGTTACCGAGGTCGTCATTCAGCAACTGCAGCTGCTGGTTCTGCGACTGCAGCTGCTGGTTGAGCGAGGTGAGGCGCGAGTTGGCCTGCTCCAGGTCTCGCTTGGCGTCCTGCAGGTCCTCGTTGGCGCTCTGCAGCTCCTCGTTGGCGGAGAGCACTTCCTCGTTGGCGGTGCGCAGCTCCTCGCTGGTGGCGTCGTACTCGGTGACCAGCCCCTTGAGCTGGGCACGGGACTGCTCCAGCTCGTCGCCCAGCACGCGCACGTAGCGCTCCAGGTCCTCGGTACGGGCGTCCGTGCTGGCCACTGCCGAAGGCGTGTTGGCCGGCGCACAGGATTGCACCGACACCAGGAAGTAGGACTCCGAGCCGCCAGCGGGAATCGGCACCACGTCGATGGTGCAATGGTCATCGCCCAGGCGCACCCGCTCGCGGCGCACCGGCAGCTTGCTGCGCACCGCCTCCATCAGCGCGGTGCGCATGTCCACCTGCATCTCCGGCCGCACCAGCCGCGCCAGCGACAGCGTGGCGTCGCCGGTGGTGGGCAGCAGCAGGCTGGAGGTGTCGCCGCGGAACTGGATCACCCGGCCATGCGCGTCCACCACGAAGCCAGGCGGCGCGTACTTGGCCAGGGCCACGCGGTCCGCCATGTTTTCCAGCCAGTTGGCGCCGGCTTCGTTGCGGGCAGGCGTCGTGCCCGGTTGGATCAGGTCCGGCATCGAGAAGCCGCGCAGCGGCGAGCGCGTGATCTGGCGACGGCGATAGAGGTTGAGGCTGGGCGCCTCGTCTTCGAACAGCTCGGCGTCGGCATTCTCCGACGCGCCCAGTAGCAGGTAGCCGCGCTTGCGTAGCGCGTAGAAGCAGACCTCGAAGGCATGGCGCTTGGCCGGCTTGCGCAGGTAGATCAGCAGGTTCCGGCAAGACACCAGGTCGACGTTGGAGAACGGCGCGTTGGTGAAGAGATTGTGCGCCGCGAAGACGCAGAGCTCGCGGATTTCCTTCACCACCCGCCAGGAGCCATCGTCCACCATGAAGTAGCGCGAGCGATAGGGCTCCGGCACGCTCTCGATCGCGGCCTCGTCGTAGCGCCCGCTGCGGGCCTGCATGATGGAGCGTTCGTTGATGTCGCTACCGAATATCTGCACCTTGCGCGTGATGCCCGCCGTCTGCAGCGTGCGGTGCACCAGCATGGCGATGGTGTAGGCCTCCTCGCCGGTGGAGCAGGCGGGCACCCAGATGCGGATGGTCTCGCCGGCACGCTCCAGCAGCTCCGGCAGGATCCGCTGGTCCAGTGCACTGACCAGCTCCAGGTCGCGGAAGAACATGGTGACGCCGATCAGCAGGTCGTCGCGCAGGCGTGTCAGCTCCTCGCGGTCGCCGCGCAGCTGCTGCAGGTAGGCACCCAGGTCGCCCTGGGCCTGCAGATAGGCCCGGCGCAGCAAGCGGCGGCGGACATTCACGTCCTTGTAGAAGCGCAGGTCCTGCTTGAGCTCCTGGTGGATCAGGTCCATTGCCTCCGCCGCGATCTGCGACACGGGCTCGGCCTCTCCTGCGCGCGGGGTGCCGGCGAAGTAGCGCTGGAATGCCGGGATGATCTCTTCCGGCGGCAGCACGGCATCGGCCACGGCGGCATCGATGATGGACTGCGGCATGCCGCCATGCGCGGCACTGGCCGGGTCCTGGGCCACGATGAAGCCGCCTGCCGCCCGAACTTCCACCGCGCCCGCGCTGCCGTCGTCGCCCGTGCCGGACAGGATCGCCACGGCCACGCTGGCAGCATCCTCGCGCGCTGAAGAAGCGAGGAAGGAGTCGATCACGTGGAAGCTGCCGGGCGCGCGAGGCGACAGGCGCACACGCCCGCCGAGGTAGGTGGCCACGCTCTCGGGCCGCAGCACATGGATGACGCCCGCCTGCAGTGCCTCGCCGTGGGCAAGCTCGCGCACGGGCCAGGGCGCCTTGCCACCGATCACCTCGCCGAGCTGGCTGTCGCTCTCGGGATTGAGATGAGTGAGCACCACCAGGGCGAAGTCGCCGGACGGCGGCAGGGTCTCGACCACCCGCAACAGCGCCTCGATGCCGCCGGCGGACGCACCGAGCACCGCAAGGTTCAGGGAGAGCGATTCAGTTTCATCGCCGGTACTGCGGGGCTCGCTCATCCTTGTGCGCCTAGATCTTGTTATGACGACAATGTACCAAACAGCCCCCTTCCTTGCTGTATGCCCCTTCGAGGCGACCCCTCTGCGTGCGCGATTGCGCACGCCGCGGCATCACTCCGGTCAATCTGCATGGGTACTCCCAGGACCTGCTCCACGAATCAGTGACTTAACGGCGTATTGGCTTGGCACGGCTCTTGGTCATGTCACTCAGGACGAGATAACGGAAACCTGAAGATGAATGTACTGACTACGGGCGATTTCACCCACCACGCTCCGGCTTTCGACGCACCGGGCTTTCAATTGCGCCTGACGCGCTTCAATCACAAGCGCCTGCGCCCGGAACCCGACAGCAGCGGTTGGGAAAGCCATCTGGCCGAAGAAATACGGATGCGCCACCTGGAAGGGCTCTATGTGGAGCACTTGCGCGCGGAGATCGCGCCCTGGATGCAAGGGGTCCCCACCAGCCCCGCCGCATTCATGGACTGGTTCGACGATCTGCGCCACGACGGCCCCGGCCAGGGTGATCCTCTGTTCCCCTGGCTCGCCGAACACGCCCGCATGCAGGACATGAAGTGGTTCCTCACGCAGGAAGCTGCCGGCGAAGCCGGCTTCGACGACCTGGTTGCCCTGACGCAGGTGCAGTTCCCCGCGCGCCCCAAGGTGGAGATGGCCAGCAACTACTGGGATGAGATGGGCCGTGGTCGCCTTCAAGCCATGCACGGCCTGATGCTGTCTCAATGCGTAGACGCACTGCAGCTCAAACCTTCGATGGAAAGCACCGTCTGGGAATCCCTGGCCTTGGGCAATCTGATGGTCGCACTGGCCGCCAACCGTCACTACGCCTATCAGTCCGTCGGCGCGCTGGGTGTGATCGAGATGACCGCTCCCGGCCGCGTCAGCCGCGTCAACGAGGGTCTCAAACGCCTCGGCGTGGACGCACCGGGCCGCCGCTACTTCCAGATCCACGCCGGGCTCGACATCAAGCATTCCGAGCAGTGGAACCGTGAAGTGATCGAGCCCCTCGTCTCGTCCAACCCCGAACTGGCCCGCCCCATCGCCGAGGGCGCACTGTTGCGCCTGGCGGCCGGCGCTCGCTGCTTCGCCCGATATCGCAGCCAGCTCTGGGGTGGCGAACAAAGAGCCGTAGCCTAGACAAAAAAACGGGACAGGCCATCGCTGGCCTGTCCCGCTTCCCGGTTCTTCTCCGGCTTAGTGACGCGCTACCAGGATCCAGCTACCGCTGCAGATCCCGCAGACATAAAGCGCGAGCCCATGCTCATCGCCCACCGACGATGAATCGGGGTGAAGCGGGTTGCTGCAATCCGGGCAGGATTTGATGCCCGCCTGGGCAGACGCCCTGAAGCGCGTCATGGTCTCGTCCTGGTATGGGGTATGCCCACGTACCACCTGGCGCACCAACGCCTGCATTCTTGTCTTGATGGTCATGAAGCTATTCCTGGCGCTGCAATTTGGATTTCTTGCGCCGCATCAGCCGCGCGCAACGCGCCGCGGCTGGGCTTCGCCGGTGGCGTCTTCCTCGAAGCAGGCGCAATCATCCACAGCGTCGATGCAACGCAACACCTCGGCTCGCAGCGGCTCCAGTGCATCCTCATGCCCCTGCCAACGCAGCGGCAACAGCCAGTCCTTCATGATCGCCTGCAAGTGCCTCAGGCGAATGAGCAGTTGCGGATTCGGATTGGCAGCATGAATCTGCTGGCAAAGTCCGGTGACACGCCAGAATTCCTGCTCGCCCGCACCCGGCAGGCCGTGGGCGAGCTGTCGCAGCTGCTGCACCGCGTGACGGGCTTTCGCATCCATGGGTGCGTCTCTCACTGACTGGCCAACTGTAAACCGGCCCGGCAGGCTTCCTTGGCATGAACCAGCAGGTAGCGGTCGCAGTAGGAGCCACGCAGTGCGGCCGGCAAGGAGTCTGGCGGCGCAAAGCTGGCGAGCGACGCCGCATCCGCCTTCGCCCCACCGCAGCCGGAGAGGAACATGGTCATTACCAGTAATGCCGCTACGACGAGTTCGTGATGCATGGCCAGCTCTCCAGGTGATGAAGCGAGCCAACCAAAAGTCAGGCCAAGGTCATTTGACTGATTTCATTGAAATTATCTGGACAACAGGATGCAAGATGCATGGCTTTCGGCGAGCCATCGCCGCGGCTTGCATCCCGCCCGGCACTGCAACGCGCTCCGGTGTGAATGGCGGAAAGCGTCGCCGCGGGGACAGATCGATTTTGTGATTTTATATTTAATTAATTTAATAAATTTAACTAAATAAAATTGGCGGGCCTTGCCGGCAGGCATAGACTGCATTGCATAACGAAAACGGCCGCACGCCACCGAGCGACGGTCATGCGCTGGGGTATCACCCCAGGGGGGAGAGGGTATGAACCGGTCCATCATTCGCGTGGCTTGCCGCGGCGTACTCGTCGCCCTGCTGCTGCCGCTGGCTGCCACCGCCGCGCCTGGCGATCCACTCGGGCCGGAAACCCGCGTCAACACACCCGGTACGCCCAACGGAATCTTCGGAGCCAGTCTGGCGCGCAATGCCTCGGGTTCCATGGTGGCAACTTGGCTGGCCTACGGACCCCAGGGCTACGGTCTCTATGTGCAGCGCCTGGACGCCAGCGGTACGCCGCTGGCTATCGAGCAACTCGTACCGGGCGCCACGATCAGCGCGTCCACTGCGGGAATCGCACTGCAGGACAGCGGCGCCTTCGTCCTCGTCTGGACGGAGCCTGGAGCTTCGTCGAGCCGGACGCAGGTGATGGCGCGACGCTTCGACGCGGCAGGTAATGCCGTGGGACCGGTGCTGTCAGTGAGCGGCATCGAGACCAAAGCCGTGCATGACCAGGCCTCGGTGGATATTGCTCCCAATGGCGACTTCGCCGTGGCCTGGCGCCGTGCGGTATACGAAGTGCTCCCGGACCTGACGATCCCGCTGGGGCCTGGCCCGACCATCACGCAGATTTCCTCCAGCGCCATCATGATGAAGCGCTACCGCGCCAACGGCACGCCGGTGGCGGAAGCCAGCCGCGTGGCCGCTGGCAGCCGCACCTTCGTGCCCCTGGTGGGCGTCGGTATCGGCCGCGCGCTGGACGGGCCGTCGGTGGCACTGCGCGCCGACGGTCAGGCCTGGGTAACCTGGTCGAGCCTGCCGTATGGCAAGCAACCCTCGGAGATCCGCCTGCAACGCCTTGCGTCGGACGGCAAGGCGCTAGGCGCCGCCGCACTGGTCGGCGAAGCGAACACCGCAGTCTACGGCACGCGTCTGCGCCTGGACGCACAGGACAATGCCGTGATCGCCTGGATGGGTGGCGGCGACCTGGGCCAGGATGTTCTGCTGCGACGCTACAGCGCGGACGGCCAAGCACGCGGCGAGGTGATGGCAGCGCACCCACCCTCCACGCTCTATGGCAGCGGACCGGCGCTGGCCGTGGCACCGGGCGGCAGCTTCGTGGTGGGCTGGTCGAGAACGGAGCCAGGCAACCAATGGCCCCCGGGCTATGACGCCCTGGCGCGGCGCTTTGGTGCAGACGGTTTGCCACTGGGGCCTGAGTTCCGCGTCAACAGCATCGCTCCGGGCAGGCAGCACCTGACGGGTCTCGGGGTGGATGGCTCCGGCAATCCGGCGTTCCTGATCGAATACGAAGAAGAGCCAGGGCGCGGTTTCTACCTCAAGCGCTACGAAGGGCCTTGAGGCCCTTCACATGCATCCTGCGTAGCGAGCTGCCTGGGTTTTCTTTCCTACTGCATGGGTGGGGACGCTACCCGATACTCCCGCGCCGCCGGCCCACGATCATTCCTACACCCGACCACGCCATGACCACCGCACGTCGCCTGCTGCTGTCCCTCGTCTCCCTGTCGCTGGCGGGCGCCCTCGTCGCCTGCAGCCGCTCCGATCCTGCGTCCGGTGACAACGGCGGCACCAGCAGCGGAGCGCTGGAACTGCGCGTGCTGTCCAACCGGGCCGACCTGATCTCCAGCGGCGATGCCCTGCTGGAAGTGAAGCTGCCGGCAGACGCCGACGCCAGCAAGCTGAAGGTGATGGTGGCCGGCGCGGACGCCAGCAGCGCCTTCACGCGGCGCGAAGACGGCCGCGTGATCGGCCTGGTCAGCGGCATGGCCATCGGCCTCAACACAGTGAGCGCCAGCCTGCCCGGCGTGGGCGCGGCGAGCGTGACGCTCACCAATCACCCGCACGGCGGCCCTGTGTTCGCCGGCCCGCAGATGCAACCCTGGACCTGCACCAACGCCGGCGCGGTGGACGCGCAGTGCAACCAGCCACCGGAATACGCTTTCGTCTACAAGTCCAGCAATCCCCTGCTGCCGGGGCTGCAGTCGTACGATCCGGAAAACCCGCCCAGCGACGTGGCCAATACCACCACCGACGCCGGCGTGACCGTGCCCTTCATCGTGCGCGTGGAGACCGGCTACCAGGACCGCGACCAGTACAAGATCGCCACGCTCTACCAGCCGGACCAGCCCTGGACGGGTGCCGCGCCGCAGCCGCAGTTCAACCACAAGCTGGTGATCAACCACGGCTTCTCCTGCGGCGTGGACTACCAGACCGGCAGCGCGCCGTCGGTGATCCCCAGCAGCGGCACCGACATCCCCGTGGTCGGCGGCGAGCTGCTGCCCGTCGGCCTGCCGCTGGAAGTGCTGAAGGACGCCACCGAGCACGCCCTGGCCAAGGGCTTCGCGGTGATGTCCACCGCGCTGAACCACGCCGGCCACAATTGCAACGTCGCCGTGCAGGCGGAGTCGCTGGTGATGGCCAAGGAGCGCGTGATCGAGCAGTACGGCGAGTTGCGCTACACCATCGGCCAGGGCTGCTCGGGCGGCTCGCTGACGCAGCAGCAGGTGGCCAATGCCTACCCTGGTATCTACCAGGGCATCCTGCCGACCTGCTCCTTCCCCGACGCCTGGAGCACGGCCACGCAGTTCCTGGATTACCACCTGACGCTGGACTACTTCCTGGATCCCACGCAGTGGGCTCCCGGCGTGCTGTGGCTGCCCACGCAGATGGCCAACGCGCAGGATCACCTGACCATCGTCAACTCGCAGGTCAGCGACAGCGCGCAGTTCCACGTGGCCGTGCCCACCAGCGCCTGCGCCGGCATCAGCGACGCGCAGCGATACCACCCGGACACCAATCCCGGCGGCACGCGCTGCACGGTGCAGGACGCCGCCATCAACCTGCTGGGCCCTCGCCCGCCGGAGCGCTGGAGCGTCTACGAACAGCAGATCAAGCGCGGCTTCGCCGGCTTCCCGCTGGACAACGTCGGCGTGCAGTACGGCCTCAAGGCGCTGCAGCAGGGCCTGATCCTGCCGGCGCAGTTCGTGGACCTGAACGTGAAGATCGGCGGCGCCGACCAGGACACCAACGTGACCGAAGAGCGCATGGTGGCCGTGCAACCGGCGCTGGCCAACGCCTACCGCACGGGCATGATCAACCAGGCCAACAACATGGACCAGGTCGCCATCATCGACTGCCGCGGCCCGGATCCGGGACTGTTCCACGACGCCTACCGTGCCTACGCCATGCGCGCGCGCCTGGAGCGCGCCCACGGCCATCACGACAACCAGCTGATCTGGGAAGGCCCGATCCCGATGCTGGCGGACAATTTCTGCGCCAAGAACAGCTTCATCGCCATGGACCGCTGGCTGGGCGAAGTGGAAAAGGACGCCAGCGCCACACCGCTGGCGCAGAAGCTGGTCACCCGCAAGCCGACGGACCTGAAGGACGCCTGCTTTGACGGCGTGGGCCAGAAGCTGCTCGACCAGGCCTGCGGCCCGCTGATCGTCGGCATCTACGGCACGCCGCGCACCGGCGCAGGCGACGCCATCACCACCGACACCAACAAGTGCCAGCTCAAGCCCATGGACCGTAACGACAACTACGGCATCTTCGGCTTCAACGACGAGCAATGGGCACAACTGCAGGCGGTCTTCCCCGACGGCGTCTGCGACTTCAGCAAGCCCGGCGTCAGCCAGCAGCCCACCATCCCCTGGCAGCAGTACGGCACGGCGGAAGCCGCGATCTACGGCGGCCGGGCCATGCCCGCGGTACCCGCAAACTCGGGCCTGGGCTGGGCATCTCCGGCGTTCCAGGTGTTCGCGCGCTAGACGCTCTCAGCCGTCCAGCGGGGCGGCAATCTTCTTCAGCACGGCGGCGGGGTCCTGTGTGATCGCGGCGCCGTGGCTGACAATGATGCAAGCTAGGCCGTGCCCCAGAATCCAGTGACGGCAGCGGCCTGATTCGGTCGTCACGTTGCGCATCGTCCAGAGGGGATGCAATTCTGCATTCGGCACGGCCATCTCGTTACATCGGTGCCGACATCTTTTTCAGATCGCGGGGTCCTTACGATGGGAATGGTAGGCACATTTACTGCGATCCCCGCGGAGATGCTGGAGAGATTTCGCAGCAACCAGGACTCTATTGGAGAGGCTCTCTTTCCGGATGATGGCGCGCGTGAACCCGAGCATCATGTAGACGTCGACAAAGCTTGGCACGGCATTCATTACTTGCTTACAGGTGTCGCTTGGGGTGGCCCTGAGCCCCTCGCATGGGCTGTACTGGGCGGCGAGGAGTTGGGTCCGGACGTTGGATATGGCCCCGCAAGATTCCTGACTCCCTCCCAGGTGCAGGATATCTCAACTGCTCTGAGCAGAATTTCAAAGGAATGGCTGGCGTCCAGATTTAACCCTGCGGACATGCAGCAGCAGCAGATTTATCCAGAGACGATCTGGGCGCGCGACAGCTCTGAGGCCTTGGACTATCTGCTTGAATATTTCCAGATATTGCGTAATTTCTACAGTAGCGCCTCCACCAGGGGGGACGCAGTGGTCCAGTGCCTCACTTAGTGAGCCCGCTGAGTTCCTGAGGCACAGCAAATACCAGTCGACAAACTCCTACATCGGGGTGGGCCTGCCACTTTCCGATCCCGGCTAAACTGTAGGTCCACCCCAAGACCGCCTGCCCCATGGCGGCCATCCTGTGACCAACGCTCGCCTTCCTCCGCTCAATGCCCTGCGCGCCTTCGAGGCCGTGGCCCGTCATCGCAGCTTCCGCAGGGCGGCTGACGAGCTGTTCGTGACGCCGGCGGCGGTGACGCACCAGATCAAGGCGCTGGAAGAACAGTTGGGCGTCGAGCTGTTCCGCCGCCTGCCGCGCGGCGTGGAGCTGACGCCGGCTGCGAATGCGGCGTTGCCGCTGTTCCAGCGCGGCTTCGACCTGCTGACGCGGGGCGTGGGGGAGCTGCGCGACTACGGCCGCGCGCCGCACCTGACGGTGAAGACCACGCCAACCTTTGCATCCCGCTGGATCATGCCGCGCCTGCACCGCTTCCTGGCGGTGTACGAGGGCATCGACGTGCGCGTGCTGGCCAGCGGCAACCTGATCCGCCCCACGGAGCGTCCGGGCGCAGATGACGCGCCGGAATCCGAACCGGACCTGGATATCCGCTTCAGCAACGGCCGGCCGGACAGCGAGCATGCGGACCTGCTGTTCACCGTGGATATCGTGCCGATGTGTCATCCGCGCCTGACCAGACAGGGCGCGCATCCGCTGAAGACGGCGGCCGACCTGCGTTACCACGCTCTGCTGCACGGCGACACGCATATCGAGGACCGTTCCCGCTCGGGCTGGGCGCAGTGGCTGCGCCATGCCGGGGTGACGGACGTGGATCCGCGCCGCGGCCTGCAGTTTGACCACTCCACGCTGGCGCTGGACGCGGCCACCGACGGCCTAGGCGTGACGCTGGCGACACCGCTATTCGCGTCCGATGAGCTCGGGCGCGGCGACCTGGTGGTGGCAATCCCGCTGGCCATCCGACTGGACCGTGCGTATTACGCGGTCACCGCCTCGGCCTCGGCCAGCCGGCCGGAGGTGATGGCGTTCAGGAAGTGGCTGCTGGAAGAAGCCGCCCTGGATGCGAAGAATGCCCAGGGCGCTACGGAAAAAAAGAAAAGGCCGCGAGGGAAATTGCGGCCTTGAAAAGTAGATCCCATGGCGGGATCTGGAGGAGATCGTTACCGGGGTGCGCGGAGCTTTGGGGGGAGGGCTCGGCGCCGCGCACCGCGGCAGGAAAAACAGGTCAGGTCAGTGCTTGGGTCCAGCGCGGCGGAGGTCGGCAACGGTATCCGTGACATCCAGAACGGCTACCGACATGAGGCTGGCGGCGACACTGGCGACAATGATCGTTGCAAACATCGGGTACCTCCTTCTGCGCTACAAGTACTTCGTTGATGTGCAATTTACGGGGGTTGGTGCGGCGCAACAATTGATAAGTTCTGGGGTAGTCGTTTAGAAAAATTAAACGATCTCCATTTAGCCCCATTCCGCACGGCCATCCCTGCCGCTCGTCTTGCCAGGCGCCAGAACCGAGCCTCAAGCCTGCAGCATGACCCTGCCGCCCCCCGAGCCGGCAGGGCGCCTCGGCGTCCCTTCTTCCAACAAGGACGCCGCGATGTTTCCGAAACCCGCTTTACGATCTGCCCTGCTTGGCCTGGGTGTGCTGCTGGCCAGTGCCTGCGGTGGCGGAGGTGGCGGAGGAGGAAGCGACAAGGAAGGCGAGGCGGAGTTGCCGGCACCGGTGCTGCGCAGCTTCACGGCGAGTCCGGCAAGCGTGGTCTCCGGCGGCGCGGTCACGCTGAGTTGGGAGGCAGTCAACATCTCCACGGTGCGGATCGAGCCGGGCTTGGGCAACCGGGCGGCGCAGGGCACCGCCACGGTACGCCCGACAGCCACGACCACCTACACCGTCACGGCCACCAACAGCAGCGGCACCCGCAGCGCCAGCGTGCAGGTCACGGTGCAGCCGGCGGCCGCGCGCGTCGACAGCTTCACCGCCAGTCCCGCGTCGATCGCCGCCGGCGGCAGCAGCCAGCTGCAGTGGGCCACCACCGACGCGACGCAGGTCAGCATCGACAATGGCGTGGGCATGGTAGCCGTCGATGGCAGCGTGACGCTGAGCCCGGCCGCGACCACCACCTACCGTCTCACCGCGACCGGCCCCGGCGGCAACAGCAGCAGCGAGGTCACGGTGACGGTGTTGCCGCCACCCATGATCGCCAGCTTCGGCAGCAGCGCGGTTTCGCTGCAGCCGGGTGAGTCCGCGATACTGAGCTGGGCCACGGGCGCAGCCACCACGGTGAGCATCCAGCCGGGCCTGGGCACGCAGCCCGCCAGCGGCAGCCTCAGCGTGTCGCCTACGGAAACCACCACATATCGACTGACCGCGACCGGCCCCGGCGGCGTGCGCACGGCGGAGACCACGATCAAGGTCATCAGCTACGACTGGACGGCGCTGGCGAAGATGCTGGACGACCAGGTGGGCAGCGGCGAAGGACAGATGGATGGCTACAACTTCGCGCTGGAGATCCGCGGACGCCTGGTGTTCGAACGCAGCGGCGGCAACATGCCGCCGCGAATGACCATCCCCATCGCTTCGGCCAGCAAGGCGCCTTCGGCCGCGGCGATCCTGTCGCTGGTGGACCAGGGACTGCTGGACCTGGATGCACCGGTGTCGACCTACCTCGGCAGCTCCATCTCCTGGCCGCTGGACAAGGCCCCGATCACCATGCGGATGCTGCTCAACCACAGCTCCGGCCTGCCCTTCGGCTCGTCCTGCATGGAGAATGACAGCATCACGCTGCAGGCCTGCGCGCAGGAGATCGCCAACCTGACGCTCAACTTCCCGCCCAATGCGGCGTTCTTCTACAGCGGCGCGGGCTACCAGTTGGCCGGCTACGTGGCACAGCAGGCTGCGGGCAAATCCTGGAACGAACTCTTCAAGCAGCAGGTCGGCACGCCCCTGGGCCTGGAGACCTTCCGCTACGTGGGCAACGACAACCCGCGCATCGGCGGCGGCGCGCTGTCGGATGCGCTCGACTACCTGCGCATCATGCGCATGTTCATCGACGGTGGCCGCGCCAACGGCAATACGGTGCTGTCGGCGCAGAGCGCGGCGAGCGTGACCGGCAGCCAGATCGGCTCGCGCCTGGTGCTGTTCCAGCCGGTGGGCGAGGACAGCGGGCTCGACGGCTACAGCAACGGCTGGTGGCTGTCGGGCGCATCCGCCCACCCCGGCAGCGCCGGCCCGGAACTGAGCGACCCCGGCCTGCTCGGTGCCACGCCCTGGATGGACTTCGACAAGGACTACAGCGCCGCGCTGTGGACGCTGGAAGGCTCCACCACGGGCGTGAACCTGTGGCGTGTGATCCGCCCGCTGATCCTGGAGCAGATCAACCAGTAGCCGCCGCGCGCGGTACCCAACGCTCGGGCTAGTATGGGGCCGTCTCCACAACGGCTCCCGCCATGAGCGCTCACCTGATCCGCGGCCTGGGTTTCGTCGATGCCGCCGCCATCGTGGTGGGCTCGATGATCGGCACCGGCGTGTTCCTGAAGAGCGCCATCATGTCGCAGCACGTCGGTTCGCCCTCCTGGGTGCTGCTGGCCTGGGTGCTGGCAGGACTGCTGTCACTGGCTGGTGCGCTGAGCTATGCCGAGCTGGGCGCCATGTTTCCCAAGGCCGGCGGCGAGTACGTCTACCTGCGGGAAACCTACGGCGACCTCTCCGCCTTCCTCAACGGCTGGACACGCTTCTGGATCGCCGGCCCCGGCACCATCGCCGCCTACGGCGTGGGTGCCGCCACCTTCCTGGAGGGCGCCGTGGGCCTGCACCTGCTCGGCGGCAAGGCCGGCGTGGGCATTGGCTTCGTGCTGTTCTTCACCGCGCTCAACTGCCTGCAGGTGTCGGTGGGCGGGCGCGTGCAGTCCTTCGTCACCGGCGTGAAGCTGCTGATGATGCTGGGCCTGATCGTGGGCGTGCTGTTCTTCAGCCCGCAGTCGGACGTAACGCACCTGGACCAGAGCAGTGGCGCACATGCTTTCACGCTGTCTGGCCTGGGCCTGGCGATGCTGGCGGCGCTGTGGGCCTACGACGGTTGGAACAACCTGCCGATGGCCGCGGGCGAGGTGAAGCAGCCGGAGAGGAACGTGCCGCTGTCGCTGATCCTGGGCGTGCTGGTGGTGATGGTGGTCTACTGCCTGATCAACCTCGGCTACTTCCTGGCGCTACCGCTGTCGGAAGTGCTGAGCGCCAATTCCAGCCTGAACCCCGGCGCGCTGCCGGTGGCCACCAAGGCGGCGATGACCTTCATGGGCGTGGCCGCGGTGGGCGTGGTGTCCATCGCCTTCGTGATCTCCGCACTGGGCGCCATGAACGGCTCCGTGCTCAGCAATGCGCGCGTGCCCTATGCGATGGCGCAGGATGGGCTGTTCTTCCGCCAGTTGGGCATCTTGAGCAAGGGCAGCCGCGTGCCGGTGGTCTCCATCCTGGTGCAGGCCGTGATCGCCTCGGTGATGGCGGCCTTGGGCAGCTTCGACCAGCTCACCAACTACGTGGTGTTCTCGTCCTGGATCTTCTACGGCCTGGTCTGTGCCGGCGTGATCGTGATGCGCCGCAAGCGGCCCGAGCTGGCGCGGCCCTATCGCGTGCTGGGCTATCCCTTCGTGCCGATCGTGTTCGTGCTGGTGTCGGTGCTGCTGATCGTCAACACGGTGTGGACCATGCCGGTGGACAGCGCGATCGGGTTGGCGCTGATCGCGGCGGGGGTTCCGGTGTTCTATGGGATGCGAAGATTCTGGAGTCGGACATGAACGATGAAGATATCCTCGACACGGTGACAGATCGCATCGCAGCGCTGGGCTTCAATCCTCACACTTCACCCTGGCCTCACAAGGTCTTCATGATGCTGCAGGCCGCACAAGGCATCATCGACAATGGTGGCTTCGAGTACTTTTTCGAATCTCCTTTCGATGGTGATCCCGACATGCAGGAATTCCCGCTGGTATTCGACGCCGTCGGAGCGACGACCTCAGCCGCGACAATCCGCGAAGCGCTGTCACGATCCCGTCTACCCGATGCGGACTTCTCGGACATGAACAGCGTCATGTGGGGTGAGAGCGAGCAGAATTACGCCATGCTGGCAGCGTATGTTCGGACCCATCCGGAAGCTTTCGCCTAGCCTTATCAACCGCCCATCGGCTCAGGCTATCCTGCGTTTATAAGTAAACATAGAATCGCCCCTACTTTCACTCACCGGAGCTTTCGTCCGATGCGCCAGTAACACCCCGCCGTCCACTGACGGCCTGCTTCCATCCCGCGATCACTCGCGGGGAAGTCCTGGGTGTTGCTCCGGAGTGCGCATGACGAATCCCGTCTCCCTGACGCTGCAAGGCGTTTGTTTCCAGTTGCCCGATGGCCGGGCGCTGTTCTCCGATCTCGATGAACGCTTTGACAGCCGCCGCACCGGGCTGGTCGGGCGCAATGGCGTGGGCAAGAGCGTGCTGGCGCGCATCATGGCGGGCGAGCTCTCCCCCACTGCCGGGCGCTGCCTGCGCAGCGGCCCTATGCACTACCTGGCGCAGCAGACCACCCCGCAGCCAGACCAGACCGTGGCCGGGCTGGCAGGGATGCAGCCTGCGATCGAGGCGCTGCGGCGGATCGAAGCAGGCGGCACTCGGCAGGAGGACTTCGACGCCGTGGGTGAACGTTGGGACCTGCGCGAGCGGCTGCAGCAGGAGTTGGCTGCGTCCGGCCTGCCACAGCTGCGGCACGACACGCCCGCCACGCAGCTCAGCGGCGGCGAGGCGATGCGCGTGGCGCTGGCCGGCGCCTTTCTCAGCGGAGCGGACCTGCTGATCCTGGATGAACCCAGCAATCACCTGGATCATCAGCACCGACAGGCGCTGCGTGAACAGCTGCAGCGCTGGAACGGCGGCCTGATCGTGGTCAGCCATGATCGCGAACTGCTGGAAACGATGGAACGCATCGTGGAACTGTCGACACTCGGACTGCGCAGCTATGGCGGCGGGTACCGCTTCTACGCACAGGCCCGTACTCAGGAGCGCGAACAGGCCCAGGCGCTGCTGGACCAGCGCAAGACGGAGCGGCGACGCGAGGAGCGTGCGCTGGTGGAGCAGCGCGAGCGGCTGGAGCACCGGCTCTCCCGCGGTGCCCGGCAGGCGACGGAGGCCAACCAGGCGCCGATCCTGATCGGCCGGCAGAAGGAACGCAGCGAGACCAGCAGCGGCCGCCTACGCGCACAGCAGGATCAAACGCGCGAGGCGCTGTCGCAGCGCGTGCGTGAAGCGGCCTCGCAGGTAGAGCAGGACGTTCCGGTGGTGCTGTTTCCACCCGGCACCTTCACGGCGCCGGCCTGCATCGCGGCGCTGGAGGATGTGTGCTTGCCGCATGTGCGCGGCCCGGCACGGAAACTCTCGCTGAGATTGCTGCGCGGCCAGCGCCTGGCCTTGACCGGCCCCAACGGCTGCGGCAAGTCCACGCTGCTGAAGGTGCTGGCCGGCCTGCTGCCGCCGGAGTCGGGGCGCTGCGAGCGGCAGGTGGAGGCCGCCTACCTGGACCAGCATTTCTCCGTGCTGGACCCTGCAGCCTCGCTGCTGGAGCAGATGCTGGCCGACCAGCCGAAGCAGGCGGAGGGCGAGCTGCGCTCTCGCCTGGCCCTGCTGGGCCTGGATGCGGACCGCGTGCAGCGGCACAGCGGGCTGCTCAGCGGCGGCGAGCGGATGAAGGCGGCGCTGGCGCGGGTGCTTTATGCAGAACGCCCGGTGCGCCTGCTGCTGCTCGACGAGCCCGGCAATCACCTGGACCTGGCCTCCTTGCAGGCCCTGGAGGCGATGCTGCGTCAGTACCCCGGCACGCTGGTGGTGGTCTCGCATGACGAGGCCCTGCTGGGCAATCTCGGACTGACGCATCGCCTGGAGGCAGGGCCGGCAGGCTGGGCCATGCAGCCGTGGCCGGCATAGCACTGTCACGCGGCGGTCAAATGACACGGCTAGCGTGGCGGGCTTTTCCATCGGGGAACTTCCATGACTCTGCCGCTGCGCCTGGCCGGCCTGGCCTTTACGCTTGCGCTCGCTGCCTGTTCGAGCGGCGATGAGGTCGGCGGCAGCGCCGGCTTCCGGGAGTTCCAGATCGATGCCCCGGCGCTGACCGAGTCCTCGGGCCTGGCGCGCTCGCAGCGCGAGGCCGGCCTGTACTGGAGCCACAACGACAGCGGCGGCCCCACGGCGGCCTATGCCTTCGACGAGAACGGCCGACTGCGCGGCACGCTGACCCTGAGCGGCACGATCAATCTCGACTGGGAGGACATGAGCTCTTTCACCGAGGACGGCGCCCCGCGACTGCTGATGGCCGATGTCGGCGACAACGGTGCGATCCGCCCGCTGCTGACGCTGTATGTCGCCAGCGAACCCGAACTGCCCACCGACACCACGCCGGGCCTGCGCGCCGCACCCCTGCGCTCGATCCTGATGGCCTACCCGGACGGCCCGCGCGACTGCGAGTCGGTGACGGTGGATGCGCAGGAGGGTTTCATCTACCTGCTGAGCAAGCGCGACGCGGTGCCGCGGCTGTATAGCGTGCCGCTGCGCCCTATCCTGCCGCTGGTGATCGCCGAGGCGCTGGGCGAGATCAACATTCCGCGTGCGCCGGCTGGCGTGGAGAACCCCGAGCGTATCAACTGGGTGACGGGCATGGACTTCGATCCGTCCGGCACCCGCCTGGCGATGGTCACGCTGACGCGGGCCTATATCTACCAGCGCAGCGCCGGCCAGACCTGGATCCAGGCCTTGCAGCACGCGCCGCAAGCACTGGACCTGCCGGACTATCCGCAGATCGAGGCGGTGACCTGGACGGCAGACGGCAGCGCACTGCTGATCAGCTCCGAGGGCAGCCCGACACCGGCGGCGCGCATCCCGGTGGGACGCTGAGGTTCACCAGACTTCCAGAGGACGCCAGTCCACGCTGAGGGGTCGGCGCAGATCCAGCGCCAGCGGCGTGCGCGGCAGGCGCTGGATCATCACCTGTTCATCCGGCGTGGGAATCTCCTCGCCTTGCGGGCTGCGATAGGACAGCGGCCCCTGCCAGGTTTCCCAGCCCAGGCGCAGGTAGAACGCCTCGACCGAGGGCGACAGCGCGGCAAGGTCGTAATCAGCCAGCAGAGGCGGCATGCTCGACAGCACGATGCTGCCGTAGCGCCGACCCTGTTGCGACGGCAGCGTGGCGATGGCCTCGACATAGGCCGTGCGCAGCGCGCCCACGCCCTCGGCCCGCAACTCCCGCTCCACCCAGGCGCCATGGCTCACCAGCTCACCATCCGCACGCACCAGGACATGCGTGGCGGGCTGCAGCAGCTTCAGGTAGGCGGTGAAGTCTTCCTCGTAAGCGGCACTGCAGAGCGCCAGCAGTTCCTGGCGCAGCGGCGGCGAGAGGGCGTGGCTGGGGACGATGCTGATCTCGATGGATGGCTCGGCGTTCATGGGCGCTTGGACCCCGTGTCAGCCCGAAGTTCCCACTAGGCCGCCACCACGCTCCGGTAACGGCTGGGATTGGCACCGGCGATCTTCTTCATCAGGCGGCGCAGGGCGGTGGCATCCTGGTAGCCCACGGCCTCGGCCACCTGGTCCACGGTCATGCGGCTGCCTTCCAGCAGGGCGCGGGCGCGGCGCAGGCGCACGCTCTGCACCAGGGCCTGCGTGCTCTTGCCGGTGGCGCGGTGCACATGGCGCGACAGCGATCGCTCCGACATGCAGAACTCGTCCGCCAGCATGGCGACGCTGGGCGCCTGCGGCAGCGCCTTGTCCACGCGGGCGGCGAGCCGCGCCACGAGGTTGTCGCCACTGGCCAGAAGCTCGGGGACGATGAAGGGCGCCTGGGCCTGGCGGCCGTCGATCAGCAATGCCCGGCATACGGCGTCGGCCAGCGCCGCGCCGCAACGCTGCCGCAGCAGGTGCAGCATCAGGTCGGTCTGCGCGAAGGCGGCGCCGGCGGTGGTGACGGGGCCATCGGCGCAGACCATGCGGTCGGCGTCGACCTTGCAGCCCGGCTCCTGCTGCTGGAGCAAGGGCGCGAGCCACCAGGTAGTGGTGGCGCGGCGCCCGTCCAGCAGGCCGGCGGCCTGCAGCAGGAACACCGAGGAGCAGGACGCCGCCACCGCGCCGCCGGCGCGCGCGTGCCGCTGCAGGGCGACCGCGATGCGGCGCACGTCGTCGCGGGCGAGACGCTGCGCCAGCAGCGCGGGGGACTCCATGCCCAAGCCCGGCAGCACCCAGGTGGAGCGATCGTCGCGACTGCGCAGCGGCAGGCGGGTGGTGTCGATGCGCATACCGCCCTGCAGGGTGACGCTGCCGCCCTCCAGTGAGCAGAAGCGCCAGCGTGGTGCCGGCACGCGGGCGCGCGGCGCCAGGGTGGCGGCGGTGGCCAGCATGTCGTGGGTCAGCGCGACGCTGCTGGCGTAGGCCCCTTCCAGCACCAGGACGGTGAAATCATGCATGGCGGATTAAGCCTTTAAACAGTCTTATCGGACACTGCCATTCTGGGCCTGCCCAGGCTGCAATACAAACCGGCCGCGATGACCCGGCCACGGGAGAAGGCATGGGCAAGGCAGGCAGGATGGACGTGGACGATCCGCTGGACGATTTCGAGCGCCGGCCGGTCACGCTGGAGGGCGTGGAGAAGGCGGTCCATGTCGCCGGATCGGGGCCCGCGGTGATCGTGATGACGGAGATGCCGGGCATCAGCCCGCAGGTGGCGCGCTTTGCGCGCTGGGTGCGCGACGCCGGGTTCACGGTGTACATGCCCTCGCTGTTCGGCCGCGATGGCGCGGTGCCGGGAGCGGAGGAAGGCGTGGCGGTGTTCCGCCGCACCTGCATCAGCGCGGAGTTCCGCGGCCTGGCCGCCGGCAGCAGCCCGGTGACCCGCTGGCTGCGCGCGCTGGCGCGGCAGGCGCAGGCGGAATGCGGCGGGCCGGGCGTGGGCGCCATCGGCATGTGCTTCACCGGCAACTTCGCACTGTCGCTGATGCTGGAGCCGGCAACGATCGCACCCGTGGTCTGCCAGCCCTCGATGCCGATGGACCAGCCGACCGCGCTCGACATCCCGCCGGAAGACCTGGCACTGGTGCGCGAGCGCCTGGAACGCGAGGACCTGACCGTGATGGCCTACCGCTTTGCCGGTGACCGCCACTGCCGTGCGGAACGCTTCGCGGCCCTGGGCGAGGCGCTGGGGCCGCGCTTCGTGGCACGCGTGCTGCCGGATGCGGCCGCGCATCCGGAGCCGCCGCCGTTCTTCGCCAGGATCGTGGCCAGCCCGCACAGCGTGGTGACGGCGCATCTGATCGACGAGGCCGGCCAGCCCACGGTGGCGGCGCGTGACGAGATCCTGGCGTTCTTCACGCAGCGGCTGAAGACATCATGAACGGCGAACTGGCCCCTGTGATCCGCCTGCTATGGATCAAGATCGTGGGTACCGCGCTGGCGGCGGCATTGCCGATGCTGTTGACGCCGGCGGCCCTGTACCAGTGGCTGGGGTTTCCGCCGCAGCCGACCATGCTGTTCCTGAGGCTGTATGGGCTCTCCACGCTCGCCCTGCTGGCAGGCTACTACGGCGGCATCGAGCAGGCGCGGCGCGGGGAGTTTCCGCGAGGCGTACTGCGCATGGGGCTGGTCAGCAATGGCGGCCAGGGTTTGATGCTGGTGGCGGCGGGAATCGCCGGGGTCTATGCCGGTTGGGGCGTGATGGCGCAGGTAATGATGTGGAGCCTATGCCTGTTCATCCTGGGCATCGCGCTGGTGATCCTGCGGCTGATGCGCGAGGCCCGTTAAGCTCATGGCCCCGTCACGATGATCCATCCGATGAAACTGCAATTCTGGTTCGAGTTCGCCAGTACCTATTCCTATCTCACGGCGATGCGCATCGAGCAGGCGGCGGCGCAGGCGGGCGTGGCACTGGAATGGTGCCCCTTCCTGCTGGGGCCGATCTTCAGGCAGCAGGGCTGGACCGACTCGCCTTTCAACCTCTACCCGGTAAAGGGCCAGTACATGTGGCGCGACTTGGAGCGTGGCTGCGAGAAGCTGGGTCTGCCGCTGCGGCGGCCGTCGGCTTTTCCACGCAATGGCCTGCTGGCGGCGCGGGTGGCCTGCCGCCATGCCGGGGAGCCCTGGCTGCCGGCCTTCGTCCGCGGGGTGTATGCGGCGAACTTCGCACAGGACCGGGACATCGCGGACGCGGTGGTGATCGCGGATTGCCTGGCGCAGGCCGGCGCCGGCGATGCGGCGGCGATACTGGCCGCCGCGCAGACGCCGGAATCAAAGCAGCAGCTGGCGGCACAGACCGACGAGGCGGTCCGCCTCGGGGTTTTCGGCGCGCCGGCGATGGTGGTGGCCGGTGAGTTGTTCTGGGGCAACGACCGGCTGGAAGACGCGCTCGAGTGGGCAGCGGCCGTACGACATCGGCAAGCTAGTTCGCAGCGGCACAGGTGACAATCCCCGGAATCACGGGATAGGCCGGCACGCGGCGGCCGACTAGCGTGTGCGTACCGCACATGGAGTTCCACCGCATGTCCATTTCCTCCCGCCTTTTGCTCCCCGCCCTGCTGGCTTGCGCCAGCCTCGTCGCTTGCTCCGACAACGACGGCATGGGTGCCTCGCCGATTCCAGTGACTACGACAGCCACCATCACCCCCTCGCTGGGACGCGTGTCCGACGCAAGGGTGGAGGTGCGCTGCCTGCAGGATGACCGCCTAATGGGCAGCGGCCCGGCGGGGGCAGACGGACGCGCGACTTTGAGCCTGAGCGGCGATTGCACTGGTCCGCTACTGCTGCAGTTGATTCCCGGAGCCGCCGGCCTCTACTACGACGAATCGCTGGCCACCCAGGTAGCACTGCCGGCAGACACCCGGCTGCGCAGCCTGGTCACCGGCTTTCGCCGGGGCACGGCCTTTGCCGCCGCGATCACACCGCTGACGGAGATCGCCACCAGCCGCGCCCTTGCCGTGGCCGGCACCGGCCAAGTCCCGACTGCGGCGCAGATATCCGCTGCCGCGGCGGCAGTGACCGTTGCGCTATTCGGCAGCGGCAGCGAGTTCGACCCGCAGTCCACGCCGCGCCTCTGGGACGCGGGCTTGGCTGCCGGCAGCCTGGACAACAACACTGCGGATCGCTACGCGTTCTACCTCGCGACCCTGGCGGCCCTGGGCTCGGGCGCCAATCCGGCCGTGTCGGTGACCCATGCGCTGGCCGAGGACCTCGCCGACGGCGAGCTAGACGGAGCCGAAGCGGCGGGCTTCACTTATACGTCTGCACAGTTCGAGACGCTGCGCAGCGACGCCTACCGGGAGCTGGCGCCGTTCGCCACCGCGGAACTGCGCACCGCGCTGGAAATTCCCGATGAGGACGAAGAAGAAGGCGAAACGACCTTTCCCAACGAGAACATCGTACTGCCGGCACAGCGTCGCCCTGCACTGGGCCAGCCTGGCGATATTCGCGCCGAGGAACTGAGCAGCATGGTGGGACATTACACCGGCATCGCCACGCTGTACCGCAGCCAGGGTAGCGTCGATACCGCCGGTACCAACTGCACAGTGGATGTCGGGAGCGACGGCAACCTGCGCGTCACCGTGGGCGACTTCAGTATCGCCCAGGCCGTGGTCGGAACCACCTCCAGCCAGATCAGTCCGCAGCCCAACTATGCCGGAAGCTGGAACCTCGAGGCCGTGGGCGCCCCTGGCCGCGACGTCAGCTCGGTGCAAATCGAGGTGAGACGCAACAAGCTGACCTACGCCCAGGCCACCGTGGTAAACGATACCTCCCAGGTGCCGCCACAGATCCAGAAGAGCATTCGCTGCTGGATGGTCGACAACCGCGCGCCAGGTACGGCGGGCGACCGCTGGAACAGCACCAGTGCCGCCAACGCCAGCGACATCAACGCCGTCGTGCTCGGCACCTACACCGGCCCCCTGTTCAGCAACAACGGCGTGCTGGGAAAGTCGGGCGAGACCTGTCGCGTATCCGCGCTGTCCGATGGGCGCCTGCAGTTCGCCACCCTCGGCACATCCAGTCCGGTCACGCTGGACGCGATGATCGCGGGTGACCACAACGACCAGGTGGTAGAAACCGCCGCCAACGGCGAGTGGTCGCTGCTAGCCCGCGACTATCCGGACCGGACCACCAACACCTACGTCAGCATCCAGCTACGCCGCGTCAACGGCATGGTCACCGTGACCGCCAACCGGGTGGTCGGCAACCAGCTCAGCGGCTGGGCCTGCAACGGCATGAACCTGACGAATTCTCGCTGAGGCTACCAGCGGCCCGCCGGCGCGCCCCCTGTTCCTGGGGTGCCGCGACGGCGGGCTTCTGTCTAAAGTTGCGCTCTTCATTCATCGCTGCAAGCCCAATCGGATTCACTGGAGCCCTCCATCCACCGACACGCCGAAACGCGACGGCCACCATTCATCCTGCTGGCGGCCCTGCTGATGCTCGGCGCCCTGCTGAGTGGCCCCTCGCAGGCGGTGGACTTGCAGCAGGCCGAACTGGACCTCGGCCAGGGCTGGCGGCCGGTGACGTTGCCCGACCACTGGAGCGACCGTCGGCCAGAGCATGAAGGCACCGCCTGGTATCGCCTGCAAGTGGATATCCAGCAACCCGAAGCATTGCTGGGCATCTATCTGCGGCGTGCCTGCAACAACGTCTGGATCTATGCCAATGGGCAGTTGCTCTACAGCGGAGGTGGCCCCCTGGACGGCCCGCGGGTACGCCGCATGTGTCACTTTCCGGTGCTGGCCGCCTGGCCCCAGGGCGCACAGCGCCAGGGACGCAATGAACTCCTGATCCGGCTTCACAGCGATGATGCACTTTCCATTGCCAGTGAACAGCGAGTCGGCCACCTCTCGACGGTAGTGGTTGATCGCATGCAAGGCTTGCAGGCGACATTCGACCGAGAATACCGGGTACGCATCCTGCTGCCGCAGATCACCGCGACGTTGATGGGACTCACCGGCCTGGCGCTGCTGCTGCTCTGGGGACGCCACCGGCGCGATCCGGCCTACCTGCATCTGGGCACGGCCATGATCGCCGGCGCACTGGGCACGGCGCGGGTGTTCGTCACCGATCCCGGCGTGGACAACGTCACTGCCGAGCGCCTGATCCCCGCCATCGTGCTGCTGTTGAGCGCCAGTATTTCCGGCAGCCTGGTGGCCTTCAACCAACTCGCCACGCGCTTCCATCCACGTCGGCTGTGGAGCGTCGCTTTGGCCGGCTCGCTCCTTCTGCTCCTGGCACCACCAGGGTCGACCCAGTTCGCGGCCCGACTTTCCTACGCCTTGGATGCGCTGATGGTGACGGTCATCATCGTGCAACTCATCCGCTTGATCCGCAGCGAGCGTTCTCAGGCTCAGACCGCTTTCATGGCCGCCGGGGCCCTGATTTTCCTGACGGGCTTGCACGATTACCTGGTGCAGCTACGCGTGCTGACCTATACCGATCGGCCACTGATCCAACTCGCCCTGCCGCTGATGATGATGGGCGTGGTGATGCGTCTCATGTCGCGCCACGCCGAGGCATTGGCGTCGGCCGAGAACACGAGCCTGGAACTGGAGAAGCGCGTACAACTCATCACGCGTGAGATCGAGGACAGCTACCAGCAGACGGTCTCACTTCAGAAGGAGCGCGCTGCCAAGGAAGAACGCGAGCGCATCGCGCGCGACCTGCACGACGATCTTGGCGCTCGCCTGCTGACCCTGGTTCATCGCTCCGAGGACGGCAAGACCAGCGAATCCGCGCGTGCGGCGCTATCAGACCTGCGCCTGCTGATCGGGCATCTCAACGAACCTGAGGGCAGCCTCCTTGAGGCCGTATCCGACTGGCGCGCGGAGGCCGACCAGCGCTGCGATGCCGCGGGACGACATCTGGATTGGGAGCTCGGATCGCTGCCCGACCTGCGCTGTGGCACTCGACAGAAGATCACCCTGGGCCGTGTGCTGCGCGAAGCGGTGACCAATGTGCTCAAGCACACGGGCAGCCGGGACATCCATGTCCGCCTGCACTGCGCGGCGGGCCGGTTCTCGATGGAGGTAGAGGATCACTCGCTTTGTGCGCCCGTTTCCGAGTGGAAGGCGGGCAATGGCCTGCGCAACCTGCGGCAGCGTGCCGAGCAGATTGGCGCCATCCTGGAATGGCAGGACCGCTACGACACCCAGGGTCTCAGGACCGGTACCCTGGTGCGTTGCGAGCTGCCGCTGGCAGACCTGAGCCGCCCGGAGGCCGGCGCCTGATGAAGACCATCCTGATCGTGGAAGACCACCCGGATGCGCTGGAGCTGCTTACCGGAATCGTGAGGGAAGCATTCCCCCTGGCTTGCGTGGATGCCACCCATACGCGGACCGCAGCACTGGAATGCGTGGCCGCGCGACGCCACGATCTGGCATTGGTCGACCTGCACCTGCCGGATGGCTCCGGCGTCGATGTGATTGCCGCCGTCAACCTCCGCTGGCCGGATACGCGCATTGTCGTCACCAGCATCTACGACGATGACGGGCACCTGTTCCCGGCCCTGCAGGCGGGCGCCCAGGGCTACCTGGTGAAGGATGACCCTCGCCCAAGCCTGGTACGCCAGCTCACCGGCATCCTCGAGGGCACGCCACCGCTGTCACCTGCCATCGCGCGCAAGCTGATCCAGCACTTTGGCAACGTACCCCGCGCCCGGCGGGCCGAGCACAACCTGTCACCACGTGAGGTCGAGGCCCTGGGGCTCCTCGCGCAGGGAATTTCGGTGAAGCGCCTGGCACAGGTGATGTCGATCAGCCCGCATACCGCGGGCGACTATGTAAAATCGATCTATCGCAAGCTCAACATCACCTCGCGGGCGGAAGCCGCGCTCAAGGCAACCGAGCTGGGACTGCTGCCGCCCGCCTAGCGCCCCACCAGCGAGCGCGCGATCACTTCCTTCATGATCTCGTTGGTGCCGCCGTAGATGCGCTGCACGCGGGCGTCGGTCCAGTAGCGCGAGATCGGGTACTCGGCCATGTAGCCGTAGCCGCCGAAGAGCTGCAGGCAGGCGTCCACCACGCGGCATTCCATCTCGCTGCTGGCGAGCTTGAGGATGGCGGCGGTGGGCACGTCAAGCTTGCCTTCCTCGTACAGGCGGCAGCACTTCTCGTAGAAGGCGCGCGTGGTCTCGACGTCGGTCTTGATCTTGGCCAGCTCGAAGCGGGTGTTCTGGAAGCTGGCGACGGTCTGGCCGAAGGCCTTGCGGCTGGTTACATATTCGATGGTGCGCTGCAGGGCGCCCTCGGCATGCGCGACGGCGGCCACGGCCAGCATCAGGCGCTCGCGCGGGAGTTCGTCAATCAAATGTCCGAAGCCGCCACCGAGGCGGCCCAGTACGGCGTCGGGGCCGAGGCGGACGTCGTCGAAGAACAGCTCGGAGGTATCGGCAGCGTGCATGCCGATCTTCTCGAGGTTGCGGCCGCGACGGAAGCCCGGCAGCTCGGTATCCACCAGGAACAGGGTCATGCCCTTTGCGCCGGCCTTGGTGTCGGTCTTGGCGGCCACGATCACCACGCCGGCGTGCTGGCCGTTGGTGATGAAGGTCTTGGAGCCGTTGAGGCGCCAGCCGTCGCCGTCGGGCACGGCGGAGGTGCGGATGGCCTGCAGGTCCGAGCCGGTGCCGGGCTCGCTCATCGCCAGCGCGCCGAAGCACTCACCGCTGGCCATGCGCGGCAGGTATTTCTGCTTCTGCGTCTCCGTACCCAGGTGCCGGATGTAGGGGGCGACGATGTCGGAGTGCATCATCATGTTGGAGGTCAGCGACATGTAGCCCAGCCGCGCGCTCTCCTCGGCGATGGCGAACGAGAAGGCCAGCGGGGCAGCGCTGCCGCCGTATTCGTCGGGCAGGTCCACGCACAGCAGGCCGGCGGCGCCGAGTTTGCCGTACAGCTCGCGCGGGACGATGCCGGCCTTTTCCCACTTCTCGTAATGGGGCTCCACCTCGTCGGCGAGGAAGCGGAGGACGGTATCGCGCCAGGAGGCGAGCTCGGCGCTGTTGGAGTCTGCGAAGGCCATGGTCGGGGCGGGGGCTGGTCAGGGAATGACCGGCATCCTAGGACGCGGCTGGTGAGCCTGCCTCACCGTTTCGGAGGATGGCGCCGCGCGCCGGGCCGAAGCAGGGTTCGCCGCTCATGAAAAAAGGGCCGGGGCATATCCTGCCCCGGCCCTTTTTCGTTGGCGCCGATCAGCCCCGCGCTTCGCGCGTGTCCGGCAACAGCACCGTGAGCAGGCCAATGGCCGGCAGGAAGGCGCAGACCTGGTAGACGAAGCCGATGCTTGTGGCGTCTGCCAGCAGGCCCAGCACGGCGGCGCCGACGCCGCCCATGCCGAAGGCGAAACCGAAGAACAGGCCGGCGACGGTGCCGGTGCGGCCCGGCAGCAGTTCCTGCGCATAGACCACGATGGCCGGGAAGGCGGAGGCCAGGATGAAGCCGATGGGCACGGTCAGCACGCTGGTCCAGAACAGGCTGGCATGCGGCAGCAACAGGCTGAACGGCAGCACGCCCAGGATCGACACCCAGATGATCGGCTTGCGGCCGAAGCGATCGCCCAGGGGGCCGCCCGCCAGCGTGCCGGCGGCCACGGCGCCCAGGAACAGGAACAGGTGCAACTGCGCCGACTGCACCGACACGCCGAAGCGCTCGATCAGATAGAAGGTGTAGTAGCTGGTGATGCTGGCCATGTAGAAGAACTTGGAGAAGATCAGCGCCAGCAGCACGCCCACCGCCAGCAGCACACGCTTGCGCGGCAGCGGCACCAGGGCGGCGGCGGCCTGCGAGGCGCGCGGCTTGAGCCGCGCCAGGCCGTGACGCGCGGTCCACAGGCCGACGTTCCACAGCAGCAGCATGCCCAGCAGCGCGAACAGCGAGAACCAGGCGACGCTGTGCTGGCCGAATGGCAGCACGATGAAGGCGGCCAGCAGCGGGCCGATGGCGGAGCCGGCGTTGCCGCCCACCTGGAACAGCGACTGCGCCAGGCCGTGCTTGCCGCCGGAGGCCATGCGCGCCACGCGCGAGGATTCCGGGTGGAACACGGAGGAGCCGGTGCCGACCAGCGCCGCCGCCACCAGCAGGGCGGTGAAGCCGCTGGCATAGGCCAGGCCCAGCAGGCCCACCAGCGTGAAGCCCATGCCCACCACCAGCGAGTAGGGCTGCGGCTTGCGGTCGGTGTAATGGCCGATCATCGGCTGCAATAACGAGGCGGTGACCTGGTAGACGAAAGTGAGCATGCCGATCTGGCCGAACGTGAGGCCGTGCGAGTCCTTCAGGATCGGATAGATCGAAGGCAGCAGCGACTGCATCATGTCGTTGAGCAGATGGCAGAAGCTGATCGCGGTGATGATGCCGAAGGCGGTGCTCTCGGCGGAGGGCTGCGCCTGAGGCGCTGCGGCGATGTCACTCATGGAAACTCTCCGGGTCCTGCCGGGAGCGGAAAGGAGGCTCCCGGCGATGGCGCGGCAGGTTACGCGCTATGATTTGTCCCGCTTGCGTGCCTGGGCACGTTTTTGTCGAGATCGGGCCAAAAGATGTGGGACGTCCATTACCAGCCGCTGTACGACCAGGTGGCCAGCGCCGTGGTGGCGATCGGCAACCGCTATGTCGCCGGCCACGTGGTGCAGCCGCATTCGCACCGGCGCTCGCAGCTGCTCTATGGCGCCACCGGCGTGATGATGGTGGTGACGGAGCACGGCGCCTGGGTGGTGCCGCCGGAGCAGGCGGTGTGGCTGCCCGCCGGCGAGGTGCACAGCGTGCACATGACCATGGGACCGATGGAAACGCACAGCGCCTTCGTCTGGCCCGACGCGATCCCCGGCCTGCCGCAGCACTGCCAGGTGGTGGGCATGTCGCCGCTGATGCGCGAACTGCTGCGGGAGTCCATCGACGTGCCGCTGGAGTACGATGCGCAGGGCCGTGACGGGCTGCTGATGCTCCTGCTGCAGCAGGAGATGACGCGGCTGCCGGTGCTGCCGCTGTCCCTGCCCTTCCCCCGCGACCAGCGCCTGGCCAAGCGCTGCCGGCGCCTGCTGGACCAGCCGACGCCGCATGACAACATCGACCAGTGGGCCGAATCGCTGGAGATGAGCCGCCGCGCCTTCACGCGCCTGTTCCGCGAACAGACCGGCATGAGCTTCGCCGAGTGGAAGCAGCAGGCCTGCCTGTTCGCGGCGCTGCCGCGGCTGGCGGCAGGAGAGGCGGTGACCACCGTGGCGCTGGACCTGGGCTATGACAGCCCGGCGGCCTTCACCGGCATGTTCCGGCGGGCGCTGGGCGCGCCGCCGAGCCGGTATTTCAGGCAGCGGGCGTGAGGCAAGCGCAATCCGCTAGCGGCGGCGCGTGATCCATCGGCGGTCCCTCACCCCCAGCCCCTCTCCCGGAGGGAGAGGGGAGCAAGCCTTCGGGTTCAGAGGGGCTTCAGTGCCTCGCCCTCGAAGGACACGCCGGCCCAGCCTCTACGCATGAAGTTGCGGATGTTCTGGTGGTCCGTGGCGTCCGGGTGCTGCAGGACGTCTTCGCGGTAGTAGCGACCGAAGCAGGCCAGGGTCTGGGCCTCGCTGAAACCCTGCAGTTTGGCGAAGGAGAAAATCTTGCAGGAGCCGCCGTTCTGTCCGGCGGCATTCTCCACTTCACCGTTGCGGAAGGCGGTGGGCGTGTAGGCATACGTCGCCTCGATGGCGGCGATGGTGTCGGCGAATTCCAGGGTCTCGGGGGATTCGCGCAGCTTCTGCAGGAAGGACGGAAGGCTCATGTCGATCTGTCGGTGGAACGGCCGGCGATTCTAAGACTTGTGGAAGCGGAAGTCGCAGAGTGGATGGCCGTTGGCGATGGTGAACTCGCGGCTCAGTGACACGCCCCAGTCGCGGGCCATCAGGAAGTCCAGGCTGCAGGCAGCGTGGTGCGTGAGCTGCGGCAGGCCCTGGGCCTTGAAGTAATCCGCCAGCGGACAGGCCGTGACCTCGAAGCTGACATTCTCGCCGTCCGCCACCGGGCGGCGACGGAAAGGGCGCGTGAACAGCAGGGCGAACAGCAGGTCGGTGACCAGGCGCACGCGCGGCAGGGGCTCGATGCCGCGCAGGCGCGAGATGCGAAAGGCGACGCCGATGCCGGGGCCGAAGATGCTCCAGTTGACCTGGCGCACCACCGCGCCCGCGGCGTCCGGTGCCAGGCCGGATTCGCAGAGGGCCTGGTACAGCGCACGGCTCCAGGCCATGTAGCGCAGCATCAGCGCCAGCCCCGGCCGGTTCACGCGCTGCGGCGGCGCCAGGCCGGAATGGATCGCGCGGGTTTGCGCCCACAGGGCGTCCGGACGCGCAAGGCCGGCGCGATGCACGGCGCGGCGATAGGCCAGCCTGGGGAAGAGCAGGAGCAGCATGTGCCGGATTCTACGGGGATCGCGGCGGTATGTACGGTGGGCGGGCCTTCGCTATGCTCCCGACGCCCGATTTCCCCGAGAAGGTAGCCCCGGCATGCCGCGCAAGTCCCAGACCATCGTGATCCGTGAAGGCGATAGCGCCACGCCTTCGCCCGAGGTGCTGCACGATGAGACGCATTGCATGCATGCACACTTCGATACGGACCGGCATTGCATCAACCTGGATTTCTCCTCGCGTGAGGCTCTGCGCGACTTTGCCCTGTCGCTGTTGCAGGAGGCGAGCTTCGGCCACAGCGGGCAGATGGAGTTCTATCCCCTGAAGATGCCCGGCCGCAAGGAGATGGTGGTCAACGGCGTGCGCCTGACCGAGGAAAGTGTGCGCGTCTTTGTCTTCTACGATGAGCGCCGCATCGAGCAGCGGGCGAAGGCGACGTGAATGCGCGATCCCGCTGGGCGGCGCGCTGAGGCTCAGAGCGTGATCGCCGCCAGCACCAGGTAGCGCCCCAGCTTCGCCACGGTCACCAGCAGCAGGAAGACCGGCAGCGGCTCGCGCAGCATGCCGGCCACCACGGTCAACGGATCACCGATGATCGGCACCCAACTCAGCAGCAGGGACCAGCGGCCGTAGCGGTGATACCAGCGCTGCGCGCGCTCCAGCATGGGCCCCTGCTGCGGCGCCCAGCGCGAGGAGGCACCGGCGAGGCCGCGACCCAGCAGCCAGTTGACCACCGCGCCGAGCACGTTGCCGACGGTGGCGACGAGCAGTAGCGTCCAGGGCGTGTAGCCGGCCAGCAGCAGGCCCACCAGCACGGCCTCGGACTGCGCGGGCAGGATGGTGGCGGCGAGGAAGGCAGCGAGGAAGAGGCCGGCGTGGGCGGCGAGTTCGGCGCTCAAGGCAAGGCAACCACGGCGTCGCCGGGCCGGAGCACCCCGCCCTTGACGATGCGGCAACGCAAGCCGCCGCGGCGCACGAAGAATCGCACGGCCTCGAACCGGGTGCGCTCACCGAACAGAGCACAGGGCTCGCAAAGGTCCAGCCCCTCCAGCTCTACCTCGCCGACACGGAACCGACGTCCGCAGAGCTCGTTGAGGCGCACGCCGCTGGTGACGAGATTGCGGCGCGGCTCGTGCAGGGCCATGGGCTGGCCGCTGGATTCGACGTAGGCCTCGATGTTCTCCAACTCGATCAGGGTGAGCTGGTAGTCGGGTGACTCGCGGTTGGCGGCGTCGGCGTAGCGATCGCCACGCAGGCCGCAGCCGGCGATGGCCTCGGCCTGCGCCTGCTCCTCCATCGGTGCGCCGCGTAGCGGGGCGATGTAGATGTGCCGGATGGTTCCCATGACGACGGCATCCTACCGCAAGGCCGGGAGTGTCCAGAAAGCGTTCAGGCGCCTGGATCAACCGTGTAGCCCTCGGTCACAGCCTGCCGGCCAGCAGCCAACCGGGTACATCCGCCAGATACAACACACCCGTTCCTCAAGTCGGCGGCCTTGCTGCCGCTAACCCTCCGGATAGCCCTGAATCCGGAGACGACCGTGGCCATTGCCGACGCCCAAAGCCTGCTGGACCACGTCAACAACCTGCCCACGGTGCCCAAGGCGATCCGGGACCTGATGGTGGAGTTCGACAAGCCGGAGACCGACGTGGATCGCGTGTCGCGGCTGGTGGGCACCGACCCGGTGCTGTCCGCCAAGCTGCTGCGCCTGGCCAACTCCGCCTTCTACCACCGCCCGGCGACGGTCACGCGGCTGCAGGATGCGGTGGTATTCGTGGGCACGCATGCGACGCGCAACCTGGTGATGTCGGTGGGGCTTTCCGGAGCCATCCGCTTCCCGGCGCAGTTCCCGGTGCAGTCCTTCTGGCGTTACAGCCTGCACTCCGCGGTGGCAGCGCGGCACCTGGCGCAGGCCCTGCGCAGCGATGCCGAGACGGCCTTCGCCGTGGGGCTGATGCGCGCCCTGGGCGAGCCGCTGGCCGCCAGTGTGATGGGCGAGGAGATGACGGTGCTGGACCGGTTCTGCCCGTTCTACGACGAGGGGCGTACCGGCGCCGAGCGCAGCCGGCTGGGCTTTACCTACGTGGATGTGACGGCGGCGCTGGCGGAACGCTGGAACTTCCCTCCGCCGATGGTGAGGGCGCTGCGCGAATCGCAGGGGGCGCCCGAAGGCCGGGACGCCAGGCTGGGCCAGTTGGTGGCGCTGGGCGCCTGGGTGGCCGGCGAGTTCGAGTGGCGCCGCAGCCCGCCCTCGCAGCTGCCCCAGGTGATCTCCGCCCGCCTGCGCGTGCTGGGGCTGGAGGACTCGGCCCTGCACGACATGCCGTCCCTGCCGCACATGTCGGCGGGTTTGGAAGCCCTGGTGCACTGAAAGCGTCGCGGCAACCGCGTAAGCTCGGGCATTGCCCTGCGGCGGTCGGCGGACCCGGCCACGATGGCATGCCCTGTGCGTGCCCGGTTGTCCGCTCGAACGCTGTACCCCACCGGAGCGGCGCCACGGCGCCGGCAACTGCTTGAACCCCACGGTTTCCGTCAAGCTGCGCCTCGCCTGGAAGCAGGGCCGCTTGTGCGTCGCTGCCCCGCTGCCGCCGGCCACCCCCGAGGAGGTCATGGCGGAGCCTGAGCCCGATGCCACCCCTCCCCCACCCGATGTCCCCCACCCCGGAGCACCCAGCATGGCAACGATCCATTTCATCGGTGGCGAGAAGGGCGGGGTCGGCAAGTCGCTGGTGGCCCGCCTGATGGCGCAGTACCTGATCGACCGGCAGTTGCCCTTCCTCGGCTTCGACTCGGACCGCTCGCATGGGGCGCTGCTGCGCTTCTACGCCGACTACGCCTCGCCGGTGGTGATCGACGATTACGCCAGCCTCGACAAGGTGGTGGAGGCGGCGCTCGATGACGAGCAGCGGCGCATCGTGGTGGACCTGGCGGCCCAGACGCAGCGACCGCTGCTGCGCTGGATGGAGGAGTCCGGGATGCTGGAGCTGGCGCGGGAGCTCGGTATCGCGGTGCGCTACTGGCACGTGATGGACTCGGGGCGCGACTCGGTGGACCTGCTGGCGCGCCTGCTGGACCGCTTCGGCGACCAGCTCGACTACACGCTGGTACTCAACCAGCTGCGCAGCGAGGACTTCGACATCCTGGAGGCCTCGGGCCAGAAGGACCGGGCGCTGGCCCTGGGGGCGAAGATCGCCACGCTGCCGAAGCTCCATGACGCGGCGATGACACGCATCGACGCACGCAGCACCAGCTTCTGGGCAGCGGCCAACGACGGCATCGGCCTGAGCCTGCTGGAGCGCCAGCGCGTGCGCGTCTGGCTGGCCAAGGCCTATGCGGAGCTGGAGCGGGTGGGGGTCTAGCGGAGCGCGGGCTGTGCGCAGGCGCGGGAGTTGCATCCCCCGGGGGTCAGACGCGCTTTTTTGGCACTGTCGCCCACTCGCCGTATATTTTCGCCCATGGAACAACTGCTCAACCGCCTCGCCGAATCGGTCTCCGGTGCCAACGACCTGGAGAGCCTGACCCGCCCGCTGCTGGAATTGCTGGAAACCGTGACGGGCATGGAGTCGACCTACCTGACCACCATCGACCAGGATCAGGGCGTGCAGCACGTGCTGTACTCGCGCAATACCCAGCACATGCAGATTCCGGAAGGCCTGGACGTGCCCTGGGGCGACACGCTGTGCAAGCGCGCGCTCGACGAGGGCCGTGCCTACACCGACAACGTCGCCGACTGCTGGGGTGACTCCGCGGCGGCCCGGGAGCTGGGCATCCAGACCTACCTGAGCCAGCCGGTGCGCCATCTCGACGGTGGGCTCTTCGGCACGCTCTGCGCCGCCAGCGGTTCCCGGGTGCCGGTGTCGCCGGAGACGGTGAAGGTGCTCGGCATGTTCGCCAAGCTCATCGCCCACCAGGTGGAGCGGGAGAGCCTGGTGGACCACCTGCGTCGCAGCAACCAGGAGCTCGCGTCGCATGCGCTGGTGGACCCGCTGACCGGCGTGGCCAACCGCCGGGCGCTGGAGCAGGAACTGCAGCGCCGCCTGGCGCAGGCCCAGCGCGAGGGTACGACCTTGCTGGTGGCCTTCATCGACCTGGACGGATTCAAGGCGATCAACGACCAGCACGGCCATGAGACAGGTGACCGCTTCCTGTCGCAGGTGGCTCGGCGCCTGGCCGATGGCCTGCGCAGCAGCGACCTGGTGGCACGCTACGGCGGCGACGAGTTCGTGGTGGTCGCCCCGACGGCGGTGGGCGAGGATCTGCGCGGCCGGCTGGAGGAACTGATCCGCGGCCGCTACGTCAGCGCGGGCGTGCCGATCGACTACGCCGGCGCCAGCGTTGGCGTGGAGGAATCCCGCGTGGGTGATATCGACGCCGATGCGCTGCTCAAGCGCGCCGATGCGAAGATGTACGAGGTCAAGAAGGAGCGCAAGGCGACCCGGCACTGAGCCGGGGGATGCCTCAGGCGACGGCCTTGTTGCCTGCACGCCGCGCCCATAGGCGCAGGCCCATCACCCCCAGCAGCAGTGCGGAGCCCAGCGCGTAGCCCGGGCCCTGCGGGATGCGCTTGGCAAAGGACAGCAGGAAGATCAGCCAGATGTAGTGCGCGCCCACTGTGTGCAGCAGCTTCCAGCGGCGCGCGCCGAGCCAGGCCACCATGCGGTCGAGGGAGGTGGCGGCCATGGCGAAGATGAAGACGTAGGCCAGGCCGGCGACAATGCGGTTGGCCACCGGCGAGATCTGGCCGAACTCCGTGGGGTCGATGCGGGCGAAAGCGACGATGGCCACCAGGTGGATGGCATGCGAGGCGGCGAAAGCCACACCCAGGTAACGGCGGTTGCGCAGCAGCCAGGTGGTGAAGCCGCCCGGCCACAGTCGCCGCAGTGCGGAGGCCGAGAAGGCCAGCGCGAACAGGACCAGGGACGTGCGCGCGGTGGCGCGGATCACCAGGCGGGCGCCCTCCTCACCCGGATGCATGGCGACCATGGCGGCGCTCATGGCCACCAGCGCCGCCGTGATGAGCCAGAACAGCCGCCAGCCCTGCAGCATTCCCCCTGAAGATGCCCCCATGACAGTCCCCTCCCGGACAGGCCATGGCGACAGACTAACCCAGGATGCGGCGGGGCTCCCGTAGAATCCGCGCCCTGCCACCGAGCCCGCCATGACCGAACGGCCGCCCTGCCCCGCTTCCACCTAAAAAGCACTGCCCCGACGGCGAGTTGCTGATCTGTCCGGACTGCAGCTATGAATGGCCCGCTACCGCCCGGCACCCGTCAAGGATAGCGATGTGCTGATGGTGAAGGCGCGCACGGCAACCTGTTGGCTGACGACGACTCGGTGGTGCTGATCAAGGACCTGAAGCTGAAGGGCTCCTCGACCGTCATCAAGGGCGGCACCAAGATCAGGGGCATCCGCTTGGTGTCGAGCGATCATGATGTGGACTGCAAGGTCAACGGCATGAGCATCATGCTAAAGGCGATGTATCCGAAGAAGGCCTGAGCGTGGCGTCAGCCATCACAGCACAGTCTCCGCGCGCAACCTGACTCGGTTGTCAGGTAAGCCTCTGCCCCACGGCGCCGGGACCGGCCGCTATGATGAGCGCCGGGGACAGGATCCAGTCCAGGGAATGAAACACATAGAACCGCAGCAGGCCGCACCGCGACCGCAACCGGCGCGCGCCAGAAAGTCCTCCCACCTGGGCTGGGTGGCCTTGCTCCTGGCCGTGACGCTGGGGCTGGGGGCGGCGGGCAACGCGATGTTCGGCTCCCCCTCTCCCGACCGCCTGAGCCCCGGGCAGACCACGCAGCTCCGGCAAGACTTCGACCAGCGGCCGGCCCGCAGGCTGCGTCTGCAAGCCGTGCCGGAGGCCGAGCAGGCCAAGGCGATGGACAGCATGCAGCTGTCGCCGACAGAGCGCGCAATGCTGGAGGCGCAGCTCAAGCCGACGGCCGCTCCCGGTGGACAGGCACAACCCGGCGCGCAGCCGTTGCACCTGGCCTGGGTCACGGTCTGGGACCATGTGGCACAGGACGGTGACGTGGTGGCGATCATCAGCGGCGGGTTCCGGCGCGAAGTGGTCATCACCCATGCGCAGCAGACCATTGCGATCCCCGTCGATACCGAGGGCAGCGTGCATGTCTTGGGTGTGCACGACGGCGGCGGGGGCATCACCGTGGGCCTTGCTGGCCCCAGCGGGCAGGTGTTGCTGCCAGTGATGTCGGTGGGCGAGCCGCTCACGCTGCCGGTGGTTTTCTGATCCGGCATGCTCGCGTTGATAAACCGCTACCTGCCGCTGCTGTTCGCGCTCAGCGCGGTGCTGATGCTTTACCAGTTCATGGAGCGGCATCCGCTGCCCCTGGCCGCCCTGCACAACTGGCGGTGGTACCTGATCGCAGCCGCTGCAATACTCTGGCTGCTGGTTCTGGCGGTCTGGCTGCACGCGCGTGATGCCGCTCCCGCATGGATTTATAGGGTGATTCCCGTGGATATTCTCGACCGCCTGTCCAACAAGAAGATCATCGAGGAGGCCGCCAGCCAACTCGACCAGGAAGCTCTGATCATCGACTCCGCCAGCCTGGCGAGAGGCCTCAAGAGCCAAGTCATCGGTCAGGATCGCGTCTGCGACGACGTGGCGCAGCAGATCCGGCGGCGGCTGGCGATGATGCAGCGAAACCGCCCGGTGGACGTATTCCTCTTCGCGGGGCCGCCCGGCACCGGCAAGACCTATCTGGCCAAGGTGCTGGCCAAGGAGATGGAGCGCAAGCTGCTGCACTTCGACATGACGCAGTTCGCCGCTGGCAGCTACTCCGCCTCGCAGCTCTTCGGCATGACGAAGGGTTATGTCGGCTCGGACAGCTACGGCAAGCTCACCGGCGGACTGCGTGACTTTCCCAATGCCGTGGTGCTATTGGACGAAATCGAGAAAGCACATCCGGAAGTGCTCAAGGGCTTCCTGACCGCATGGAACGACGGCTTCATCACCGAAGCCTCCGACGGCAAGCAGATCTCCACCTCACAGGCGATCTTCCTGCTTACCACCAACGCCGCGACGGATACGCTGGACCAGCTCGCCAGCACCTATGCGAGCGAGCCGGAAGAGTTGCGCAAGACCTCGGTCTCCGCGCTTCGCGAGAGCGGCTTCGCTGGCGAGGTGCTCAACCGCTTAGACCGCATCTTCGTGTTCCGCCGCCTGGAAGGCCTGGACATTGCCCGCGTGTGCGCTCTTGAGATCGCCGCGATGATCCGCAGCTACGGGCTGGAGGTGGTGGACGGCGGCATCGAGCCGCAGATCATCATCGAGCTGATGCGGCGCTACCGCAAGCTTGGCACCATCGGCTCATCGCGCGACCTGGTGCGCGCCATTGAGGAGTCCATCGCCGATTCCCTGATCCAGGCACGACAGAAGGGCTTCAACGCCATCGAGCTGGCGATGGACAACGAGCGCGTGGTTGCACGCGCACGCCGGACCCCGAACGGACCGAATGGCATCTGAACTCTGGCGGCGGTCACCGGCCTGGCGCTGGCTGGTTGCCGCAGCCTCGGCCAGCCTAGTGCTGGTCCTGCTGGCGCAACCCTGGGCGCAGACGGGCGGCTATGCGCCCGCGCCACCCAGCTTCGGTCCGTCCGCCGCGCCTGCCGGCACTACGCCTTCAACCACACCCCTGCCACAGCCTGCCGTGATTGACCGCTGCAGGTTGCAGGGGAACATGCCGGCGAAATTCCAGGTGCATGCCATAGGCGCTTACCGTGGCGGCGGTACCGCCGCCAGGCAACTGACCTCCAAGGGCACCACGAAGGGCACGAAGGTGCTGATTGGCCGCACCCAGGAGCCCTTGCTGCTGGTGCTGACGGCATACGATCCGGTGCTATGGGAGGTGGAGCTTCACGACGGCGCAAGGCTGGCCGGCATCTTCCTCAGTGGCTATCACCAGCAAGAGGTTGAAGGCGTGCCCGATGCGATCGTGAAGTTCCGCAGTAGCAGCGAGGACTCCGGCCAGGGCTGCCAGCAGTACTTCTATGCCTTCTCGCAGGGAGCGGACCTGGACCGGCTCAATACCTTCGTCCACCAGATCTCCGGCCAGAGCATCGGCAGCTTCGATCCGCAGAAAAACCCCAGGCAGGTAGTGGTCGGCGACGACGTGCCCCGGGCGGCGCTGGAGGCCCAAGACCCGGCGCAACCGATCGTGAAGGCCGCCCCGCCCTCGCCGGAGGGGGACGCCGGGATCAACTACCTGCTCAATACAGGCGCCATCCGCCGCGCTACTTCGAGTGAAGTGGCCAAGCTTCCCGGGGGAGGAGAAAGCCGGCGTCTGTTCGGCGGGACCTATGTCGTGCTCAAGGCCATCACCGTGCCCGGAGGCCTTGCCGGCGCGAACGCGGTAACCTTCATCGTGCCCAAGGGAGTGCCGGAGCCCGAGGGATATCGCGGGCACAGCCGCTTTTACTATCCCGATAGCCAGAGTTGCGAAATGGGCAGCTTCCGTCTCGCCTGCTGAGCGCGGCCAATCCCCTCAGTGCCGGCGCAGCCCCAGCTGCGTCAGCAGGCGTTGCCGCATGACCTGGCAGTGATCACGCCGTTCATGAGGCGCGCAGCGAAGCGGCAGGGGGCCTTTCTGCGAGGGCGCCGCAGGGCGTGATCAGTGCGCGCGCAGACCGAGTTGCGCCAGCAGGCGCGTGGGCACGAACAGGCGCAGGGCATGCACGGTGACCTGCGTGTCGGGCAGGAGGGCCGCGCTGAGGATCACCTCGCGTCCATCGGCGCCGCTGAAGCGGTAGGCCGAGTCGGTATAGCGCACGCGCTGCACCTGTTCCCAGCGCAGGCGTTGCCGGCGCGGCAAGCCCAGCCGCAGCGAGGCATGCGACAGGCCCTCTGCATCCACCACGACCGAGCCGAGGCTGTAGGCCCGCACGAATAGCCAGCCGAGGAAGAGGATGAAGGCGATGCCGCTGCTCACCGCGAACACGGGATTTTCGCCGTGCCCGGCGCGGTAGCCCAGCAGGGCGGAGAACATCAGCAGCATCGGCATCAGGCAGGCCAGGCCCAGCAGTACGCGACGCCAGGGCTGGATCCTCAGGGCGGCGGACATGGTCGGTGCCGGCTGCGGGATGGCAGCGGCGGTTCGGGTATACGGGTCCATCACGGAGCTCCCTGCTCGATGCGGTAGGCCAAGTCTGTGGAAAACCCGACGCGCGCGAAGTAGACAAGAAATACTCCGGCCTGCGGCAAAGGCCTCATACCCCCCATTCGCGTCATTGCCCCCTATTCGAGGGGCTTCAGGGTGACAGCATGGCGCAGATCATCTGCGTCATCGGCGGCGAAGCCAGGCCATCCTGTCGCTGATGGAAGTAACGTTGCTGCGCTGCGGCAACATCCAGGTGTTCCACCGAGGCATAGCCCATGGAACGCAGGCTTTGTTCCAGCTCCGCCGGATCAAAGCCTTTGTTGGCGGCGGGTTCGTTGCGCGCGGCCACGCCGGCCTTGAGCACGGCTCCGATGCGCCGCCCCTGCTCGCTCACCCTGCCCTCGCACAGCCCGTAGCTGAAAGCCACGGCGCTGCCAGGTGCGGCGGCGGAAAGGCTGCGCAGTGTGGCGTACACAGCCTCCTCGCCCAGGTAGCTGGTGACGCCCAGCCAGGAGAAGAAGGCCGGCTCGCTGCTACGGAAATGGCTGCCGGCCAGTGCCTGCAGCGGCGTCTGCCGCTCGAAGTCCGCAGGCACGAAATGGAGCGTCGGCGGCAGCGGCAGGGCCAGTTGCTGCAGGCGCTGGCGCTTCCAGTCCTGCGTGGCCGGCAGGTCCAGTTCGAAAATCTCCAGGCGCGCGGCGAGGTCGGGCCGGCGCAAGGCGAAGGAGTCCAGCCCCGCGCCGAGCATCACGTACTGGCGCAGGCCACGCGCCATGGCGCGCTCCAGTTGATCCTCGGCATAGCGGTTGCGCAACAGGATGGTGGCGCGCAGGTCTCGCAGGATCAGGTTCGCGAATGTTTCGTCGCTGCGCTGCGCGAACTCGGCCTGCATGCGCGCCATCGCCGCGCGCAGGGCGGCTTCGTCCGGCAGGCCGGACAGCGACAATGCCAGCGGGTCTTCCAGCAGCCAGGGGCATTCGTCCAGCAGCAAGTGCGCGCCACGCATCATCGCGGCGCCGATGGCGGTGGAGCTGGGGCGGGCTTCGGGCATGGCGGTCTCGAATCTGAGTGCGCATGATGCGGTTTCGCTGCGCCGCACCACATCCTGCGAATGGCGCATGGATTGCCCTATTCCAGGTTCATTTCCAAGGCCATAGGACTGGCGGCCCAGTCCGGGTCGCAGCGGCCCTCACTTAGATAACGATGGATGCTGGAGTGAGGCCAGTCGATGGCTCGGGCTACAAGGCCATGCTTGACCGGGTTGTAATGAATGTATTCAACATGGGCGCCAAGGTCGCGTTCGTCGCGAATCAGGTGCTCCCAGAAGCGCCGTTGCCAGATACCGCGCTCGCCACGCTTCTTACGGCTCTCGCCTATTTTCTCTCCACCCGAAATACCGCGGGAGAATGCGCCCTTGATCAGCGCCCAGCGCATGCCAAAGTCCGTATCGCCATCCGGCAGCTTCCAGATGCAGTGCAGGTGGTCGGGGAGAATGACTGCGGCCTCGATGGTGAAGGGATGTTTCCCTTGCACGATACGGAAGCAGTTGCGCAGGTGATCCACCTGATCAGTCAACAGAGCAGTACGCCGATCATTCAGCGCTACGGTGAAGAAGTAGCAACCGCCGGGTTGGTGGGCACGGCGGTATGAAGTCATGGGCGCGAATGGTGATGATGCGGTTCGCTGCGCTCACCACATCCTACAGGCAGAGTTGGTTGCCTTCCGTAGGATGTGGTGAGCGCAGTGAACCGCATCGGCTAGGGCTTCTCGTAGCCGACGCGATGCACCCAGGAGCCGCGATCCTCGTAGGGCATGGTGACGCAGCTGGTGCCCGGAATGGTATCCGAGCCCGGGCCGATCACGCCGGACAGCGAGCAGATTTTCGAGCGCGGATGGATGCGCGTGCACTTGGCGAGGTCGGCCACCGCCAGCGGCGTGCCGCCGTTGTACTGGGTGCCCAGGGCCGCCATGGCGCGGTTCAGCGCGGCGAGCATCACGGCGTCGCGCTCACGGTTGCCGCTGTAGTCGCGGCGCAGCGCCAGGCCCGAGCTCTCGGGCTTGAGGATGCGCAGCACGAGGTTGTCCATCACGCTCTGATCAAAGACGTGGCTGCCGACGCCGGCGACGCGGCCGTAGACGGTGAGGCCAGCCTCGGCGTCCGGGTTGTTGGGATCGGGGTCCGGTACGCCGGTGTCGAGGATGTTGTCGCGCAGGCCGCCGAACAGTTCGTCGCGCAGGCCGTTGACGATTTCGCCGAACAGGGTCTGCGGCACGCCGTCGCGCGCGTTGGGAGACTCCACGTCCTGCGTCGGGCCGAAGGCGTCGCCGTTCCAGGCCAGGACCTGGTCGAGTGCGGCCTTCTGCACGTCGCTGAGTTGCGCGGCGGCGGTGTTGCGGAAGCTCGCCAGCAGCGGCAGGTATTCGCGGGCGCGGTGGTCGCGGATGCCGTGGTGGCGGTCGATGCCGCGCAGGTCTTCGTAGCTCCAGTCATTACGCGTGGCGAGAAGTTCCAGGATGCTGGTGACGCGCTGGCCGGCGCCGCCGGGGCGCGAGGTGCTGCCCAGGCCTTCGCCGTCGAGCCAGCCGAAGGCGGGCTTGTTGTTCCAGTTAGCGAGGTAGCCCTGCGGCGGATCCACTACCTGCGGGAGTTCGGAGAAGGCGAGGTTGTCGCCGAAGTCGTAGGCGCCGGTGCCGGGAGTCGGCAGGCGCATGTCGGTGTCCGGGTGGCGGCGCGGGAACAGGCCGGGGTGGAAGTAGGCGATGTGGCCGTCGCGCGTGGCGACGGTGACGTTCTCGTTCCAGGTGACCTTGGCGGTGGCGGCCTTGAACTCGGCAAAGCTCTTGGCCTTGGACCAGGCGGTGACGCCTTCGATGGTTTCGATCTCGCGGCCGAACATGGCGTACTGGACGCTGCGCGCCAGGCCGGCGGCATCGTCGCGCGCCACCACCGGGCCGTGCAGGGTGCGGCAGATGCGCGCCGGTGCACTGAGGATCGCCGGGCCAGCGGGGATGCCCTGCGCGGCGGCACGGTAGCGCACGGTTTCGTCACGGCACTGCATGTCCCTCCACTGGCCGTCGTGGAAATACTGGTCGGCCTTGCAGGTGCTGGCGGCCTGCTGCGCGGTGGAGCAGGTGGTTTCGATGAAGGAGTCGATGGTCTTGCTGTAGCCGGTGGTGAGCCCCCAGGCGGCGTGCTCGCTGTAGCCGATGCCGACGGCCGGCAGCAGCGGCACGGAGGAGCCGCGCGAGTGATAGTCACCGGCATGCAGCTCGAACTCCACCAGCAGCGTCGGATAGGTGTAGCCGAGCTGCGGGCCGCTGACCATCAGCGTACCGCCGTCGCGGGTGCGCGAGGGCGCCAGCGCGTAGGCCATGCTGCCGCCGTGCAGGTGGGCACGCAGGTCCTGCAGCGAGGCGACGACCTTGTGGATGGCGGCGCGGGTAGCGACGGCCTTCTGCTGTTCGGCCTTGCTCGCGGGGCGGCTGGCGGGGGATTTCGCGGCGACGGCGGTCTTGGGATACACCACCTTGCCGGAGGCGCCGAGGCCGCCCGGCAGGCTCGTCGGGGCCAGCGGCAGGGCGCAGGGGAATGGCGTGGCGGCGTGGCCGGTGCCGCTGCCCTTCCACAGGGTCTCCGGCAGCGTCAGCGCCCAGTCCGCCATCTGGCGGAACACGGCCTCGCGGCCGGCGGCGGGCTCGGCCTGGTTGGAGAAGGTGCCCGAGCCGCGCGGTACGCTGGTGACGGCCTTGGGGTCTTCCAGCCAGGTCATGTCCTGGAAGGCCTTGTAGGCTTCGTCGCGCAAGCCGTATTCGGCCTCCAGCTGCTTGAGCAGGCGGATGTTGAGGAACTCGTTGCCACCCTCGCTGGCGACGAAGCGGGTGATGTAGACACCGGCGGCGATCACGTCGCGCACGGTGAACTCCGCGGGCAGCGTGGTCAGCAGCACGTATTCGGCCGGCAGCAGCGTGGGGTTGGCCAGGGCCTTCTCGCGCCAGGCATTGGCGCCATCGACATAGCCCAGCACGGCGTCCTTGGAGTCCTGTGAGCCGGCCTCGAACATGGCCTGGTACTCGGCGTCGGTGTAGGTCAGCGTGCGCTGCTGGATGTCGGCCGGCACGCTGCCGCAGCCGGTGAGCTCGGAGAAGTTGCCCACGCCCATGCGGCGCACGGCGTCCATCAGGAACAGGCGATCCTGCGCCACGGCGTAACCGACGCCGTACCAGCCGTCGCGCACGTTGGCGGCGTAGACGATGGGGACGCCATAGCTGTCGCGATAGATCTCGACGCCTTCCTTGGGGACCACGGGGGTGCCGGGCTTGGTGCCCAGCACGCCGGGCTTGGCGTCGAAGCTCCAGTACAGTAGTCGCTGGTCGTCGACATGCTCGCCGTAATCGCCGGGGTTGCCGCTGAGCAGGCCGCGCAGCTGGCCAGCCAGGGAGACGAAGCCGGACTGGCCAGGCGGGAGCACGGTCTCGGCCTTGAGGACCAGGTTGGCCGGCGGGGTGACCGTGCCGCCGCCGCTGTCGCTGCGGTCGTCGGAGCGGCTGCAGGCGGCCAGCAGGACCACGGCCGCCAGGGCCGTGAGCAGGGGGGTCTTCATGGGCTCCTCCGTCGCGCCGTCCGGCGCTTGTCGTTTGGGGCCAGTGTAGCCGAGCCCGCGAAGGCTGCCTGCGGGAAGATTCACCTACGGCGGTCGCCGGGCAGCGGGCATAATCGCGCCCGCCATTCGAACAACAAGAGCCTTTCCATGAGCACAGACAGCGGCTTTCCCGCCGACATCTACACCGAACCGTCCGACGTCGATGTCGATACCCTGAAGAACCTCGGCCCCCTGGCCGGCCTTGCCGGCCTCTGGGAGGGCACGCGCGGTCTCGACGTGAAGCCCAAGGCGGACGGGCCGCGCAAGCAGGCTTACGTGGAGCGCATCGAACTGCAGCCGATCGACCCGGCCACCAACGGCCCGCAGTTGCTGTACGGGCTGCGTTACCACACCTTCATCACCAAGCCGAACAACGTGAAGACCTACCATGACCAAGTGGGTTATTGGCTGTGGGAGCCGGCCACCGGCGGCATCATCCACACGCTGACGATCCCGCGCGGGCAGGTGGTGATGGCCCATGGCCAGGCCAGCGCCGATGCGAAGAGCTTCGAGGTGGTGGCCACGGCGGACTCGACATCCTTCGGCATCCGCTCGGCGCCGTTCCTGGAGCATGCCTTCCGCACGGTGGAATTCCGCATGCAGGTGACCATCAACGACGACGGTACCTGGTCCTATGACGAGGACACCGTGATGATGATCAAGGGCCAGTCCGAACCTTTCCACCACACCGACCGCAACACGCTTTCGCGCGTGGCGGCACCCACGCCCAACCCGCTGGCACTGGCGGCACGCGGCTGATGGCTCCCTGATGAATGACATGAACGAACTGCCACCCTGCCCTGCCTGCCGGCAGGGAAACACCTATCCGGATGGTGGGCTGCTGATCTGCCCGGACTGCGGGCACGAATGGTCGGCCGACGCGCCGGCGGATACCGCGGCTCCGGACGAAGACCGGCTGGTGGTGAAGGATGCCCACGGCAACCTGCTGGCCGATGGCGACAGCGTGGTGCTGATCAAGGACCTGCGGCTCAAGGGCTCGTCCACGGTGATCAAGGGCGGCACCAAGATCCGTGGCATCCGCCTGGTGTCGGGCGACCACGAGGTGGACTGCAAGGTCGACGGCATGAGCATCATGCTGAAGGCGCAGTACCTGAAGAAGGCTTGATACTACGGCTGGAACGGAAGAGCGGGCGCAAAGGCCCGCTCTTCCGTTCTGCCTTGGCGCGATCAGTGGCGCGCGGCGCGCTGCTCCTGCTTGCCGGCCTTGATCCTGGCCTTGTCTCGCTCGTGCGGGCCCTCGGCGATCTCCTCGATCATCTTGCGGCAGAAGGCCGGCAGGTCGTCCGGCTTGCGGCTGGTGACCAGGCCCTGGTCGATGACCACTTCCTGATCCACCCACTTGGCGCCAGCGTTGGTCAGGTCGGTGCGCAGCGAGGGCCAGGATGTGATCTGGCGTCCCTTTACAGCACCGGCCTCGATCAATGTCCAGGGGCCGTGGCAGATGGCGGCGATGGGCTTCCGGGCATCGTTGAAGTCCTTCACGAACTGCACCGCGCTGCGGTTGGCGCGCAGGTGGTCGGGGTTCATGACGCCGCCCGGCAACACCAGGGCGTCGTAATCGTCGGCGTCGGCCTTGGACAGTTCGACGTCCACGTCTACCTCCTGGCCCCAGTCGGTATGTTTCCAGCCGCGAATCTTGCCGAATTTGGGGGATACGATCTCGGCGATGGCGCCGGCCTCGCGCAGGGCCTTGAGCGGTTCCAGCAGTTCCGACTGCTCGAATCCGTCGGTGGCGAGTATGGCTACACGCTTTCCTTCCAGTCTTGCGGACATGATGCCCTCCATGGCTTGTGTCGCAGGGTCATTGCGACCCCGCCTGAAACGGCGAAGTTCCCCCTACCCGGTATGCAGGAGTCCGCCACGGCAGGGGCGTGCTGTAATCGTCCCGGGACCATGCAGTTTGCGGGGGAGAGACCATGGGCAGTTATCGCAGCATCACCGTGGAAGCGCGCGGTGCCATCGAGATCCTGACGCTGGACCGGCCGGAGGCACTCAACGTGCTGACGCCGGAGGTGATCGACGAACTGGCGGACTACTACGAAGGCCTGCATCGCCGCACGCAGGTACGCGTGACGATCCTGCGCGCGGCAGGCCGTGCGTTCTGCGCCGGGGCCGACCTGGGCTCCGAAGCCTTTGCCGAAGGCGGCAGTGGACGGGCGCACCGGCAGACGGAAATCCAGCAGCGCTACGCGCGCGTGATCCGCCTGATGCGCAGTTGCCCGCAGCCGGTGATCTGCCTGGTGCAGGGCGCGGCCTGCGGCGCGGGCTTTTCGTTGCTGCTGGCGGCGGACCTTCGCTATGCCGCGCCGGAGGCGAAGATGAACGCGGCCTACCTGCGCGTGGGGCTGGGCGGCTGCGACCTGGGCTCCGGCTACCTGCTGCCACGGCTGGTGGGTTTGGCAGCAGCCTCGGAGTTCCTGCTCAGTGGGCGCTTCATCGATGCGCCGCGCGCACTGCGCATGGGCCTGGTCAGCGAGGTGCTGCCGGCGGAGCAGTTGCTCGATACCGCCCTGGCGATGGCGGCCGACATGCTGCGCGCTTCGCCGCTGGGCCTGCGCATGACCAAGGAAACGCTCAACACGCTGATCGACGCGCCAAGCCTGGATGCGGCGCTGATGATCGAGAACCGCCAGCAGATCATCCTGACCGAGACGGCGGATCACCATGAAGCGGTGGCGGCGTTCCGGGAGCGGCGGGAGCCGCAGTACGGGGATCGGTGACTATGCCCGTAAGATGGGCCGCCGCTGGACTTCAGCATTGCCGCCCAGGACACCGATGAAATTCCGATCCTTGCTGCTCCTGCTGTGCGCCGCCATCGCCCCTGTCGGCATCTGCGCCGCCGACATTTCCAGGGAGGCCGGCCCGCCGGCAAACGATCCGGGCATCCTGCTGCTATCGATCACCCGCGAGGGGATGCTCTCGTCTTACCGCGTCTGGTTTCGCCAGGTTGAACGGGTCAAGGGGCCGTACGTGGAGCACGGCTGCAACCTCTTGGGGCCACGCTCCTGTTTCCACAACGACTTTAAACAGGTAGGCCTGGAGGGCCAGCTTCTTGCGGTGAAACTGCCGCCTGGGGAGTACGAGTTCTATTCCTGGGCGGCGGTCTCTGCGGATTGCAATCGCACCGAAGCCACGGCGCCGTTCTCGATCAAGTTCCGCGTCCAGCCAGGAAGGATCACCTACGCCGGAAATTTTCACTTCACACAGACAGCGAAGAGGGCGCTGGTGGTCACCGGTGCCGAAGTCAGCTACGGCATGCAGGTCGAGCGTGACCTCGCTGTTCTACAGCTGAAGTATCCGGCGTTGCAGTCGGATCGGGTCGATAGCGGAAGTCCACAGCCGGCCATGCAGAAGCCAGGTGGCGACGGCAAGTACCGTTACGCCATTCCTTGTGGTCAGTGGGCTTCAGAGCACCCCCTGCGTTCACTTCCCTCGGATATGCACCCAGAACCCAAGCCCGCTTACGGCCCCCGCTAGTCCAACAGCTTCTTCAGCTCGCCAGAAGCGATCAGCCTCTCCAGATCGCTGGCGCCGCCGATGAGTTGGCGCTTGACGAACACCATCGGAAAGGTCGGCCAGCCAGTCCATAGCTTCAGCGCGTTGCGGCGGCGCCAGGTGTTGAAGTAACTGCCGTATTCCAGGTAGCGATACTGCAGGCCCGCGGCTTCGAGCAGCTTGCGCGCCTTCTTGGGGCTGGGGTTCTGCGCCATGCCGACGACGACGATGTCGTTGGCATCCACCGCGGCGGAGACTTCCTCCACGATGTCGCGCTGGTTCTGCGCGATGAGCTCGCGCACGGCAGGGTGGATGCGGGATTCGTCGAGGACCAGGCGCGGCATGGGTGACTCCGGATGCTTGATGGCGCGCAGTATCGGCGGGGGTCGTGAGGACTGCAATCGCAGGCCTCCGCCAACACGGCGGCATCGAACCGATGCTGCATTCACTCGCTTGCAGGACTGGATACCGGCGTTCGCCGGTATGACGGCATTCAGATCGGGAGGGGATTGCGCGCCAGGAACCCCTCGACGATCGCGTTGACCTCTTCCGGCCGCTCCAGGCCGGCGAGGTGGCCGGTGCGGTCCATGACCAGGAATTCGGCGCCGGGGATGGCCTGGGCCATCTCGGTGGTCTCCGGCACCGGGAAGGTGGGGTCCTCGATGCCGGCCAGCACCAGCACGGGCGTGCGGATGCGGCCGAACAGCTGGCGCTGGTCCGGGCGCGCCGGCACGACGCTGTTGACGGCCCAGTAGACCGAGCGCGCGTCGATGCGGCGCAGGGCGGCACGGATTTCCTCGGCGACCTGCGGACGCTCGCGCGCCGTGGTGGGGCCGACGAAGGCCTTGATGGCGCGAGCGACGAAGGGGCCGCGGAAACCACCCAGGCGACGCACGATATGCGTCAGCAGGCGGAACTCGAGGCGCTGGCGCAGCGGCGCGCGCGAGGCGGTGGCGTTCATCAGCACGGCGGCGCCGATGCGCTCCGGGTACAGGGCAGCGAAGCTGCCGCCGATCATGCCGCCCCAGGAATTGCCGACCATGTGGGCTTTTTCGATGCCCAGGGCGTCCAGCACCTGCACGATGCACTGCGCGCATTCCTCGAAGCTGAACATGCGCGTCAGGGCCTCGCTGCCGCCGTGGCCTGGGGAGTCCACCAGGATCACGGTATGGCTCAGGGCGAAATGGCGGGCTTGCGCCAGCCACATGGAGCCGTCCATCAGCAGGCTGGGCCAGAACAGGATGGCAGGCCCCTGCCCGGCCACGCGCAGGCGCAGGCGGCCCAGCACGGTGGGGATGTAGCGGTCCTGCAGCTTGAGGTCGTTCATGCCGGGCAGGCTAGACCTGGCCGGCGGGGAATGGAAATTCGCCTTATGGATGGCGTTCCATTCGTTTGCTGCATGCCTGTGGGCCTGCCCGACCATCCGCAGGGGCCATGCTTGCTCGTGTAAGCCGGCGGCTATCGACACCAGCCTGCGGGTGACGGAAAATATTGTCACTACGTAACATTCCAGGAATGAGAATGGCCACCAAGCCGACGGCCAAGCCGCGCAAGGGAACTGCCAAGAAGCCGGTCGTCGCCAAGCGCGCCTACCTCAGCAAGGACCTGCGCCGCCAGACGCTGCTGGAAGTGGCCGCGCAGATTGTCGAAACCGATGGCTGGGCGGGGCTGAACATGAGCGCCCTGGCCGAGCGCGGCGGCACCAGCCGCCAGCTGATCTACCAGCATTTCCCCAGCATGGAGAAGCTGCTGGCCGACACGGCCTGGCACATCTTCATGGAAGTGGCCAGGGGCACCACCGACTCGGTGGCCGCCAACTCCGGCAATCTCACCGAGGCGATCAAGGCCGCCGAGGCCTTCTCACTGGACCTGCCGGTGGGCCGCGGCGACGCGCTGTGGCAGCTGATCGCCGGCACCGCCGGCAGCACGCCCGAGCTGGAGGAGATCCGCCTGGGCATCCGCAAGCTGATCAGCGGCATCTGGACGCCGGTGGTACGCAAGGCGCTGGACATGAGCGAGGCGGATGCGCGCGCTTATGCCTGGATGTCGATCCTGGCGTTCTGGGGCATGCGGCAGCTGGTGCGTGACGGCGAGCTGAGCCGTACGCGCGGGGTGAAGCTGTTCAATGGCTTCATGGAAAGAGTGGTGAAGAGCTGAGGCCAGCTTTTCATCCTTCTCCCCTTGCGGGAGAGGGACTGAGGGAGAGGGGGCTCCGCGCTACCGTCGCGGACCCTTGAAGGTTCCCCCTCTCCCCCACCCTCTCCCGCGAGGGGAGAGGGAGTACAAGACGTGACGCCATCCTTGGCGGGACTTCAGTTACCCAATTGATCCCCGGGGCATGTTTGGCTTACTGCGGCATGACATTGAGTCATGCCGCAACGGGCCAAACATTCCATGGCCGCCCGTGATCCACCGCAGGCGATGACATTGAGTCATCGCCCAAGCGCGGCGAATCACCCTCTCCCGCAAGGGGAGAGGGGAGCAGGCTTATCTCACTTCCTCAGCTTGCGGCTCGCCAGGGTCTGGGGACGGAAGTAGTTGTCTTCCAGCTGCATGCTGAAGTCCGGATAGTCGTCGCCCGAGAAGCTGGCGGTGACGAAGTAGCGGCCGCTCTGCAGGTCATGGTGCACTTCGGGGCTGCCGCTGGTGACGGGCACGAAGGGGAAGCTGGTGAGGTGGGCTTCCTGGAAGCGCCAGAGCTGGTCGCGGTCGTCGTAGCAGTCCACCATCGACACGCTCCAGCTGTCCTCGTCGAGATAGAACATGCGGCGACGGAAGGCGTGGCGTACGCCCGGCTTGAGCGTGGCTTCCACCACCCAGACGCGATGCAGCTCGTAGTGCGCCAGCTCGGGGTTGATGTGGCCCTTGCGGATCAGCTTGTCGTAGCTGACGCCGGCGCCGAGGATGGGCGTGGAGTTGTAGGGGATGTACAGCTCGCGTTTGCCCAGCAGCTTCCAGTTGTAGCGATCCAGGGCGCCGTTGTACATGTCGGTCTGGTCGTTGAACATCAGGCCGTCGGCGGAGGCCTTGGGGTTGTCGTAGCCGACGTTGGGGGCGCGGCGCGTGCGGCCCAGGCCGGGGTTGAAGATCCAGGCGCTGCGGCCGCCCTCGGTCTGGTCGGTGGTCTCGTGCACCAGCAGCATCTGGCCGGCGATGCGCTTGGGGGTCAGCACTTCCTGCAGGTAGTACAGGATGATGCCGTCCTCAATCGGGCTCGGTGCCTTGGGGTCGCCGTACTTGAACTTCACGTCCTCGACGATGCGTGCCAGCTGGTAGCTGCCGTCCTGGGCGACGATGACTTCGTTGTTGAAACGGCGCACGGCGGAGCCGCGGAACTTGAGCTTGTGGTTCCAGATCACCTCGGCGCCGCTGCGCGGGATCGGGAAGGGCACGCCGAGCTTGGCGCCGCTGACCTTGTCGGTGCCTTCGAGCTTGGCCTGGACGGCGTTGAGCTTGGTGGCGGCTTCCGCCACCGGCGGCAGGAAGGCGCCGCGGACGGTCGGGAACACTCGCATCTGCCAGGTGGGATAGCGCTCGAACATCGCCTTGTGGCCAGCGCTGAGCTTGTCGGCGTACTGGGCGGCGTTGGCCTTGGTGATGACGAAGCTCGGCTTGTCGGCCGCACCGTTGGGCGCCAGGGCACGGGCCAGGGCGGCGGGGTCGCTCTTGCGCATCCGCTGCAGGTCGTCATAGGTGAGCTTGAGCTGCTCCGGGCGGAAGCGCTTGCTGCCCTCCCAGGCCGGAATCGTGCCAGAGGCATTGGCGGCGGCTTCCGCCCCGGCGGGCGTCAGTGCGCCCCCCAGCTTGGCCGCCTCGGCCTCCGGCACGCCCGCCCCCGCCAGCGCAGGCCACAGCGCCAGCATCCCCACCCCCAACATCCGTACCCCTGACATTCTGCTGCCCGACGACGCTTGGAATTGCCGCATGTCTCCTCCAGACCGGCTGCGGCGCATGGCTTGCGCCTGTATTGGCATGCTGTAAACTTTACACCCTGTAAATCTCGCGTCAAGACCCCGCCCACGGGGCCGCGGCAATCCGCCGCCCGCGCATGAGGGAGGAGACATGAAGCAGACGGCATGGGTGGCGGCGTTGTTCCTGGCGCTGCCGGCACAGGCGGTGGATTTCGACTGGGGCCCGGTCAGCGGGGCGCTCAATACCCGCCTGTCCTTTGGCGCCGCGATGCGCGTGCAGGACCGCGACGAGCGCCTCCTTGGCAAGCTCAACGTGCCGGGCCAGCAGGGGCTCTGCGTAGCCGACGATTGCCAGTCGGCCAGCGGCGACCCCGCGCCGAACCAGCGCCTGGTGGATGCGCGCGGCAGCTTCTCCGGCGTGAACGAGGACAACGGCAACCTCAACTACGACAAGGGCGACTTCACCGCGGCGATCTTCCAGGTGCGGCCCAAGCTGGAGCTGGTCTGGGACGACTGGCAGTTCCAGGCCTCGGCGCTGTTCTTCCATGACGTGGTCAACAGCGGCTTCGAGGAAACCCACAACGACACGCGCTTCCAGCCACGCCACTCGCGGCGCAACGGCGCGGCCGAGAAGCTGTTTGCCAGCGGCTACCGCCTGGGCAACCTGTTCGTCTCGCGCAGCTTCGCCGTGGGAGACCAGGAGCTGCTGGTGAAGGTGGGCAACCAGGTGCTGAACTGGGGCGAGGCCAACCTGGTGCAGTTCAACACGTTGGCGGAGATCAGCCCGCTGGACGCGCCGGTGCTGGGCATGCCGGGCTCGGAGCCCAGCCAGTTGCAGCTCGCGGTGCCGCTGGCGGTGGCTTCGCTGACGCTGACGGAGAACCTGGCGCTGGAAGCGGTGTACCAGCTCGGCTGGCGCGGCGCCAAGCTGCCGGCCACCGGCAGCCTGCTGTCCTTCAGCGATATCGCGGGCGGCGGCGAGTACGCCATCACCGGCTTCGGCAACTACAGTGAGGACCCGGACCGGCAGTTCTCGCCGGCCGGCCTGGTGTCGCTGGTGTCGCAGTCCACACGCACGCTCGGCATCCCCGATGCGGACTTTGCCGCGCCGAGCGATGACGGCCAGTACGGCCTGCGCCTGAACTACCTCGCGGACTGGCTCAACGGCGGCACCGAGCTGACCCTGCACTACCTGCGCTATCACAGCCGGTACCCGCTGCTGAGCGGCTACGCGGCGGATGCGAGCTGCACGCGCGACTCGCCGGGCGGCGGCTTCGCCGGAGCCTTCCTGGCCTGCCTGGGCTTCAACGCGCCGATCAACCCGCTGGGCCGCGAGCCGCTGCCGGTGGATACCGCACAGCTGTTCCTGGAGTATCCCGAGGACATCGATCTCTTCGGTATCAGCTTCAACACCAATGTCGGCGACTGGGCGCTATCGGGCGAGTACAACTTCCGTCCCAACCAGCCGCTGCAGGTGCTGCAGTCCGACGTGCTGTTCACGGTACTGGGGCCGGCCTTCCCGGCGCAGGACATCCCCATCGGCGTGTCGGCGCTGTCGGACCCCAACCTGCTGGCCGGCCTGCCCGGCGCGCTGGCGCCGGCCTTGCAGGGGCTGCAGGCCGGGTTGGGTGCGCTGCTGCCCGGCGGCGCGCTGTTCACGCTGCCCGGCGAGAACAACGCGGTGCCGGACTATCTCTCGCGCTACCGCGGCGTGACGGTCAATGCTGGCGACTACGTGCAGGGCTATGAACGGCAGAAGGTGTCGCAGATGTCGCTGACCGGCATCCGCAGCTTTGCCGACAACCCCTTCGGCGCGGCGCAGGTGTTCTGGGTGATCGAGGGTGCGGCGCTGATGGTCCACGACATGCCGGACCGCGGCGAGCTGTACTTCGAGGGCGCCGGTGACCGCACGCATCCCTCGGCCGGTGCCGACGGCACGGGCACGCCCGACGGCCTGCCGGATACGCGCCGCATCAATCCCACGCAGATGCGCAGCGGCTTCGGCGACGATTTCGCCTGGGGTTACCGCAGCCTGCTGCGCTTCACCTACAACGAACTGCCGGGCAACATCGCGCTGTATCCCACCTTCCTGTGGCTGCACGACATCAAGGGCATCTCTCCGGCGCCGATCATCAATTTCATCGAGGGCCGCAAGGTGCTGGTGAGCAGCCTGATGGCGGAGTTCCCGGATGACTGGACGGCGGGCGTCAGCTACCAGGTGTTTACCGGAGGCGGGACGCATCACCGGTTGCGGGACCGGGATAACGTTTCGGTTTATGTGGCGAAGGTGTTCTAGCGGCGCTTCTACGCCATCTGCTGAAAGCTGAAGCTGTAACTCCCCTCTCCCGCAAGGGGAGAGGGGCAAAGTATCGCCATCCATGGCGAGCCCTCACTTCCTGATTTAGCCCCTGGGCGGCCATCCATGGCCGCCCGTGATCCGCCGCAGGCGATGACATTTAGTCATCGCCAAAGCGCGGCGAATCACCCTCTCCCGCAAGGGGAGAGGGGGAACAGGCGCTCTAGCCCAGGTACTCCCTGCAACCCGCCTTCGTCATCAACGGCTCCAGCTTCTCCCGCGCCTCCACCGACAACCCGGCCCACAGGCTGCGGATCTGGCCGTAGCACTTGGCCTGGTAGGCGAAGGGCTGCTGGGTGTACTCGCGGCCGCGGATGGAGACGCTCATCTGCGCCTCGCCCTTTTCCAGCGCGGCGGCATTGGCGCGCAGGAACGGCAGGTATTCGGCGCCCACCATTTCCAGCAGGGCCTCGCGCACGGCAGCGGCTTTCTCCGGCTTCCATTCGCCGTCCACTCCGGAGCAATCGTCCAGGGTGATGACCCAGGCTTCCACGGCGGGCGCGCGTTCGCGGCAGAGGCGCTGGGGCCAGGGATCGGTGGTGAGCTGGGCGAGCTGGCCGTAAAGGCCGAAGTCGGCCAGCGAGGGGCGGCTGCCGAAGAGGTAGTGCTGGCCGCCGACGTAAGGGCCGAGGATGTCGAGCAAGCGCGCGTAGGCGGCCTCGATCACCGGGGCGTTTTCCGGCGTACAGCCGACCATGGCCATGCGGCTGCGCTGGCGGTCGTGGAACATCCGGGCCATCTGGTCGTGGGCCTTGCCGGTGGCCGCGGGCATGGCGTCGCGCACGATCCAGTGGCTGGCCCAGAGCGCGGTGGCATCCTCGTGCCAGCGGTAGTGGAACATCAGCTTGCTCAGCCACTCGTCGGCGAAGTCCTCGATGAGATGACAGACGAAGGCGTCGGCGGCATCTGGCGGCAGGATGGAGCGCTCGGCGTGGCGCTGTTCCAGCAGGTGGGCGGTGGGCGTGGAGTCCACGCGGAATTCGCCGGTGTCCGGCAGCTTCAGCACCGGGATCAGCTTGGGCTTCACCTGGGCGATTTCCGGCAGGGTGTCCGGGGTGCCGGCCTTCCAGACATGCGGCAGCCGGCGATAGCGCAGGATGGCGCGCAGCTTGCGCGAGTAGGGCGAAGGGTTGCCGCCGTAGAGGACGTAGGTCATTCGGAATCCCAGGGAGTGCCGCTGAAGTAATAGCGCAGGCGCTGGGCGGCTGTCAGCTTTCGCGGCTGCACGATGGCGTTGTCGATGGGGGCGACCTGCGCGGCGCTGCGGCGCTGCAGCAGGCCGGTGGTGCCGGCGCCCAGGCGCTGGCCGATGCGCTGGCGCACATCGGGCGGCAATGCCTCGAAGTCACGTTGCAGGGTGGCCAGGCAGCGCGCGCGGTAGCGCACGGCCGGCAGGTCCGGATAGTCGATGCCGCCATACTGGCCGGAGAAGCGCTTCTGGCCGGCAGCGACGGCCGCGGCGTTGTCGTGCAGGTACCGCAGGTAGGCGGCGGCGATGTCGCCGAACACGCCGTCCCAGGCAGGATCGGAGAAGTCGTCCAGCCCGGTGTCGCTCCACTCCTCGCTGCCGGCATTCCAGACGCGCGAGACCCAGGCCCAGACACGCGGCGCCTGCGCGGCCATCAGCGCGGCGGGGCGCGGGTCCTGCGCGTAGTGGCGCAGCATGGGACCGCACCAGGCGATGTCCACCAGGCTGGGGCGGTCACCCAGCAGGTAGCGGCGCGTTTCGAGCAGGGCTTCCAGCCAGGCCAGTGCCTGCGGATACAGGGCGGCGATGGCGTCGAAATTGGAGGCGCGCACGCCGTCGCCGCGCAGGAAGATGCGCTGCTGGCGCTTGCGGAAGTACAGGGCCATGCCGGCGGCAGGATGGATGGTGCCGCGCGACAGTTCCTCGCCCAGGCGGCTGCCGAGGTAGCGGGCGTTGTCCGGCCAGGCCCAGCGCCAGAACATGGCGGGGCGCCACTGCCATTCGTCGCAGTAGTCCTCCACCAGGGCGGAGAGGAAGGCGCGGTAGGGATCTTGCGGGACCAGCGAGCGCTGCGGGTGCTCAGCGTCGAGCCAGCGCAGCAGCGGCGTGCTGTCGTAGAGCCAGAGCCCGTCGTCGCGGCGCAGGGCGGGCACCTTCATCCAGCCGGTGTGGGGCAGGACCTCGTTCAGCAGGGTGTCGCTGGAGACCGGCACACGCTCGTAGGCGACGCGCTTGGCGCGCAGCGCGCATTCCAGCTTGCCGCTGAAGTAGGAGACGTCGGAGAGGTAGACGCGGTAGCCCACGCCCTAGCGCTCCGCCTTCACGTGCAGCCCCACGCGCTTGAGCCGCACGCCGATGTCGAGGTGCATGGCCTGCGGGGCGCCCTGCGCGGCGGTCCAGGCGTCAACCCGGCCACGGCCGGCGGCGTCCAGTGCGCCGTAGGCGTCGAGCACGCGCTGCATCATCCACAGCGTGTAGGGCATGGCGGCGCGGCGGAAGCGGCCCTGGCCCATGGGGAATTCGATGGTGCCCAGCGCGCGCGGCAGGCGCGAGCGGGCAGGCTTCTGCTTCAGCGCGGCCCGCACTTCGTCGCGGATGCCTTCCACCATGGGGTAGAACTCGCGGAACACCGCGTCCAGCAGCGGCTGCAGGGTTTCCGGGATGGCGTCGTCCGGCAGGAACTCGCCGCCGCGGACCTGGGGCTGGTTCATGCGCCCGATCCAGGCCTTGAGATGCGGGCGCGGCTCCACCAGGTGCTTCTTCGGCCAGGGATCGCGGCCGAGGTGGCCGTACATCGGGCCGATCAGGCCGAAGTCCGCCACCGAAGGGCGGGTGCCGAACAGGAAGGGCATGACGGCGAAGTGCTTCTCCAGCGCGTCGAGCATGTCCTCGGTCCAGCGCTCCATGACGGCGCGCTGCTCGGGGATCACGCCCACCGCGGGCAGGTAGCTGCGCATCTTGTCGGCCACGTAGGCCGCCAGGCGGTCCTTCACCAGGCGCGGGAACCAGGGCAGCAGGCCGTCGCCGCTGTCGGCCTGGAACAGCTTGTAGTTCTCGGGGTAGACCCAGCGGTAGTGCATGGCCGGCGGAATCCACCACTCGTCCGCCCAGGCTTCCAGCAGCAGCGCGGCGATGCGCTGGCGCGGCGTGGCCGGGGTGACCGGCGCCTCCGGGAAGCGCTGCTCGATGGTCTCGGCGATGTCGGTGGTGTCCTGCAGCCACTCACCCTGCGGCGTGACCACCACCGGCATCACGGCGGCGCCGGTCTTGCGCGGGATCTTCCACATCAAGGTCAGGGCGTCCACCGGGCGGTCCTCGAACGGCACGCCCTTGTAGCGCAGGTAGGCGCGGGTCTTGCCGCTGAAATACGACAGATGCCAGCCGTGCATCACATAAGGCTTGTCCACGTCCCCACTCCCCAGGTTTTTACGAAGGAAGCCGTGCCTGCGGCCCTTCCATTGATATTTACACTATGTAAACTACCCTCTGGATACGGTCAAGGACCCTGGAGACCATAGGCCCCATGAATAACGCCACACTGCCGGCCGCCGGCCTGCCGCCCAGCTTCAAGTCACGTATCGCCGAGCGCATCGCCGGCTCGCAGAACCTGCTGGCGCGCTGGCGCTCCGGTCCCGACCTGGAGCTGTACTACGAGGCCGGGGACCCGCACTCCCAGCTCTGTGCCGCGCTGGCGCGGCGCCTGCTGCCGCGCCTGGGCACCCTGCTGCGCATCCGGCTGGTGCCCACGCCCAGCGCCGAGACCTATCCCGAGGAGGCCCGCCAGCGCGCCTTTGCCGCCGCCGACGCGGCCCGCCTGGCGCCCTGCCATGGCTTGCCGGTGCCCCAGGCCCTGACGCCCGCGCAGGCCGCGCAGCTGCAGGCCCGGTTGGCCGCCGCCGGGGATGGCGCGGAGTTCCTGGCGGCCGAAGAGGTGGCGCTGGCTGAGCTGGCCGCCGGCAGGCCGGTCAGCGGGCCTGTGGCCGATTCCGGCAGCCTGCAGGCTTTGCTGCAGGCCAATGCCTCGCGGCGCCACCAGCTGGCGCACTACCTGCCCGCCATGTGGCAGTACCGCGGCGAGTGGTTCTGGGCGCTGGATCGCCTGGAATTCCTGCGGGCACGGCTGAAGGCCGATGGCGTGCTGGCAGACTCGGCACCGCTGTCGACACCGGATGTATCGCGGCTGCCGGAAGCACCGGTTACACCCGGTACACCGCTGGAGTTCTGGTACAGCTTCCGCAGCCCCTACTCCTATCTCGCCGCGGTGGAACTGCTGCGCCGCCGTGCTGCCGGCCACGGCACGGAGCTGCGGGTACGCCCGGTGCTGCCGATGGTGATGCGCGGCCTGCCGGTGCCCTCGATCAAGCGGCTGTACATCGTGCGGGACGTGAAGCGCTGCGCCGACGCGCAGGGCATTCCTTTCGGGCGCATCCACGATCCGGTGGGCGATCCGGCCTTGCGGCTGCTGACGGTGTTTCCCGCGGAGGCGAACGTGGACACGCAACTGCGCTACTGCGCCATCGCCGGCCAGAGCGTCTGGGCGGAGGGCCTGAATGCCGGCCGTGACGACGTGCTGCAGAGCATCTACGAACGCTGCCGCCTGGACTGGGCTCCGGCTGCAGCGAAGCTGGCGCGGGGCATCGACACGCAGTACGCGCAGGACAACCGCGACGCGCTGTTCGCGGCGGGGCTGTGGGGCGTACCGAGCTTCCGCGCGGGCGACTTCACCACCTGGGGGCAGGATCGCTTGTGGATGGTGGAGAAGGTGACAGGGGCGTGAGCAGCGGAAGCCGGCATCCACTCCCAACCTGACTCGCCAGCGCGGGACTGGATACCGGCTTCCGCCGGTATGACAGATCACGTGTTCGCATCGTTTCGGGAACCGGCGAATGCAGCAGAAACTATTCTTTCACCAGTAGCGGCTCCAAGCCCTCCCAGGCTTCCTGCGTCGAAGCAGGCAGTGCCGTATCGATTTCCAGCCCCGAAACCCGCAGCTGCCCTTGACGCACGCCACCACCCAGGAGGCGCGCGGGGTCGTCGATCAGGCGGCGATGCTTCTTGCGGTAGTCGCGGTACTTGTCCCGGCTCACCACGATGCCGCCGCAGGCGGTGGCGGCGCGCAGCATCAGGCCGTCGGCGCGCTTGCCAGAAGGCACTTCCACACAGAGGCGGGGATGCGCCAGCAGGCGCTCGTACAGCTCGCTCTCTTCGCCCAGGCGGTAGCGGGTGTTGGCGTCGAAGTACAGCACCACCTCACGTCCCTGCTGCAGCAAGTGCCCAAGCAGGGTCAGTGGCGCGCGCAGGGACGGTGGCTGGCCGGTCCAGTAGGCCAGGTTCAGCGCGTCGATGAAGATGCGCGGCGGACCGGCGAGCGCAGGCGCGGCAGGCGGGTGCGCCCAGGGCAGGCGCAGGGCCAGCCCGCGCCACCAGCCACGGAAACGAGCGAGCAGTGATTTCAGCCGGCGTTCGCCTGCGACAGGGAGGCCATGTCGATCACGAAGCGGTAGCGCACGTCGGATTTCTCCATGCGCTCGAAGGCTTCGTTGATCTGGTCCATGCGGATCATTTCGCAGTCCGGCAGGATGTTCTTGGCGGCGCAGAAGTCCAGCATCTCCTGCGTCTCGGCGATACCACCGATCAGGGAGCCGGTGATGCGGCGGCGGCCGGAGACCAGCGGCATGCTGGAGGTCTCGGCCAGGGGGCCGAGCTGGCCGACGATGACCAGCGTGCCGTCGATGTCGAGCAGCGGCATGTAGGGCGTGACGTCGTGCTTCACCGGCACCGTGTCGATGATGATGTCGAAGCTGCCCTTGGCCTTCTTCATGGCGTCCTTGTCGCTGGACACCAGCAGGCGGTGTGCGCCCAGGGCCAGTGCGTCGGCTTGCTTGTCGAGGGTGCGGCTGAGCACGGTGACGTCGGCACCCAGGCCCACGGCGAGCTTTACCGCCATGTGGCCGAGACCACCGAGGCCGAGCACGCCGACGCGGGTGCCGGGGCCGACCTTCCAGTGGCGCAGCGGCGAGTAGGTGGTGATGCCGGCGCAGAGCAGCGGGCCGGTGCGCGCGGGGTCCAGGCCCGCAGGCACGCGCAGCACGAACTCCTCGCGCACGACGAGATGCTGGGTGTAACCGCCGAAGGTGGGCTCGCCGGTGATGCGGTCCTTGCCGTTGTAGGTCTGGGTGTTGCCCTGGCGGCAGAGCTGCTCGTCGCCCTTCTGGCACTGGTCGCACTTCTGGCAGCTGTCCACCATGCAGCCCACGGCCACCGAGTCGCCGACCTTGTAGCGCTTGACCTCGCTGCCCACCGCGGTGACGCGGCCGACGATCTCGTGGCCCGGAACGGAGGGATAGGTGCTCCAGCCCCAATCGTTGCGGGCGGTGTGCAGGTCGGAGTGGCAGACGCCGCAGTAGAGGACTTCCATCGCCACGTCGTTGGGGCGCAGTTCACGGCGCTCGACGGTGAACGGGGCCAGGGGCGTGGAGGCGGACTGGGCCGCGTATCCGATGGTCTTCATGGGCTTGGCTTCTTCTGCAGGGAGAGGGGCTGGCCGATCATGGACCGGCCAGCCCCAGGAGCTTATCGCAGAAATTCAGGCCCTTGCAGCGGCTGCTGCGGCTAGGCGCTCGCGTGCGAGTCCGCTGCGTTGGCGCGGCGACGCTGCTTCTTCTCCTTGACCTCGGCCTTGCGCGCAGCCGCCGCTTCCTTGTGGGTGGGCGTGGTCAGGTTGGAGAGCTTGTGGCCGATCTGCGCCACGCCGTCCTTGAGCGTGCGCTGCAGTTCTTCCTTGGTGTTGGCCAGCACCTGGGCGGTCTGGTGACCGCCCTCCACGACGACGCTCTTGGCCGCCTGCAGGGTCTGCGCGCCGGTATGGATCACGTCCTTGCCGTGGGCGCCGATCAACTCGACCTTCCCCTTGGCCTCGGCGACAGCATCCTTGACGGTTTCGACGATCTTGTTGGCGCTCATCCTTGAACTCCTGAGTGAATGGAAATACCTGCCGTTTTGCAGGCTCAAGGGTGTAGACCGACGCCGCCGTCCGGAGTTCAAGAGGCCCCTCGCCCGCCCGATTTCCCCCGCGAATCAGCAACCTGCCGGGTTTTGCCGCCGGCAGGGCTCGACAGGCCGGCTAATATGTATCATTGTTTGTTACATGAAAAAGGACAGCAAGCTTTCCTCGGTGCTGCATGTGCTATTGCACATGGCGCACAGCGACCGGGCCCTGACCTCCGGAGAGTTGTCGGGATACCTGCAGACCAACCCGGTGGTGGTGCGGCGCACGCTCGCCGGGCTGCGCGCATTTCGCTACGTGGAGGCCGTGAAGGGTCCCGGCGGCGGCTGGACGCTGAGTTGCGACCTGGCCCAGGTGACGCTGCGCGACGTCTACGACGCCGTGGGCGCGCCGGGCGTCTTCGCCATGGGGCACCGCGAAGAAAACCCGCAGTGCCTGGTGGAACAGGCTGTGAACGAGGCGCTGGACAAGGCCTTCCAGGAAGCCGAAACCCTGCTGATCGGCCGGCTGTCCGACGTCACGCTGGCCGATCTCTCCGCCGATTTCAATCGCCGCTACCAGGCGCATCCGCGCAGGAAGACCGCTCATGCCCACTGAAAACCCCACCCGCTACGACGCCATCGTCATCGGCGGCAGCTACGCCGGCCTGTCCGCCGCCCTGCAACTGGCCCGCGCGCGACGCCGGCTGCTGGTGATCGACGCCGGCATCCGCCGCAACCGTTTCGCGAAATCCTCCCATGGCTTCCTGGGGCAGGACGGCCGGCCTCCCGAGGCCATCGCCGCCGAAGGGCGCGCGCAGTTGCTCGCCTACCCCAACGTGCAGTGGCGGGACGGCAGCGCCGCCGAGGCACGGCGTGAAGAAGGCGGCTTCAGCGTGTCGATGGAAGACGGCGCTCGCCTGGAGGCCTCGTACCTGGTGCTGGCCACCGGCGTGAAGGACGGCCTGCCGCCGGTGGAAGGCCTGTCGGAGCGCTGGGGGCGCAGCGTCTTCCACTGCCCCTACTGCCATGGCTATGAGCTGAACGAGGGGCGCATCGGCGTACTCGCCGTGGCCCCGCACTCGCTGCACCACGCACTGATGCTGCCGCACTGGGGGCAGGTCACCTTCTTCACCAATGGTACCTTCGAGCCCGATGCCGAGCAGCGCGCGGAACTGCAGGCGCGCGGTGTCACCGTCGAAGCGCGGCGCGTATTGCGCCTGGTGGATACCGCCACGGTGGAACTGGAGGACGGCGCGCGCGTGGTGCTGGATGGCCTGTTCACCGCCACCCACATGACGATGGCCAGCCCGCTGGCCGAACAGCTCGGTTGCGAGCTCGACGAAAGCCCGATGGGACGCTACATCCGCACCGACGCGCTGAAGCAGACCACCGTGCCCGGCGTCTTCGCCTGCGGCGATGCCGCGCGCATGGCGGGCAACGTGGCGCTGGCGGTGGGCGATGGCGCGCAGGCCGGGGCTTCGGCGCATCGGGCGATGCTGTTCGGGTAAGGAACTCCCTTCGCGACAGGCGGATCGCGACCGCCCTATGAATCCTGGAAAAACTCCGTTGACAGGGTCCCCTCCGCGATCTTCGCGGCGGGTCCTGTCATGCGGACTTCGAAGGCGGCGGACACGGAGATCGACAGCTCTCCTCCCGGCATCGCAACCACAAGCTCCGGATCGCAGACACCGCGACGCACGGACGCCGCCGCTGCCGCGCAACTGCTGCTGCCGGAAGCGAAGGTATAGCCGGCGCCGCGCTCCCAGATCTGGATCTCGATGCGGCGGCGATCGGCCACTTTCACGAACTGCACGTTCGTGCGGTTGGGAAAGCGCTCATGTCGCTCGATCAGCGGGCCCAGGCGTTCGGCCATGGCGCGGCTGGGCGCTTCGGTGTGGATCACGCAATGCGGGTTGCCGATGCTGACACCTGTGTAACGGATCTGCTCGCCGGCGACGTTTAACTCTTCATCGATCACGTCCCGCCGGGGTCCGGTGATCGGAATCTGCGAACTGTCGAAACTGACCCTGCCCATGTCGACCACGATCTGTCGTCCGCTGTCCCGTACCTGGCATTGCACGACTCCGCCCTTGGTTGCCAGGCGGAAAGGCTGATCGGTCACCCGCTTCATGTCCCAGAGGTAGCGCGCAAAGATCCGGATGCCGTTGCCGCTCTTCTCGGCCTCGGAGCCGTCCGGGTTGAAGATACGGACGGAGGGGGCACCATTGGGCGACTGAACCGGAACGAGGATGCCGTCCGAACCGACGCCGTAGTGTCGGTCGCAGATTCGCTGGACCAGGGCGGGGGATGGCGCTTGTGAGTCTTCGAGCTCGACCACCAGATAGTCGTTGCCGAGGGCCTGGTATTTGTGGAATTTCATTTCATGCAGGGCCTGAGGTTTCCTTGGGCGGCGCGCCCCTCACCCCAACCCTCTCCCCGCATGCGGGGAGAGGGAGTGTCAGCAGATGGGCCGTGGTCGCACAGAACCGCATGAATACCACAAGGCTGACTCACCGACGCTCAAACCGTACCCGTAGCTCCTTCGGCGCCATCGTGAAGGCGAAATGCTCCTCCACTGGCCGACTGTCCGCCAAGCGGATGCGGAATCCGCAAGCAAGCATGGTGATGACCGCACGAATCTCGAGTTGGGCAAGGTTGCGGCCTGGGCAGAGACGTGGGCCGTGACCGAAGGCCAGTGGGGCGCGGGTGACGTAGCTGGGTTGGGGTGACAGCCAGCGCTCGGGGCGGAAGCCCGGCTCGCCGGGGAACTCGGCGGGGTCGGTGGCGGCGGGGCGGGTGATCAGGATCAGGTCGGTGCCGGCGGGCACAGCGTAGCCGCCCAGGTCCACGTCCTTGTTGGCGTGCATGAACAACGCGGGCGCTACGGGCTTGAGGCGGAAGGTCTCGCTCATCACGGCATCCAGGTAGGGGCGCTCTGCCCCGCCCTGCACCGCTTCCTCGTGCAGGCGCTGCTGCGCCTGCGGGTTCTGCGCAAGGAAGTACATCATCCAGGCGAGGGTCATGGCGGTGGTGTCTTCGCCGGCCACCAGCGTGCCCAGGGCGTTGCTGAAGATGTCCTGGTCGCTGAAGACGGAGCCGTCTTCGTCGCGCGTGGCGAGCAGGGCTTCGATCAGGTTGGTGGGGCGCTGGGCGAGACTGGGGTCTGCGGCGATGCGCTGGCGGGCGTCGGCAATCAGGGACTCGATGTAACCGCGCACGCCGGCGAGGTCGGCTTCCAGCTGGCGGTCTGCCTTGAGCTTGAACCAGTGCCAGTAGGGCACGGGGATGCGGGCGCGGCGGCTGACCTGGGGGAGGATGCGGCTCAGGTGCTTCTGGATGGGGTCTTCGTGTGTTTCCAGCGCGTTGGCGTCATAGCCGAAGGCGAAGCGGGTGGTGACGTCCAGCGTGTAGCGCATGACGTCGTCCAGCACGGTCACCGGCTGGCCGCTGTCGGCGGCGCGCTGCCACAGGCCCTGCAGGCGCGCGGTGATGACGTCCAGCTTCGGCAGGAAGGGCGCCATGTGGTGGATGTTGAGCGCGCGCATGAAGACGCGGCGCTGGCGGCGCCAGGTCTCGCCCTCCGAGGAGAACAGGGAGGTGAGGCCCATGTCGGAGATGATGCGGTGGAAGGCGGGAAAGCGCGCGAAGTTCTCGGGGCGCTCGCGCAGCACGCGGCGGCAGAGCTCGATGTCGGCGATGACCATGAGCCGCTTGCCGGCGAAGCGCAGGCGATACAGCGGGCCGTATTGATCTACCCAGCGCTCCAGCGCCTGGTGCATGCGGCCCTGCCCCAGTTGCGGCAGGTTGCCCAGCAGCGGCCAGCCACGCGGGCCGGGGAGGTCCGTCAGGGGCTTGGGCGGCGGCGGGGAGTCGGGCATTTCTCGGAGGCCGCGCGTGGGTGGGGGCGGCTTCGATTCTAGGCTTGCGGGGTGCGGGGTGCTGAGGCGGGAGTCTCAGGTGGGGGCGGGCTTTTACATGTTGGGGTGGATTGAGGCGGGTTTGGCGACTGCGGGTGCCCCCTCTCCCGCCCTTCGGGGCAGTTGGCTTAGCGGAGAGCGACATTGAGTCGCTCTCCGCCCCGGCCAACAGCCTCCCGCGAGGGGAGAGGGTTGGGTGTGCGGGGACCTTCCAGCATTGGCCACGTGCGTAACCGCCGTGGCACCACCCTCACCCTAGCCCTCTCCCGCCAGCGGGAGAGGGAATCAGTAAACGACTCAGCGGTTGAACAAGGTGTCCAGGTCTTCTGGGCCGAGCGGGCGCCATTGGCCGCTCGGCAAATCCTGCAGGGACAGGCCGCCGATGCGGGCGCGATGCAGGGCGTTCACGTGGTTGCCGACGGCGGCGAACATGCGGCGGACCTGATGATAGCGGCCCTCGGTCAGCGTCAGGCGGGCGTGGCGGGGGCCGAGGGTTTCCATCTGGGCGGGGGCCAGGGGGGTTTCTTCGGAATCCAGCATCAGCTCGCCGCTGGCGAAGATCGCGGCTTCATCGCCACGCAGGTCTTCGGCGAGCTGGGCTTCGTAGATCTTGTGGAGGCCGGACTTGGGCGAGACGATACGATGCAGCAGGGCGCCGTCGTCGGTCATCAGCAGCAGGCCGCTGGTGTCGCGGTCCAGGCGGCCCACCGTGGACAGCAGCGGCGAGCGCTCGCGGAAGCGCGGCGGCAGCAACTCGTAGATCAGCTGCCCGCGATCCTTGGTGGAGCAGGTGTAGCCGGTGGGCTTGTGCAACATCAGCGTCAGGCCGGCGGGCGGGTCCAGGGGCTCGCCGTCGATGCGGATGGCGGCATGCTCGACCTTGTCGTCGGCATACAGCACCTCGCCTTCGGCGTCGGTAATGCGGCCCTCGCGGAACAGGGCGGTGACGTCCCTGCGGCTGCCATAGCCGAGGTTGGCGATCAGCTTCACCAACCTCACGGCCGACGCCTCGGGCTGCGCGCCTCGACGACCTTGAAGCCGCCTTGCTGGGCGACGTTGCGGACGTCGGTGAAGTATTCGTCCAGCGCCCGCTCGTAGGGTAGGTGCCGGTTGGCGACCATCCAGAAGCGGCCACCGGGATTGAGGGCCTGCGCAGCCGCGGCGATGAAGCTGCGGCCGATGTCGGGGCGCTCTTCGCCGCCCTGGGCGTGGAAGGGCGGGTTGCTGACGATGCTGTCATAGCGGCGCGGCAAGCCGAGGGTGACGTCATGCCAGGAGAACTCCGGCGTGATGCGTGCGGACTGCAGGTTGAGGCGCGCCATGGCCAGCGCGCGTGACTGCGCCTCGTAGAGGTCCAGCGCGGTGATCTGCGGGCAGCGCGCCAGCAGCTCGGCGCTGAGGTAGCCGTAGCCGGCGCCGAGATCCGCGGCGTGGCCAGCAAGATCGGCGGGCAGGTTGGCGGCGAGCAGGGCGGAGGCGGCGTCGACGCGGTCCCAGGCGAAAACGCCGGGGCGGCTCACGAAACGGCCGCCGAGGATCGGGCGCGGGGCGTCGAGGCTCGCCCACTCTCCGGCCAGCGCGGTGTCGGCAGGGCCTTGCAGCGGGGCGGTCCAGAAGACGCGGCATTTGCGCTTGGAGCGGTTGCTGACGCCGCCGGCGAGCCGCGACAGATCGTCCTCGCCGGTGCGGGCACCTTCGTCGTTGCGCATGCAGGCCAGCACGCGGCCGCCGGGGGCGCAGCGGGCCACGGCCTGGGCCAGCAGCGCGCGGGCTTCCTGGCGCTGGCGCGGCGGCAGCAGCAGCACCAGGGCAAAGCGGCGTGACGGGTCCAGCGATTCGAGCTCGACGGTGGGCAGGCCGGCCTGCATCAGGGCGTCGGCGGCGGGCTTGAACTCCTGCTCGCAGACCAGGCCGGGGCGCGGGGCCTGGCGCAGGGCGAGGCCATCTTGGGCGCGCAGGAACAGGGCGCCGCCTTCGGCCGGCCACTCCAGCAGGCCATCGGCGATGGGCTGGAACAGGGTGGCCAGGGTGTCTTCGGTGTAACGGTCAAGGCTCATCGCGGGAGACGTGGGAGGGTCATCGCGCGGATTCTTTCAGAAAGCGGGCGGGGCTGCGCTTTCTGAGGAGGGTGGTGGCGATCGGGCAGCGGAAGTAGCTTGTAGCCCCCCTCTCCCCTGCCCCTCTCCCGCGAGGGGAGAGGGAGAGGTTTAGAGAGTTAGCGAAGCTGGGTTACCACCGGCTCGCCGCCGGCCAGGGGCAGTTCCACCAGCATGCCGTCGCGGGCCAGGGCGACGCCCTTGGGGCGGATGTTGCTGACGCCGGCGAGGAAGCGGCGCTCCAGGGCCTTGGGCGGTGGCGGGGTCAGGTGGTACATCAGCAGCAGCTTGGCGCCGGCTTCGTTGGCGACCTCGGCGGCTTCGACGGGGCTGGTGTGGTAGTCGGGGATGTCGTGGAAGACCTTGCGCAGGCGCGGGCGGTTCAGCGACTCGGCGGTGGCGGCGAGGCGCGCGACCATCTCCTGGTTCTGTGCCTCGTGCGCGAGCAGGTCCACGCCCTTGGAGGCGGCGACGACGCGCGCGTCCTTGGTGGTGTCGCCGCTGATGACGATGGAGCGGCCCTTGTAGTCAAAGCGGTAGCCGACGGCGGGATGGATCGGCGCGTGTGACACCGGGAAGATGCTGACGCGCAGGTCGCCATCCGTGAACAAGGGCTGCAAGCCTTCGCCGAGCGTGGCGGTGATGGGCTTCATGAGGCCGTTCTCGGGCTTCAGCATCTCGGCGCCGTGGTGCGCGACGCGATAGCCGTGGTCGAGCTCATAGGCTTGGCCGAAGCCGCCCACCACTTTCTCCACGCCCTCGGGGCCGTAGACCGGCAGCGGGCCGGGGCGGCCGGCGACCCAGGTCTGCATGTCGAACTCGCCGAGGTCGCCGATGTGGTCGGAGTGGAAGTGCGTGAGCAGCACGGCGCCAATGCGCTCGCCGGGGATACGCAGCAGGGCCAGGCGATTCCAGGAGCCTGAGCCAGTGTCCACCACGTAGAACTTGCCGCCGGCGATCACGGCGAGGCAGGGGCGCGCGCGATCTTCCGATGGGAACGGCGAGGAGCTGCCGCAGACCAGCAGGCGCATGGCGTCGTCGGCGAACAGGGCCTGGCGGTCGCTGTTGTCCATGTTGCGCTTCATGACGGCGCCGACCAGGCGGTCCTGCACGGCGGGGACCTGGAAGGCGGCGAAGGCGGCCAGCGTGAGGACGATAAGGGCGAGGAGAAGTTTCTTCACGTTGTGACTCCAGCATCGGTGAAGCCCCTCTCCCTTCGGGAGAGGGGTTGGGGTGAGGGACCACCGGTAGAACCCGGCAACATCACTCGCTGCAAGTGACGTCCCTCACCCCCTGCCCCTCTCCCGGAGGGAGAGGGGAAAAGGGCGGTGGTTCAGGCAGCCTTCTTGCGCGCGGTCAGCGGCTTGGCCGACTGCTTCAGGAAGCGATCCAGCAGCCAGGGGGCGACGCGCTTGGTCCAGTAGCCTGAGACGGCGTCGCGGCCGACGACGACGATGGCGCGGTTGCGGCGGATGCCGTCGAGCGTGCGGCGGGCAACGGTCTCGGCCTGGAGGTTGTTGGTCTTGAACCAGTTCTGGATGAAGGCCTGCGTGCGCGGCGTGTCCATGCGGCCGAACAGCTGCACCTTGGAGGCGATGGGCGTCTGCACGAAGCCGGGGCACACGGCGGTGACGCCGATGCCGGCGGCGGCCAGCTCGCTGCGGAGGCTCTCGGTGAAGCCGACCACGGCGGCCTTGGTGGCGACGTAGCCACCCAGGCCGGTGAAGCCGACCAGGCCGGCGCCGGAGGCGATGTTGACGATGTGGCCGCCGCCCTCGCCGCGCGCGGAGCGCGCCAGCATGGCGGGCACCACGGCGTTGAGCACGCGCACCACGCCGAGCACGTTGATCTCGTGCAGGCGGCGCCACTCGTGCATCGGCAGCTCGTGCAGCAGGCCACCGCTGACGATGCCGGCGCTGTTGATGACGATGTCGGCGGCAGGCCCCATGGCCTGGATCGCAGCGGGCAGGCGTTCCACGTCCTCGTCACGCGCCACGTCGATGCTGACGGTCTGCACCTCGGCGGCGCCGAGCGCGCGCAGCGAGGCGGCGGCCTTCTCCATCTGCTCGGCGCCACGCGCCACCAGCAGCAGGCGCGCCCCACGGCGCGCCAGCTCCTCGGCCACGGCCAGGCCGATACCGCTGGAGCCGCCAGTGACGACGCAGAGCTTGTTCTTGAAATCCTTGATCATGGGTACTTCCTGAGTGCAGCGGGTTCTTGGAGATGGCGGAGGGAGAAGACCGTTCACACTTCGACAGCCTCAGTGCGAACGGTCTTCCGGCGACCCTCGTTACTTGTTCTTGATCAGCAGCGCCGCGGGCGACTCGTACCAGACCGGGGAGGCCCAGGCGCGCTCTTCGATGGTGGCGAAGATGTTGCGGCCCTTGAATGTGCCGGGGCCGCCTTCCATGCGGCAGCAGCCTTCGAAGCCCTGCCAGCCGGTCTCGGCCGGGAAGACACCATTGGCGGCGCTCAGCGCGGCGCAGTCCACGCCCTTGCTGACACAGAGCTGGGTGCTCCAGCGGCAGCTGGGGATCTCGCGGGTGCGGGCGTACCAGTAGGCATCGCGCTCGCCGTGGAAGTCCGGGTCTTGCCAGGTGACGCAGAGCTGGTCGGGGTGGCTACCGGCGTTGACGGAGCAGTCCGGCGCCGGGCGATCCACCGGGTGGGTGGTCTTCACCACGTTGTCGTAGGCGTGCACCTTGGGCGCGCCGCCGGCATCCAGCGTACCCTTGACGATGTCGATGGCCTGCAGCGGCAGGCTGGGCTCGCTGCCGCCCGGGTCCTGCATGGCCCAGACGGTGATCCAGGGCGCGGTGGCGCCATCCGGCTTCGGCGGCAAATCGCCGCCCATCACGGCGCCGGTGGCGGCGGTGACGCTCTCGCCGCCCTGCGCCAGCTTCGCGCAGATGTCGGAGGGCGGCGGGGTCCAGCTGGCCTGCATGCGGATGCGCATGCGCGGGCCGGAGGTGCCGAAGGTCTCGCCGCGGTGCAGCGCGTCCCAGACCTGGCCGCGCGTGTTCTCCGCGGACCAGACGCCGGCCAGCCCGCCGGTGCCGAAGCCGCGCGCGCGGTCGGTGAAGACGCGGTTGGTGCAGTTATCCGGATCGTTGGGGTCTTCGCTCTTCTTGTCGCAGGCCCAGACGCCGAGGTGGTCCTTGGGCTCGTCTTCGAGCACGCCGCCGTGGCCGGGGTACATCTTCTCGCGCACCATGCCGGGGGTACCGTTGTGCGTGTCGGTGGAGGCGATGATGCCCTGGCGGTAGGGGTTGATGCCCAGCACGCTGCGCAGGCTCAGGCCCTCGGCCATGATGTTGCGGAAGTAGTCCAGCGGCGTGGTGCAGTTGGCGGCGGGTCCGGAGGCACCGTTGACGCCCGCGGTCTCGCAGACGCTGGTCAGGTAGGTGGGAGATTGCGTCAGCGAGCAGAAGCTGGGATCGCGCGAGGGGTCGCCGGTGCAGTACTTGGCGCAGGATGGCGGGTCGCCCGGCAGGCCGGCGCAGACGTTCTTGGTCAGCTCGAAGTCGCAGCTGCCCTCTTCGCCGCTGAGGTAGTTGCCCTCCAGGCCCACGGCACATTCCGAGCCGCCCTTGTGCTGGTAGATCTCGAACACTCGGTCGTAGCCACGGCGCATCTCGGCGTCGCCGCGCGTCAGCGCGACACCGTCGCGGCCCGGCGGCAGGCCGGTGGCAAAATCACGCGGCATGAAGAAGCGGCCGTCGGACAGGTTGGCGCTATGCGGGATGGTCAGCGCCTTGCAGTCCTTGACCTTGCCGCACTCGGTGTTCAGGTGGTCGAACAGCATCCACTCGTCGTTGACGTTGCGGTCGTCGATACCGCTGGTCAGCGAGACGGAGCTGAAGACGGTGTCCGGCACTTCATCGGCCTTGCCGCGGAAGATGATGTTCCGGTGCAGCATTTGGCCGCGCTTGTTGGAGCTGAACTCGTAGCCGTGCATGGTGGTGAAGCTGCAGGGCACGTATTCCTCGTCGGTGATGGCGCGCTCCTGCGCCCAGGCGGTGCGGTCGGTGGGGCTCTCGGCCAGCAGGGTCTGGATCAGGATCTGGAACGGCGTGGTGGTGCCTTCGACGAAGGCGCGGATGTTGCCGCGGATGTTGTTGCCGATGATGTTGCAGACCGGATTGGTGCCGGCCGGCAGCGCGCCACCGGCCTCGCAGATCAGCTCGAAGGCGCCGAGGAATTCGGCATGGTCGGTGATCGCGACGAAATCCAGCGGACGGTCCAGGGTCTCGAAGTTGACCGGTGTGTCGGGGTCCGTGTCTCCGGCCGGGTAGCCGGCCGGCTCGCCCTTGGCGAAGCGGATGGCCTCGCGCGGGCCGTTGATGGAGTTGAAGAAGTAGGTGTCGAAAGAGAAGCTGGTGTGCACGTGCAGGTCGCCGTACAGCGCCTGCTTGCGGCCCGGCAGCACCGGCCCGCATTCGCCCTGGACGGTGCCCGGCGGATTCTCCGTGGGCGGCTCGTTGCCGGCCGACGGCGTTTCGGAGCGGCCGCAGGCCGCGAGCAGCAGGGCCAGCACCGGCACCGCGTAACGCATCAGGGTTCTTTTCATGGTTCTCCTCATCCCAGCACCGCGACGCTGCGCTCGATCAGCCAGTAGGCCGACACGGCGCCATAGGCGCAGAGCGCCAGCGGCGCCCAGCGGCGCTGCGGCTGCAGCAGGCGCACCACCGCCAGCAGCCCCAGCACGAACAGCAATTGCCCTGCTTCCACGCCCAGGTTGAAGGCGGCGAGCGCCCAGCCGCGGGCCTGCTCCGGCAGGCCGGTCTCGGCCAGCGCGCCGGCAAAGCCGAAGCCGTGCAGCAGGCCGAAGGCGAAGGCCACCGAGGCGGGCCGGCGCTGCGCCAGGCCCTGGGCGCCGGTGGCCAGCTCCACCGCCAGCAGCAGGATCGATGCGGCGATGCAGGCTTCCACAGCGCCGGAGGGCAGCTGCCAGCCGCGCAGCATGGCGCCGGCCAGCGTGATCGAATGCGCCAGCGTGAAGGCAGTGAGCGTGCCGACCAGGGTGCCAAGCCCGCGGCCGCTGCGGCGCCACAGCGCGAACAGGCCGACCACGAACAGCAGGTGGTCGATGCCGAGCAGGATGTGGTCCACGCCCAGCACGAAGTAGTGCGCCACCGGCGGCTTGCCGGCCTGCTCGCCGGGCTGCCACTCCGGCTGCGCAGCCGACAGCACGCTGTAGCGCCCCTCGCCTTCCAGCGGCTGCACCAGCAGCACGGCGTCCGGCAACTGCACGGTGAAGCCGACCAGGCCCAGGGCGCCGTCGAGACCCTGCGGGCAGCGCAGGCGCCAGTGCAGCACCACGCCCTCGTCGGCCGGCTGGCTGCGGGTGTCGCCAAGCTGCGTGCAGCTCGCCGGCCAGTGCGGCTCCAGTGACAGCAGGTTGCCCTCGAAGTCTTCCGGCAGGCGCAGGCGGCTGTCCCAGGTCTGGGCGTCGGCCTGCGTCACGCGCCATTGCGCGCTGCTCATGGCATGCGCCCAGGCCGAGGGCGCGGCGAGCAGCAGGACCAGGGCGACGAGCAGCGCGCGCATCAGGGCGTACCGGTTTCCAGGCCGTAGCGGGCCTTGAGCTGGGCCAGCGCCAGGCGGGTCTGCTCGCGGCGGTGCTCCAGCAGGTAGTCGCGCTGCGCGCGCTCGCGCACCGCGGCGTAGTCGGGCCGGCCGACGCGGCGCTCATGGATGCGCACGAAGTGCAGGCCGGTGGCCGAGGGCAGCGGGCCCTGCCAGCTCTCCTGCGGCAGCTCGGCGAGCTGCGCCACGAAGGGCATGCCGAACAGGCTGACGATCTCGCGCGGGCCCAGGCCCAGCACCTGCGTGCCACCAGGGTGCGGATCGCTCAGCGCGGCGAGGTCGGCGCCCGGCTGCTGCAGCACCGCTGCCAGCCGCGCCGCGTCCGCGGCCATGTGGGCGTCACGCAGGCCGCGCGACAGGAAGACGTGGTCGAAACTCAGGCGCTCGAGGCCGCCGTAGCGGCCGGCGTGCTGGTCGATCCACTCGTGGAGCTGCGCCGGCGTGGGCTCGGCGACATCCACGCCGGTCTCCAGCAGCAGGCGCATCTTCTGCACCAGGCGGCGGCGCACGATCAGGTCGCCCTCGCCCAGGCCGCGCGCCAGCGCCTCGCGGTAGAGCACCTCGTCCTCGAGCCACTGGTCGGCACTCTGCCCTTCCGCGGCCACGGCCGGCGGCGACAGGGGCGCCTCGTGCTGCTTGAGGAAGTCCGCGGCGAACAGCACGGCGCCCAGCGCCAGGAACAACAGCAGGGCGTGGCGCTGCTGCAGGCGGCTGAGGGTATCGAGGAATTGCTGGATCATGCGCGGGAGCCTCCATGGGCGCAGGCCGGCCGCGGCGCGCGCGGGCCGCAGGTCGCGATGGAATTCAGGCTGGTCTTCAAGCACCCCTCCCCCGGCCGCGTACATGGCGCGGCCGGCGACATTAGAGGCGCTTTATTTACAGCATGTCAACATTTTACCTGCCACCCGCGGTCGCGATGGTAAATCCACACCCGCCGCCGCCCGCGGCACCCCATGGCACGTCCGTTGCTCCCGGTGATCCGGATGGCGCCACCGCAAGCCCCGCCGCGCCGGCGTGGTGCATCGCCGCCATCCGGGGATCCAACGCATGCCATCGCCATTTTCGAAGCACGCCTTGCTGGCCGTGCTGCTGCTGTCACCCACCTGCGCCCTGGCGCATGGAGCCAGGGCCGCCGGCCCTGCTGCCGCACTGGGGCTGGGCGAATCGACCTTCTGGGACGGCGGCACCATCGCCTCCGGCCGCGTGAGCAATGCCGCCCTCTGCGACCGCGCCGCGCCCTGCCCCAGCTGGAAGATCGCCCTGGCCCCGGGCGGCCGTCGCCTGCGCGTGGGCATCGACACACCGGAGCGCACCGATACCTTCGCCGTGGACCTGATCGACCCGCACGGCGCGGTCGCGGCCAGCGACAGCAATTCCAACCAGTTCAACTCGGAGGCGCTGGTGATGGATCCCGAGCCCGGCGAATGGACCATCCGGGTGCGGCCCGAGAGCGTCACGCAGGCTTCGTTCCGCATGCGCGCCAAGCTGGAGTCGGTACTGCCGGAGGACCTCTCCGCCCAGGGTGCGCGCCGCGCGCTGCTGCCCAACCTGCGCACCGTGCCGCCCTACGAATTCACCTTCATCGCACCGGCCAATCCGCTCAACGGCGTCTATCCGCCCGATACCATCAATCCGCCGCTGGCGATCGGCGACATCCACCCGATCTCCTGCACGGCCGACGAGGCGGCGCCCGTTGCTTTGGGTGGCGGCGGGGCGAAGCGCTGCCTGCGCTTCACCTCCGGGCCGATGAACCTGGGGCCGGGCATCTACGACATGCGCTTCCGCCTGATCGATGACTTCATCGCCGGCACCGCGCAGCTCAACCTGCAGGAGGCGCTGTCGCGCATCGTGGTAGGGCCGATGCAGCAGGTGATCCACTACTCCGACGGCAGCACGCAGGAGATCACGGCAGGCACCTACAGCTTCCACCCGATCCACGCGCATTTCCATGACGACTACGTGTTGAGCTTCGAGCTGTTTGCCGTGAACGACGCGGCACGCGGCAGCATGACGCGCGTCGGCGAGGGCACCAAGTCCGGCTTCTGCCCGGCCGACCAGCTGTTCGCCGACTGGACCCAGTTCAACCAGGGTTACGAAGTGCCTGGGGGCGACACCGCGCTGGGTAGCTGCTTCTCGCCCAACGACGGCGTCATCGGCCTGTCGATCGGCTGGGGCGACGTCTACCGCTGGCAGCGCCCCGGCATGTACGTGGAATTCGACGGCATGCCCAACGGCCGCTACGTGGTGCAGTCGCGCGTCGATGCCAACAACCACGTACTGGAAGCCCGCGACGACGACAACCTGTCCTATGCCTATATCGAGGTGCAGGGCGACAACATCCAGTTGATCGAGCGCGGCTGGGGCGAAAGCCCCTGGGATCCCGCCAAGACCGCCTTCGACGGGCCGGGGCCGGCTCAGCGCGCGGCGCCAGTCGGGGCAGCGGGCAAGGACGACACGGGGTCGTCGAGCGGTGGCGGCGGTGGCGGTGCGCCTTCGGAGTGGCTGCTGGCCCTGCTCACGCTGCTCGCCCTGCTGCGCCTGGAGCGGCCAGGTGCGTCGCCACCGCGCCAGCGCCGCGACTAGCCGCCCAAAAAGGAGACCCCGCAGGGCGGGGCCAGACAGTGTACTTTGAGCAAGGACAGGGGAGAGATCAGACCAGCAGCGGCGCGCAGGTAGCAGCCAGGTTGCCGTAGGCGCGGGCTTCGATGGCCATGGCGCTGGAGATGTCCTGCGGGCTCAGGCGGCCTGCCGCGGCGCGGTAGGACATGCTGACCTCGAGCTGGAACATCTCGCGCTGGGCCTGCGCGGCGCGCCAGGGGTGGGCGGTGGGGATGGCGGATTCGCACTGGCGCATCAGCGCGGCGATGCGGGTGAGCTCGGTGCCGGCCGGCGCGGCGGACACGGCCTGTGCGAAGGCGATGGCGGGACGCGGGAGTTGCACCGCCGCGGCCTGCTGCGGGCTATAGGCATAGCCGCGCAGCGGCTCGGCCTGGGCGAAGGGGGCGGCCAGCAGTAGCGCCAGGGCCAGGGCCATCGTCGGTTTGCGGTTGTTGGTGCCGGAAGTCATGGGGGCATCTTCGGATTTCATGCTGCACCGCAACAGTGGCGAAAATTCCGGGCCATCCTGTGGATAAGTCCGCCTCCGCACGGACAGCCGGCAAGTAACTGATTCCATTACTTGTTGCAGCCGCACGCGGGCTGCCCCTACCCTCGCCGTACATCCGGGAGAACGAACATGCTGGGACTCTGGGGCGAGTACGCCCACGTCTACCTGTTGGTCATCGCCGCCACCACGACGCTGGTGTTCGCGCTGCCGATCTTCCTGGCGCCGCTGGCCTGGGCACGACGCTTCGGCTGGAAGATCCCGGCCGAGACGGACCTGGCGATCTACTTCGGCCGCTGCCTGGGCGCATTCATCCTGATCGTGGAGTGCCTGATGCTGCGCGCCGGGCTCACCGGGGTCGGCATGCTGTTCACCTTCGAGGTATTGGCGCTGGTGGCGGTGCTGATGATCGCGGTGCACGTGCGCGGCGCGGTGCAGGGCATACAGCCGATCAGCGAGACGCTGGAGATCGGCATGTACTCCGGCCTGCTGGTGCTGACGCTGCTGTTCTGGCCGCAGTGAAGACGCATTGCATTCGCGCGCGGCCAGGCATAGGATGCGCGCCCTCTCATCCACACCACCGCAAAGGAGACGCTTCATGACGCTGTCGAACCGCCTTTGCAGGTCGCGCCTCGCCTAGCCTCAACCGCTGACAGCGGTTGCTGTGCCCAGGCCCGCCCGGCCTGCCATCACCAGACCTTCTCTTCACCATTTCTGGAAATGGAAACATGGGCAATCCCATTCAAACCCTGTCCGCGGGCGTCGTTCTCGTCGCCGCGGACGACTGCTGGATCGAGGGCAACGCGATCCAGCAACTGCAAACCACCGCGGCCCTGCCGGGCATGCGGCGCGTGGCCGGCATGCCGGACCTGCACGCCGGGCGCGGCTACCCGGTGGGCGCTGCATTCTTCTCGGTAGGCCGCTTCTACCCGGCCCTGGTCGGCAACGACATCGGCTGCGGCATGTCGCTGTGGCGCACCGACATCGCCACGGCGAAGCTGCACCTGGACAAGCTGGAGCAGCGCCTCGGCTCCATCGACGGACCGCTGGAGCCGCACTGGCAGGCGCAGGTCGATGCGCTGGGCGTGGACGCCGACACGCATGCGCGCGCGCTCGGCACCATCGGCGGCGGCAACCACTTCGCCGAGCTGCAGCAGCTCGACGAGGTCTACGACCACGAGGCGGTGGCGGCGTTGAAGCTGGAGCGCCGGCAACTGCTGCTGCTCGTGCACAGCGGCTCGCGCGGGCTGGGCGAGGCGATCCTGCGCGAGCAGGTGGAGCGCCACGGCCACGGCGGGCTGGAGCATGGCAGCGACGACGCGCGTCATTACCTGGCGCGCCACGACGGCGCGCTGCGCTATGCCGAGGCCAACCGGACGCTGATCGCGCGGCGCCTGCTGGAGCGCCTGCGCGCGCAGGGCGAGATGGCGCTGGACCTCCACCACAACTTGGTCGGCCCTGCGCGCATCGGCGGCGAGGACGGCTGGCTGCACCGCAAGGGCGCGACGCCCTCGGACCGCGGCACGGTGGTGATCCCGGGCTCGCGCGGCGACTACAGCTACCTGGCGGAACCGCTGGCCGGTGACGCCGCCGCGGAGGCGCTGCACTCGCTGGCGCACGGTGCCGGCCGCAAGTGGCAGCGCGGCGACTGCAAGGCACGGCTGTCGCGGCGTTACCGGCCGGAGCAACTGCAGCGCACCGCGCTGGGCAGCCGCGTGATCTGCGACGACCGCGCGCTGATCTGGGAGGAGGCGCCGGAGGCCTACAAGCCGGTGGACTCGGTGGTGGGCGCGCTGCGCGAGGCGGGCCTGCTGCGGCTGCTGGCGCGGCTGAAGCCGGTGCTCACCTACAAGACGCGCGCGGGGTGCTGCCCATGATCCTGCTGCAACTCTCCGCCGGCCAGGGGCCGGCCGAATGCTGCCTGGCACTGGCGCGGGCGCTGGAGCGCCTGCAGGACGAGGCGGCGGCGCTGCGGGTGGACTGCAATGTGCTGGAACAGGAGCCGGGGCCGGAACCCGGCAGCTGGCAGTCGCTGCTGCTGGCGCTGGAGGGCGCCGGGGCCGAGGCACTGGCGCAGCGCTGGAACGGCAGCCTGCTGTGGACCTGCCCCAGCCCCTACCGCCCGAACTACGGCCGCAAGAACTGGTACTTCGCCGGCCAGGTGCTGGCGCTGCCGGCGCCGCCACCGTCCGGGGAGGTGCGGATCGACACGCTGCGCGCCTCCGGGGCCGGGGGCCAGCACGTCAACCGCACCGAGTCGGCGGTGCGCGCCACGCACCTGGCCAGCGGCATCAGTGTGAAGGTTCAGTCGGAACGCAGCCAGCACGCCAACCGGCGCCTGGCGCTGCTGCTGCTCGGCCGCCGGCTGGCGCAGCAGGCGGAGGAGGCGCGGCAATCGCTCCGCGCCGGGCGCCGCCAGCTGCACCACGAACTGGAGCGGGGCAACCCGCGGCGCTGCTTCCGCGGGCCGCGCTTCGAGGAAGCGGGGACCAGTATTTATTGAGGGGTCGGCACTCGCCCCGCAGCCTGCTAGGCTGCGGGGCACAAGACGGGCTGGATGCCCGAGACCAAGAGCCGCCGCATGAACAGCGACCGCAATGCACCGGAGGAAGGGCTGGCCCCGCGCAAGGCCATCGCGGCCCTGCGCGACCTGCCGGAGTACGACCTCACGCCGCAGGAGGCGCTGGACGTGGCGGACATCGTCGCGGCGCGCACCCAGCGCTTCCGCTTCCCGCAGCGCCTGGAGGACGATTTCCAGGCCTTCAACCGCGCGTCCAGCCGCAACGCCCGCTTGATCCTGGCGGCCATCACGCTGCTGTCCTTCGCGTCGGCGGCGCTGTGGGCCCCTGCCCTGATCGGCTCGGCACCGTCCAGCAGCGGCTTCGTGCTGGCGATGGAGCTGCTGGTGGTGGCGCCGCTGTTCGCGGTGGTGCTGTGGCTGCTGTGGAAGCGCGGCGAGCGCGACAGCACCGAGTGGCTGATGCTGGGCGCCTACTGCATCGAGATGCTGGTGATCGAGACCATGCGCCACCACAGCGATGCCAGCGGCTTCCCGGTGGACCCGTCCGTGGGGGTGCTGGTGCCGATCGCGGTGATCCTGATGGCGCGGCCGCGCTTCAGCCGCAGCCTGATGCTGCTCGGTGCCTTTGCGCTCATCACGGGCAGCCAGGCCTGGATCTGGAAGGAAGCGCCCAACCCGCATGCGGCCAGCTCCTGGATCGTCAAGTGGGTGCTGCCGGCGCTGGTGGTGCTGGCCTCGGCCTCCAACAAGCTGGCGCTGCGCCGGCAGTGGGCGGCGGCGCTGCTGCTGCGGGTGATGGCCCACCGCGATCCGCTCACCGGCCTGCCCAACCGCCGCGCGCTGGAGAAGCATTACGAGGCAATGGCGCGTGCCATGGCGCGGGGCAGCCGCACCGGACAGATGGTGCTGGCGATCATCGACCTGGACCATTTCAAGAAGGTCAACGACCTGCAGGGACACGAGTACGGCGACGGTGTGCTGATCGAGATCGCGGTGGCGCTGTCCGGCTTCGCGCGTCGGCCGCTGGACATGGCGGCGCGCATGGGCGGCGAGGAGTTCGCGCTGCTGCTCTACGACTGCGACGAGGAAGCGGGGCGGCAGCGCCTGTCGTCGCTGCTGGAGACGGTGTCGGGCCTGCAGATCGAGAACCGCGGTGCGACGCTGGGCATCATCACGGTCAGCATCGGCGCGGCGGTGGTGCCGCCGGATGCGCGCCTGTCGGACGCCTACCGTGCGGCGGACGAGGCGCTGTACCGGGTCAAGGATTCGGGCCGCAACAATTACGAGCTGGTGCGGCTCTAGCAGGCTGTCTCAGATGATGCGGCGCGCGGCCACCAGGCGGCGCTCCCAGTCCGGCGTCAGGCGCGTGACCACCACGCGGCCCTGGCCCGGCGAGGCGTGCAGGATGTAGCCGTCGTCCATGTAGACCGCCACGTGCAGGTTGCGCGGCTGCCAGCGGTAGAACAGCAGGTCACCCTTGCGCAGGTCGTCGCGTGCCACCGGCTCGCCGTAGCCGACCTGCTGGCGCGTGGTGCGCGGCATGTCCAGGCCGATGACGCGGAAGATGCGCTGCACCAGCGAGGAACAATCCACCGAATTCTCGTCGCGGGCGCCGAGCTGGTAGTCGGTGCCGAGCATCGACAGGGCGTCGCTGATCACCAGGTCCACCACGAATTCGTCGTCCAGCTGCGTGGAGGCTTCCAGGGCCACCGGCGTCTGGACGCTGTCGTCGATCATCAGATCGGCGGACGCCACCGAGCCCAGCCGGGTGCTGAGGTCGAGGGCCGAGGCCGGGGCACTGCCGAGAACGGCGCACAGGGACAGCAACAGGCTTGCGGCGCGGGGGCCGCGAGTCGTCAATCGCATGATCGGGGGCTCATGAAGGTGCCAGTGGAGGCACCGTAACGGGGAGGTTATCCACCGTAAGTAGACAAAATGTACTGCCCGGCGTGAATGGTCGCCATGCGCCGCCGACCGGTCGTGCCCCTGCAAAACGAAACGGCCCGCGTGGGGCCGATCATGAAAAAGGCGGGCCCGAAGGCCCGCCTCGTGCAAGCTGCGGTCAAACCCTTAGGAGTTCGCCGGAACCTGGCGGCAACGCTCGCGGTAGCTCACTTCCTGGTCGGGATAGTTCTGCTGGGCAACCTTGCCACCCGCATAGGCACCGCCCAGGGCGCCGGCCACGGTGGCGACGTCCTTGCCGCTGCCGCCGCCGATCTGGTGGCCCAGGGCGCCGCCCGCGGCGCCGCCCAGCAGGGTGCCGGTGACGCGCTTGACGCCCCATTCCTTGTTGGTGACGACGCGCTCGGTCCGGCATTCTTCCCGGGTGGCCGCTACTTCCTTCTTGTCCGCCGCCGGCTCATCGCCGGAACGGCTGGCAAACACCATGGCCGACATGCCGACCACCGCGGCCGCCACGCCGCCGACGATACCCGCAGTGAGATTGTTCATGACTTCCTGTCCTTCTCGTGAAGGCGCGAACCTGCGCCCGGTGTAGCCAAGTTAGCGCGGCGCGCTGAACCGAAACTGAGCGGCGAAGTCAGCTGGCGTTCAGCCTTATCATGGTGGGGATGGCCGACTCCGGAAGCCCCTGCTGGTACGTGTACATGCTCGAATGCGCGGGCGACCGGCTCTATACCGGCATCACGCCGGACGTGGCGCAGCGCTTCGACAAGCACTGCAGCGGCCGCGGGGCGGCCTTCACGCGCATCAACCCGCCCCGGCGGATCCTGGCGGCGATGGCCTGTGCCGACCGCAGCAGCGCGCTGAAGACGGAGAGCGCGCTGAAGAAGCTGAAGCGGCCGGCCAAGCTGGCATGGGTGCAGCAGCACGCCTGGCCCACGGCAAGCCCGCCGGAAAGTTGATCACAGGCCAGCAGGGGTTCTTGTCCGCTGGACGCCGGGGCGGACCCGTCACAGTCTGGCCCTACCGTTTCCAGGAACCGCGATGAGCCTGACCGTCCACGATCTGCAGAACACGCTGCTACACCTCTTCCACGCCCGCGGGCTGGGTGCGGGACGCCAGGTACCGTTGATCCAGGTGGAACAGCTCTGGAGCGTGACGACGCTGCGCCGCGGCGACCTGCTCGACGCCATCGTGCGCCTGTCCGCCACCGGCAACCTCGGGATCGACGACCAGGCCGGCGATACGCTGCTGTCGCTGACGCCGGCCGGCGAGACCGGCGCGCGCACGCTCAGCGGCCCGGAAGGCATGCCATGGGGCCAGTACCTGCAGGGTGTGCTGCTGCCGACGCTGCGCCAGCGCCAGTTGCCGGCGGCCCCGGGCGGCAACGGCCGGCGTCACTACGAGAGCCGCGCCGGGCAGCACCGGGCGCAGCGCCATGGTCATACGCTGAACTAGGCGGCGGATGGTCTGCTGTCGCGTGCGCCCTGCTGGCAAGTTCGGCATCCGGCCCCAGGCAGGAGTAGCCGGAGCGGTGACTGGATACCGGCTTCCGCCGGTATGACGACGGAAGCAGGGGCCAGCCGGCGGCGGGAAAAACCAGCGTTCGCTAGGGCTTCGACACCCAGCGGTTGTCCTTGATGTAGAAGCGCAGCAGTCGGCGCGCCCAGTGGCCGGCGTAGTCCACGCCGATGCGCGGGCGGCGCACGATACGGACCGGCGGCAACGGCACTGCCGCGGCCACGAACAGTTCGTCGCCCAGCAGGTCCAGCCCGTTGTGGCGCAGGTCCAGGCCCATGGCCTTGCACAGTAGGCCCGGCCCCTGCGTGCGTCCTTCCAGGTTCCTCACCGGCTCCAGCGCGCGCAGCAGCACGGCGGAGGCGGTGCCCTCGGCCTCGGTCACCACGTTGACGCAGTGGTGCATGCCGTAGATCAGGTAGACATAGGCATGCCCCGGCGGGCCGAACATCACGCGCGTGCGCGGGGTGAGGCCCTTGGAGGAATGCGCGGCGAGGTCGTGCGGGCCGAGGTAGGCCTCCACCTCGACGATACGGCCGACGCGCTCGACGCCGCCGCTGCGGTGCACGAGGTAGCAGCCCAACAGCTCGCGCGCGACGGTCTGCGCGTCGCGGTCGTAGAAGGCGCGCTCCAGCTTGTGTAGCGGCGCCTCCGCCGGCAACTCCAGCGGAACCGGGAGCAGCCGGCGCTTCAAGGCGCGGGGTCGCCCTGCGTCAGGCGGACGACCTTGCCGCTGTCGGCCTCCAGCACCAGCACCCAGCCCTGGCCGAGCTGCGCGGTCTTGGCGCTGCCCAGCACCAGCCAGAGGTTGTTGCGGCGGTAGGAACGGTACGGCGCCTGGATGGCGGTCTGCTCCGCACCCCAGCGCTGCGTCCACAGCTCGCGCGCGATTCGGATGGCGGTCTTGCCGTCGGCCACCGGGCCCTGCGGCGCGATGCCGGCGACGCTCTCGCCGGCCGGCACCGATTCCAGGTACTTCTGTGCCCAGGGCCGCCAGTCCGCGTCCGGCGCGGCGGCCGATTCCAGGCGCGAGGACTGCGGGCCACCGGGCTTGCGCAGGTGCAGGTCGTAGGGCGGCGGGTAGCTGGCGGGCAGCGGTACGGCGCGGTTGCCGAGCAGGCCGTTGAGCGTCTCGCGCGCCTTCTTCGCCACGTCGATCGGCGAAGGGACGTTGTCGGGGCGCGAGTAGGCGATGCGACCCTTACCGTCGATCACCAGGAACCAGGGCGTGCGCGAGATGCCGTAAGTGGCAATCAGCGGATCGCCGTTGAGCAGCAGCGGGAAGCCGAGGCCGCGGTCCTTCATGGCCTGCACCGGGTCGCCACCGCGGTTCTCCAGGATGTTGATGGTCCAGACGTTCACGCCCTTGCCGCGGTAGTCCTTCCAGATGTCGTCCACGTAGGGCTGCAGCGCGCGGCTGAAGGGACACCAGGACGGCCAGAACAGCAGCACGGTGGGCTGGCCCTTGGCGTCCGCCGGGTAGTTCACGGTCTTGCCGTCGGGCGTCTTCAGCGACCAGGGCGGCGCCTGCGTGGGCTCGGCCTGGGCCGGCGCCGCCAGGGAGAGGGACAGGGCGCAGAGCAGTGCGCGGAACAGCTTCATGGGCGAATCCTTTCGGCGAAATGGAGCTGGTGCCAAGGATAGATCAGATGCGTGTTGTCGCACCGCGACGGGTGCAGCCGACATCAGCACCGGCTACCGCCTGCTCTTCACCCTGCCGGCGGCAGACGGCAGGGTGGAATGCGGATCAGCGCGGCGCGCCGGTGCGCAGCAGGCCGCCCATGATGCCGGCGATGCGGAACGGCGCGGCCTCCTGGTCTTCCGCCGGCTGCGCCAGGTCAATGACGATGGGCTCGTAGCGCGGGTTCTCGGCGTGCAGCGTGACCACGCTGCCTTTGCGACGATAGCGCTTGAGCGTGATGCGTTCGAAGCCGCCGCGCGGCTCGTAAAGGCAGGCGGCGATGATCTGGCCGTTCTCGGCCTCGGACTGCGCGTGGATGCCAACCAGGTCGCCCGGCAGGATGCCGGCGTCGATCATCGAGTCGCCGTCTACGCGGTGCAGGAAGTCGGCGCGCGGCTGGAACAGGCCGGGGTCGAGTTCCAGCCAGTGCTCGGCGTTGGAGGGTGCGGTGATCGGCGCACCGGCGGCGATGCGGCCCAACAGCGGCAGGCCCGGCGGCGTCTGCTCGCGCAGCAGGCGGATGCCGCGTGCGTCGTTGGGGGAAATCTCGATCTCGCCCTTGCGTGCCAGGGCCTGCAAGTGATCACGCGCGGCGTTCTGGGCGAAGCCGAAGTGCTCGGCGATGTCGCGCTGGGACGGCGGATAGCCCTCCGCGCGCAGGCGCTGCTCGATGAACTGCAGGATCTCGGTCTGGCGGGGCGTCAGAGTGGCCATCGGGGCTTGCATCCTGTTTCGGAAAGGACTACTGTTCGTTTGAACAGTACTTGTCAGGTAAACAGTATATGAGCCTCGCGACTGCCGCAGCAACCCAGACCCCGGCCCGCCGCCGCACCCGCCTCGCACCCGAGGCCACGGTGACCGTGGACAGCCGCCACCGCCGCAGCGCCGCGCGCCGCAAGCCTCTGACGGCGCAGGAAAATCCGGCCATGCATTACGGCCTGCCGGACGGCTTCGTGAACACCGGCATGGTCATGGCCATGGTCGGGATCGCCGCCCTGCACCACCGCACGCTGCTGGACGCGCTGTTCTCGCTGTTCGCGTAGGCCCTGGCCGGCGGGGGCCCCGTTTTGCCCTGAACAATCGGGCCGGACCCCGCTACAAGCCGCGCTCAACGCGCTATCCTTCAACCGCGTAAGGGCGGTCCTGCTGGTGGTTGCTTCCTCCCTTCCATCAGCAGGACTTCGCCCGGACCGCCACTCCCGATTTGGACCTCGTTCCGGCATCAGTCCGGAAATTTGAGGCCCGACGCCGCCAGCTCCTGCGGCGCCTTGGCCGCGATGGCCCCCCAGAACAACAGCAGCACGAAGCGCTCCGCCTGGCGGCGGATCTGCTCGCGCTGCTCCGGGTGCTCCAGGTAATCCAGCGAGAAGAAGGTCATCTGACGGATGACCAGCTGAGAGATCTCGGCCACGTCCTCCCGCTGCAGCAGCGGCAGTTGCAAGGCGCCGAGCACGTCCTCGGTCATGTCCTCGCCGATATCGTCCAGCACCTTGCGCAGGGCCTTGCGCAGCACCGGCGAGCTGCCGTGCATCTCGCGAATGCCGACGACGTAGGCGGTGCGGTGCTCGGTGACGAAATCCAGCACCAGGGCGACCGACTCGCGCACCACGTCCTGGGCCTTGCTCCAGGCATCCACCGGATTCGCGGTGTCCGACAGCTTGAGCCCGGCTGCTGCCGGCCGGCGGCGGCGCTCGCGCAGGCCTTCGCGTAGCTGGCCGCTGAGCTGGTCGATCACGGCCAGGCCCAGTTCGTCGAAGTCGTTGAAGTGGCGGTAGAAGGTGTTGGGATTCAGGCCGGCCTGCCGTGCGACCTCGCGCAGGCCCAGCGAGGCCAGGCTGCGGGTGGTGGCGGCGAGTTGCAGGGCGGCCTCCATCAGGCGCTGGCGGCCGCTGACCAGGGGCGACGGGGCCTTGGCCGACGGTCTGTCTTCAGCGGAATCCTTTTTCATATCAACGCCTTGATCTGCGGAACCAGCAGGACTGTGACATCACTCGTTGACATCGATGTCTACAGTCGTCTACCTTGCCTGTAGACGATTGTATACCTCTTCCGGGGTTCGTCGCCCCGATGGAGCAGAGCCGATGAGCAGCAAGCCGAAGACCGCCAGCCGCACCAAGACGCCGATCCTGCCGACCCGCCGCGACCTCAAGTTCCGGCTGCCGGCGGAGAAGATTGCCGACTGGAATGGCGGCAGCGTGCATATCTCGCAGTTCATGAACACGCTGTCGATCGTGTTCCCGGTGGGCGAGCGTTTCTTCATCCAGAGCGTGCGCAACTACCGCGACCAGATCACCGACCCGGAACTGAAGAAGGCCGTCACCGCCTTCATCGGCCAGGAGGCAATGCACGGCCGCGAGCACGAGGAGTACAACGAGGCGTTGTTCGCCCGGGTGCCCGCCGCGGCGCGCTTCGAGAAGATCGTGGCCGGCCTGCTGGGGCGCATCCAGCGTCACACGCCGCGCTCCTACCAACTCTCCGCGACGATCGCGCTGGAGCATTTCACCGCGATCCTGGCCGATGGCCTGCTGAAGCAGCCGGAGGTGCTGGAGAAGGCAGACCCGCGCTTTGCCGCGCTGTGGCACTGGCATGCGCTGGAGGAGACGGAGCACAAGGCGGTGGCCTTCGATGTGTGGGAAACGGTGAAGGGCACGGGGCCGCGCGCCTACGTGGAACGCGCGGGCGGCCTGGTGCTGGCCACGGTGATCTTCTGGGCGATGATCACGCCGGCCTACCTGGCGGTGCTGCGCTCGGAAGGCCGCCTGACGGACGTGAAGGGTTGGGCGGAGTTCTACCAGCACGGCTTCGGGCGCACGGGCTTCCTGCGCAAGCGCATCGGCGCCTGGTTCGATTACTTCCGCCCGGACTTCCATCCCTGGGATGACGACAACCGTCACTTCCTGGAAGGCATCGAGGAGTTTGCGGGCAAGGTGGAAGCGGCGGCCTGAGCGACGGCGGGCACTCGCCCGCAGCGGCCTGGAGCTTTTAAATCGTCATACCGGCGAAAGCCGGTATCCAGTCGTGCGGTGGCTACTCACGCCGGGACTGGATGCCGGCTTTCGCCGGCATGACGGATTCTGAAGATCGGTACCCGCGCCAAGGTTCAGCCACAATCCTCGCGGCATAAAAGAAAAGGGGCCAACCCAAGTTGGCCCCTATTTTGTTGCACGCGGAGATCCTGGCTGGAGTTAACCGGCCTCCGCGTCCTCCCCATCCAACGGCAGACCCAACTGGTCCGGCCGTGCCCAACCAACCCTGCAGGTGCTGAGCGACAAAATCTGCTGCCGCCAGGAGTACCGTCCGTTCGAGGGACCGATCAGCTGCATCTCGCCGAGCACCAGGGCCATGGTTCCGCGCAGCCGCTCGTGGCTCGGATTGAGCTCCGCATCGGGCAGGAAGCGCAGGCGCGCACCGACCGGCCACTGGCTGGCGGGACGCGCGGGAACGACGACGGCGGTGATATCGGACATGGCGGAAGGGTCTCCAGACATGGAGCAATTGTCCGGCAGCAGCGCCGTTCGCCACATCGGAACCAACCCCCTCCCCCGTGTCAGACGCTGCCGACAGCGCACGTAGGACGCCGGGGGACCTCGCCTCAGGCGCCCAGTTGCGCGGCGTGGTGCCGCAGGTGATCGCCGATGAAGCTCTGGATGAACCAGTAGGAGTGGTCGTAGCCCGGGTGCAGGCGCAACTGCAGCGATTGCCCGGAGCGCTGTGCGGCATCCTGCAAGGCCTGCGGATGCAGTTCCCGTTCCAGGAACTGGTCTGATTGCCCCTGGTCGACCAGGATGTCACCGGGATAGGGCTGGCGCGCCATCAGCAGGCTCGCGTCCCACTCGCGCCACTGCGATTCGTCCGCGCCCAGGTAGCGGCCGAAAGCCTTCTGGCCCCAGGGCACGGCGACCGGGTTGGCGATGGGCGCGAAGGCGGAGACCGACTGCCAGCGCTGCGGGTGGCGCAGCGCGGTGACCAGCGCGCCGTGACCGCCCATGGAATGGCCGAAGATGCCGCGGCGGCCGGGGGCCGCCGGCAGCTGCGCCTCCACCAGCGCGGGCAGCTCTTCGTTGACGTAGCGGCCCATGCGGTAGTGCGGCGCCCAGGGCGCTTCGGTGGCATCGAGGTAGAAGCCGGCACCGACGCCGAAGTCCCAGTGCTCTGCGTCGCCGGGCAGGTTGAGCCCGCGCGGCGAGGTGTCGCAGGCCACCAGCATCAGGCCCAATTCCGCGGCCAGGCGCTGGGCGCCGGCCTTGATCATGAAGGTCTCTTCCGTGCAGGTGAGGCCGGCCAGGAAGTACAGCGCCGGCACCTTGCCCTGCTCCGCCTGCGGCGGCAGGTAAGCAGAAAAGCGCATCTCGGTGCCGGTGGACTCGGAGGCGTGGCTGTAGACGCACTGCCAGCCGCCGAAACAACGCTGGCGGGAGACCTCCTTCATCAGTACACCACTACGCTGCGGATCGACTCGCCGCGCGTCATCAGGTCGAAGCCTTCGTTGATCTTCTCGAACGGCAGGACATGCGTGATCAGGTCGTCGATGTTGATGCGCTTGTCCATGTACCAGTCAACGATCTTCGGCACGTCGGTGCGGCCGCGGGCGCCGCCGAAGGCGGAGCCGATCCAGCGGCGGCCGGTGACGAGCTGGAACGGACGGGTGGCGATCTCGGCGCCGGCCGGGGCCACGCCGATGATGGTGGAGACACCCCAGCCCTTGTGGCAGCACTCCAGCGCCTGGCGCATGACCTGCACGTTGCCGATGCACTCGAAGCTGTAGTCGGCGCCGCCGCGGGTCAGTTCCACCAGGTGGGCAACGAGGTCGCCCTGCACGTCCTTGGGATTGACGAAGTGCGTCATGCCGAAGCGGCGCGCGATGGCCTCGCGCTCGGGATTCATGTCGACACCGACGATCATGTTGGCGCCGACCATCTTCAGGCCCTGGATGACGTTGAGGCCGATGCCGCCGAGGCCGAAGACGACGCAGTTGGTGCCGGCCTCGACCTTGGCGGTGAAGATCACCGCGCCGATGCCGGTGGTGACGCCGCAGCCGATGTAGCAGATCTTGTCGAAGGGCGCGTCCTCGCGCACCTTGGCCAGGGCGATCTCCGGCATCACCGTATGGTTGGCGAAGGTGGAGCAGCCCATGTAGTGCAGGATCGGCTTGCCGTTGAGCGAGAAACGGCTTGTGCCGTCCGGCATCAGGCCGCGGCCCTGGGTGCCGCGGATCTTCTGGCAGAGATTGGTCTTCTGCGAGGTGCAGTAGTCGCACTCGCGGCATTCCGGCGTGTACAGCGGAATCACGTGGTCGCCCTTCTTCAGCGACTTGACGCCGGGGCCCACGTCCACCACCACGCCGGCGCCCTCATGCCCGAGGATCGACGGGAACAGGCCTTCCGGGTCGGCGCCGGAGAGCGTGTACTTGTCGGTATGGCAGATGCCGGTGGCCTTGATCTCCACCAGCACCTCGCCCTCGCGCGGACCTTCCAGGTCCACCATCTCCAGGCTCAGGGGCTTGCCGGCCTCGAGGGCCACGGCGGCGCGGGTTTTCATTCTGTTCTCTCCGTCGGGGGGAATGCGGACGATACGACATCCAGATGAAAGCGGCGTTCAGGCTCGCCTCGGGTGTCGCGGGGGCCTATTATCGGCTCCCCGGCGGAGAAACGTCATGGCCGACATCATCAACCTGAACAAGGCGCGCAAGCGCAAGGCCCGCGCGGATGCGGAGCAGCAGGCGGCCGAGAACCGCGTGCGCTTCGGCCGCACGCGCGAGCAGAAGGAACAGGAAGCCGCCGCCGAGGAAGAAGCGCGCCGCCGCATGGACGGGCTGCGCCGAGAAAAGCCGCAGGAAGACTGACGGCTCACCACAGAATCCCCCGAGAACCCGATGCTGACCGACCAGATTCACGCCCGCCTCACCGTTATCGAAGGACTTGTCATGGGCCTGCTGGCCCAGAGCCGCGAGCCCGAGCTCATCCACGCCGTGGCCCGCGAGCACGTCGCCGACGTGCTGAAGGTGCTGGATGCCGATCCGGCCGCCGCCAGCCTGTCCGCGGCGCTGCGGCGCCAGACGGAGCAGTCGATCCCCGGCGAGCCGCTATAGCGCGCTGCGGATTTCCGCCGCCGCAGCTTCCAGCTTGCCGCGCCGTTCCGGGGTCTCGCGCCGCGGGACGGTGATCGTGGTGATGTGCCAGGCCAGCCGCGCCAGGGTGTGCAGCGTGTCGCTGCCGTAGCGCGGGATCACATGGATGTGCACGTGCGGCACCGTCTGGCTGGCGGCCTTGCCGTCGTTCACCAGCAGGTGCTGAGCGCGGCTGCCCAGGCCCTGGCGCTGCGCGCGGCCAATGCGGTTGGCCGTCTCCCAGAGGTGTGCGCGAGTCAGCGCGTCGAGCTGGTCCAGCGTCGCCACCGCACGGCGCGGCACCACCAGCACGTGGCCGCGGGTGATGGGATTGATGTCCATGAAGGCGACGCAGCGCGCGTCCTGGTGCACGAAGCTGGCCGACAGCTCGCCGGCGATGATGCGTTCGAAGATGGTGGTCATGGTGTCTTGCGCTTCGTGGAGGTCTTCTTCGTGGCGGATTTCTTTGCAGTCTTTGTTGCCGTGGTCTTCCTTGCCGGCACGGCCGGGTTGCCCAGGGCTTGGTTGAGCGCCACGGCCTGGCTCACCAGCTCCTTCACCTTCGTCGGGTTGATGGCGGTGTCGGCCTGAAGCTCCAGGGTGGCCATCTCATACTTGCCGCCGGGCTTGAGGCGCGGCTCGATTTGCCGCAGGCGCTGGCCGCGCCAGAAGCCGAACAGCACGCGGGTAGCCTCGGCGCGGATCAGCAGCACCGGGCCGTTGGCGAAGTAGACCAGGTGGCCCCACTTCACCGCCTCCTCCAGCTCCGCCGCGCTACGCACGGCCTTGCGCAGCTTCAGCACTTGCGCCTGCTGCCAGCCGGCCAGGGCGGCGACATAGGCGTCCGGATTCTCGGCGGGCGGGGCTTTGTGCATCGGCATGGCGCGGACTTTACCCTCCACCCTCGCCTGCCGGCCAGCCGCGCTCGCCCGATCGGGTGAGGCCGCCCCCGCCGTCCGCGCGCAGGATGGCCGGACGACATTACGAGGAGACGAGTCATGGCCATCAGCCCCCAGCAGCTGGAAGCGCGAGCCCAAGCGATGCAGGACGCCTTCGTCGAGGCCGCCCGCCGCAACGAGTGGGCCTGGATCGCCGACGCGTTCTATGCGCCGGACTGTGAGTACCTCTGCGAATACGCCGGCACCATGCGCGTCCATGCCAAGAACCGCGACGAGATTCGCGCCACGCATTACGGCCGCGACATGATGGTGGGCTGGGAGGGCTGGAGCTTCCCGATCGAGCGCTACGCCACGCACGGCAACCAGATCATCACGCATTGGTGGAACCGCGGGCCGGGGCAACGCGCAGATGGCTCTTACTACCAGACGCCGGGTGTGTCGTTCATCACGGTGGGTGACGATGGCCTGTTCACCTATCAACTCGATTTGTTCGACCTGGCGCACCAGATGCATCTCTGCGATGAGCTGGAAGCGGCGGGGCTGTTATCGGCGCAGCTGAAGCAGCAGTGGGTAGTGCCGACGAAGCAGCGGTTGATCGGGATGTTGCAGAAGGGGTTGTAGCGGGAGGCTGGTGCGCGCGTCCCTCGATACACCGCTACGCGGCACTCGAGAGGAACGGAGTGTTTCTCTCTTAAAGATTCAAAGAAGCGTTGCCCCAGTAGGACGGGACCAAAAGTAGGCGCCTCTAGGCGAAGCGAAGCGCATCCCGCCCTTTGGGACGTCCGAAAGGCGGGATGCGCTTCGCTTTCCCGCCCTACTGTATTGCGACTCTTCCGAAGTCTTGGTGAGCGCAAGCGAATGCTTTTGATGTACCGGGTTCCCTTCCAGTAGCGCCTGCCTGGGGGTCGAGTGCAGGGTCGAGCCGGACAGGATGTCCGGCCGAGGGGCCTCAGGCCAGGGATGGCCTGTGGGCCCGACCCGTCGCACTCGTCCACCAGGCAGGTTGCCCCGCTAAAGCGGGGCCGCGGATGGAGGGTGTGTTTCTCTTGGTTACTCCTCTTTTCACAAGAAAAGAGAAGTAACTCGCCCTTGGGCGAAATAAACCTCCAGGGATCAACAGCTCCTGACCGGCGTCGTCGCCGGCACCACCACTGCGGCTTCTAGCTGAAAGCGTGCACCCCTCACCCCAACCCTCTCCCCGCAAGCGGGGAGAGGGAGAAAAGAGGTGGCGCCATCACAGCTATCTCAGTTCACGCTCTCAGCGCTGTACCGCGCCAACAGCCCGCTGTTCACCGCATGACGATGCACGCGTGCGAACAGCCAGCCCGCCAGGAAGACCTGCAGCAGCGCCAGCGCCAAGCCGCCCATCAGCATAGGCCAGGACACGCCCTGCCCGGCCACCACGGCGCGCATGCCCTCGAAGACGTAGGACGGCGGCATCAGGCGGCTGATGGCCTGCATCCATTCCGGCAGCGTGGACAAGGGATAGAACACCGCGGCGAAGGGCGACAGCACGGCGGGCAGCGGCCACACCAGCCATTCCGAGGCGGGGCCGTAGCGCAGCACGATGGCGCTGGCGACGATGCCCAGGGCGATGCCGAACAGGAACAGCACCAGCAGGAAGGGCAGCAGCAGGATGCCGTAGGCGAAGAACGACAGGCCGAAGCCGGTGCTGGCGAGCAGCAGCATCACCACCAGGCCCAACATGCTGGCGGCGGTGCTGGTGACGACCAGGCCGCTGACGTATTCGGAGATGGTCAGCGGCGTGGCGAAGACGTTGAGGAAGTTACGTGACCACAGATCCTCGAAGAAGGCGGTGGTCACGCCCTGCATCACGCGGCCGAAGAAATCCCACAGCAGCACGGCGCCTAGCAGTTGCGGCACGAAGTCGATGCCGGAAGGGCCCGCTTCATTGAGCCAGCGAGTGAAGAAACCCCAGAGCATGATGTCCACCGCGACCCAGGCGAACAGGGGCAGCACGCGCGTGGGGCTGCTGCGCATGAGATAGACCTGGCGCAGCACCACGCCGGCGACGGCACGCCATTTCATCGGCCACCTCCGAACTGCAGCGGCTCACGCGCAACGCGGATGAACAGGTCTTCCAGCGAGTCGGCTCCGTGCTCCTGCGGCAGCGTGCGCGGATCGCCCTGCAGTAGCAGGCGGCCGCGCGACATCAGCAGCACACGGTCGCAGACTTCTTCCACCTCGCCCATGTTGTGGGAGGTCCAGAGGATGCCGCCGCCTTCCTCGCTTGCCAGTCGGCGGATCAGCTGGCGGATGTCCTGGGCGGTGGCGGGGTCCAGCGAGGCGGTGGGCTCGTCCAGCAACAGCAGGGGCGGGCGGTTGAGCATGGCCTTGGCTAGGCACACCCGGGTCTGCTCGCCGGAGGACAGCAGGCCGCAGCGGGTGTCGCGGAAGCGCTCCAGGGCGAACTGTTGCAACAGCGCATTGATGCGTGCCGAGAGATCGCGCACGCCGTAGATCAGGCCGAAGTAGCGCAGGTTCTGCCAGACCGTGAGGTTGCCGGGCAGCGGTGCGTAGACGGCGGCGAAGTTGGTGCGTGCCAGGGCCTGTTCGCGGCGGCGGGCGACGTCGATGCCGTCCACCAGCACCTGCCCGGCGCTGGGCTGCAGCACGCCGAGGACCATGTTGATGGTCGTGGTCTTGCCGGCACCATTGGGGCCGAGCAGGCCGACGATTTCGCCGCGGCCAACGTCGAAGGACAGCTCTTCGACGGCCACGAGCTCGCGGTAGCGCTTGTGCAGCGCCCGTACCGACAGCACGGGAGGGCGGGAGGTTTCGGCAGGGGTCATGCGTGAAGCATAACCCGCCGCCCCGCTGCCGGAATCAGAGGCTCTGCGCGCGCTTGTAGACGATGCGCTTGGCGCCGGCATCGCAGCTGCCGACCACCTTGCCGCCGTTGGCCTCGGCCGCCGGCACCACATCGAGCGAGTAGGACTTGACGCCCTTGCCGTCGAGATGGGCGGCGATCTCGCCCTTGAGTTCGTCGCAGGGCTTGGCCGCCACGGCCAGGGTCGGCAGGGTGAGGATGGCCGCGAGGATGATCTGCTTCATGTGAGTACGCTCCCTGTTCCCGTTGCGCCGGCTCAGTTCCGGCGGTAGACCAGCTTCGTCGCCCCGCCATCGCAGCTTCCGACGATGGTCTGGTCGCCCACCTGGGCGGCCGGCACCAGCTTCAGAGAATAGCCGCGAATGCCCTTGGATTCGATCTTGGCGGAAATCTCCGCCCCCAATTCCTCGCAGGCCTTGGCCGGCAGGGCGGGCGTCGCCATGGTGGCGAGCGCGGCCCCGAGCAGGATGTGACGCATTGGTGAAACCCCGGTATGCGGCGGGCCCCCGCCCGCCTGGGGCTAGATTAGCTCATCCGGGGACGGGGAAAGTTGCAGGGACATGGGTAAATCCGCGCACATTGGGATTGTGGGCGCGCCTGAGGCCGGATTCGTCGATTTCGTAGTCCGGGATGCGCTTGAGGATCTCTTCGAATACCACGCGCGCCTCCAGGCGGGCCAGGGCGGAGCCCAGGCAGGCGTGGATGCCCATGCCGAAGGCCATGTGGTCGCGAGCGCCGCGGGTGATGTCGTAACGGTCCGGGTCCTGGTACTTGTCGGCGTCGCGGTTGGCGGAAATGATGCAGAGGCCGACGCGCGCGCCCTCGGGGATGGTCTTGCCGCGCAGGCTCACGTCCTTGCCGGCGCGGCGCACGATGATCTGCGAGGAGCCGTCGAAGCGCAGGGTCTCCTCCACCGCGTTGGCCATCAGCGAGGGATCACGCGCCAGCAGCGTGCGCTGGTCCTTGTGCTGCCACAGCCGGTAGGCCATGTTGCCGATCAGCTTGGTGGTGGTCTCGTTGCCGGCGATGGCCAGCAGGATCAGGGTGCCCACGGTCTGCTTGCGGTTCATGGTGCCGGCTTTCTCGGCGCGCAGCATGATCTGCACCAGGCCCTCGGCGTTGCCGGCGGCCTCGAACTTCGCGGAGTGCGTCTCGAAGTAGGTGGCCATGTTGATGAAGCCGTTGATGTTGCGCTCGGACAGGGCGTGCTGCTTGTCCTCGCGGGCGATCAGGTCGTCGGCCCAGCCGCGCACCTGGTCCTGGTCTTCCGGCGGCACACTGGTGAGCGTGGAGATGACGTCCATCGGCAGGAAGCAGCCGAGATCGTCGACGAAGTCGAGCTCGCCGAATTTGAGCTTCGCTTCCAGCAGGCGCACGGTCTTGTCGCGGATGTACTGTTCCAGCGATTGCACGGCGGAGGGCGTCATCAGCGGCATGAACAGGTTGCGCACCCGCGTGTGCTCGGGCGGATCGCTGAAGATGAACATCGGGTAGGGCAACGCCTCGGTGGAGCCCTTCTCCAGCGAGGTGGCACCGGTGTTGATGAAACTCTTGAAGTCGCGGAAGGCGCCGAAGACGTCGTCCCACTTGGTCAGGAACCACAGGTCCAGCTTCTCGTTGTAGTGCACCGGATCCTGCTCGCGCAGGGCCTTGTAGGTGGGGTACGGGTCCCAGTGGAAGGCGTGGTCGTAGGGATCGAGCTGCAGGCTGGACATGGGGTCTCCTCCGTCATTGCTTCTCGTGGGCGCGCAGCTTGCCTGCGAACGCCCAGAGGTCTTCGGCGAACAGTTGCGGCTGCTCCAGCGCGGCGAAGTGGCCGCCGCGCGGCGGCTCGCTCCAGTGGATCAGCGGGTAGGCCTGCTCGCACCAAGCGCGCGGCATGCGCACGATCTCGTTGGGGTAGCAGGCGAAGCCGGTGGGCACGGCAACCTTGCCCGGCGGCTCCTTGCGCTGCAGGCTCTGGGCGAACTCGCGGTACAGGCGGATGCCGGAGGCGATGGTGCCGGTGAACCAGTACAGCGAGACCTGGGTCAGCAGCGTGTCGCGGTCCACCGCGGCATCCTGGCTCCAGCCGCCGTACTTCTCGCCGATCCAGGCGCACCAGCCGGCAGGCGAATCGGTGAGCGCGTAGGCCAGCGTCTGCGGGCGGGTGGCCTGCTGGCGGTAGTAGCCCATGCCGTCGCGGCGGTGCGCGTCGGAGGCGGCCAGCCAGGCCAGTTCATGCGGCTGCACCTGCTTCATCGCGGCAGCCATGTCGCGCGGCGGTGTGAAGGTAACGAGGTTCAGGTGCAGGCCGTCGACGTGGGCGGCATCGTCCACCGCCATATAGTGCGAGACCACCGAGCCCCAGTCGCCACCCTGCAGGACGTAGCGCTCGTAGCCCAACTCCTGCATCAGGCGCGCCTGGCGCCGGCCGATCTGGCGCGGGCTCATGCCGGGCTTTCCCGGCGGCGGCGAGCCGCCGTAGCCCTGCAGCGAGGGCAGCACGAGATGGAAGGCGTCGGCCGCATCGCCGCCATGGCGCTCGGGCTCGGTCAGGCGCGGCGCGGCCTCGAAGAACTCCAGCACCGAACCGGGCCAGCCGTGCGTCAGCAGCAGCGGACGCGCGTGCGCATGCGGCGAGCGGATGTGGACGTAGTGCAGGTCCAGGCCGTCGATGTCGATGAGGTACTGCGGGTAGCGGTTGAGGCGCGCCTCGGCCGCCGCGAAGTCGAAGCCGGCCTGCCAGTATTCCACCAGGGCACGGGCCTGGGTCAGCGGCAGGCCGGCGGCGCTGCCCTCGCCTTCCAGTTCGTCAGGCCAGCGCGTCCAGGCCAGGCGCTGGCGCAGTTCGGCCACGGCGGCGGCCGGGAATTCGAAGCGGAACGGGCGCGGGGGCTGGGTCATGGGCTCAAAGTACCGGGCTGACAAGGCGGGAATCGCCCTGCATATGGGTGATTTGAGCAGGCTACCCGAACCCAGCCACCGTTCGCCCCGAGCCTGTCGAAGGGTGAATGGCCCCGCCGCCGGTCAACAGCCGTTCATGCTTCGACAAGCTCAGCACGAACGGCCAAGGGCTTGGGTCACTAACCCTTGTGAGTCGACAACCCGAAATCCCCGAACGGCTCATCCCGCTCCCGCACGGCAGTGCGGAAGCCCGCCTCCGCGGCGCGCTGCTGGAAGGCGTAGCCCTCCCTGGTATGCCGGGTGATGCCGTCGAACACGGTGCCGAGGACCTGGGTGCTGTGCAGGCCCTGGGACATGACACTCTGGTTGAGCAGCAGCTTCATCATCACCAGCTGGTTCACCGGCATGCGGGCGATGCGCTCCAGCAGGATCTCGAAGCGTTCGTCGAGCTGCTCCGGTGGCGCGGACTCGATGGCCAGGCCCCATTCCCTGGCTTCCTTGCCGGAGAGGCAGTCGCCGGTGAACAGCAGGCGCTTGGATTTCTCCAGGCCGATACGGTGGAACCAGATGGACGTGGTGGGCGAGCCCCAGACGCGGGCCGGCGGATAGCCGATCTTGGCGTCGTCGGCGATCACCAGCAGGTCGGAGCACAGCGCCATGTCGGTGCCACCGGCAACGCAGAAGCCATGGACCTTGCAGACCACGGGCTTCTCGCTATGGAACAGGCTCATGAAGCCCTTCACGTTGCGGCTCATCATGGCGTAGTCGGTCATCGGGTCCCATTGCGAGCCCGGCACGTGGTTCTGCATCTGCACGCGCGGGTCCAGCACCGAGCCCCGGGGGCGATGAGGGCTTTCCTCGCCGATGGCCATGCTTTCGGCGCTGTCGACCAGGTCATAGCCGCCGCAGAAGCCGGTGCCGTTGCCCGACAGCGCGATGACGTGCACCGCAGGGTCGATGTTGGCTCGCTCGACGCACTCGGCCAGCTCGCGCGGCAGGTCCATGATGATGCCATTGCCGCGCGACGGGCGGTTGAGGGTGATGCGGGCGATGCGGCCGGTAACGGCGTAGGTCATCGTCTTGAGAGTGTCCATGGTCCATCTCCTTACGTGTCGGGCCTTCCCTCTCCCTCCGGGAGAGGGCGTTTTGCTTACTGGGGAGTGACTCAATGTCACTCCCCAGCCCTGGCAAAACGCAGGGTGAGGGGCCCAGGTCAAATCGGAGAGCCGCGCGCTCTGAGAGTGCGCCCCTCATCCCCAGCCCTTCTCCCGGAGGGAGAAGGGAGTAAAAAGCTAGAACTTCCCGCCCCTTCCAACGCCGCCGCTGAAGCGCGTGGCCCCCGCCACCGTTTCGCCGCTGCCCAGCGTCTTCAGGCCATGCGCGAACTCGTTGGCGATGGCGTCATCCTCCGACAGGCCCCACTGCTCGTAGGCGCTGCGGCGGTCGCCGCGCAGGCATTGCTGCGGGAAGGCGGCGAGTTGCAGGGCCAGCTTCTCCGCCTCGGCCCGCGCCTGCCCGGCGGGCACCACGCGGTTGGCGAGGCCGAAGGACAGGGCCTCCTGCGCGTCCACCGGCCGGCCGGTGAGGATCATGTCCAGGGCGCGGCTCATGCCGATGGCGCGCGGCAGGCGTACGGTGCCGCCGTCGATCAGCGGCACGCCGAAGCGCCGGCAGAACACGCCGAACACGGCGGTCTCGTCGGCCACGCGCAGGTCGCACCACAGGGCCAGTTCGATGCCGCCGGCCACGCAGTAGCCCGATACCGCGGCGATCACCGGCTTGGACAGCTGCATGCGCGAGGGGCCCATCGGGCCGTCGCCGGTGGTGTCGATGCGGTTGGCGCGCGCGGCATCGCCGCCGGCCACGGCCTTGAGGTCGGCCCCTGCGCAGAAATGCTCGCCGGCGCCGGACAAGATCGCCACCGAGAGTTCAGGGTCGGCGTCGAAGTCGCGGAAGGCGGTGGCCAGTTGCGCGGCGGTGATGCCGTCCACGGCGTTGCGTGCCTGCGGCCGGTTGATCGTCACCCACAGCAGCGGCGGGCGCCGCTCGATCAGGACTTCGCTCACGATTGTTACTCCGAATGACAGTCAATGAAAGTCTATGTAATGTTACGCCCACTGGCAAACGCTGCCTTACCATGCGCGCATGATCCCCAAGCCAAGACGCCTGATCCTGGGCCTGCTGCTCGCCGCGGAAGGCCAGCCCCTGTCGGTACGCGACGCCATCGCCGGCTGCGGCCTGTTCGGCATCAGCGCCAACAGCGTGCGCGTGGCCCTGGTGCGCCTGTCGGCCGACGGGCTGATCGAGGCGACCGAGCGCGGCAGCTACCGCCTGGGAACCAGCGCCCACGAGCTGGCCGACGACGTGGCCACCTGGCGCCACGCCGAACAGCGCCTGCGGCCCTGGCAGGGCGGCTGGCTGGCGGTGCATTGCGCCGGGCTGGGCCGCAGCGACCGCGTGGCATTGCGGCGCCGCACGCGGGCTCTGGCGATGCTGGGCTTCCGCGAGCTCGACGGCGGGCTGCACCTGCGGCCGGACAACATCGAGGACAGCGTGGACGCGGTGCGCAAGCGCCTGCACACGCTGGGGCTGGAGAAGCAGGCGCCGGTGTTCGTGGCCGGGGAGTTCGACGCCACCCGCGAGGCGGCGATCCGCAAGCTCTGGGACGGCAAGGCCTTGAACGCCAGCTACCGCAAGCTGCGCGTGCAACTGGAGGAATGGCTGGCGCGTGCCGACCGGCTGGAACCGGAAGCGGCCGCGCGCGAGTCCTACCTGCTGGGCAGCAATGCCATCCGCCACGTGGTGTACGATCCGCTGTTGCCGGCGCCGCTGGTGGACGCCGACGCGCGCCATGCCTTCGTCGAGACCGTGCGCCGCTTCGACCGCGCCGGCCAGGACATCTGGCGCAAGCTTGGCTCTCTCTCCGGAAAGCCCTAAGGCTACGTACCGCGCAGCGCCGCCGCTTCGCGCTCGAACAGCTCCGCCAGCCAGTCCGACACCGCGCGAAAGCGTTTGATGCGTGCGGCATCGCGGTGGCTCAGCAGCCACAGTTCACGCGTGACCACTGGGGCGCCCAACTGCTTCAGGCCCTGGCGTGAACCGACGATGCAGGGCAGCAGCGCCAGTCCCAGGCCCTGCTCGCAGGCGCGCGCCAGCGTGGTGACGTTGCTGACGCGCAGGATGCGCCGGGCGATACCCTGCTCCGACAGCCAGCGCATCTCCGGCAGCCCGTCCAGCTCCTCGCCATAGCTCAGCCAGGGCTGTGCGCTCCATTGCGCTGGCGGCAATTGCGCATGGGCACTGGTGCCGAATACCGCAAAGCCGACCTCGCCGACCTTGCGCATCAGGATGGCAGCGTCCTGCGTGGGCTGCGCCAGGCGCAGCGCGAAATCGGCCTCGCGCCGTGTGAACGACAGGTTGCTGTTGTCGGTGAGCAATTGCAGGTCCAGCTGCGGATGCTGGCGCAGCAGCGCCGGCAGGTGATCCAGCAGCCAGTGGTCGAACAGCACGTTGACCGCGGTCAGGCGCACGCGGCCGCTGATGCCCTCGGCCTCGGCCCGCGTCTCCAGCTGCAGGGCCTCCACCTCGCCCAGGGCACGCTCGGCGTGGGCGATGAACACCAGGCCGGCGTCGGTAGGCTCGTAGCCGCGGTTGCTGCGGATGAACAGGCGCGTGCCCATGGCCGCTTCCACGGCCGCGACGCGGCGGCTGATGGTGGAGACGTCCACTCCCAGGTCGCGGGCCGCCGAACTCATGCTGCCGGCCCGGGCCAGCGCCAGCAGCAGCGGGATGTCGTTCCAGTCGAGGTTCGGGGTGTTCATGCGGTGGGCCCTGCCGGAACCGCGCAGGCGCGCGGCGGACGCGGCGAGTGTAGCGTTCCGCGGGCATATACGAAGGTATAGGTCCACGCGGGTGCCTCGAAGGGCTTCCAGGCGCATTTCGGCAGCGTGGACATCCCGCCGGTCGGAAACCGGTATGAAATCTCCAGGGGCGCAGAACCGTTCGTATGATTCCCGTAGCGGCGGCTTTGTGCGACAAAGGAGCCCTGAAAAACTGGAGCAGGAAGAAACCGCACCGTGTCGCAAGCCGCACCCCTGATTTCGATTGTCGACGATGACGAATCGCTCAAGCTGGCCCTGGTCGGGCTGGTGCGCTCCTTTGGCTACGAGGGCCGCGGGCACGCCAGCGCCGAAGACTTCCTGGCCTCGGGCGACGCCGGCCAGTGCGCCTGCCTGGTGACCGACCTGCACATGCCGGGCCTCGGCGGCATCGAGCTGCTGCAGCGGTTGCGCGCCGACGGTAACGCGGTACCCGCCGTGCTGATCACGGCGCGTATGCAACCGGGTCTGGAACAGCGCGCCCGCGACGCCGGCGCACGCTGCCTGCTGCCCAAGCCCTTCGACCCCCAGACGCTGATGCGTTGCATCGAGCAGGCCCTACCGTCGCTCGGCTAAGCTGTCGGGAACATCTTGGGGGATGGGTTCGTGAGCGAGCAGCCGCAGTCCGGCACGGCGCAGTGGTTCGACCTGGTGCAGGAAAGCATCGTGGTGCGCGACCCCGACGGCCGCATCCTGGCCTGGAACCAGGCCTCCGCGCAGCTCTATGGGCACGCGCGCAAACAGGCCCTGGGCCAGAACGAGACCGAGCTGCTGGGCTCCCAGTATCCGCAGACGGCCGGGGAGATCGACGCAGCCCTGCGCGAGACCGGCGCCTGGCGCGGTGAGGTGCTGCGCCGCGACGCCACCGGCCGTGAGCTCTACATCGACCTGCGTTGCTCGCTGCTGCGCGATGCCGGAGGTGCTCCCCTGCAGGTGGTCGAGACCGGCCGGGACCTCAGCGAACAGCGCCGCACCGAGCGCGCGCTGCGCCACAGCGAGTACCGCTATCGCAACCTGTTCCAGGCCATGGCCGCCTCCTTCTGGGAGCTGGATTTCAGCGCCGTGGGCGGCATGCTGCAACAGCTGCGCAAGGCCGGCGTCACGGACCTGCGCGCGCATTTCGCCGCCAACCCCGCCCTGGTGCGCGAGATGATGCGGGCCACACGCATCCTCGACGTCAACGAAGAGACCGTTACGCTGTTCGGTCTGGGCGACCGCTCCGGGCTGATGGACAGCGTGGAGCCCTTCTGGGCCGAGAGCAGCAACCACACCTATGTCGAGAGCGTGATTGCCGCCGTCACCGGCCAGCCGCACTACGTGTCGGAGACCCGGCTGCGCCGCATCGACGGCAGCGAGTTCGACGGGCTGTTCACAGCCTGCTTCGCACCGGAGGCAGTGGGGCGCGGCAAGCTGCTGATCGGCGTGATCGACATCTCGGAACGTAAGCAGGCCTACGCGGAGCTGGAGCGCAGCGAGTCGCGCTACCGCAACCTGTTCCAGGCCATGGCGGTGTCGTTCCTGCAGCTGGAGTCCAGCGGGCTGAACCGGTTGTTCGATGAACTGCGCGCGCAGGGGGTCACCGATCTCCACGCCTACATCGACCAGCATCCGGAATTCCTGAAGAAGGCGATGGACGCTTCCATCGTCATCGACGTCAACGAGCGTTCCCTGAAGCTGCTCGGCGCCAAGGACCGCAGCGAACTTCTGGGGCCGGTAACCCAGTTCTGGATACCCGGCCAGTACGAGGCCTTCCGCGGCAGTATCGAGGCGGGCTTCCGCCGTGAGCCCGGCTTCCAGGCAGAAACCCGCAAGCGCACCGTCGACGGCCGTGAGATCGACGTGCTGTTCTTCGTCACGGCACCGCCGGACATGCGCGACCGGGGCATCGTGCTGGTCGGCAACATCGACATTTCCGAGCAGGTGGCGGCCCGCGGCGCCCTGCGCCAGATGCAGGCCGAGCTGGCGCATGCCGGGCGCGTGACCATGCTCGGCGAGCTGACCGCGTCGATCGCGCACGAGGTCAACCAGCCGCTGGCAGCCATCACCACCAACGGCGAGGCGGGCCTGCGCTGGCTGGGCCGCGCGGTGCCGGACGTGGATGAGGCCCGCACGTTGATGCAGCGGATCATCGCCGACGCCAGGCGTGCGGCGGAGATCATCTCCCGCATCCGCGCCATGTCGCTGCGGCGCGCTCCAGAACCCGCGCCGCTGGCACTCAATGCGCTGGTGCAAGAGGCGGTGCAGTTCTTGCAGCACGAGCTGCAGGCCCAGCATGCGCAACTGCGCCTGCGGCTGGTACCGGTCCTGCCGGTGGTACAGGGTGACCGTGTGCAGCTGCAGCAGGTGATCGTCAACCTCGTGGTCAACGCGTTGCAGGCGATGGCCCATGCCGGCAGTCCGCAGCGCGAATTGCAGATCGAGACGCGCCTGAGTGCCGACGGCGAGATCGAGCTGGCGGTGCTCGACAGTGGTCCAGGCATTCCCGAGGAGCATCAGGGGCGGTTGTTCGAGAGCTTCTTCTCCACCAAGCCCAATGGCATGGGCCTGGGCCTGCCGGTATGCCGCTCGATCATCGAGGCGCACGGCGGCCGCATCTCGGCCGGCAATCGCGAAGGCGGCGGCGCGCGCTTCGCCCTGGTTCTGCCGGGCCCCGACGGCGCCTGAGCCCATACCAAGGTTTGCCCTGGCAGAACCCTAGGGACAATTGGCCCAAGGCCTGCGCCCTCCGATGATGGTGGCGAGCTCATCGCTCGCACCGAATCGAAGGGGAACCCGCCATGCACACCAACCGCACTGCCCTGCGCCGCGATGGCCGCCGGATGCATCCGCATTTCATCCTGTGGCTCGCCGGCCTGCTGCTGGCCGTCGCGCTGCTGCCGGCCCACGCCGAAGCTTCCGCAGCCACCGCCGAGACGCGCTACGTCACGGTCAACGGCGACCGCATCGCCTATCGCAGCCTCGGCCAGGGCAGCCCGATCGTTCTCGCCAACCGCATGCGCGGCACGCTGGACACCTGGGACCCGCTGTTCCTGGACGTCTTGGCGAAGCAGCATCGCGTGATCACGGTGGACTATCCCGGCGTGGGCTACTCCAGCGGCAAGCTGCCGGACGACATGCTCCAGGTGGCCGGATTCCTGCGTGGCTTTGCCGACGCGATCAAGCTGGATCGTTTCGCGATGCTCGGCTGGTCCTGGGGTGGCTTCGCCTCGCAGACCCTGCTGCTGCAGGAGCCGCAGCGCGTGACCCACGCGATCCTGGTCGGCACCAATCCTCCGGGGCCGGGACAGCTGCCGATCCAGCAGGTGTTCATCGAGCGCGCCATCAAGCCGGTCAACGATCTCGCCGATGAAGAGGTGTTGTTCTTCGAACCGAAGTCGGCCTTCAGCCGCGCCGCGGCCAAGGCGTCCCGCGAGCGCATCTACGCCCGGCCCGACGTGGTCTCGAGGATTCCCGACACCATGGAAGAGTTCCAGGTGTACTTCAAGGCGGCCTCGGTGTTCCGCGAGGACCAGGCCGGGCGCCGGGAGCAACTCATCCGCTCACGCACGCCGCTGCTGATCCTCTGCGGCGACAACGACACCAGCACGCCGGGACAGAACTGGTTCCCGCTGGTGGGCCAGTTGCCCAATGCGCAACTGATCGTCTACCCGGAGGCCGGTCATGGCCCGCAGCACCAGTATCCCGAGCTGTCGGCCGAGTACATCGGCCGTTTCCTGGCGCGTACCCAGCGCTGATCGCCACACCATCACCAGGAGTCCATCATGCGCTACCGTGTCTTCGGCCGTACCGGCCTTCGCGTTTCCTCGTTCGCCCTCGGCACCGGCAATTTCGGCAAGGGCTGGGGCTACGGCTCCGACCGCGGCGATGCCGAGGCCATCTACCGTGCCTACCGCGAGGCGGGCGGCAACTTCATCGACACGGCCGATCAGTACCAGTTCGGCCAGTCGGAAACGCTGCTCGGCGAGCTCACCGCCGGCGAACGCGATGACCTGGTGATCGCCACCAAGTTCTCGCTGGGCGACAACCCGCAGGCCGGCCTGCAGCGCAGCGGCAACAGCCGCAAGTCGATGCAGCAGTCGGTGGAAGCGAGCCTGCAGCGCCTGCGCACCGACCGCGTGGACCTGCTGTGGGTGCACATGCCGGACGGGGTCACCCCGAGCGACGAGATCCTGCGCGGCTTCGACGACCTGGCCCGTGCTGGCAAGATCCTCTATGGCGGCCTGTCGAACTTCCCGGCCTGGCGCGTAGCCACCGCCGCGACGCTGGCGGAGCTGCGCGGCGGCCTGCCGCTGGCGGCGGTGCAGCTCGAGTACAGCCTGGTGGAACGCGGTGCCGAGCGCGAGCTGCTGCCCATGGCAGCGGCCTTCAATCTCGGCACCGTCATCTGGTCGCCGCTTGGGGGCGGCCTGCTCACCGGCAAGTACCGCAAGGGCGAAACCGGCCGCGCACAGGGTCTGGGCGCGGTGATCCACGCCGAGAGCGATCCGCGCAAGACCGCAACGCTGGACGCGGTACTGGCCATCGCGGCCGAGCTGGGCGTGACGCCCGGACAGGTTGCGATGGCCTGGGTCCTGGCCAAGGGCACCCTGCCGATCCTGGGGCCGCGCACGCCGGAACAGCTCGCCGACAATCTCGGCGCGCTCGCGGTGACGTTGTCGGCCGAACAGTTGCAGCAGCTGGACGCCGCCAGCGCCATCACGCTGGGCTTCCCGCACGACATGGTGGCCGGCAGTGCCGGCAGCCTGTTCGGTGGGCAGTCCGAACGCGTGGAGCGGCCGGCCTTTGTCGTGCGCTGAGCCAGGAGACCACCATGAATATCCAGGCAACCCTGGCGACCCTGCTGCTGGCGCTGGCCCTGCCGCTACCGTTGCTGGCGGCGGCGCCGCAGCGACTCGCGGTGGAACCCTTCGTGCTGCTGCCCGCCGACGTGCGACAGCCGGAGGGCATCACGTCGAACCCGGCAACGGGAGAAATCTACGTGGGCACTTTCGACGCACGCATGCCCGAGGCCAGCCGCAACAACCAGCTGCTGCGCTACTCGCCGGACGGCAAGTTGCTGGGCCGGCGCAGCTTCGGCACTACGCCGCTGACCGGCCTGGCGTATGCGGAGGACAAGGTCTACATCCTGAACTTCGGCGCCTCGCGGCTGCAGCGGATCGCGGCCGGCTTCGGGGCGGACACGCCGGTGGAGGACGTGGCGAGCTTCGGCGCGCTGGCACCGCCGGCGCCGGGCGAGCGGCGCATCGACAACCCCGATGGCAGCCAGGACCGCATCCAGTACGGCGCCACGGGTTTCCCGGCCATCAACGGCATGGTGTTCGACCGCGCTGGCAACCTCTACGTCTCCGACTCCTTCCAGGGCGCGATCTATCGCATCGAACAGGCCACCCGCTGCTCGCCCTGCAGCGTGCAGACCCTGCTGCGGGATCCGCTGCTCGCCACCAGCGGTTCGCTGCCCTTCGGCGCCAACGGCCTGGCCTTCAGCGCCGATGAACGCGTGCTCTACATCAACAACGCCGGCGATGGCCGCGTGCTGCGCTGGCCGATGTCCGGCGGGGCACTGGAGGTGCTGGCCGAGAGCATCCACGGTGCTGACGGCCTACTGTTCCACGACGGGCTGCTATGGGTAGCCGCCAACCAGGTGGACCGCGTGCTGGCGCTGGACGAGAACGGCCGCATCCGCGTGCAGGCCGGCGAGTTCCACGGACATGACCGCAACGGGGCGCCGCGCGGCCTGCTGTTCCCTGCCGGCACGGCGGTATCCGGCTCGTGGATGGTGGTGGCCAACCTGTCACTGCCACTCACCGCCCGCGAGGGCGACGAGTGGGAGGAAGAGACGCGGCGCTGGACGCTGTCGCGCTTCCGCCAGCCCAAGACGCACTGATAGCCAGCGCGATGCGGCGAAGAAGGGCAGCGGCTAGCGACCGCTGCCCTTCTTCAATTGCAGGGACTCGGCCATGCGCACCAGGTCCGCCAGCGAGCGGGCGCCCATCTTCCGCATCGCCGCGCCGCGGTGGATCTTGACGGTGATCTCGGCCAGGCCGAGGTCGGCGGCGATCTGCTTGTTGAGCCGGCCCGAAACCACCGCCGCCATCACCTCGCGCTCGCGCGCGGACAGCGTCTCGTAGACCGCCCGCAGGCGCGCGGCGTCACCGGCGTCGGCGCGGCGCTGGCGGTCCTTCTCTATCGCCAGGCCCACGGCGTCGAGCAAGTCCTGGTCACGGAAGGGCTTGGTCAGGAAGTCGATGGCGCCGGCCTTCATGCCGCGCACGCTCATCGGGATATCGCCGTGGCCGGTCATCAGCACCACCGGGATCTGCACCTGTGCCTGGATCAGCTGCTGCTGGAAATCCAGGCCGCTGAGTCCGGGCAGGCGGATGTCGAGCAGCAGGCAGCTGGGCAGTTCGGGGCGCGCGGCAGCAAAGAACTCATGCGCCGAGCCGTAGAGGCGGCAGCCGAGCTGGACGGAACGGAACAGGCTCTCCAGCGCCATGCGCAGGGAAGCATCGTCGTCCACGATATGAACGACAGCGGTCTCGCCCATCGGTTTCCCCCTTCAGTCCCCAGCGTCATGGCGATGTTAGCGCAGGCGGCAGCCGGGACAGCAGTTATCCCTGTGTATACCAACCGGCGAGCGCCGCCATACCTTGATCTGAATGACCCGAAGCGTGGCCGGGCATAGCCTGGGTTTGCCTGCTGGGACAGGCAACGGAAGCGGCGGCGAACCCGGGCCGGCTTTGCAAATCTGCAAAGCGGCCTTGCGGTGACGGCGATTCCGCCCGGCCGGGCCAGAACGCAATCTGTGCCCAGGCCGGACCCATCGTCCCGCCAACACATACGAGGGAGCACCGACATGAGCAACAACGAAAGCACGCTGGCCACCCGCCGCGAAGTCCTGGCCGCCGGTATCGGCGCCGTCGCCACCGTCAGCCTGCCCGCCGCGGCGCAGGCTGCCACGCCGGCCGCCAAGGGCCGCGCTCAGGGCAGCGGCTATGTCACCGCCAAGGACGGCGCCCGCATCTTCTACAAGGACTGGGGCAAGGGCCAACCGGTGCTTTTCAGCCATGGCTGGCCGCTGAGCGCCGACGCCTGGGATGCCCAGATGGTGTTCCTCGGCCAGAAGGGCTACCGCGTGATCGCCCATGACCGCCGCAGCCACGGCCGCTCGGACCAGACCTGGGACGGCAACAACATGGACACCTACGCCGACGACCTCGCCACCCTGATCGAGACCCTGGACCTGAAGAACCTGATCATGGTCGGCCACTCCACCGGCGGCGGCGAAGTCGCCCACTACCTGGGCCGCCACGGCACCAAGCGCGTCGCCAAGGCCGTGCTGGTGGGCGCCGTGCCGCCGCTGATGCTCAAGACCGCGGCGAATACTGGCGGCCTGCCGCTGGAAGTCTTCGACGGCATCCGCAAGGGCACCTACGACGACCGCTCGCAGTTCTTCCGCGACCTGACCACGCCCTTCTACGGCTACAACCGCAGCGGCGCCAAGATCTCCGAGGGCGTGCGCCAGTCCTTCTGGCTGCAGGGCATGATGGGCGGCATCAAGGGCCAGCTCGACTGCATCCACGAGTTCTCCGAGGTGGACTACACGCCGGACCTGAAGAAGATCGACGTGCCGACGCTGTTCATCCACGGCGACGACGACCAGATCGTGCCGATCGGCGCCTCCGCCCTGCTGGCCGCCAAGATCGTCAAGAACTCCACGCTCAAGGTCTACAAGGGCGCGGACCATGGCCTGACCGTGACCCACCAGGACCGCTTCAACGCCGACCTGCTGGACTTCATCAAGGCCTAAGGCCCGAAGCAAGGAGACGCCGCCATGACCAACCTAGCCACCTACGACGCCGGCCGCACCGCACTGCTGTTCGTCGACCCCTACAACGACTTCCTCTCCGAGGGCGGCAAGCTGTGGCCGCGCGTCGCCGAGGTGGCCCGTTCGGTGAACCTGCACGAAAAGCTGCGCGCCATCACGGGCGCAGTTCGTGCCGGCGGCATCCCGGTCTTCATCGTGCCGCATCATCGCGCCGAGCCCGGCGACTTCAGCAACTGGGACCATCCGACGCCGTACCAGCTCGGTGCGGCGAAGGTCCAGGTCTTTGCCAAGGACAGCTGGGGCGGCGAGTGGCATCCGGACTTCGCGCCGCAGCCCGGCGACACCATCGTCAAGGAGCACTGGGGCGCCAGCGGCTTCGCCAACACCGATCTCGACCTGCTGCTCAAGCAGCGCCGCATCAGCCACGTGATCCTGGTGGGGCTGATCGCCAACACCTGCATCGAGTGCACCGGCCGTTTCGCCAACGAGCTGGGTTACCACGTGACCCTGGTGCGCGATGCCACCGCGGCGTTCAGCGCCGAGGCGATGCACGCCGCGCACGAGATCAATGCGCCGACCTATGCCCATGCGGTGCTGACCACGGCCGAGCTGCTGGCCGCCCTGCCCCGCTGATCACCCGACTCCCAGGACCCCCGACATGAACACCCAGACCGCCAATACCGCCCTGATCACCGGCGCCTCTTCCGGCATCGGCGCCACCTATGCCGAACGGCTCGCCCGCCGCGGCCACGACCTGATCCTGGTGGCACGCGACCGTGCGCGCCTGGAGGCCCTGGCCCAGCGCCTGCGGCAGGAAACCGGCGTGCAGGTGGAAACCGTGATCGCCGACCTGACCCAGCGCGAGGACCTGGCCGCCGTCGAAACCCAGTTGCGCGGCGACGAGCGCATCAGCCTGCTGATCAACAACGCCGGCGTGGCCGTCAACGGCCCGCTGCTGGCCGCGGACACCGCGAAACTCGAGGCGATGGTGCAACTCAACAGCGTTGCCGCTACGCGGCTGGCACTGGCCGCCGCCGAAGCCTTCGCCGCCCAGGGGCACGGTGCCATCGTCAGCATCGGCTCCGTCACCTCGCTGCTGCCGGAACGCTTCAACGGCGTCTATGCCGCCACCAAGGCCTACCTGCTGACCTTGAGCCAGGCGCTGGCGCAGGAACTGGCGCCGCGCGGCGTGCGCGTGCAGGCCGTGCTGCCCGGCATCACCCGCACGCCGATCTGGGAACACTCCGGCTTCTCGTCGGAGTCGCTGCCGCCGGAAATGGTGATGGACGTGGGAGACATGGTGGACGCGGCGCTGGCCGGCCTGGACCAGGGCGAGATCGTGACCATCCCCTCGCTGCCCGACGCCGCGAATTGGGCCGCCTACGACGCCCAGCGCCTGGCGATGGCGCCCCATCTGTCGCTGAGCCAACCCGCTGCCCGCTACCGCAGCGCCGTCCTGTCGTAAACGCCACCTACACTCATCATCAGGGAGCCTGCCATGTTCGACCTCAAGACCTTCACCCTCATACACGTCATCATCAGCCTGCTGGCGCTGGTCGCCGGCCTTGCCCTGCTGTTCGCCTGGCGCGGCGGCAAGGCGCAGCCGGGGCTGGCCACGGCCACCATCGTGCTGCTGCTGGCCACCAGCATCACCGGATTCATGTTCCCCTTCATCAAGTTCCTGCCCTCGCATGCCTTCGGCATCCTGTCGCTGATCCTGCTGGCCGGTACGCTGGTCGCGCGCTGGAGCAAGGGCCTGGCCGGGCGCTGGCTGACCGTCTACGGCGCCACGCTGGCCATCGCGGTGTATCTGGACGCCTTCGTGGCCTTGGTGCAGGCTCTGCAGAAGATCCCGGCCCTGAACGTGCTGGCGCCCACCGACAAGTCGCCGGGCTTCATGATCGCCCAGGTCCTGTTGCTGGTCGTCTTCGTCCTGCTGGGCAGGTCCGCCGTGCGCGGCCTGCGCGGCACCGCCTGAACCCTGTCGCCTGCCAAGGAAGAATGTCATGACCAAGAAGAACACTCCGCCCCAACCGTGGATCGCCTCCGGTGTCCGCACGCCCTTCGCCAAGGTGGACGGCGCCCTGGCCTCGCACGACGCCATCGAGCTGTCGGTGCCGGTGGTGCAGGCCATGCTGCAGCGCCTGGACGGCGCTGCGCCGGACTTCGCCGTCTGGGGCAGCGTGGTGCCCAATCTCACCTGGAGCAACCTCGCCCGCGAGGTGCTGATGGAAGCCGGCGCACCGGCCACGATCACCGCCTTCTCCACCGTCATGGCCTGCTCCACCAGCATGATCGGCGCCATCGAGGCCGCCGGCATGCTCAACGACAGCAGCCGCCAGCTGGCGCTGGTCGGTGGCGTGGAGAGCATGAGCCGCGTGCAGATCGGCCTGGGCCAGACCCTGTCCGACTGGCTGCGCAAGTTCCAGAAGACCAAGACCACCGGCGAGAAGCTGCAGCACCTGGCCCGCCTGAAGATGGCGGACGTGGGGCTCTACATTCCGTCCGTAACCAACCGCACCACCGGCAAGAGCATGGGCGAGCACACCGAGATCACCGCCAAGGAATGGCTGATCCCGCGCGCCGCGCAGGACGAAAGCGCCCTGGCCAGCCACAAGAACTCGGTGGCGGCCTGGGAGCGCGGCTTCTTCGACGACCTGGTGATCCCCATCGGCGAGACCAGGCGCGACGGCATCCCGCGCAAGGACACCACGCTGGAGAAGCTCGGCAAGCTGCCGCCGGCCTTCGACCGCGAGAGCGGCAAGGGCACGCTCAGCGCCGGCAACTCCTCGCCGCTCACCGATGGCGCGGCGGCGATCTGGGTGGGCACCGAACAGGGCCTGGGTAAGCTGCCGGCCGGCACGCCGTGCGTGAAGCTGGTGGACTGGGAGATCGCCTCGATCGACTTCCGCCACGAGGGCCTGCTGATGGCACCGGCCTTCGCGATTCCGCGCCTGCTGGAGCGCCAGGGCCTCACCTACAACGACGTCGGCCTGTGGGAAATCCACGAGGCGTTCTCGGCGCAGGTGCTGTTCCACATCAAGGCGATGGAGGACGTGGCCTTCCTGCACCAGAAGGCCGGGGTCAAGGCGGTAATGGGCACCTTCCCGCGCGACCGGGTGAACCCCAACGGCGGCAGCGTCGCCATCGGCCACCCGTTCGGCGCCACCGGCGCCCGCATCCTCAGCCAGGCGGTGAAGGAACTCGCCGCCATGCCCAGCGGCACGCTGGGCATCGTCAGCATCTGTGCCGACGGTGGCCAGGGCAGCGTGGTGCTGCTGCAGGCGGCCTGAACTCCACGCCCCGCCGCCACAGGGCGGCGGGGCGTGACTCAGGATGGCAGCAAGGACTTCAGCGGCACACCAGCGTCGGCCAGCAGGGCCGGATCGGGACAGGCTGCCGCTGCCACCAGCTTCTTCGCCAGCATGAATTCCTGCGGGCGGTTCACCACGTCGGCCGCGATCAGGCGGCCCTGGCGCAGGTAGAACGCCGAGAAATCCCGGCCCTGCTGCAGGTCGCCGCGGACCACCAAGCGATCATGTCCCTGCGACAGGCCGACCATCTGCAGCTTCAGGTCGTATTGGTCCGACCAGAACCAGGGCACGGCGCGATAGCGTTCCTCCACGCCCAGCAGCGTCGCCGCCGCGCTGCGGGCCTGCTCCAGCGCGTTCTGCACCGACTCCAGGCGCAATCGGCGGCCGGCGAAGGCGCTGGGATGATTCGCGCAATCCCCTGCGGCGACGATCAGCGGATCCGAAGTGCGGGCACATTCATCCACGACGATGCCGTCGGTGACCGCAAGGCCCGCCTGCATTGCCAGCTCGACGTTGGGCAGCAGCCCGATGCCGGCCAGCACATGGTCCGCCGCGATGAGCCGGCCATCCGCCAGTTGCACCGCTTCCACCGTCTCGCGGCCCAGCAGCGCCGCGACCTGCCCCCCGGTGATCAGGTCCACGCCCGCCTCGCCGTGCACGCGCTCGAAGAAGGCTGAAACCTCCGGCGCGGTGACGCGCGCCAGCACACGCTCCAAGCCTTCCAGCAGTGTGACCCTGGCCCCGGCCTTGACCGCTGCCGCGGCAGCCTCCAGGCCGATGAAGCCACCGCCGATGATGACCAGCCGGCTGCCCTCGCGCAGCGCCGGGCGCAGGGCACGGGCGTCGTCCATCGTGCGCAGCGTCTGCACGCCGCGCAGGTCGGCGCCTGCCACGGCCAGCGGCCTTGCCCGGCCGCCAGTGGTCAGGGCCAGGCCGCGATAGGCGATGCGCCGGCCGTCGGCCAGTTCCACATCGCGGCGCTCCCGGTCGATGCGCTGCACGCGCGTACCGCCAATGAATTCGATGGCATGCCGCTGCAGTTGTGCCGGCGGCACGGCGTAGAGCGCCGCCTCGTCCGCCGTGCCGGCCAGGTAGGCCTTGGACAGGGGCGGACGCTTGTAGGGCGGCCAAGCCTCGTCACCCAGCAGCATCACGCGACCGGCATGGCCGCGCCGCCGCAGTTCCAGGCACAGCTCCGCACCGGCCTGGCCGGCGCCGATCACCACGATGTCGCTTTGCTCTGTCATGTGTCTGTTCCGGATCGTTGGGATCGTGCGCACTCGTGTGCGTTCACTCCCTCTCCCGCTGGCGGGAGAGGGTTGGGGTGAGGGTGGTGCAGGGGCGGTTACGCACGGAGCCTCCGATTGAAGGCTCCACCCTCACCCTTGCCCTCTCCCGCCAGCGGGAGAGGGAACAAGAAAAGCAGCTACATCGATGCCGGCTTTCCCGTACATCTCCAAAAAGAAACCCCTCCGCGGGGGCGAGAAGGGGTTGAAGTCCTCCACAACTGTGACGAGGGAGAGATGTGGTGGAGGAGGAGGAAGGCAGGGACTACATGGCGCGGACCGCCTCGCGGCGCGCGATTTCCTGGTCGACGAAGCGCACCCAGTTGCTGGCCGCTTCGGCCAGCGTGGCCGACTGTGCGGCCGCCACGAAGTGTGAGCGCGCCTCGGCGAACTGGTTGTCGTTGAACAGGGCAGTGCCCAACTGCATCTGCGTGTCGGCCGGCTTGTCGAGCCCCTTGGCCTTGAGCGCGGCGCGGAAGGCGCCCGCGGCGCTCTTCCAGTCGCCGGTCTCGTTGTAGGCCTGGCCGAGGTAGGCGTAGTGCCTGGCTTCGCCGGTCATCTCGGCCAGCGTCTTCAGCACCGGGATCTGCTGCCGGTATTCCTGCGCCAGGGCCAGGGCCTGCGCGAACAACTGCAGGTTCTCCGGCGAGGCCTTGATGCTCTTGTTCTTGATGCCGGACGCAATCAGGCGTACCGCCGCATAGGGAATGTCCTGCACCATGTACAGGCGCGCCAGGTTAAGGAGGTCCGTCTCCGTCGTCAGCAAGCGGCTGCGATAGGCCGCATGCATCAGGGCCAGTTGCTGGCGCTGTTGATCCATCAAGCCGCGCATGCCGGCAAGCTGCTGCCAGTAGGTACCCTTGTCCGGGTGGCTGGAAACCAGGATCTCCAGCACCTTGGCGGCCTTGGCGTATTCCTTGCGCTCATAGTAGATCGCGCGCAGCAGCGCCAGCGCGGCTTCCTTGGGCACCATGCCGCGCTCGCGGGAGATCTTCAGCGAGGTCGTCAACGCCTTCTCGGCCTCGGCGTATTTCTGGGTCTGGTAGTAGGCCTGTGCCAGCAGCGCGTAGGCGTCCGGACTCGGTTCCGAGACCACCGCGAGCCACTGCTTCACCGTCAGGATCGCCTTGGGATAGTCCTCGGCGATGAAGTGCAGCTGCGCCATCGCATAGAGGCTGCCGTCACGCAGGCCATCCGGCAGGTTCGGCTGCTTCAGCACCAGCGCATAGGACTCGAGCGCCTTCGGCGTGTTGTCCAGCGCGTACCAGGTCGCGGCATAGAGGTTGTACAGCGTGGCGCGCTCGTAGTCGTTGAGCTTGGCCTCGCCGGCACGCAGGCCGTCCAGCGAGGCCAGGGCTCCCTTGTAGTCCTTGGCCTCGAAAGCCTTCTGCGCGACCTCCATCTTCTTGTAGGTCTCGGCACGGATCACGCTGGTCTGCTTGCTGGGCGGAGGCGCCGGTTTTCCCTTGGCTTTGTCCTTGGCGTCGGCGGCGACGACGCCGAAGGCGAGCAATGCGCTCAGCGCGCTGCAGATGAACAGCTTCTTCACACTCACCGGGCACCTCATCTCTTGTCGAGCTCAAAGCGGATCAGGTGCTGGACATTCGGCACGGCGATCGGCTTGCCGCTTTCCACGCGCGGCTTGTACTTGAACTTGAGCACGGCCTTCTTGGCGGCCTCATCGAATACACCCGGCGGATGCGACTCGATCACCTTCGGATCGGTCACCCCACCCGCCTCGGTCACCGTAAAGCTCAGCAGCACCCAGCCCTCGATGCCCTGGCTCTGCGCACGGGCCGGGTACATCGGCGCCACCTTCACGATCGGCAGGTACTCACCGTCGGTGGACGACAACCCAAAGCTGGACTTCACCTGCGTGGAGTTCTCCAGGCGCATGTTGATGGCCACATTGGTATTGGTCGGCCCCTGGATCTGCGTGGTCTGCATCGGCACCTCCGGCGGCGCCTCGGGACGATCCGGCATCTCCGGCGGCGGTTTGCGCTCGCGGCTCTCGATCTCGAAGTTCTTGGCCAGGCGCAGGA
>JBPOHT010000077.1:0-35621 GCA_052035235.1 Pseudomonadota bacterium | reverse complement strand
CGACGTAGCCCACCTCGGTGAACTTGGTGGCTTCCACCTTGATGAAAGGGGCGTTGGCCAGCTTGGCCAGGCGCCGCGCGATCTCGGTCTTGCCGACGCCGGTGGGGCCGATCATCAGGATGTTCTTGGGGTGGATCTCGCTGCGCATCTGCCCATCCACCTGCTGGCGGCGCCAGCGGTTGCGCAGGGCCACGGCGACCGCGCGCTTGGCGGCGGCCTGGCCGACGATGTGGCGGTCGAGTTCGGCGACGATTTCACGCGGCGTCATGCTGACGGACGCGGCGGGGGTCTGTGCGTTCATTGTTTCCTGGCCGCTCAGAGATCGAGGGTCTCGAGCGTGAGATTGTGGTTGGTGTAGATGCAGATGTCGGCGGCGATGTGCAGCGCCTTTTCGACGATGTCGCGCGCGCCGAGTTCGGTGTTGTCCACCAGGGCACGCGCCGCGGCGCTGGCGAAGCTGCCGCCACTGCCGATGGCGATGACGCCATGCGGCTCAGGCTCCATCACGTCGCCGTTGCCGGTGATCATCAGCGAGGCCTCGTGGTCGGCCACGATCAGCAGCGCCTCGAGCTTGCGCAGGTAGCGATCCGTACGCCAGTCCTTGGCCATCTCCACCGCGGCACGGGTGAGCTGGCCGCCGTGTTTCTCGAGCTTGCCCTCGAAGCGCTCGAACAGCGTGAAGGCATCGGCGGTGCCACCGGCGAAGCCGGCCATCACCTTGCCGTTGTAGAGGCGACGCACCTTGCGGGCGTTGCCTTTGACGCGTGTGTTGCCCATCGACACCTGACCGTCGCCGCCCAGGGCAACCTGGTTGCCGCGGCGTACACAGAGGATCGTGGTTCCGTCGAATTGCTGCATCGCTGACCCCATTTGGTTCTGCAACGATGGTGGGGGCGATGACGGGGGTATTCAAGCTGCGCCGCAGGCTGCGACGCCCGCAAGCGGCACAAAAGAAAAAGGCGCCTTTCGGCGCCTTCTTCACATCGCTGCGCCTTGCGGCGCGGGGCGATTCTTACTGCGCGGCCGGGGCCGGGGCAGCTTCGGCGGCCGGAGCGGCAGCGTCGGCAGCCGGGGCGGCGGCGTCAGCAGCCGGGGCGGCTTCTGCAGCCGGAGCGGCGGCAGCGTCGGCAGCCTGCTGCTCGACCGGGGCGGCGGCTTCAGCGGCCGGGGCGGCTTCCGGAGCCGGAGCAGCTTCTTCCTTCTTGCAAGCGGCGAGGGCCAGGGCGGCGGCGAGGCCAGCGGCGATCAGAACATTACGCATTTGAACAACTCCCAAGGGTTTGAAAAATTAAGTTAACTAGCTAGCAATCGAGGCAAACCGTAATCTGCCCCGATTAAGGGCGAAATCATACGCATTTTTTTGCAGCGCACAAGACTGAGTCAGCCTTCATGAGGCCTTTTTAGGGCGTTTTGCGCGGGGGTGGGCCTGGTCGTAAACCTCGGTCAGGCGCTTGAAGTCCAGATGGGTGTAGATCTGGGTGGTACTCAGGTTGGCGTGCCCCAGCATTTCCTGCACCGCCCGGAGGTCTCCGGTCTCGGTCAGCAGGTGGGTGGCGAAGGAGTGCCGCAGGCGATGCGGGTGCAGGTGGGTGCCCAGCCCGGCCCGCTGCGCCCAGAGCTTGAGCCGCTGGCCGATGATGGCCCGCGTCGCCCGCTGGCCGCTGCGTCCCACGAACAGGGCGGTTTCACCCGCTGCCGCCACCCCTGGCCGCTGCTCCAGCCAGGCCTGCAGGGCCTCCCGGGCCTTGGAGCCGACCATGACCACGCGCTGGCGCCCGCCCTTGCCGTTGACCGTGATCTCGGCCTGCCCGCCGGCCACCTGGGCCAGGTCCAGGTCGTGCAGCTCCGACAGGCGCATGCCTGTGGAGTAGAACAGCTCGGCGATGGCCTGGTCGCGCTGGGCCCAGTCGCCCTCGGTCCGGGCATCCAGCGCGTTGTTGAGGTCCTCCATCGGGATCACCGACGGCAGCTTGCGGCGCAGCTTGGGGCCGCGCACGGCGGTGGCGGGGTTGGCCTGCAGCAGTCCCCGGTTGACCTGCCGCTTGAAGAAACCGCGCAGGCTGGAGAGGTAGCGGTGCAGCGAGGCCGGCTCGATGCCGGCACGGTGCCGGGCGGCGATGAAGCCGCGCACGGTGTGCTGGTCCACCTGCTCCAGGCGCGAGATGCGGGCCTGGCCGCAGTAGGCGGCGAAGGTCTCGAGGTCCTTCTGGCTCGCGGTGAGGGTATGCGGCGAGTAGCGCTTCTCGTGCCGCAGGTAGGACAGGTATTCCGCGATCTCGGCCCCGAAAGGCGCTGGCGCGGGCTCCGTCATCAGAGGCGCGCGCGCACCGCGGCGGCGACCAGTTCGGCCGTCATCTCCAGGAACAGCTTGCCCTGCCGCGGCTGGAAGCGTTCCGGGTCCACCGCGCCCAGGGCGATCATGCCCAGGTGCTTTTCCTTTTCCAGCGGAATGATCGCGGCCGAGGCCGGCAGCGACTCCGCCTTGGGGAACAGCAGCTTGGCCTTGTCGGCGGCCAGCGGCCCGCACTCGATCAGGCGCGTGCGGAAGAAGTTCTCGAAGGCACGGGCGATCTTGCCGTCCGGCTCCACCGACACCAGGCCGTCGATGTCGTGGCGCTTGTACTGCGTGCTGGACAGGCCGACGAAGGTCTCCTCGATGCCGAAGTCCTCGCGCATGCACTTGGCCAGGCCCACCACCACGGCGGCCAGCGAGGGCGCGCGCATCAGCGTGCGCGCCAGGCGCTGCACGTTCTCGGCGCGCTTCTCGTTGTCGTGCGCCGCCGCCAGCAGGCGCTCCAGCTTGTCTTCCAGGCGCTGGTTCTTGGCACGTAGTACGTCGACCTGGCGCTCGATCAGCGACACCGCCGAGCCGGCCTTGTGGCGCATCTCGATGGCCTCGAGCAGGTCCGGGTGGCGGGTCAGGAAATCCGGGTGCACCTTGAGGTAGGCGACGACCTCGCGCTCGTTGAGCTTGGGCGCTTCGCTGTCCTTCTGTGCCTTCAGTTCGGCCATTCCACTTCCCCTGTAAATACCGTTTCGGCCGGCCCGGTCATGTAGACCGGCTGGCCTTCCCCTGCCCATTCGATGGTCAGCATACCGCCGCGCACTTCCACGTCCACCTTTTCACCCAGGCGGTCCCACAGGCGGCCGGCCACCACCGCGGCGCAGGCGCCGCTGCCGCAGGCCAGGGTCTCGCCGGCGCCGCGTTCGTAGACGCGCAGGCGCACACGGTCACGGCCCTGGATCTGCAGGAAGCCGACGTTGACCTGCTCCGGGAAGCTGGCATGGCGCTGCAGGCGCGGGCCCAGCTCGCCCACCGGGGCCGCGTCCACGTCCGCCACTTCCAGCACGGCATGGGGATTGCCCATGCTGACCGCGCCGAATTCCACGGTCTCGCCGTCCAGCTCCAGGCGGTACTGCGGCGCCGCGGCATCAGCGCCGGTGAACGGCACCTGCGCCGGCTGCAGCCGCGGCACACCCATGTTCACGCGCACGCGACCGTCCGGCAGCTGGCGCAGTTCCAGGGTGCTGGTGCGGGTGCGGACCCGGATGCTGTCCTTGTCCGACAGGCCCTGCTCGCGCACGAAGCGCGCCAGGGCGCGGGAACCGTTGCCGCACTGCCCGACCTCAGAGCCGTCGGCGTTGAAGATGCGGTAGTCGAAATCCACGTCCGGCGCGCCGGGGGCCTCAATCACCAGCACCTGGTCGCAGCCGACGCCGAAGCGGCGGTCGGTCAGCTTGTGCAGCAGGGCCGGGGTCGGGCGGAACGGCGCGCGCGTGGCGTCGATGACCACGAAGTCATTGCCGGCGCCGTGCATCTTGGTGAACGGGAGCTTCATCCCGGCATTCTACTGTCCCGCGCCGGCCCGGGAGCGTATGCTCTTGAACCAAAGGGGAATATTGGCTCCAGGATGAACCAGCGGACACAGCGGACAGGCCAGGGACGGGCGGCATGAGCCACCTCTACCCCATCATCACCACGCCCGACCTGGCGCGCTGCCGCGCCTTCTACGTGGAGGCGCTGGGCGCGCAGGTGCTGTTCGAGCAGGACTGGTACCTGCACCTGTCGGTGGACGGCTGGGAAATCGGCTTCCTGCATCCCAGCCACCCGCGGCGCCTGCCGGTGTTCGCGCACACCGCCCTGACCCGCGGCCTGTGCCTGGCGCTGGAGGTGGAGGACGTGCGGGCCGTGCATGAAATCATGCAAACCAGGGGCTTCGAGTTGCTCGGCCAGCTCGGCGAGCACCCCGGCGGGGAACTGTCGTTCTCGGTGATGGACCCGGCGGGGACCGTGCTCAACGTGGTGGCACGGCAGGCGGCACGCGGGGCGGATTTCCTGGCCTGATCGGCCCCGTCGCAAAGAAACTCCCATCGTCATGCCGGCGGAAGCCGGCATCCAATCCCGACCAGGAGTAGCCGCCGCACGACTGGATACCGGCTTCCGCCGGTATGACGAGGTGTTTCCCGATCAGGGCAGGGTTATCTCTTCATCCATTGGAGAATCTTCCCCGCCAGCGCTTCGCCCGCATCTTCCTGGATGAAGTGCCCCACACCCTCGAGCATCTCGTGCGGCTGCCCCTGGGCACCCGGCACCTGCTTCTGCAGGACCCTGTAGGCCCCGCGGGTGATCTTGTCCTGTGCGCCGAAGATCGTCAGGAAGGGCTTCTGCCACTGGCCCAGCGCCTCCCAGGCGCGGCGGTTGGCCGGTGTGGCGGGATCGTCGGGCGTGGTCGGCACCAATGCCGGGAAGCGGCGTGCGGCGGTCTTGGAAGCGTCCGTGGCAAATGGCGCGTCGTAGGCGGCCAGCTCCTCGTCCGAGGGCTTGCGGGCGCAGCCGGAGCGGATCACGCCGGAGATCGGGAACCACGGCGAGTGCAGCGCGAAGGCACGCCACAGCTTGAAGGCCAGCGGCGGCTTGCGGTCGCCGGTGGGCATGAAGCCATTGGCCACCACGATGCGCGCGAAGCGCTCAGGCTGCTCGGTGGCGACGCGCAGGCCCAGCAAGGCGCCCCAGTCCTGGCAGACCAGGGTGATGTCGCGCAGGTCCATCTTCACGATCCACTGCGTCAGCCAGTCCACGTGGGCCTGGTAGCTGAACAGCTCCGGCTCCAGCGGCTTGTCGGACTTGCCGAAGCCGACCAGGTCCGGTGCCAGGGCGCGGTATCCGGCCTGGGCGAACAGCGGGATCATCTTGCGGTAGAGATAGGACCAGCTCGGCTCGCCGTGCAGCATCAGCACCGGCGGTGCGGCAGCGCTGCCCTCGTCGACGTAGTGCATGCGCAGGCCATCGTCGAGCAGCAGGTGATTGGGCCTGAAGGGGTAGCCCGGCAGATCGGCGAAACGCGCCTCGGGCGTGCGGAACACTTTCATGGCGCCGGAGCATACGGCTTTTGACCACCCCGGACCACCATGCTAGAAAGCCGCGATTCGACGAGAGGGAGTTCATCCAGTGAAAGTGCTCGGGGCTGACATCGGGTTCGGCTACACCAAGGCCACGGACGGCAAGCAGCACCAGATTTTCAAGTCCATCGTCGGCGAGGCCAACGAGTCGCAGTTCGGCGAAAGCCTGCTGCCGGGCCAGCCGGTGTTCCCGCGCCACCTGATCGTCGGTGGCCAGTCAGTGTTCGTCGGCGAGCTTGCCGAGACGCAGTCGCGCGGTCGCGGCTTCACGCTGGACCAGACCCAGTTCCTGACGCAGTACAAGAAGACCCTGGCCCTGGCCGCCCTGGCGCCCTTCGTGGACAGCGGCGATCCGATCCGCCTGGTGGCGGGCCTGCCGATCAGCTACTTCCGCAAGCACAAGGACGCCCTGACCACGCTGCTGCAGAACCGCCACCCGGTCACGGTGGTGAAGCCCGGCAGCGGCGAGCGCGAAGAGAAGGTGATCTACGTGGAGCGCGTACGCGTGATCCCGCAGCCCTTCGGCTCGATGTTCAACCTGATGCTCAACGACGTGGGCAAGGCCGCCAGCCAGCGATTCATCAGCGAGAAGATCGGCATCATCGACATCGGCTTCCGCACCGCCGACTACACCATCAGCGACAAGACCCGCTACTCCGAGCGCGGCAGCCAGTCCAGCGACTCCGGCATCTCGGTGGCCTACACCGCCATCGCCAACGCGCTGCTGGAGAAGAGCGGCATCAACGTGGAGCTGTACCGCCTCTACGAGGGCATCTCCAAGGGCAGCATCAAGATCAAGGGCAAGCGCTACGACCTCAACGCGATCTCGCAGGCCGCCTTCGGCCAGCTGGCCTCGCGCATCGCCCAGGAAGTGAACCGCCTCTGGGCCGACGACTGGGACATCGACGCCATCGTCATCACCGGCGGCGGCGGTGCCTCGCTGGCACCGTTCCTGACGCCGCTGCTGGAAGGCGAAGTGCTGCCGGTGCCCGCGGACCAGGATGCACGCCTGAACAACGTGATGGGGTACTGGAAGTACGGGATGAATCTCTGGGGCGCCTGACGGCGCTACGCGCCGGTCAGGCGAAGAAAGCCCCTCCTTGCGAGGGGTTTTTCTTTTGCGCAAACCAATCGAAGACGTCAGCGACGCAAAGGCTCAGCGACTCTTTCCAAGTCCTGATGAGCGCAGCGAATGCTTTTGACGTACCGGGTCCCCTTCCAGTAGCGCCTGCCTGGGGGTCAAGTGCAGGGTCGAGCCGGGCAGGAGCCCGGCCGAGGGGCCACAGGCCATGGATGGCCTGTGGGCCCGACCCGTCGCACTTGATCACCAGGCAGGTTGCCCCGCCTAAGCGGGGCCGCGGATGGAGGGTGTCCCTCTCTTTTTGGTTACTTTTTCTTTCGACAAGGAAAGAAAAAGTGACTCGCCCTTAGGCGAAATAAACCTCCAGAGATCAAGAGCACCTGACCGGCGTAATCGCCGGCACCACCCGTGCGTGACTCGATACAGCGCTTCGCGCCACTCGGCATGAACGGGTCGCTCTTTACGCCACCCGCTTCACCTTGGTCTCCACTTCCAGTTCCTCCAACGCCTCACCCGTGTACACCGCCAGGCGCTGCATCGACGGCAGGATGTCGCGGCAGCCGGTGAAGCCGATGTTGAACTGGCCCGCGTAGCTCACGCTGGTGATGTTCAGCGCCTGTCCGTCCGACAGCAGCGATACCGGGTACATCTGCTCCAGCTTGGCACCGTTGAAGTACATCGTGCGATCCGGCCCCGGCACGTTGGAGATGGTCAGGTTGAACATCGGGCGCGTGACGCCACCCAGGCCCGTCAGCAACTGCAGCACGTAGGGCGACATGAACAGCATCGTGTAGTTGTTGATGCCGGCCTTGGGCAGGCTCTGCAGGTGCACCTTGGCCGCCTGTGTCGAATCGTGGATCGCCTTCAGGCGCTCGATCGGATCGGCCAGCTCGGTGTGCAGGCTGGAGATGATGAAGCTGATGGCGTTGCCGGAATGCGCGTCGTCCGCCGGACGCACCGACACCGGCAGTCCGGCGGTCAGCGACTTGGCCGGCAACTGGTCCAACTCCCCCAGGTAGCGGCGCAGCGCGGCGGCGGACAGACCCAGGAACACGTCGTTCACGGTAACGCCAGCGGCCTTGGCCACCTTCTTCACGCGGTCCAGGGAGTAATGCTGCGTCGCGAAACGGCGCTGCGCCGAGACCTTGCTGTTGAGGACCGACTTGGGACCCTCGAAGGGCAGCACCCAGTCCGGGTTCTGGTGCGTGCCGGCTTGGCGCGCGAGATCGCCGAAGGCGCGCGACAGTTCGGGGAACGACTCACCCTGGCGCTGCAGGCCGGCGCGCAGCTTCTCCCAGGGCGTGCTCGGCGCACCTTCGCGCCGCGGGCGCGGGCCGTCGCGGCCGGTGCCGACGCTCCAGGGCGGCGGCAGGTCGCGCGCGGCGGGATCGAAGGACAGCATCTTGGTCAGCATGCGCATGCCGCCGACGCCGTCCACCAGCGAGTGGTGCATCTTCACGTACAGCGCGAAGCGGTTGTTCTCCAGGCCCTCGATCAGGTGGCATTCCCACAACGGGCGGGTGAAATCCATCGGGTGCGAGTGCAGGCGCGAGATCAGCACGCCCAGCTCGCGCTCGCCGCCCGGCCGCGGCAGCGCGGAGTGGCGGAAGTGGTAGTCGATGTCGATGTCGCTGGTCTCGCTCCAGGTCGGGAACACCGACTTGAGGCGGGGCGAGGTCAGCTTGAGGTTGAACGGCGCCGCGAAATGGCGGGTCTGGCGCAGGTTGGCCACGATGTCGCTGAACCAGTTGTCGGGCGCGTTCTCCGGCATCGAGTAGATCGACAGGTTGGCGACATGCATCGGCGTGCGTGCGCTGTCGACGTAGAGCCAGGTCGCATCCAGCGGGTTCAGGGTTTTCATGAGGCTCCTCAGCCGGTTGTCTTCTTCTGTGAAGGGAATGAAAGCACAGATTGGCCGCAGGGCCTACGCCGCGTACGGGGCAGGCCCCTGGTTTTGTGATTTTTAAATAAATATTCAATGTAATATTCAATTTAAAATCTCGATCCGGCCTTGATCTTTGATATGTCCGGGGACGCAGGTTTCGGCCTATACTTTTGCCCTGTTCTTAAACGCTCGTTTAGCAAACGACTGACGAGCCCTCGAGGAGAAGCACATGAACACTGCGGTGTCCTACCTGCCCGGCATCAGTGCCGCCGAAGCCGATATCAAGCGCGTCTTCGACCGCCAGCGGGCCACCGCACTGCGGCTGCGCACCTCCACTGCCGAGGAGCGCATCGCCAAGATCAAGAAGCTGCGCGACACGCTGCTGGCGCGCTCCGAGGAATTCCACGAGGCCGGCTTCAAGGACTTCAAGAAGCCGCCGGTGGAAGTGGACCTCACCGAGATCGTCACCGTGGTGGTGGAAGCCAACGACGCCATCCGCCACCTCAAGAAGTGGATGAAGCCCAAGAGCGTGATGCCGACGCCGCTGATGCTCGGCACCAAGGGCTACGTGCAGTACGAGCCCAAGGGCCGCAGCCTGATCATCTCGCCGTGGAACTACCCGGTAAACCTGACCTTCGGCCCGCTGGTCTCGGCGATCGCCGCCGGCTGCACCGCGATCCTGAAGCCCTCGGAAATGACGCCGCATCTGTCGGCGCTGATGGTGAAGATCACCCGCGAGCTGTTCTCCGAGGATGAAGTGGCGATCTTCGAGGGCGACGCCGCAGTGTCCACCGCCCTGCTGGCCCTGCCCTTCGACCACATCTTCTTCACCGGCTCGCCAGCGATCGGCAAGGTGGTGATGGCGGCCGCCGCCAAGCACCTGACTTCGGTCACGCTGGAACTGGGCGGCAAGTCGCCGACCATCGTCGATGCCTCGGCCAACCTGAACCTGGCCGCGCGCAACATCCTCTGGGGCAAGTTCACCAACAACGGCCAGACCTGCATCGCGCCGGACCACATCTTCGTGCACGATTCGGTCAAGGACCAGTTCATCGAGGAATGCCGCGGCGTGATCGCCAATGCCTACGGCACCACCGCGCAGGAGCAGATGAACAGCCCCTACCTGGCGCGCGTGGTCAACCAGCGCCACACCCAGCGCATCGCCGGCCTGCTGTCCGACGCGCAGCAGCGCGGCGCGCGCGTGCTGACCGGCGGCGCGGTGGACGAAGGCGCCTGCTTCATCGCGCCGACGCTGATCGACAACATCCCGGTGGACGCCAAGATCCAGAGCGAGGAAATCTTCGGGCCGCTGCTGCCGATCATCCCCTACCGCAACCTCGACGAGGTCATCCAGCAGATCAACGACCAGCCCAAGCCGCTGGCGCTGTACATCTGGAGCAAGACCGAGGCGAACATCCAGAAGGTGATGAAGAACACCAGCGCCGGCGGCACCTGCATCAACCACACCGTGGTGCAGTTCCTGCACGCCAACCTGCCCTTCGGCGGCGTCAACAACTCCGGCATCGGCAACGGCCACGGCCACTACGGCTTCAAGGCCTTCTCGCACGAGCGCGGCGTGGTCCGCACCCGCATCATGGGCGCCACGCTGTTCTTCCCGCCCCACTCCGCGTTCACGCTCAAGATCATCGGCATGATCAAGAAGCTGGCGAAGATCCTCGCCTGATCGGGCCGGGCGTTTTGCAAAAGGCCGGGCAGATGCCCGGCCTTTTTTGTTGCCCGCGCCCGGCACCGGGTTTAAGGTCGAAAACTAACCGGTTGGGACGAGGCGACCCCGCCCCCGCCATGTCTCAATCGGATCAAGGCTTCGGGCACGTACCCGGCCCACGAAAGCGAGGAGAAGAACATGTCGATGATGCCCAAGCTGCTGGCGCGCGATCTGGTGGTGGTGGCCACGACCCTGGCCCTGGTGGCCTGGAGCCACCAGTTGCAGGGCGCCGGCACGGCGCTGCACTGGCCGGTGGCGATCCTGGGTGGCGCACTGGTGGCCGTCAGTGGCTACCTGGTGCACGAGTGGGGTCACCTGCTCGGAGCACTGTCCCGCGGCAGCCGTGTGGAGCTGCCGCCGACGCTGGCCGCGGTGTTCCTGTTCAAGTTCGACAGCGATCGCAACGACCGCCGCCAGTTCCTGGCGATGTCGATGGGCGGCTTCATCGCGTCGATCATCGTGGTGGCCCTGCTGGCCGTGATCCTGGACCTGGGCTACTGGGCCGACCGCATCGCCATGGGCCTGACCGTGCTCGGCGTGGCCGCCACCTTCATCCTCGAGGTGCCGGGCGCCTGGAAGGTCTACAAGGGTGCCCCGCTGCCGCACGGCGTCGCCTTCGTCGGCGGCGATCACCCCGCATGAGGCTTGCGGCGGCGGCCTTGCTGCTGGCCCTGGCCGCTCCGGCGGTGCTGGCCGGCGGCGTCGAGATCGTCAGCCCCGACAGCCTCAACTGGCGCAGCGAACCAGCCGCGCCCGGCGCCATCGTCGCGGTGGTGCACGGCGATCCGAAGACCGGCCCCTACGTGATCCGCGCCCGCTTCGAGCAGGGCGCGCGCTCCGCGCCGCACCGCCACCCGGATACCCGCACGATTACCGTGCTGAAGGGGCTCTACTTCTTCGCCACCGGCACGCGCTTCGACCCCAAGGCCCTGGAAGGCTACGGCCCCGGCACGCTGCTGGTGGTGCCGGCCGGCACGCCGCATTTCTCGTCCGCGCCCGAGGGCGAGGTCATCGTGCAGGAGAGCGGCGACGGCCCGACCGCGCTGGAGCCTGTGGCCCCCTGAACCGGCGGTGAGCGATGCCGGCTCAGCGCGCGAAGGCGGCGTGATCGATGCTCCGTCCTTTCGCGCCGTCCTCCAGGGCGGCGCGAAAGGACGCCGGCACCGGCGTCTTGCCCATCTGGTGGTTCACCATCACGTAGACCGTGTCGGAACTGGCTCGCAGGGTCTCTTCGCCGGCGAGGCGGAACTCCACGCCGATGGTGAAGGAGGTGTTGCCGATGTGGCGCGTGGCGACGCGGCATTCCAGCACGTCGTCGTAGCGCGAGGGTGCCTTCCACTCGGTGGTCTGCTTCACCAGCTGGAAGTCCAGCTCGCTGCTGACCATTTGCGCGCCGTAGCCGATGGCGCGGATGAACTCGGACACCGCCAGGTCCACGTACTCGCCGTAGCGGGCATTGAACACGACCTTCTGCGCATCACATTCGCCGTAGCGCACGCGCAGGTAGTAGCGGAAGTCTTGGGACATCGGGGAGCTCCAGGGCCGGCCCGCAAGCTTAGCCCGCGCGGGCAAAAAAATGACCCCGCCGGATCGCTCCATGCGGGGCCTAGCACTCCCCCCTCTTGATCGGTGGCGGCTATGCCGGGCGCCGGACCTGGGCCCGGCGCGGGGCATGGGTATTCAGCGGAATGCGCGCGCCCGGACCGGACGGAAGCTCCGGAGGACAGGACCACGGGCGTGGGTTCATGAAGATGTCGGGCTCTCTGGCGGCGGCTGCTTCATCGTCCGGGGGGAAGAGGCAACCGCTGGCGATTCGTTACTGACTCAGTCGTCAGGTCTGCAGTATTCGCCGGACTGGAGTGCGGCGGTACTGGTAAATCCGCTCCCATCGCAAAGCAGCATTTTTGTTTGTTATTAATTGTTAAATATTATTTTTTATATTTGATAGTTGATTTTCCAGGGCGCACGCAGCGAGCTGCGATTGCAGATGATTCGTGCTCGCAGCTCGCATGAAAAAAGCCGGCGCGATGGCCGGCTTTTTTCACCGCGTTGCACTCAGACCAGCCGCACCACGCTGCGCCCGGTAACCTTGCCGGCGACGATGTCGGCGCAGGCGGCGGGCACCTGCTCCAGCGTGACTTCGCGCGGCGCGATCAGGTCGAGCTGCGGCTTCCAGGAGCCGGCGAGCTGCTGCCAGACCTCCAGGCGCCAGGCGCGCGGCATCTGCACCGAGTGGATGCCCAGCAGCGACACGCCGCGCAGGATCAGCGGCATCACCGTGGTGTTCAGCTCGTGCGACTGCGCCAGGCCGATGCAGCCGATGTTGCCCCAGGGGCTCACGGTGCGCGTGAGCCAGGTCAGCGTCTCGCCGCCGACGTTGTCCACGGCGCCGCCCCAGCGAGCGGATTCCATCGGACGCTTGCCCAGGTCCAGCGTGTTGCGGTCCACGATCTCGTCGGCGCCCAGGGCCTGCAGGTAATCCCGCGCGGACTCCGGCTTGCCGGTGATGGCCGCGGTGCGGAAGCCCGCGCGCTTGAACAGCGACAGTGCCACCGAGCCGACGCCGCCGGTGGGGCCGGTCACGGCGATGGGGCCCATGTCCGGTGTCTGGTGGTTCTCCAGCATGCGGCGCAGCGCCAGCGCGGCGGTGAAGCCGGCGGTGCCGAGCTGCATGGCCTCCTTCAGCGACAGGCCCGGCGGCAGCGGTACCACCGAGGACGCGGCCACGCGCGCATATTGCGCCAGGCCGCCGTCATGCAGCTCGCCGATATCACAGCCGGTGACCAGCACCTGGTCTCCGGCCTTGTAGGCCGGGTCGGCGCTTTCGGCGACGACGCCGGAGAGGTCGATGCCGGCCACGCAGGGCATGCGCCGCATGATGCGACCCTTGCCGGTCACGGCCAGGGCGTCCTTGTAGTTCAGGCTGGAGTAGTGGACCTGGATCACCACCTCGCCGGCGGAGAGATCCGCCACCGAGATGTCCTCGATCCGGGCCTCGGTGCCCTTGTCCTTCTGGTGGACGCGGATGGCCTTGAAAGTCGTCATGAAGCGGTTCCTGTCGGGGCGGCTATGGGATGATGTGCGGCAATCTTAATGGGGACGGACATGAGCCAGTACACCAAGAATTCCCCGCTGGGCGATGGCGCCCTGCTGGCGGACCCCATCGCGCAGCTCGCCGCCTGGCTGGACGACGCCAAGGCCGCCGGCCTGATCGAGCCCACCGCGATGGCGCTGGGCACCAGTGTGGACGGCCAGCCCTCGGTGCGCATCGTCCTCTTCAAGGGCTTCGTCGGCGAGGACCTGAGCTTCTACACCAACTACGAGGGCCGCAAGGGCCGCGAGCTGGCCGAGAACCCGCGCTGCGCCGCCACCTTCTGGTGGGACCGCCTGGAGCGCCAGGTACGTATCGAAGGCGCGGTGGAGAAGCTGCCGGAGGCGCTGTCGCGCGAGTATTTCTACCGCCGCCCGCGCGAATCGCAGATCGGCGCCATGACCTCGCGCCAGAGCGCGGTAGTGGGCAGCCGCGAGGAACTGGACCGCCGCTGGGAGGACAACGCCCAGCGCCTGGCCGGCAGCGAGGTGCCCTTCCCTGAATTCTGGGGCGGCTACCGCCTGATCCCCCGCAGCATCGAGTTCTGGCAGGGCCGCCGCGGCCGCCTGCATGACCGGCTGCTCTATACGAAAAACCAAAACGAGTGGGGCGTCGAGCGCCTGGAACCCTGAAGATAGGGGCACCCAGAACCCAGAGGAGCCCCTCATGAATCCCTTCGACTTCAGCGGCAAGACCGTTTTCGTCTCCGGCGGCACCAGCGGCATCAACCTGGGCATCGCCCATGCCTTCGCCCGCGCCGGCGCCAAGGTAGCGGTGATGTCGCGCTCGCAGGACAAGGTGGACGCTGCGGTCAAGGAACTGCAGGCGCATGGCGGTGAGGTGGCGGGCTATGCCGCCGACGTGCGCGAGCACGCCAAGGTGGGCGAGGTGCTGAAGGCCGCCCATGCCAGGCTCGGCGACATCGACGTGCTGGTCAGCGGTGCCGCCGGCAACTTCCCCGCGCCGGCCCTGGGCATCTCGCCCAATGGCTTCCGCTCGGTGGTGGAGATCGACCTGCTCGGCAGCTTCCACGTGCTGCGCGCCGCCTTCCCGCTGCTGAAGAAGCCGGGCGCGTCCATCATCCAGATCTCCGCGCCGCAGGCCTACAACCCGATGGAGTTCCAGATGCACGTCTGCGCCGCCAAGGCCGGCGTGGACATGCTCACGCGCGTGGGCGCCATCGAATGGGGCCCGGCCGGCGTGCGCATCAACTCCGTGGTGCCAGGCCCCATCGCCGACACCGAGGGCATGACGCGCCTGGCACCGAACCCCGAGGCCGAGCGCCTGACCAAGGAGTCCGTGCCGATGGGCCGCTACGGCAGCAAGCAGGAGATCGCCGACGCCTGCCTGTGGCTGGCCTCGCCGATGGCCAGCTACGTCACCGGCGTGGTGCTGCCGGTGGACGGCGGCTGGTCGCTGGGCGGCACAAGCGTGGCAAGCGCGGGGATGAAGCAGGCACTGCGCGCTGCGAAGTAGGCGGCGGCAGGAACGAAAGAAGGCCGGAGCGATCCGGCCTTTTTTTGTTGCATCCAGTCGTTGAGATCAGTAGGGCCGCCTTAGGAGATTCCTGAAGGCGGGATGCGCTTCGCTTTCCCGCCCTACTTCACTGAAGCTCATTCGATAACTTTTCCAAAATCCTGGTGAGCGCCAGCGAATGCGGTTGACGTTAGGGTCCCTTTATCCGAGTGCCTGCGCGGTGGTCAGGTGCAGGGTCGAGCCGGACAGGATGTCCGGCCGAGGGGCCTCAGGCCATGGAGGGCCTGTGGGCCCGACCCGTCGCAGCTGACCACCGTGCAGGTCGCCCCGCCTCAGCGGGGCCGCTCGGATATGGGGGTCCTTTCTCTTGGTTACTTCTCTTCGCCTAGAGGCGCCTACTGTTGGTGGACAAGCAAAGAGAAGTAACTCGCCCTTGGGCGAAATAAACCATCAAAGAACCACAGCACCTGACCGGCGTAGTCGCCGGCATCTCCGCTTTGGCTCCTAACCGAAAGCTTCGCCCCTCACCCCCCACCCTCTCCCCGTAAACGGGGAGAGGGAGCAAAAGAAAAAGGCCGGATCGCTCCGGCCTTTCTTCGTTGTCGCCCATCAGCGCTCAAGCGTGGACGGTCACGTTCTCCGCCTGCAGGCCCTTCTGCCCCTGCACCACGCTGAACTCCACCTGCTGGCCTTCCTGCAGCGTGCGGTAGCCGTTGCCCTGGATCTGCCGGAAGTGCACGAACACGTCATCACCCGCCCCGCGCTGGATGAAGCCGTAACCCTTGGCGTTGTCGAACCACTTCACGGTTCCGTTTTCACGATTGGACATAGGTAAAACCCTTCCCCTTGTTATCTCTGTCTCCGGTGCCGCGATCGTTGCGCGGCACACGCACCTGGGCGTTCAGCCCGGATTCACTGTAGCGAATCCATTTTTCGGGGGGCAATCTTGCAGCGCACAATTTCCGGGGCGCTGATCTATCATTCGGCCAAGAAAACCGCATCACGGACCCTTCCATGAACCGTCGCCTCGCCCTGCTCGCCACCGCCGGCCTCGCCGCCCTGATCGTCGCCTGCGCCACCTCGCCCACCGGCCGCACCCAGCTGCGCCTGGTCTCCGACAGCGAGATGGACCAGATGGGCGTCACCGCCTTTCAGCAGATGAAGAGCAAGACGCCGCCGACCCAGGACGCCAGGACCAACGCCTACGTCAATTGCGTGGCCTCGGCGATCACCCGCGAGGTGCCGGGTGGCCGGCAGTGGGAGGTGCAGGTGTTCGACGACAAGCAGGTCAACGCCTTCGCCCTGCCCGGCGGCAAGATCGGCGTCTACACCGGCCTGCTGAAGGTGGCGACCACGCAGGACCAGCTGGCGGCCGTCATCGGCCATGAAGTCTCCCACGTGCTGGCCGGCCACTCGGCCTCGCGCGTCTCCAACCAGATGGCCTCGCAGCTCGGCGTGTCGATCCTCAGCGCGGCCTCAGGCGTGGATGCCGGCATGATCGGCATGGGCGCCAACCTGCTGCTGGTGCTGCCGTTCTCGCGCGGCGACGAAACCGAGGCCGACGTGCTGGGCGAGGAGCTGATGGCGCGCGCCGGCTTCGATCCGCGCCAGTCGGTGGCCCTGTGGCAGAACATGGCCAAGGCCAGCGGCGGCAATGCCCCGCCGCAGTTCATGTCCACCCACCCTGCCAACGAAACCCGCATCCGCGATCTGAACGCGCACCTGGCCAAAGCCGTGCCGCTGTATGAGCAGGCCGTCGCGGCGGGCAAGAAGCCGCGCTGCTCGTAAGAGCAGCAGCAAGCGGATTCAATAACGCAGGAACGGCTGTCGGCTGCGAGCGCGGGCGCTGATCCAGCCAGGGTCCGCGACGAGCAGCCACTGCCGCACGCGGAAAAGCCAGCGCCCGCTCAATTCCCGACGAAGTGACAGGCCACCGCGCGCCCGCGTGACAGCGATTTCAGCGGCGGCGGCTGGCGCGTGCAGTGCGGGTCGGCGATCGGGCAGCGCGTGGTGAAGACGCAGCCCAGCGGCGGGTTCAGTGGGCTGGGGATTTCCCCGCGCGCCACCAGCTCCTTCTCGCCCATGTGCTGGCCGGGCACGGCGGCCATCAGGGCCTTGGTGTAGGGGTGCAGCGGTTGGGCGAACAGGGTCTCGCGCGGGCCCTGCTCCATGACCTTGCCCAGGTACATCACCAGCACGCGGTGGCTGATCAGGCGCACCACCGACAGGTCGTGCGCGATGAACAGCATCGACAAACCGAATTCCTTCTGCAGGTCGCGCAGCAGGTTGATGATCTGCGCCTGCACCGACACGTCCAGCGCCGACACCGGCTCGTCGCAGATCAGCAGGCGCGGCTGCACCACCAGGGCCCGGGCGATGCCGATGCGCTGGCACTGGCCGCCGGAGAATTCGTGCGGGTAGCGGTTGCGGTGCGCGGCCGACAGGCCGACGCGCTCCAGCCATTGCGCCACGCGGCGCTCGCGCTCGGCGGCGTCGATCTCGGGGCACAGCGAGCGCAGCGGCTCGGCGATGATGTCGCCCACGGTCATGCGCGGATCGAGGCTGGCCAGGGGATCCTGGAACACCATCTGGATCTCGCGGCGCATGGCGCGCCAGCCATCGGCGTCCAGGCCCTGCAGCGGCTTGCCGTCAAAGAGGATGCCGCCGGAGGTCACCGGCTGCAGACCCACCAGGCTGCGCGCCAGCGTGGACTTGCCGCAGCCGGACTCGCCGACGATGCCCAGGGTCTCGCCGGGCGCCAGGTCGAAGTTCACCTCTTCCACCGCGCGCAGGATGCCGGGCTTGCTCCAGGGCCAGCTGCCGCGCAGCTTGAACTGCACGCGCAGGCGACGGACGGAGAGCAGCGGTGCGACGGTAGGAGCGAGTACGGCGTTCATTGGGGTCTAGGCTATCGGAACCGGGGCGTTCCGGCACGCCCCTTAAGGGCGGAAGCGGCGTAGGAAAAAGACGCGGGCAAAATGCCGGACGCCGCCTGGCTTGGGGTCAGGCGGCGTCCGGGCCATCGCATCGGCGCAGCCGGGGCTTTATTCGAGGAGGGCCCGCAGCATCCACGCGGTCTTTTCATGCAGCTGCATGCGCTGCGTCAGCAGGTCGGCGGTGGGCTCGTCGTGGGCGGCGTCGGCCATGGGGAAGATGCTGCGCGCGGTCTTGACGCAGGCCTCGTGGCCCTCGACCAACAGCTTCACCATGTCCATGGCGGCCGGCACGCCCTCGGTCTCCTTGATGGAGGACAGGGCGACGTACTGCTTGTAGGTGCCCGGTGCCGGGAAGCCCAGGGCGCGGATGCGCTCGGCCACCAGGTCCACCGCCAGGGCGGCCTCGGTGTAGTGGGTCTCGAACATCAGGTGCAGGGTGTTGAACATCGGACCCGTGACGTTCCAGTGGAAGTTGTGGGTCTTCAGGTACAGGGTGTACTCGTCCGCCAACAGACGCGACAGGCCGTCGGCGATCGCCTTGCGCTGGTCCTTGCCAATGCCGATGTCGATCTTCGCCTTCTGCTTCTTTTCCTTGGCCATGGGCCTGCTCCTGTGAGGGTCCTGCATTCTAGTGAAGGGTGGACGAGCCGGACCAGTGAATAGTTCCTTCGTCCACGATTGAGCCAGGCTATCTGCGTGCTACGCCGCCAGCAGCTTGCTCTTGCGGTAATAGCCGAAGATGTCGTTGAGGCTGCGCCGCGGCTTCCAGCCGAAGGTATCGCGGAACAGGCGGCCGTCGATGATCACCGGGTACTTGAAGTAGTTGATCAGGTACGGCGGGAAGAAGGCGTTCCAGTTGAGCAGGTTGCTCCACATCTTGGGCAGCACCGGCGGGATCGACGGGATCGGCAGCTTGCTGCAGCCGCTCTGCGTCACGGCCTCCTGGAAGGCCACCCAGTCCTCCGGCGCCACGTTGTAGATGCCCGGCTTGTTCTGCTCGAAGGCCACCACCACGGCGTCGGCCATGTCGTCCACGTGCAGGAACTGCATCATTGGCGAGAAGCCCAGCAACACCGGCGCGATACCGCGCGACAGCAGCAGCGACATGCTGTTGCGCACGCCCGGGCCCAGCACGTTGCAGGGGCGCAGGATGGTGATGTTCAGCTCCGGGTACTTCCACAGGTAGATCTGCGCCAGGCTCTCCAGCTCCACCGAGTCCACCAGGTCCTGCGTCACCTCGCTGGCCTTCAGCGGGGCGTCCTCGTCCAGCAGGGCCGGGTTGTAGGGGCTGGCGCCGTAGACGTAGTAGGTGGAGTGGATCATCACCTGCTTGACGAAGTACTTGCGGCACAGCTCCAGCAGCTTCTTGGTACCGAGCACGTTGGCGTTGTAGCGCCGCTGGCGATCCTGCTCGTGCGCGAAGAAACGGCCGATGTGGATCACCGCATCGATCTTGTGGTTGCGGAAGATGTCCTCGAAGCCGCGCTTGTGCAGGTCCACCTTGTAGGAGGGGATATTGGCGTCGGTCTCCACCTTCTGGCGGAAGTCCACGGCGATCACCTGGTAACGGCCGTGCAGGCGCGCAATGACGCGCTTGGCCAGCGAGCCGGCGGCGCCGGTGACCAGGATGGTCTTCTTGGCCTGTGCGGGACGGGCAGCCATCAGTAAATCTCCTTGCGCTGTTCCAGGCCCAGCGCGATCAGGCGCCGGATCTCGGTCTTCACTTCTTCCACCAGGGAGGTGACTTCGTCTTCGCTTTCCATGTTGCACTTGAAATGCATCGGCTTGCCGAAGTTCAGATGCACCCGCGCCGGCAGCGGGAACGGCGGTGCCACCGGCACGTAGGGGATGCCCAGGATCTTGGCCAGCGGCGCGATGTTGGCCACGGCGGGCATGGTCTCCTCGCAGCCGACGATGCCCACCGGGATGATCGGGGTCTTGTGGGTCAGCGCCAGGTGCATGAAGCCGTTGCCGAAGCGCTGCAGCTTGTAGCGGTCCTTGTAGAGCTTGCCGGAGCCGCGCACGCCTTCGGGGAAGACGATGATGACCTCGTCGGACTCCAGCATCTTGGCGCAGTTGAGCGGATCACCGATCACCGCGCCGATGGAGTTCAGCAGGTTGCCCAGGTAGGGCACCGTGGGGAAGAAGCGCTCGATCATGGCGCGCGCGGCGCGCGGGCCATGCGGGTTGGTGGCCAGGGCGGTGCCCAGCAGCACGCCGTCCATGGGCAACTGCCCGGAATGGTTGCCGATGATCAGCAGGCGGCCGTTGGGCGGGATGTTCTCCAGGCCGTTGGCGGTGACGCGGAAGTAGTGGTCGTAGAGCCACTTGGTGACGCCCAGCGAGACCTTCACCGCGTTTTCGTTGTAGCCCCAGGGGTCGTAGCCGAAGCTGCCCACCGGCTTGGGAATCTTCTCGATCGCCGCCTCCACCTCGGGGGTCACGATCTTGCGGTACAGCGACTCGCCCAGGCTGAAGCCGGCAAGCCCTCTCAGCACATCCTTGATGGCCATCTTGTTCCTTCGTGCCGGATGTCTCCGGCCTCCCCTGATTTTTCGTTCACACGGTATGCGAAATCCGTGCCCCGGGGAAGGGAGAAATCACACCTTTGGGGGGATATCCACCGCGCCGTCGCGCTGCTGCAGTTTCCACAGGCGGGCGTAGGCCCCGCCGGCCGCCAATAATTCGGCATGGCTGCCGCGCTCGGCGATGCGGCCTTGATCAAGCAGCAGGATCTGGTCGGCGTCGGTGATGGTGGACAGGCGGTGGGCGATCACCAGCGCGGTGCGGTGGGCCGCCACCTCGCGGATCGCCGACAGGATGGCCTGCTCCGAGCCAGAGTCCAGCGAGGAGGTGGCCTCGTCGAACACCAGGATCGCCGGGTTCTTCAACAGGGCGCGGGCGATGGCCACGCGCTGCTTCTCGCCGCCGGACAGCTTCAGGCCGCGCTCGCCCACCCGGGTGTCGTAGCCCTCCGGCAGCTGGGCGATGAAGCCTTCCAGGTGCGCCAGCCGCACCACCCGCTCGATCTCCTCCTGGGTGGCGCCGGGCCGGCCGTAGGCCAGGTTGTAGCGCAGGGTGTCGTTGAACAGCACGGTGTCCTGCGGCACCACGCCGATCAGGCGGCGCAGGCTGTCCTGGCTGATGCCGCGGATGTCGTGCCCGCCGATGCGCACCGCGCCCTGGTCCGGGTCGTAGAAACGGAACAGCAGGCGCGCCAGCGTGGACTTGCCCGAGCCGCTGGGCCCCACCACGGCGATCTTGCGCCCCGGCGGCACCTCGAAGCTGAGCTCGTGCAGGATCTGGCGCTTGTCGCTGTAGCCGAAGGACACCTTCTCGAAGCTCACCCCTGCCTCGGCCGGCGCCAGCACCAGGTCCGGCGCGTCCGGCGCGTCAGCCACCTTGGGGCGCTGCTGCAGCAGGCCGAACATACGCTGCATGTCGGTCATGGCGCGGCGGATCTCGCGGTAGACAAAGCCGAGGAAGTTCAGCGGCACGAACAGCTGGATGATGTAGGCATTCACCGCCACGAAGTCGCCCAGGGTCATGCGGCCGGCGCCCACCTGCTGCGCCGCCAGCACCATCATCCAGGTCAGGGCCACCGCCACGATCAGGGCCTGGCCGGCATTGAGCGCCCCCAGCGACAGGCGCTGCTGCTGCTGCGCCGTCTCCCACTTGGCCAGGAAGCGGTCGTACTCGTCGGCCTCGTGCTTCTCGTTGCCGAACAGCTTCACCGTCTCGTAGTTCAGCAGCGAGTCCACCGCACGGGTGTTGGCGCGCGAGTCCAGGGCGTTGGCCTCGCGCACGTACTGCGTGCGCCATTCCGTCACCACGACCGAGAAGAAGATATACAGCGCCACCGACACCGCCGTGATCAGGGCGAAGCTGGCGCCGTAGTTGAACAGCAGGATCGCCGCCACCAGGCCGATTTCCAGCAGGGTCGGGATGATGTTGAACAGGGTGAAGCGCAGCAGGAAGCTGATGCCGCTGACGCCGCGCTCGATGTCGCGCGACAGCCCGCCGGTACGGCGCGTCAGGTGGAAGTCCAGGTCCAGCCGGTGCAGGTGCTGGAACACCTTGAGCGCCGCCCGGCGCATGGCGCGCTCGCTGACGCGGCCAAACACCAGGTCGCGCAGCTCGCCGAACAGTGCGGCGGCGAAGCGCATGGCGCCATAGGCCAGCAGCAGGCCCAGCGGCAGCAGGAACAGGCCGCCGTCCTTGATGTCCAGCGAGTCCACCAGGTGCTTGAGGAACATCGGCAGGGCCACGCCCGCCAGCTTGGCCAGCACCAGGAAGCCCATGGCCAGGGCCACCCGCACGGGGAACTCGGTCAGGTAGGGCCAGAGCGTGCGCAGCACCCGCCAGTCGGTGCTGGGGGCGGGGTCTTCGAGGGTTTCGGCGGCAAGGCGGCGGGACATGAAGGAATCAGGATGGGGCCAGAGGCTGCTCGCTTCAAGGGCTGAAAATACCCCCTACCCGTTCACACCGAGTGCTCGCAAAGCGAGTGTATCGAGGTGCGCACTGCGCGTGCCTGGATATGCGCCGACCGATCATCCCGAGTGATCCGCCTTGGCGGATCGTATCGAGGGACGCGTCCCGTCGGTCCTGAGTGCCGCGCCCTGCGCGGTGTATCGAAGGGCTCGGCATGAACGGTATGGAAATACCTCGCCTTACACGATCCGCGGATGCTTCCTCTTCTGCTGCTCGGCCTGGCGGATGCGCCGCGCCACGCCGCCCGCGCTGCCCGGCTCGGCCAGTTCAGCGATGTGGAACAGGGCGTCGCCCTCGTGCACCAGGGGCATCGACACGCGGCCGATCACCACGCCGGCGGTGCTGCTCAGAACCGGGGCATCCAGCTCGCCCATGGGGTCTCCGATCATGCCCAGCACCTGTCCCTCTTCCACCGGCTCGCCCAGTGCTACCTGGGCACGCAGGATGCCACTGGCGGGCGCGCGCACCCAGGAGTCGCGGGTGGCCAGCACCGGCTTGATCACCGCCGCGCGCGACTTGCGCGCCGGCGGCGGCAGCATGCCGATGGCCTCCAGCACGTTGAGCACGCCGCGGGCACCGATGCGGATGCTGACCTCGTCGAAGCGCAGCGCCTCGGAGGACTCATAGAGCAGCACCGGGATGCCCTTCTTGGTGGTGTACTCGCGCAGCGTGCCCTTGGTGGGTTGCGAGTCCAGCACCAACGGCGCACCGAAGGCCCGCGCCAGGCGCCGGGTGTCCGGGTTGCCGAGGTCGGCGCGGATCTGCGGCAGGTTGGGCCGGTGGATGGCGCCGGTATGCAGGTCGATGCCGTAGTCAGAACGACCGACGATCTCGCGCAGGAACAGGTTGGCCAGCCGTGCCGCCAGCGAACCGCGCTCGCTGCCGGGGAAGCTGCGGTTGAGGTCGCGCCGGTCGGGCAGGTAGCGAGACTGGTGCAGGAAGGCCAGCGTGTTGACGATGGGCACCGCCAGCAGCGTGCCGCGCAGATGCTCCAGGCGGCTGGATACCAGCAGCCGGCGGATGATCTCCACGCCGATGATCTCGTCGCCGTGCAGGGCCGCGCTGATGAACAGGGTGGGACCCGGCTCCTGGCCGCGCACGACGCGCACCGGCAGCGTCACCGGGGTGTTGGTGTAGAGATTGGCCACCGGCAGCTGGATGTTGCGGCGCTCGCCGCAACCGATCCGCTCGCCGCCGATCTCGAAGAGGTCCGCCTTCTCGGCCCTGGTGCTCTTGTTCTTCATGGCACTCCTTTTTCAAACGGGGACGCCGTCGCAGGGCGCCCGGCCGCTCGCCGGCAGTCCGGCGGCTAACCGCCTTTGGTACGGGTCTTGCCCGGCGCCGCGTTCTTCTCGATGAACTCGATGATCTTGCCGGCAATATCCACGCCGGACGCGGCCTCGATGCCCTCCAGGCCGGGGGAGGAATTCACCTCCATCACCACCGGGCCATGGTTGGAGCGCAGGATGTCCACGCCGGCCACGTTCAGGCCCATGATCTTGGCCGCGCGCACGGCGGTGGAGCGCTCCTCCGGCGTGATCTTCACCGCCTGGGCGGTGCCGCCGCGGTGCAGGTTGGAGCGGAATTCGCCGGGCTTGGCGGTACGCATCATCGCCGCCACCACCTTGCCGCCGATGACGAAGCAGCGGATGTCGCTGCCCTTGGCTTCCTCGATGAACTCCTGGGCGAGGAAGTAGGCGTCCAGCCCGCGGAAGGCGTCGATCACCGATTCCGCCGCCTTGTCGGTCTCGGCCAGCACCACGCCCTGGCCCTGGGTCCCCTCGATCAGCTTGATCACCATCGGCGCGCCGCCGACCAGGCCGATCAGGTCGTGGGTGTCGTCCGGCGAATGGGCAAAGCCGGTGCGCGGCATGCCGATGCCCTTGCGCGCCAGCAACTGCAGCGCCCGCAGCTTGTCGCGGGCACGGGTGATGGCCACCGACTCATTGAGGCAGTAGACGTCCATCATCTCGAATTGGCGCACCACCGCCGTGCCGTAGAAGGTCACGGAGGCACCGATGCGCGGCACGATGGCGTCATAGCCCTGCAGCTTCTGCCCGCGGTAATGGATTTCCGGGGAGTGCGGCAGGATGTTCATGTAACAGCGCAGCACGTCGATCACGCTGACATCGTGGCCGCGCTGCTCGGCGGCCTCGATCAGGCGGCGGGTCGAATACAGGCGGCGGTTGCGAGACAGGATGGCGATCTTCATCGGCGCTTGCCCAGCAAGTACGAGGAGGCGGGGTCGACCACATAATGCCCTGACAGGGCCGTGCGGCCCAGCAGCAGGCGGAAGCGCATGGTGTCACGCGCCGTCAGCGAGATTTCCACGTCCCAGGTGTCGTGCCCCAGGGTCACCGGCGTGCGGATGAAGGGGCGCAGTTCGCGGTGCCCGCCGGAGTCGGTGACCCAGCGCTCGTCGATCATCTCGGCCTCGCACCAGGTCTCGCGTTCGGAGTTCTGCAGCGGGTGCAGTCCGAAGCGCAGGCGCCCCGGCGCCGGCCGCTCGATGGCGAAGGCATGGATCACCGAGCTGCGCGCTCCGGTGTCCATCTTGCCCTTGATCTGGCGCACGCCAAACTCTGGCAGCGCGACCCATTCGCGCCAGCCGAGCATGCGCGGCCGCTGGGCGATCTTGTCGATGCGCAAGCAGGGATCCCGTCATAAGTGCCTGGAATGTGGGCATTAGACAACAAAAACCGTGACGGCATAGGGAGGATTTACGCTTGAGGCGCATCCGCCGCGGGGGGATACTGGCGCCATCCCCTTCCAACGGAGCACGCCATGAGCCAGCCCGCCGAATACCGCAACATGGAACAGTTCTACCCCTACTACCTGCAGGAGCATTCCGACCGCACCTGCCGGCGCCTGCACTTCGTCGGCACCAGCCTGGGCCTGGGCCTGGTGATCTATGCCGTGGCCACGCAGACCTGGTGGCTGATCGCCCTCGCCTTCATCCAGGGCTATGCCTTTGCCTGGGTGGGACATTTCTTCTTCGAGCACAACAAGCCCGCCACCTTCCAGTACCCCTGGATGTCCTATCTGGGCGACTGGAAGATGTGGTGGCAGATGCTCACCGGAAAAATCAAGATTTGATGCCGGAATACCGGTAAAATCACGCCCCGCACTGCGGGGCGTTTTCATTTATCTCCCATGAATCCTGATCTGCACCACTACGAAGTCATCGTGATCGGCGGGGGCCACGCCGGGCGAGCCGGGGCTGTCGTGGGGGGGGCCCGGGGGGGCCCCCCCCCGGGGGCGGGGGGGGTGCGGGGCACGCCCGGGGCCCCCCCACGCCGGTGAGCGCTCCCGCCATGGATGGCGGGAGCCGGGTTTCTTAGCGAGGCAGGAGCCGGAGCTTAGAAACCGACGGTGCCGGCCCCAAGGGTAGTTATGAACACTGAACTGCATCAGTACGAAGTGATCGTGATCGGTGGTGGCCATGCCGGCACCGAGGCCGCGATGGCGGCTGCCCGCATGGGCCGCCGGACCCTGCTGGTGACGCAGAGCATCGAGACCCTGGGGCAGATGTCCTGCAACCCGGCCATCGGCGGCATCGGCAAGGGCCACCTGGTGCGCGAGATCGACGCCATGGGCGGCCTGATGGCGCGCGGCGCCGACCATGCCGGCATCCAGTTCCGCACGCTCAATGGCAGCAAGGGCCCGGCGGTGCGCGCCACCCGTGCCCAGGCCGATCGCGCCCTGTACAAGGCCTTCGTCCGCGACGCGCTGGAGAACCAGCCGAACCTGGAGCTGTTCCAGCAGGAGGTCGAGGACCTGATCGTGGAGGGAGGCCGCGTGGCCGGCGTGGTCACCCGCATGGGCCTGCGCTTCACCGCGCCGGCCGTGGTGCTGACCACCGGCACCTTCCTGGGCGGACGCATCCACGTGGGCCTGTCCAACTACCAGGGCGGCCGTGCCGGCGACGCGCCGTCCAACGCCCTGTCCAGCCGCCTGCGCGAGTTGATGCCGCGCACCGGCCGCCTCAAGACCGGCACCCCACCGCGCCTGGACGGCCGCACCATCGACTGGGCGGCGCTGCAGGAACAGCCCGGTGACGACCCGCGCCCGGTGTTCTCCTTCCTGGGCTCGCGGGCCGACCACCCGCGCCAGGTGCCCTGCCACATCACCCACACCAACGAAGAGACGCACGAGATCATCCGCAGCGGCTTCGACCGCTCGCCGATGTTCACCGGCGTGATCGAGGGCGTGGGCCCGCGCTACTGCCCGAGCGTGGAAGACAAGGTCAACCGTTTCCGCGACAAGACCTCGCACCAGATCTTCCTGGAGCCGGAAGGCCTGACCACCAACGAGATCTATCCCAACGGCATCTCCACCAGCCTGCCCTTCGACGTGCAGGAGCGCTTCGTGCGCAGCATGAAGGGCCTGGAGCAGGCGCGCATCGTGCGCCCCGGCTATGCCATCGAGTACGACTACTTCGACCCGCGCGACCTGCAGCGCTCGCTGGAGACGCTGACGCTGTCCGGCCTGTTCTTCGCCGGCCAGATCAACGGCACCACCGGCTACGAGGAAGCGGCCGCGCAGGGCCTGCTGGCCGGCATCAACGCCGCCCGCCACGCCCGCGGCAAGCCGGCCTGGGTGCCGCAGCGCCACGAGTCCTACATCGGCGTGCTGGTGGACGACCTCGTCACCCGCGGCACCACCGAGCCCTACCGCATGTTCACCTCGCGCGCCGAGCACCGCCTGCTGCTGCGAGAGGACAACGCCGACCTGCGCCTGACGCCGCAGGGCCGCGAGATGGGGCTGGTGGATGACACCCGCTGGTCGGCCTTCGAGCGCAAGCGCGAGGACATCGCCCGCGAGCGCGGCCGCCTGCAGGAGATGTGGCTCAAGCCCGCGCAGCTGTCGCAGCCAGAGGTGGTGGCCGTGTTCGGCGCCGCGCCGGTGTCCTCCGGCCTGTCCGGCCTGGACCTGCTGCGCCGCCCCGAGGGCAGCTACGCCGTGCTCACCGGCCTGGGCCTGGCGCCGGCGGACCTGGACCCGGCGGTGGCCGAGCAGGTGGAGATTCAGTGCAAGTACGCCGGCTACATCGAGCGCCAGCAACTGGAGATCGACCGCGCCCGTCGCTACGAGGAAGCACCGTTGCCGGCGGACTTCGACTATCGCGCGGTGGCCGGCCTGTCCAACGAGGTGCGGCAGAAACTGATCGATCACCGCCCGGACACGGTGGCGCAGGCATCACGCATCTCCGGCATCACTCCCGCGGCGGTCTCCCTGCTGCTGGTCCACCTGAAGAAGCAGGGCCAGCTACGCAAATCGGCCTGATGGCGATCCCAAACCGTATTCAGATTCGGTTCATCGCCCCGGCATAGGCTGCGCACACCGTTTCACATACCTAAGGGAGTAACACCATGAAACAGCAGATTCTCACCGCCCTGTTCGTCGCCGGCTCGCTGGCTGCAGCCCCGTCCTTCGCCGCCGAAGGCAAGCTGGGCCTCAATGCCGGCGTGCAGGTCAACGGCCAGGGCGTCAACGTCAATGCCAACGCCGATGCCGGCGCAGAAGGCGATGCCGCCACCAGCCCGACGCTGGGCGAGACCGTCAAGGAGCGCGCCGGCGCCGCCAAGGACTACACCGTCGAAAAGGCTGGCCAGGCCAAGGACTACACGGTCGAGAAGGCCGGCCAGGTAAAGGAAGGCACCAAGAACGCCGCCAAGAAGGGCGCCGAGAAGACCAAGGCCGGCGTGGCCAAGACCAAGGACCTGACCGGCCAGGGCCTCTCCGCCACCGGCAACGCCCTGAACAAGGCCGGCACCGCCCTGCAGGGTTCGGCGGCTGCCTCGGCCGAGGCGGATGCCAGCGCCAACGGCGCCAGCGTCGGCGGCAAGGTGGAAGCCGGCGCCAAGAAGTAAGCGCCGCTTCGAGCTGCACCCCAAAGGCCCCCGCGAGCGATCGCGGGGGCTTTTTCGTGGTCGGCGCGTGACGCGCGTCGCGCGGGCGCCGCCGCGGCGCTTGCCCGGCGCCGGCCGCGCCACCGATCATCGGCGGCCACCATGACCCACGCCCTCCGCCCCGATTCCACCCGGCGCCTGCTGCTGCTCGGCCTGCTGGCCGGCGCCTGGCCTGCGGCGCGCGCGGCGGCGCTGCCACCGGTCGAGGCCCAGGCCTGGCTGCTGCTGCGCGACGGCCAGGTGCTGGGCGCGCACAACGCCGACGAGCCGCGGCCGATGGCGAGCCTGACCAAGATCATGACGTCGCTGCTGGTGCTGGAAAGCGGCCGTGACCTGGACGAGGTGGTGGCGGTGCCTGCCGCGGCCGCCCGCGACACCGGCACGCGCCTGGGCCTGCGGTCCGGCGAGCGCATGAGCCTGGGCGATCTGCTGGCCGCGGCGGTGATTGCTTCCGCCAACGATGCCTGCCAGGCGCTGGCCCTGGTCGTTGGCGGCAGCGAGGCCGCCTTCGTGCGACGCATGAACGAGCGCGCGGCTGCGCTGGGCCTGAAGCAGACGCAGTTCACCAATCCCTGCGGGCACGACGCAGCAACGCACTTCAGCACCGCCCGCGAGCTGGCCGCGCTGGCGCTGACGGTGATGCGCGATCCGCGCTACCGCACGCTGGCCGCCACCTCGCAGACCGCGATCCGCAGTCGCGACACGCCGTCGCGCACGTTCCCCCTGTCCAACCGCAACGAGCTGGTGGGACGCCACCCTGGCGTGGTCGGCGTGAAGAGCGGCACCACGCCCAATGCCGGCCGCTGCCTGGCGGCGTTCGCGATGCGCGGCGAGCACAGCGCCCTGCTGGTGATGCTGGATGCCCGCGAACGCTGGTGGACCGCCGGCGCCCTGCTCGACCGTGCCCTGGACGGCGATGCGCCCGCTCGCTGAACACCATGCCCCCTGGCTGCTCGCCACCCTGGTGGCGCTGGCCTATGCCGGCAGCTGGAACGGCGCCTTCCAGTACGACGACTTCCAGGTCATCGTCGATAACCCGGTGGTGCATTCCTGGGCGGCGCTGAGCGCGGATTTCGGCCATGGCCTGCGGCCGGTGCTGAAACTGAGCTACTGGTTCAGCTGGGTCACCGGCGGCGGCTCACCGCTGGCCTTCCATGCCTTCAACCTCGCCGTGCACCTGGGCAACGTCCTGCTGGTCTGGGCACTGGCGCGGCGCCTCTACGGCATCGCCGGCATGGAGCCGGCCCGCATCGCGCCGGCTGCGCTGCTGGCGGCGGCGATCTTCGCGCTGCACCCGCTACAGACCGAGGCGGTCACCTATATCTGTGGGCGCTCCACCTCGCTGATGTCGCTGTTCTGCCTGGCCGCGCTGCTGTGCTGGGACCGCTACCTGCTGGGCCGGCGCCTGCGCGATGCCGTGCTGGCCTGGCTGGCCTTCGCCTGCGCCGCCGGCACCAAGGAGCCGGCGCTGGTGCTGCCGGTGGCCTTGCTGCTGTGGGAATCGCTGCGCCGCCCCGGCGGTGGCCGGGGCGCGCGATTGCTGCGGCATGCACCGTTCTGGCTGCTGCCGGCCGCGGCACTACTGGTGGCGGTGCCGCATACCGGCTATGCCGACTTCGCCGTCGCCAGCCTCAGCGAGCGCCCGCTGTGGCACAACGCCATGAGCCAGGTCCATGCGCTGGTCTGGCTGCTGCTCGGCCTGCTGTTGCTGCGCGCGCCGAACTTCGACCCCGACCTGGCGGTGATCACCCAGGCCGATGCATCGCTCTGCGCCGAGGCCGCGCTACTGCTGGCGCTGCTGGGCACGGGGCTGGCGGTGGCGCGGCGCCGGCCCTGGATGGGCTTCTGCCTGGCCTGGGTGGTGCTGCAGTTCCTGCCGACCAACTCGATGATGCCGCGGCTGGATATCGCCAACGACCGCCAGTGGTACCTGCCGCTGGCAGGTGTGGCCTGGGCCGGCGGCGCGCTGCTGGCAGTGCCCTGGCAGCGACCTTCGCGCCTGACGCGCCCGGCGATCATGGCGCTGCTCCTGGCGCTGGGGCTCGTCACCGCCTCCAGGAACGCCGACTACCGCAGCGAGATCACGCTGTGGCAAGCCACGCTGCAGCATTCGCCGCACAAGGCCCGCGCCTGGAACAACTACGGCGTGGCCCTGCGCATGGCCGGCCGCGTCCCGGAAGCCCGCGCCGCCTACGCCCGGGCGCTGGAGCTGGACCCGGGCTTCGCCCCGGCCCGATCCAACCTCGGATTGCCGCCGCAACTGCCAAGCAGTTCGCCTTCGGCGGCTGGAATTCCCATTCAGTGAGAAGCACGTCATCTTTTCATCCGGGGGTTCCGATTAAGTTGGCGCCCCTGCGGAGCCGTTGGCCCGCCCTGTCTTTCCTTCAGAGGGAGTGCTTCACGATGAACAAGGGGATCTACCGTCGCAGCCTGCTGGCCCTGGCGATGCTCGCGGTCGTGCCGGCCCATGCCGCCGATCCGTTCGCGGTACCGCCGTTCCCGAGCGACTACACGGCGCTGAAGTGCGACGTCTACGAGCAGGGCCGCGAGAGCGTGCAGCAGCAGCTCGACGCGCGCCGCGAGGCCAACCAGAACAAGGCCGACGCGCTGACGCCGAAGATGCAGGCGGAGATGCAGGCCTCCATCCAGAGCGGCAACTACGCCGCCATGCAGCAGTACAGCGAGATGGGCCAGGGCCAGCTGAGCCTGGGCGAAGCCGATGCCGACTGCATCGCGCTGGGCAGCTCCAACTCCAGCAGCGGCACCAGCCAGGCCATCGCACCGCCGTACCAGGCCGCCAGCGCCAGCTTCAAGGCCAAGGTCAGCGGCGCCACGCCGGGTGACACCAGCGCCTTCCAGCAGGCTTCGCCGGCCTACCTGGCCGAGCTCAACCAGGCCGTCGGCAAGACCAAGGCCACCGCCCAGCGCTGCAGCGCTGGCTACAACAAGCGGTACACCGCGCACGTATCCAAGCTGAAGGGTTCCATGCGCGAGCTGATCGCCGCGCAGACCGACGCGGAGGTCAACAAGCTGCAGTACGCCGAGCAGCTCTGGCAGGACGCCTACACCATCTGCGGCCGCGTGCAGCCGGAACTGAGCATGGCCGCCACCGGCGGCTCGCGCTCCTACAGCGGCCGGCCGCGCGTCCCCGGCGTGGCGGGCGTGGTGGACTCGGCCAAGGACAGCGCCGTGGGCAAGGCCGTGGACAAGGCTTTCGGCTCGTTGTTCGGCCGCTGAAGTCGTTGCGGTAAACAAGAAGCCCCGCCGATGGCGGGGTTTTTTGTTGCAGCAGCAATTCCGGGAACCGTCATGCCGTCGGAAGACGGCATCCAGTCCCAGGCGATAGTCACTCATGCCAGGACTGGATACCGGCTTCCGCCGGTATGACGCGAAGGGACGCAAGAGCCTTTCGCAAGCATCCGTAGCCCGGTTTGCCGAAGGCAAGCCGGGAGACAAAGCCGGGCACGAGCGCCTCAGCTCTTCGGCAACCAGTCCTGCAGCATCCCACCCTGCTCCTTCAGCCACTCCCGCTGCGCGTCATGCCCCGGCATCTGCCGCTCCACCAGCGCCCAGAAGCGCGGCGAATGGTTGCGGTGCACCAGGTGGCAGAGCTCGTGGACGGCGACGTAGCGGAACACCTCGGGCGGCGCCAGCAGCAGGCGCCAGGACAGGCAGATCAGCCCCCCGGGATTGCAGCTGCCCCACTGCGTCCGCGTGTCGTTCACGCGCAGGCCGCTGGCCTGCACCCCGAGGCGGGCGCCTTCCTGGTCCAGCAGTTGGCGGGCTTCCTGGCGCGCCCGCTGCAGCAGGGCCCGGCGCAGGATTAGTTCCAGGTGGCGCGGCTGCAGGCCCAGTTGCGGCGCGGCGAACAGGCAAACGTCCTCCGGCCCGAAACGGACCTGGGGGCGCAGGCCCGACGCCGGCACCAGGCGCAGCGGCAGGCGCCGGCCCTGGAACAGCAGCTCGCCCTGGCCATCCCAGCGCAGGGCGGTGATGCCGCGGCTGGCCTGCTGGTCGCGCAGCTCCGCCAGCTTCTCCCGCACCCAGCCCTGGCGCTCCTGCAGGAAGGCCAGGGCCTGGGCCCGGGAAACCCAGCGCGGATAGACCAGGCGCACCTCGGTGGATGAGCGGATCTCCACCTTGATGTGACGCGAACGCGGGCTGCGCCGCTCCACGAGGCGGTAATCCTCCTGGAACAGTTCGAACTGCGGGGTCGCGGGAGTTTCGGGCATTTGTTTAAATTAATTAAACAAAATTAAAAATGCGTCAATTAAATCTCATGCCAGGATGAAGGCCCGTTCGTGAAGGGGAACCCCGCGTGACAGGGCGCAGGATGCTTTCATCAAACGGCAAAAAATGCGTCACCACCGTAGCGAAGCCCCGTCCTTGCAGCGTTTGCTGCATTGCACAGGGCTTTTATCCACAGGCTTATCCCCCCCGCCTGTCGATAAAACACACTAAGCCCAAAGTCGGATGCCGGGGCCGTCAGCCCGCCTGGTAACCCATCTTGGCCAGCAGTCCGTCGAGCTCGTCCAGCGAGTGGAAGGCCAGCCGCAGCTCGCCCTTGCCACTGCTGTCGGCCTGGACCAGCACCGTGCAGGCCAGGTGATCCGACAGCTCCCGCTCCAGGCGCTGCCAGTCGCCGGGCTTGGCCGGACGGAACACGATCTTGCTGTCCTTTTCCTGGGCGATACGCTTCTCCAGGCCGCGCACGGTCAGCTTCAGGCGGATGACGTCGTCGGCCCAGCGCATCTGCTCGTTGAGCGGCTGGCCGGCCAAGACCTTGGCATGGCCCAGCAGGATGTGGCCGGCATTCACCAGTTCCTGCACCGGCGGGGCCAGGTTGAGCAGGCGCAGGTAGTTGCTGACGTACTCGCGGGACTTGCCGATGCGCCGGCCGATCTCCTCGTGGGTCATGCCGTGGATCTCGCCCAGGCGCTTGAGGCCGGCGGCGGCTTCCATGGGGCTCAGGGACTCGCGCTGCAGGTTCTCGATCAGGCCGACGACGAAGGCTTCGTCGTCGGACAGGTCGTCGCGGATCACCGCGGGGATCTCGTGCAGCCCGGCCAACTGGGTCGCGCGCCAGCGGCGCTCGCCGGCCAGCAGCTCGTAGCCCCAGACCCGGGTGCGCAGCACGATGGGCTGCACCACGCCGGATTCGCGGATCGACTCGGCCAACTCCTTCAGGGCGTCGGGGTCGAAGTGGCGCCGGGCCTGCTGGCTGCCCGGGCGGATCAGGTCGATCGGGATTTCCTGGATGACGCCGGCAGACCGCTTCTTGCTCATGCGTTTATTGTACGGGGTTAGGGTCCGCCGGCATGCGGCCGATTGCAGTACCGCCCTCCGGAAGGAGCCGGCAGACCCCGGGCCCCGGGGCATGGGATAATCCTCCGAATATGAAGGAGAACAACGGCATGGAAGAACAATTCCGGGCGATCATCGAAGCCATCGGCGAAAACCCCGAACGCGAAGGCCTGGTGCGCACCCCCCACCGCGCGGCCAAGGCCATGGAGTTCCTGACCCAGGGCTACGAGCAGGACATCGGCGAGATCGTCAACGGCGCCGTTTTCGAGTCGCACAACGACGAGATGGTGATCGTCAAGGACATCGAGCTCTACTCGATGTGCGAGCACCACATGCTGCCCTTCGTGGGCCGCGCCCATGTCGCCTACCTGCCGAACGGCAAGGTCATCGGCCTGTCCAAGATCCCGCGCATCGTCGACATGTTCGCGCGGCGCCTGCAGATCCAGGAAAACCTGACCCAGCAGATCGGCCAGTGCCTGCAGGACACCATCGACGCCAAGGGCGTGGGCGTGGTCATTGAAGCGAAACATCTCTGCGCCATGATGCGGGGCGTACAGAAGCAGAATTCCAGCATGGTGACGTCCTTCATGCTGGGCCGGTTCCGCGAGGATCACCGCACGCGCCAGGAATTCCTGGACCTGATCCGGCGTCAGGGCTGACGCCCGCGCTACTTAAAGGACAGTTGTATAGGCTGATCCGAACCGGGCTAAACTCCGTACAAGGGGCATGGCCGTTGCTATGCAGCGGCGCCACCCGTACGACAAGTCATTGTATTGCTAACGGTTAATACGCCATGCTGAACGGAATCAACCCCGACCTGCCTGCCCAGCGCGAGGTGCTGCAATCGCTCGAGCCGACGGTACGCGAGCTGATGCAGAAGCACCGCGACAGCCGCAAGCTGTGGATGCCCAGCGACCTGATGCCGGCCGACGAACTGGCCGACCCCAACTACGAGGAAGAGCTCAAGGCCCTGCGTGAGCGCGCCCGCGGCCTGCCCGACGGCGTGCGCGTGGCCATCGCCCTGAACCTGCTGACCGAGGAAGGCCTGCCACACTTCCACCGCCTGGTGGCCGTGTACATGGGCCACGGCGGCGCCTGGGCCGAGTGGAACAACCTCTGGACCGCCGAGGAAGACCGCCACGGCTGCGTGCTGCGCGACTACGTGCGCGACGCCCGCGTCTTCAACATGAAGGCGCTGGAGGAGATGCAGTTCCAGTACATCGAGTCCGGATTCGACCCGGACTGGAAGGACGACCCCTATCGCCTGCTGGCCTACACCAGCCTGCAGGAGAAGGCGACGCAGACCTCGCACGCCAACGCCGGCCGCCTGGCGGGCAACTACGAGCCCAAGCTGCAGAAGATCCTGGCGCATATCTGCGCCGACGAGTCGCGCCACTACGTGTTCTACCGCGACGCCTTCTCCGCCGTGATGAAGCTGGACATCAACCGCGCCCTGCACGCCCTGGCCGCCGTCGCCCCGGCGCTGGCCATGCCCGGCCACAACATCGCCGGCTTCGCCCAGATGTCCGAGGTGGAGCGCCGCGCCGGCATCTACGGCCCGCGCGAGTACCTGAAGCTGGTGGAGGACCTGGTCAAGCACTGGGCCATCGACAAGATGACCGGCCTGTCCGCCGTGGGCCGCGCCGCCCAGGACAAGGTCATGGAACTGCCCAAGCGCCTGTCGCGCATGGCCGATTACGTCGAGTCCAAGGCGCACTCGCGCAGCTTCTCGTTCGAGTTCATCTACCAGCGTGCGTTCGAGATGGCGGGCGGCACGGCTCGCTGAGTTGCTGTATGACAAGACCGCCGTAGGCGAGAGCCTGCGGCGGTTTTTTGTTGGGTGCACTCTTGCTAGCTCCCTCTCCCCGCCTGCGGGGAGAGGGTTGGCGAGGGCATGGATGCCCGAGGTAGGGCAACGCAGGAGCGGTTGCCGAGGTGAGGGGCGCGCACTTACCCATAGAAGCCAAGGCCCGTGGTGCCGGCGACTACGCCGGTCAGGTGCGGTTGATCCCTGGAGGTTTGTTTCGCCTAAGGGCGAGTTACTTTTCTTTGCTTGTGCCAGAACTGTCCGGGGAAAGTCTCTGAAACTGACTTCAAGCCTTTGATAATAATGTTTTAAATCGAATTTTCGGGGTGGTGTCGATTTCAACTTCGGCTGAGCGAATCTAGGTGGGTTCCGCAGGGAAACCGCCATGCATCACGATCGCTATGTCTTCGCACAACTCATGCAGTATCTGCCGCTGTCATCCTTTCACCGGCTTGTCGATCGCTACAACGGCCATCGGTACGTCAAGAAGTTCTCCTGCCTGGATCAGTTCC
>JBPOHT010000067.1:0-16379 GCA_052035235.1 Pseudomonadota bacterium | reverse complement strand
GGTCGATCAGCTCGGAGAGCTGCAGCTGGCCTTCGCCGAGCACCGCGCGCAGCTCGACCGGCGCATCGAGCACCTCGTCGTGCAGCGTGTTGGTCCAGCGATCGTCGCGATCCGCACGGTCGCTCTGCACCCCGGCGTCGAGCACGTCGCGCAGCGGCTCGATCATCGAGTACGGCCTCGTGACGTGCAGTTCGCCGCCGCGGCCATCGATGTCGACGCGGAACGCCGTGATCACCACCACCTCGGTCGGGCTCACGATGCCGGCGAAGTGCGGGTTCATCTCGGTGTTGAGGTACTCGACCTCGATCTGCTGCACGTGCGACCAGGCCTGCTGCAGGTCGGCGAACACGCGGTCGAGCACCGAGCGGATGATGCGGTTTTCGGTGGCGGTGAACTCGCGCCCCTCGATCTTGGCATGGCGGCCATTGCCGCCGAACACGGTGTCGACGATCGCGAACACGAGCTTCGGGTCCACGACGATCAGGCTGGTGCCGCGCAGCGGGTTGAACTTGACCATGTTCAGGCTGGTGGGCAGGTGCAGGGTGTGCACGTACTCGCTGAACTTCTTCAGCTGCACCGCCGCCGAGGCCACTTCGGCCTGGCGCCGCAGGATCCCGTAGATGCTCAGCCGGAACAGGCGCGCGAAGCGCTCGTTGATCATCTCCAGCGTCGGCATGCGGCCGCGGACGATGCGGTCCTGCGAGGCGAAGTTGAAGCTGCGCGCCTCGCCGGGCGCGGGCGGCGGCGGCAGGGTATCCACCGCGCCGCTGTCGACGCCGTGCAGCAGGGCGTCGATTTCATCCTGGGAGAGAAGATCGCGGGACATTACTGGGTCACGAAGCTGGTGAAGTAGACGGCCTCGACGCCGGGCTTGCCGGTTTCGTCCTTGAGGATCTTCTGGATCTCCGCCAGCACGGCGGCTTGCAGCTTTTCCTTGCCGGCGCGGTCGGCGATCTGCGCGCTTTTCTGCTGGCCCAGCAGCAGCAGCAGGGCGTTGCGAATGCGCGGCTGGTGGGTCTTCAGGGCTTCCAGGGCGGCGGCATCGCGCGCCATGACCTGGATCTCCACCTGCAGGAAGCGAGAGGCGTCCGGATCCTCGAGGTTGACGGTGAAGACGGGTTCCAGGGCCAGGTACTGGGCCGGCGCCTTGGGCGGGGCGGCGGGCTTGGCTTCCGCGCCATGGGCGGCGGCGGCAGGAGCGCCGTGGCTGGAGAACCAGAAGGCGGCGCCACCGCTGGCGGCGGCGGACATCACCACCGCGACGATGATCGCCAGCACCGGTGCCTTGGCCTTGGGTACCGGCGCCGCCTGGGGAATACCGCCTTCGTCTGCTGCTGCTGCCGACATGCCTGCTGCTCCTGTGGACGCAGGCATGGATACAAGCCATGTGCCATGGCTTTTGGCGGCATCAAAACCCTTCAGGGACAAATACTTGAGCCCTGCAAGACGGGTTTCCGCCACGCCCCTGCGGAAAGCCCCGACGGAAAGCCGGCGGGCTTTCCTGCAAGTGGCCGCGACGGGTTCCCGTCAGTCTGTAGGGTGTGGTGAGCGCAGCGAACCGCATCGGGCGAGGCGGCTGGTATTTGATGCGGTTCGCTGCGCTCACCCCATCCTGCGGAAGGACAAGGAGCGGGCTATCCGATTCAAAGGGAACGTCATGCCGGCGAAAGCCGGCATCCAGTCCCCGACGGGAGTGAGCCAGTGAGGGACTGGATACCGGCTTTCGCCGGTATGACGTTCCCCCTACAGCGGTGGTCTCCGCAGGTCCAGCGTCCAGGGAAACTCGGGGTTCGGCGCCTCCACGGGCGGGACATGCCAGCCCGGCAGGTGGCCCTGCGGCTCGAAGCGTGCCAGGCGCCGTGCCTCGGCCTCGTAGCTGTTGACCGGGAAGGTGTCGTAGTTGCGGCCGGCCGGGTGCGCCACGTGGTAGGTGCAGCCGGACACCGAGCGCCGGTTCCAGGCGTCGTAGAGATCCAGGATCAGCGGCGTGTGCACGCCGATGGTGGGATGCAGGCAGGACGCCGGCTGCCAGGCGCGGTAGCGCAGGCCGGCGACGAACTCGCCCTGGGCGCCGGTGGGTTGCAGCGGCAGGCGGCGGCCATTGCAGGTGACGTGATGGCGCTCGCCGGTCATGCCGCTGACGCGCACCTGCAGGCGTTCGATGGAGGAGTCGACGAAGCGCGTGGTGCCACCGCCGGCCGGCTCCTCGCCCAGCACCGGCCAGGCTTCCAGGGCCTGGCGCAGTTCCAGGGTGATGCCCTCGTGGGTGATCGAACCGTGGATCGGGAAGCGGAACTCGAAGTGCGGCAGGAACCACTCGCGCCGGAACGGGTAGCCGGCGCGGCGCAGGTCGTCCACCACGTCGCAGAGATCCGCCCAGTTGTGATGCGGCAGCATCCAGCGGTCCTGCAGCTGGGTGCCCCAGCGCACCAGCGGCTGGGTGTAGGGCTCGTCCCAGAAGCGCGCGATCAGCGCGCGCACCAGCAGTTGCTGCACCAGGCTCATGCGCGCATGCGGCGGCATCTCGAAGCCGCGCAGTTCCACCAGGCCGAGACGGCCGGTGGCGGAGTCCGGCGAGTAGAGCTTGTCGATGCAGAACTCGGCGCGATGGGTGTTGCCGGTGAGGTCCACCAGCAGGTTGCGCAGCACGCGATCCACCAGCCAGGGCGGCACCTGCGCCGCCTTGGGCGGCAGTTGCGCCAGCGCGATCTCCAGCTCGTAGAGCTGGCCGTCGCGGGCCTCGTCCACGCGCGGATGCTGCGAGGTGGGGCCGATGAACAGGCCGGAGAAGACATAGGACAGCGCTGGGTGGTTCTGCCAGTAGCGCAGCAGGCTGGCCAGCACGTCCGGCCGCCGCAGGAACGGCGAGTCGGCCGGCGTGGCGCCGCCCACCACCACGTGGTTGCCGCCGCCGGTGCCTACGGCGCGGCCGTCGATCAGGAATTTCTCGGTGGTCAGGCGCGACAGGCGCGCCTCTTCGTAGATCGCCAGGGTGTTGTCGCGCAGCTGCTGCCAGTTGTGCGCGGGGTGGATGTTGACCTCGATCACGCCCGGGTCCGGCGTGATCCGGATGATCTCCAGGCGCGGATCGGCGGGCGGACCGTAGCCTTCGATACGCACCGGCAGGCCGGTTTCGGCGGCCACGTCCTCGATGGCCGCCACCAGGTCGAGGAAGTCCTCGCTGCGTTCGGTCGGCGGCAGGAACAGGTTGATGAAGCCGTCACGCGATTCGGCCGACATGGCGGTGCGGACGTTGCCGCCCTGCACGTAGCTGCCATGGCGGCGCGGGGTCGGCTGGCGCGATTCCGGCGTGACGCGCTGGCTGGCGCGGCGGCGCTGCGGGTCTTCTTCCTTGACGCCGTGGCGCTGCAGGTAGGGCTGGCGCCGCGGGTCGGCGGTCCCCAGTGCCGGCAGCGAGCCGGGATCGGCGGGGATGAATTGCGGCCGTGCCTCGGCCGGCAGCCAGGGCAGGGACTCCAGCGGCAGGCGCAGGCCCACCGGCGAGTCGCCGGGGATCAACAGCAGGCGGCCGGTGCGGACCTGCCAGCGCTCCGACATCCAGCGCGACTCGGCCTGCCAGCGCTGCACCGGCAGCACGAAGCCGCGCGGCGTGCCCAGGCCGCGATCGAATACCTGCAGGATGCGGGCGCGCTCCTCGGCGTCCTTCAGGCGCGGGTCGGTGGGATCGACGTTGACCGGCAGCTTGCGCTCGCGCACCAGGTAATGGAGCGTGTCCTCGTAGGCGTCGAGCACATTGCGCGGGTCGATTTCCAGGCGCTCGGCCAGGGCGCCCATGAAGTGCCTGGCCTCGTCATTGGTGGGCGGGTTGACCCGGTCGGCGCGCGCCGGCGGCAGACGCCAGGTGGGCTGGCCGTCGCGCCGCCAATACAAGGTGTAGACCCAGCGCGGCAGCGACTCGCCGGGGTACCACTTGCCCTGGCCGTAGGTCAGCAGGCCCTGAGGGGCAAAGTGATTGCGCATGCGCAGCGCCAGCTCGTAGGCCCGCGCCTCCTTGGCCGGGCCGACCGCCGCGGTGTTCCATTCCGCGCCCTGCATGTCGTCGATGGAGACGAAGGTGGGCTCGCCACCCATGGTCAGGCGCACGTCGCCGGCCTTGAGCCTGGCGTCCACCGCCTCGCCCAGGGCATCGACCTCCTGCCACTGCTCCTCGCTGTAGGGCTTGGTGACGCGCGCCGATTCATAGAGGCGCGACACCTTCATCTCGTGGCCGAACTCGACCTCACATTCGTCCACCGCGCCGGTGATCGGCGCCGCGGTCTGCGGCTCGGGGGTGGCGCAGAGCGGGATATGGCCCTCGCCCGCCAGCAGGCCGGAGGTCGGGTCCAGGCCGATCCAGCCGGCGCCGGGCACGTAGACCTCGCACCAGGCATGCAGGTCGGTGAAGTCCACTTCCGTGCCGCTGGGGCCGTCCAGTGACTTCACGTCCGGCGTGAGCTGGATCAGGTAGCCGGAGACGAAGCGCGCCGCCAGGCCCAGGTGACGCAGCATCTGCACCAGCAACCAGCTGGAATCGCGGCAGGAGCCGGAGGCCTTCTGCAGGGTCTCCTCCGGCGTCTGCACGCCGGGCTCCATGCGGATCAGGTAGCCGATGCGCTGCTGCAGTTCGCGGTTGAGATCGACCACGAAGTTGACGGTGTTCGGGGCTTCCCTGGGCAACGCCGCCAGCAGCCCCTGCAGCAGCGGGCCGGCCGGCAGCGGCCGCATGAAAGGCTTGAGGTCTTCCTTGAGGCTTGCGTCGTACTCGAAGGGGAATTTCTCCGCCGAGGGCTCGACGAAGAAGTCGAAGGGGTTGTAGACCGCCATGTCGGCGACGAGGTCGACCGTGACCTTGAACTCGGTCACCTGGTCGGGGAATACCACGCGCGCCTGCCAGTTGCTGAAGGGGTCCTGCTGCCAGTTGATGAAATTCGGCTGCGGCTCCACCTTCAGCGAGTAGCTCAGCACCCGCGTACGCGAGTGCGGCGCCGGGCGCAGGCGGATGATCTGCGGCGACATCCCCACCCTCCGGTCGTACCGGTAGGCCGTGACGTGGTGCAGGGCGGCATGAATGGTCATTGGTATCGTTATCCGGTCAGCGGCGTTTCACTGGCAAAAGCGGTGCCAATATAGACTGTTGGCATGACGACCCCGGAATATCCCTCCCGCTCCGAATTCATCCGCGTCCGCGGCCTGCGCTTCCACGTCCGCCGCTGGGGGGCACCCGGCCTGCCGCTGCTGTTCCTGGGCCATGGCTGGCTGGACGTCTCCGCCACCTTCGACCCGGTGGCGCGCCTGCTGGCCCGGCGCTTCCAGGTGCTGGCGCCGGACTGGCGCGGCTTCGGCCACAGCCAGTGGCCGCAGGACGGCTACTGGTTCCCCGACTACGTGGCCGACTTCGATGCGATTGCGGACCACTATTCGCCGGACCAGCCGCTGACCCTGGTCGGCCACAGCATGGGCGCCCAGATCCTGAGCCTGTATGCCGGCCTGCGGCCGGACCGGGTCAAGCAGCTGGTCTGCCTGGACGGCCTGTTCCTGCCGGACATGCCGGCCCCGGGCGCTCCGCGGCGGCTGCTGCGCTGGCTGGGGGAGGTCAGGGGGCCAGCCCGGGACAAGACCTATGAGTCCTTCGAATACCTGGCCTCCCGGGTACAGGCCCAGCACCCACAGCTTTCAGCCGAGAAAGCCCTGTTCATCGCCCATTGCTGGGGCCAGGAGGATGGCCGCGGCCGGATCCGCCTGCTGGCCGACCCCAAGCACCGCATGAACAGCCCGCAGAACTACCGTTCAGCCGAGTCCGAGGCGGTATGGAAGCAGGTCACCTGCCCCACCCTGTTCCTGGATGCCGGGCTGTCGCAGTTCGGCAAATCCATCGGCAGCCAGGAGCGCGCGCAGCGCCTGGCCTGCTTCCAGAATCGCCGGGAAGAGCTGATCCCGGACGCCGGCCATATGCTGCATTTCGACGCGCCGGAGGAGACGGCACGCCGGATTGGCGATTTTTTGACCTGATTCAGGGGCTTCAATCGCACGGAACCTATTACGGTCCGGGAAGTCGGCCGGTATACTAGTACGGATAGGCAGAGTACGGCCCTGCGCCGGTTCGACCCAGTCGCTCATGCCTTTTGACATCAGAAATTCATCCTCTCAAGGGGCATTGTTCAATGAGTAATCAAGGCGTGGATCCGGATCGCCGCCGGTTCCTGACGCTCTCCACGACGGTCGTGGGCGGCGTGGGTGTCGCGGCAGCAGCCTGGCCCTTTCTGGCTTCGCTCAAGCCCAGCGAACGCGCCAAGGCCCTTGGCGCCCCCGTCAGCATCGACATCACGCACCTCGAGGACGGCCAGAAGCTGACGGTCGCCTGGCGCGGCAAGCCGGTCTGGGTCGTCAAGCGCACCCCGGAAATGGTCGCCAGCCTGGCCAAGGTCACCGGCGAGCTGCGTGACCCTGGCTCCGACGAGCAGCAGCAGCCGGAGTACGCCAAGAACGAGGGCCGCGCGATCAAGCCGGAAATCCTCGTCATGGTCGGCTCCTGCACCCACCTGGGCTGCGCGCCGACCTTCCGCCCGGATCATCCGGCGCCGGAAGTCGATGCCAACTGGCAGGGCGGCTTCTACTGCCCCTGCCACGGCTCCAAGTTCGACCTCGCAGGCCGCGTCTACAAGGGCGTGCCCGCTCCGCTGAACATGGCCGTGCCGCCGCACCGTTACGTCGACAACAACACCATTCTCGTTGGTGAAGACCAGGGAGCTGCGTAATGGCGATCGTCCCCAATCCGCACAAGACGACCGGCCTGCTCGGCTGGATCGATGACCGCTTCCCGCTGACCAAGCTGTACAAGGACCACCTGTCCGAGTACTACGCGCCGAAGAACTTCAACTTCTGGTACTACTTCGGCTCACTGGCCCTGCTGGTGCTGGTCAACCAGCTGATCACCGGTATCTGGCTGGTGATGCATTACAAGCCCGAGGCCTCGATCGCCTGGGAGTCCGTGGAAGCGCTGATGCGCGACGTGCCCTACGGCGACCTGTTGCGATACCTGCATTCCACCGGCGCCTCGGCATTCTTCGTGGTGGTGTTCCTGCATATGTATCGCGGCCTGCTCTACGGGTCCTACCGCAAGCCCCGTGAACTGGTCTGGCTGTTCGGTGCGCTGATCTTCCTGGTGCTGATGGCGGAAGCCTTCGCCGGCTACGTGCTGCCCTGGGGCAACATGTCGTACTGGGGCGCCAGCGTGATCATCAACCTGTTCGGCGCGATCCCCGTGATCGGCGGCGACCTGGTGATCTGGATCCAGGGCGACTACTTCCCGTCCGACGCGACCCTGGGCCGCCTGTTCTCGCTGCACGTCATCTTCCTGCCGTTCGTGCTGGTCGCCCTGGTGGTCGCCCACCTGATCGCCCTGCATGAAGTCGGCTCGAACAACCCCGACGGCGTCGAGATCAAGAAGCACAAGGATCCCAAGACCGGCATCCCGCTCGACGGCATCCCCTTCCACCCGTACTACACGGTGAAGGACGTGGTCGGCGTGGGCGTGTTCCTGATCATCTTCCTGGGCATCGTGTTCTTTGCCCCGGATGGCGGCGGCTGGTTGCTGGAGAAGCCGAACTTCACCCCGGCGAACCCGCTGGCCACCCCGGAGCACATCACCCCAGCCTGGTACTTCGGCTCCTTCTACGCGATGCTGCGCGCGGTGCCGGACAAGCTGCTGGGCGTGCTGACCATGGGCGCCGCGGTGGTGATCATCTTCTTCGTGCCCTGGCTGGACCGCTCGCCGGTCAAGTCGATCCGCTACAAGGGCAACCTGTCGAAGATCGCGCTGTTCCTGTTCACCGTGGCCTTCATCGCGCTGAGCTACTACGGTATGCAGCCGCCGAGCCCCGTGGGTACCTGGGTCTCGCGCATCGGTACCGTCATCTACTTCGCCTACTTCCTCCTGATGCCCTGGTACACCCGGGCAGAAAAGACCAAGACCGAACCGGAGCGCGTGACTCATGCAGCGCATTAAGACCTTCCTGATCGCGGTCGCGCTGTCTGCCGCCGCTCCGGCCTACGCGGCCGGCGGCCATGCGCTGACCTACAAGTTCGAGCCCGACAGCGACAACATCCAGTCGGCCCAGCGCGGTGCGCGCAACTTCATGAATTACTGCTCCGGCTGTCATTCCATGAAGATCCTGCGCTACGGCCGCCTCGCCAAGGACCTGAACATCCCGGAAGACCTGCTCAAGGCCAACCTGATGTTCACCAGCGAGAAGCCGGGTGATCACATCATCTCGTCGATGCCGGCGATGGAAGCGGCCAAGTGGTTCGGCCAGCCCCCGCCGGACCTGACGGTCGAGACCCGCATGCGCGGTCCGGCCTGGGTCTACAACTTCCTGATGACCTTCTACGTCGACGGCGCCAAGGCCTCCGGCGTCAACAACCTGACCCTGCCGGGCGCGTCGATGCCGCACGTGCTGATGGATCTGCAGGGCGTGCAGGTGAAGGTGGAAGAGAAGGCCGAGGGCCATGGCGAAGAAGGCCACGGCGGCGGTCACCATGCCGGCCCGAAGTTCGAGCTGGTGCAGCCCGGCAAGCTGAACCCGGAGGAGTACAAGAAGTTCGTGACCGATACGGTCAACTTCATGCACTACGCCGCCGAGCCGGGTCGCAATGCCCGCATCTCGCTGGGCTACAAGGTGATGCTGTTCCTGTTCCTCTTCACCTTCCTGGCCTACCTGATGAAGAAGGAGTGGTGGAAGGACGTCCACTGAGGTCCTGAGCCCCAGAAGTTGTCTTTCGGCGCCGGTCATGTTCCGATACATGACCGGCGCTTTTGTTTTTGCGCTGCACAGATGAGCTGATGACCCTCCGCGCCCGCAGCAAGTACGTGATGGACGCCAAGCCCGCGCCCCGCGCAGGGCTGACGCTGTTCTGCAGCCGCGACAGTCTCGCCTGCCTGTGGACGCGGATCGTGCTGGCCGAGAAGGACGTGGACGGTGCCCGCATCGAGTGGATCAATCCCGGCCGGCCCAACCACGACCTGCTGGTGCTCAACCCAACGCTGGAACTGCCGACGCTGGCTGACCGCGAGACGGTGATCCACCCGGCGGCGGTCATCAACGAATACCTCGACGAGCGCTTCCCCCATCCCAAGCTGAGTCCCCCGGACCCCGCAGCGAAAGCCAAGCTGCGCATGGCATTGCTGCGGCTGGAACGCGACCTGCTGCCGTTGGCGCAGCGCGCCCTGTCCGACAAGGGTGCCGAGGGCAAGGCCGCCAAGCAGGCCCTGGGTGAGGCATTGCTGGCCAGCCAGCGCATGTTCCCTGCCCGCGGCTGGTTCCTGGGACTGGAATACAACCTGGCCGACTGCGCCTGGGCGGCGCTGTTCTCGCAGCTGCCGCAACTGGGGCTGAAGCTGTCCGGCGACGTGCAGCCGCTGATACGTTATGCCGAGCGGCTGCTGCAACGCCCGGCGGTGCGCAAGGCGATCGGCATCTAGCCTGCTAACATAAGGGCATGAGCACCTCGAGTTCCCGCCGCCCCTACCTGATCCGCGCCATCTACCAGTGGGCCGTGGACAACGGGCACACGCCGCACCTGCTGGTGCAGGCCGACTATCCCGGCGTGATGGTGCCGCGCGAGCACGTGCAGGACGGTCGCATCACGCTCAACATCAGCCCCATGGCGATCCAGAACCTGGGCCTGGAACAGGAACCGATCTGGTTCTCTGCGCGCTTCTCCGGCCGCTCCTTCGATGTACAAGTGCCGAGCGGCGCGGTGCTGGCGATCTTCGCCCGTGAGAACGGCGAAGGCGTGGTGTTCGGCGAGGTGGAGCCGGCCGCGGTGCAGGAAGAAGGCGGCACACCGCCCGAGCCGCCGGAGCCGACGCGTCCCAAGCCGGGCCGCCCGCAACTGCGCGTGGTGAAGTAGCCCGCGCACCCTGCCCTTGGTGGTGGGAGCGGCGCCAGTCGCGAGCTTCTGGGGGGGGGCATGGATCGCGACTCACGTCGCTCCCACGGTTCATCTTTCGCTGCCAGTGATGTCGCCTGGATGCATCCGGGGCTATTCCTGCTGCGTGCCCCCCGGACTGCGTCCGGGCTACGTTTGCTGCCGTATCCCGCGCTGACTCCTGGCTCCTTCCATGTCGGCGAGGGTCAACAGGCAACAACGACCAGCAGGGCCTCACGTCATGACGGGACACCGGCTTTCGCCGGTGTGACGTTCCTGTTGGCTGCGGGCTGGATCGAAGTCATGTAGCCCGGATGAAATCCGGGATCACCCACGTTGCGAGCTCCCGGACTGCTTCGGGGCCACGTTTGCTTCGTGGGAGCGACGCAAGTCGCGATCTCTTGGGGCCGGTACGGATCGCGACTGGCGCGCTCCCACGGTTCGTCTTTCGCCGCTGGCTACCGTGCACGGTAGCCGCGCTCAGATGCCCGGCAGGCACTTGCCCGGGTTGAGAATCCCCTGCGGGTCCAGGGTGCGCTTGAGGGCGCGCATGGTCTCCAGCGTGTCCGCCGCGATCTCCCAGCCGACGTAGTCACGCTTCTCGATGCCCACGCCGTGCTCGCCGGAGAGCGTGCCCTCCAGCGACAGCACCAGGCGGAAGACGTCGTGCAGGCAGGCGGTGATGGCGCGCATCTGCGCCGGGTCCTCGGGATCGGCCAGCAGGTTGACGTGGATGTTGCCGTTGCCGGCATGGCCGAAGTTGACGATGCGGATGGCGTGGCGCCGCGACAGCTCGCGTAGGCCGTCGATCAGCTCCGGGATGCGCGTCACCGGCACGGCGACGTCCTCGTTGACCTTCTTGGGCGCGATCTTGCGCAGCGACGGCGACAGCACCTTGCGGCAGGCCCACAGCGCTTCGGCCTCGGCCTCGGTGGCGGCGGCCTTCAACTCCACCAGGCCCGCGCCGGCGGCCGCAGCGCTCACTGCCGCAACCGCGGCCTGCAGCGACTCGGGACTGCCGTCGACCTCGATCAGCAGCAGGGCGCCGGTGCCAGCGGGCACGCCGGTGCGCTGGTATTCCTCAGCCAGGCGCACGGCCTCGCCATCCATCAGTTCCAGCGCGCACGGGGTCTCGGGCTGCCCCATGATCCGCGACACCGCGGCGGCGGCGGCGGACACGTCGGCATAGCAGGCACGCAACATGCGGCGCGCCTGGGGCTGCGGCAGCAGCTTGAGCGTGGCCTCGGTGATCACCGCCAGGGTGCCCTCGCTGCCAACCAGCAGGCGCGTGAGGTCGTAGCCGACCACGCCCTTGGTGGTGGTGCAGCCGGTCTTCAGCGAGACGCCGGCGCCGGTGACGGCACGCAGGCCCAGCACGTTGTCCCGCGCGGTGCCGTACTTCACGGCGCGCGGCCCGCCGGCACAGCAGGCCAGGTTGCCGCCCACCGTGGAGTAGCCGGCGCTGGTGGGGTCCGGCGCCCAGAACAGGCCGTGCTTCGCCGCCTCGGCCTGGACCTCGCCATTGAGCGTGCCGGCCTCGCATTCGATCAGGCGGTCGCCGGGCGAGATGCGCAGGATGCGGTTCATGCGTTCCAGCGACAGCACCACGCCGCCGTGGATCGGCACGGTGGCGCCGGTGGTATTGGTGCCACGGCCGCGCGTCACCAGTACGGTGCGGAACTCGTTGCAGGCCGCGACCAGGGCCAGCACCTCGTCGTGCGTCCGGGCGAACACCACGGCCTGCGGCGGCACCGTGCGCTTGGAGTTGTCGTAGCCGTAGGACAGACAGTCCGCCGGGTCGGTCAGCAGGTGCTCGCTACCGAAGATCTCGCCGAGGCGGCGCAGCAGGGCCGGCGCCAGCGGGGTCACGCGCGAACTCCATTAATGTGATTTTTAGTCACATATTGTGTACAAAATTTTATTAATAATCCCAGCATCGCAGGGCCAGCTTACACGGCGTCGAAGGCCGCAGTGATCCAGTCCAGCTTGGCGGCCGCATCGACGGTCACCACGTCGAAGCGTACCGGGCGATTGCCGTGTTCGGGGTGGGCCAGCAGGTACATCTGCGTGGCCAGCACGATGCGCTGCTGCTTGCGTGCATCCACGGACTCGGCGGCCGTGCCAAAGCCGGGGTTGCTGCGGCTGCGCACCTCGATCACGGCCAGCGTGTCGCCATCACGCATCACCAGGTCCAGCTCGCCGCCGCGGCATCGGTAGTTGCGCTGCAGCAGCTTGAGGCCGCGCGACTGCAGGTGGCGCAGCGCGCGGTCCTCGGCCTCGCTGCCGTTCACGGCAGCGCGCCGACCGGCGCCGGCGGCGTCTCCAGCAGGACCAGGCCCTCGGGGCGGATTTCCGCGCATTGCAGGCCGCGGCGGATCGCGCCGTTGCCGCCGACGCTGAGCAGTCCCGTCATGCCGGGCATGCGCGACAGCGAAGCACCGGGGCGCAGCGTGGCCGCGATGGCCTGCGCGTCATGGCCGAAGGCGAACAGGCGCGGCTCACGGCGCTGTCCGGGCAGCTCCGCCGCCTCGGCACGCTCGGCCGCGAAGCTACCCGGTGCGAGAATCCAGGGCATGTCGCAGAAGCGCATACCGGCGGTGTCGTTGTCGGGCTTGCCGCCGTAGGCGGCCGCGGTGCTGTAGATCGGCAGGTTCCCGGCGTAGTAGAAGCGCAGCATGGCGCCGATCAGGCGCGCGTCGATGTTGCGCGCCACGACGAAGATCATGTCCACGTCGGTGCGGCGGGTGCCGGCGTCCTTCTGCGTGCGCAGCAGGTTGCGCACGGTGGTGGAGAAATCCTTCTGGCTGACCGGGTAGCGCGAGACCTCCGCCACCTGCCCGCCCAATGCCTGGAAGCGCTGGCGGAACGCGGTATAGGTGCGCTCGCCCCAGTCCGAGCCCGGCGTCAGCACGATGGCGCGGCGCAGCCCCTGCCCGGCCGCATGCTCGGCGGCGGTGCGCGCCTCGTCTTCCGGCGCGAGGCCGAACTGCAGGAAGCGCGGCGGCGCCATCTGCGTTTCGTCCATGTAGTTCAGCGCCAGCACCGGCACCGCCGGCGTCCCCTGCTGCGCCATGGCGGCGACGCTCTCCTTGCGCAGCGGCCCCACGACCACGGCGGCGCCGTCCTGCAGCGCCTGTGCATAGGCGCTCAGCGTGGGGTCCGCACTGGCGGCGCTGCCGACGTCGTAGACGCGCACGCGGCCGGTGGCGCCGTTGCGGAAGTGCGCGGCGAGATAGCCGTCGCGCACGGCTTCGGCGCTGGCGGCGAAGGAGCCGCTCAGCGGCAGCAGCAAAGCGGTACCGCCGGCGTTGATCGGCTCGGCCACCGGGACGACCTCGCCCGGAGGCGCCTGCGCACCCACCGCCAGCGTGGTGGGGGCGGTGGCGGGGACAGCGGCGGGCTCGTTGCTGCCGAACAGCGCCCGGGCGCGCAGTTCCTCGATGCGCGCGGCGATGCTGGGCAGGCCTTCGCTGGAGGCCGGCAGGGCCTTGGCGGCTTCGAAAGGCTGGTTCTTCAGCATCAGGCTTTCGGCGCGCAGCAATTGCAGGCGGCCGAACTTCTCGCCGCCCAGGGCATTCGCCGGGATGTGCTGGGCCAGGCCCAGCGCGCGGTCCGGATCGCGCGCGCCGACCGCGGCCTCGGCGGCGGCAAGCCAGAACTCGGCGGCCTGGGCCGGCGGCTGCTCCAGCGCTGCGCGCTCGTAGGCGGCGGAAGCCCCCGCGAAGTCGCCGCGCAGCCAGGCGCTGCGGGCCTCGTCCAGGGCCGGCGCCGGCCCAGGGGCTCCCGGCAACGCGGCGCCTTCCACCACCGGCGTGCTGGCACAGGCCGGCAGCAGCATCGCGGCCAGCGCGAGGAACACCAGGGCGGACGGATTGAACTTGGGCATGTCGCCTCGGGGCAAACGATAATGGGGGAAGTATGACATGCAGCATCCCGTGGAGCCGCCCTTGAACACCGCCACCAATGCCGTCCAGCCCGGCACTCTCTACGTCGTCGCCACGCCGATCGGCAACCTCGGCGACCTGGCACCGCGTGCCCTCGCGGTGCTCGGCGGCGTGGATGCAATTTGCGCGGAAGACACCCGCAACAGCGCGGCCCTGCTCAGCCATTTCGGCCTGCGCAAGCCACTGCTGGCGCTGCACGACCACAACGAGGAGCAGGTGGCCACGGGACTGGTGGCGCGGCTCTCCGCCGGTGAGTCCCTGGCACTGATCTCCGACGCCGGCACGCCGCTGGTGTCGGACCCTGGGTTCCGGCTGGTACGCGCCGCCCGCGAAGCCGGCCTGCCGGTGGTCGCCCTGCCCGGCCCCTGCGCCGCCATCGCGGCGCTGTCGGTGTCCGGCATCCCCAGCGACCGCTTCCTGTTCGTGGGCTTCCTGCCGGCCAAGGGCAGCCAGCGCCGGGCGGCGCTGGAGGAGCTGGCCGCCGAGCCGGCGACGTTGCTGCTCTACGAGAGCAGCCACCGCATCGCGGACTGTGCCGCCGACCTCGCCGCCGTGCTGGGTGGACGCCGGGTCTGCATCGCGCGAGAACTGACCAAGCTGTTCGAGCAGAGCGAGACGATGGATGCCGCGGCACTTCCGGCCTGGATCGCCGCCGATGCCAACCGGGAGAAGGGTGAATTCGTGCTGGTGGTGGAAGGCGCACCTCGGCGCGAAGCGGCGGCAGGAGGCGCCGACGTGCAGCGCATCCTGCGCGTGCTGGTGCGCGAGCTCGGGGCTTCGCAGGGCGCGAAGCTGGCGGCGGAGATCACCGGGCTGAAGAAGCGGGATCTTTATGAGATGTCGCTGGCGCTCGGTGGCAGAGCCGGGGGGGAATGAGTCTGTCGTGGAAAACACGACCTGGAGCGCACTGAGACATCGCTCCTGCCGGCGAAGACCTGCATCCGGTCGCTACTAGCAGTAGCCAATGCGGGACTGGATACCGGCTTCCGCCGGTATGACGGCCTCGCGGGATTCCGTGGTCCTCTGCGTGCCTAGCGTGCCTGCGCCCCGAACACCCGCTTGAGGATTTCGCTGGTGCGCGCGGCCGGGTTCTGGCGGATGCGCGCTTCTTCCTGAGCGATGGTGGTGAACAGGCCCGCCAGCGCCTGCTCGGTGACGTAGCTGTCGAGGTCCAGGTTCTTCACGCCGGCCATCTTCAGCAGGGGACCGTACGACGAGGCCAGCTTCTTGTACTGCTGCGTCACCCCGACCCGCTGCGTGCTGGTCTGCACGATGGGATAGACCTTGGCGTAGATCGACTCGCTGGTGGTGCGGCGGAAGAACTGCGTGGCGGCGTCCGGCGAGCCGTTGAGGATGGCGCGGGCGTCCTGGATGCTCATCTGGCGCACGGCGTTGCCGAAGATGTCCGCCACCTGGGGCACGGCCTGCTCGGCGGCGCGGTTGAGGGTCAGGTGGAAGTCGTCCACCAGCTTGTCCTGGCCGAACTGGCGCAGGCTCTTTTCCAGCTTGACCATCTCCGGGGGCAGCGGGATGCGCACGCCGGCGTTGGCCCAGTAACCGTCGGTGCGGCCGAGCTGGTTGATGGCCTTGGTGGTGCCGACCGCCAGCGCCTCGCGCAGGCCGCCGATGATCTCGCCCTCGGCCAGCGGAGCCTGGCTGCCGGGTTGGCCCATCGCCCCCAGGACCTGGCCCAGGCCCTGCTCGAAGTCCGCCGTGGCGCAACCGGCCAGCGAGAGCGTCAGGGCGACCACGGCGATCCGCTTGTGCATGCCAAATTCCTTGAAGGTTGGATCGAGCCTAGCGCAAGTCGGCAGACCGCGATATCAGGAATCTGCTCGCCGGCCTGTCCAGGCCGTATGGTCGGGCGGCAACCGGGGCTGCGGAGGTGTGCATGAACAAACTTGAAACCATCGAACTCAAGGCCTTCCTGCCGGCAAAGGATTTTGCGCTGTGCAAGCAGTTCTACATCGACGCCGGCTTCACCCTGAGCTGGTCGTCGGAGGTGATGGCCCAGTTGCATGCCGGCAGCGCCACCTTCCTGCTGCGGGACTTCTACGTGAAGGAGTTCGCCGAGAACCTGATGATGCACCTGCTGGTGCCGGACGTGGAAGCCTGGTGGCGGCACATCTCGGCACAGGACCTGCCGGGGCGCTACGGGGTGATGCTGCAGCCGCCGGAGGATCGCGACTGGGGGATACGGGATTTCGTGATGAACGACCCGTCCGGGGTGTTGTGGCGGATCGGGCAGTCGATTGAGCCGTAGGGCTTTGCGGGCAGCGAGGCTTGCGCGTCCCTCGATACGCCGCTTCGCGGCACTCGGGAGGAACGGTTCGGTGGGAGCGTGCAGGAAAAGCATCCGCTTTATGAGCGTAGCGAATGCTGTTGATGTACCGGGTTCCCTTCCAGTAGCGCCTGCCTGGGGGTCGAGTGCAGGGTCGAGCCGGACAGGATGTCCGGCCGAGGGGCCTCAGGCCATGGATGGCCTGTGGGCCCGACCCGTCGCACTCG